>JBBRQS010000049.1:0-1870 GCA_038226035.1 Chitinophagales bacterium | reverse complement strand
GATAACGATTACCGCTCAAAACAACGTGACATACAGTTTTGACGGCAATGTTTTTTCGGTGAGCAATGTATCAAATGATTTATCGCCGAATACTTACACCGTTTACGTAAAAGATATTTCGAGCGGATGTGTTTCGAGTGCAAGCGCAACCGTAAATGTGGCACCATCGCCTCCTGCTGCACCCGATTTGAGCGTAACGCAACCGACATGCGCCGTACCGGGTGGAACAATAACCGTAAACAATCCGCCGGGCGGCGTTGAGTATAATTTCGGTAACGGATTTGCATCAACTACATCCGCGAGCGGATTGACGCCGAACAAATATACGGTCACGGTGCGCAGCACAACGGACAACACGTGTACCGCAAGCAAAGACGTAACGGTGAACGCGTCTTTAAATGTTCCGGCGATACCGACGGTTTCCGTCGTTCAACCGACGTGCGCAAAAGCAACGGGTGTGATAACTATAACATCACCAAGTTCGGGTGTAACATACAGTTTCGACGGTACGAATTATTCGGCAAACAATATTTCAACCGATTTATCGCCCAATACCTATACGATTTATGTGAAAGATGTTTCAAGCGGCTGTACAGCAAGCACAAGCGCGACGGTGAATCCTGCACCCACAGCCGGAGGCATACATATTCCGGATGTAAATTTTGCCAACGCGATACGCGCACAAAATCCTGCTTTTATTGATGCTTGTAATAATTTAACACAAACTGCAGCAACTTTTAACGGTATTCTTTATGTGAATAATAAATCTATAACAGATTTAACGGGTATTTCGGGTTTTGCATATTTGCCTCAGTTGTTTTGCAATAATAACCAACTTGATAGTTTACCTGCATTGCCGGGTAGATTACAAGAGTTGCATTGCAATCATAATAATCTCAAAAGTTTACCCGCTTTGCCGGATAATTTGGTTTTTTTGGATTGCTCTTTTGACTCACTCGCAAGTTTACCTACTTTGCGGGATAATTTGATACAATTGTATTGCAACAATAATTTACTCAATAGTTTACCCGCGTTGCCGAAACGATTGAGTACTTTGGTTTGCGCCAATAACAACTTCAACTGTCTACCGGCTTTACCGTCCACATTGCAGTTATTACAAATTGATTCTAAAATTTCTTGTTTACCGAATGCCTTTACAGGGAAATATTTTTTGGATGAAAAAGGTAATACGATAACCCGTTCCGTTTGCGTTCCCAACACCTGCTGCGTAAAACTGACAACGCCGATGATTTCTTCCGTACATAACAGAGATGCACCGGATATATCACCAATTTGTGTGGGCACTACGGTTACATTATTTTACAGTCTAAACGGCGGTGGTTCAAATCCTGTCATAAAATGGTACAAAAACAATGTGGTTATACCCAACCAAAACGGAACAACTTATTCGGATAATACTTTGGTGCAAGGAGATGCCATACAGGCATCCGTCACACCGAATAATACCGCAACTGCGGATATGTGTATTGACACAAAAGAAGTCTTTTCTAGCGCTTTTATGGTGAATACAGTAACCGTACTGACACCACAATTTACTGTCGTACAACCGACGTGCGCAAAAGCAACGGGCGTGATAACGATTACCGCTCAAAACAACGTGACATACAGTTTTGACGGCAATGTTTTTTCGGTGAGCAATGTATCAAATGATTTATCGCCGAATACTTACACCGTTTACGTAAAAGATATTTCGAGCGGATGTAAGTCGAGTGCAAGTGCAACCGTAAATACCGCATTAAACGTTCCGCCGGCTCCGCAATTTTCCGTCGTACAACCGACGTGCGCAAAAGCAACGGGCGTGATAACGATTACCGCTCAAAACAACGTGACATACAGTTTTGACGGCAAT
>JBBRQS010000048.1:0-1981 GCA_038226035.1 Chitinophagales bacterium | reverse complement strand
GCTTAAAGTCGTAATTATAATTACTTAAATGTTCTTATTATTGTCTTATGGCTTAAAGTTCATTTTAAAATTTCTTATCCTAAAAGTAGACTATTTGTACTGACTGTTTTAAAATATTGAATAATTTGAAAGAATTCAAATCTTAAATACCCGCCGCAAGGGTAGAGAAAACGCTTTTATTAACAAAAACATGATAGAAGATTTGAACTATTTTGGATAATTTTTATTCCAAGGATATATTGGTTGTGTGACAATTTTAATGGTTATGAAGATATGGCTAATGCCCTTAGGCGGATATGCTTAAAGTTAGGCATACCAAAAGCGCTTCTTCTGATACTCCGGATTAAATTATTGAGTCCTTCGGTAACGGCGTTGGAAAGGCGGTCTTTGACATAATTGGCAATAGCGACTTTGTGACGTTGGAGTGTTTTAATAAAGTCGTCAAAAACCGTGATTTTCTTTTCTCCGACCGATTGTATCCATTTATCCATTGCCCTCAAGGTTGACGGTACGTCGGTATGATTGTCGAGGGTGTGGTGAAATTGTTCGCGGATAAAATAATGTTCTTTGAGTAGCGGGTTTATTTCAAAAGCGGCTTCCAGGGCGTCGAGTTCAAGGTCAGTCAGGCGGTGGTGTTGTTTATATAATATCCATTTGAGTTTTTTGTATGCCGCCTGATTTTTATCCGCTTTGCGCAGGTCTTTACGAAAATTGTCCAAAGATGCGTTGAGCAGTTTGGTCACATGAAACCGATCCAACACCAATGTGGCGGCGGGGAAACAAATTTCGGCAATCCCAATACAGGACGGCCAAATATCACAGCTAATATCCGTTATTCGATCGCAAAAAGACGCGCCAGGTCCTTGAAAATGAGCGAGTAAGGTCTCTTTTTTTCTGCTCGGTAAAATGTCGACGATTGTGCCGGAATCTAAATCCGTTAATATACACACGTAATCTTTTTTGCCTTTTCGGTGGCTTTGTTCATCCACTCCCAAACGTCTGACTTTTGCATACCGTTCCGCCAAACGCTCGGTTTTTTCGCATTCCGATAAAACCAACCGTTCCACGGTTTTGGCGTGCATATTGACAATGGCGCCGATCTCTTTGTAACTCTGCTTTTTGCAAAGTTCAAAAATGTACTTCGATTGGCGATGGGTGTAACTTTTATTTGCGTCGGCAAAAGACAGCGGTTCGGAATGGTAATGACCACAGGAAGAACAATGAAATTGACGAACCGTGACCAACAAATACACCTCCCGATCCGAGATATTTAAATCTCGTAAAGTCCGGATGGTTCTGTCATTGACCAAAGTACACAAAGCCTGGCATTTCGGACAGGGATGACTGCGCGCGGTCAACATGCACGATATTTTTATGCACTTGTTTTCAATGATAAAATCCGTGATGGCAACGCCAGACAAATTCAGTAAAACACTATATGATTCCAATATTGACATGCTCAAAATTACACTTTTTTTTGACCCATTAAAATTGTCGCACAACCAAGATTTTTAATATATGGAAGGCGTGTCAGAAGAGTGAAGTTTTATCAATCTACAGGTCTGCCCATTCATTCCGGTTGTTGCAGCAAATACGCTAATTTTGTTCTCAGTTCTTCTTCGTTCGGCAGGTAGAATTGATATTTGGAAACAAACAATTGACTACTCATGCCGTGCAACGCGTACCGGACCACCATTTCATCTTTCTCGCGCGCCAAAATAATACCAATAGGCGGATTGTCGTCCTGGGCGTTTTCTTCCTCTTCAAAATCCGTATCTTCGAGGTGAACGTATGCCGAAACGGGGATTTTAATAACTTTATACTGGGCCTCGTCCTAATTCGCCGCCGTCATTTCCGACGCCTGCACTTTTTCAAAAGCCAGCAAACCGTAGTAGCCGAAAGCGCTATACAGCAAACTGAACAATAAAAAGATGGAAGCGAGCTTTTTCATACAGGCACTAAGGTAAGAAAACAAAACAAT
>JBBRQS010000047.1:0-2228 GCA_038226035.1 Chitinophagales bacterium | reverse complement strand
TCTTTTACTCTTATTTCGATTGTTTCGCCGATTTTTTTCGTTGATACCTTTACCAAAGGTATATACAAAATTTCTGAAAGTTCAGTTCGCGAAAGTTGTTGTTTCGCACGTTCATTGACCGCATAAAACGCATTGTTGATTAAATTCAATAACACGCGCCCAATATCTTGCGGAACAACATTTATTTTCGGCAACGACGCATCAAAATCTGTTTTGAAATCGGCATTAAAATTTTTGTCTTTGGCGCGCAAACCGTGATAACTCAAGCGCAAATATTCGTCCGCTAATTTATTGATGTCGGTTATTTCGCGTTCGCCGGTACTTGCGCGCGAATGTTCGAGCATCCCTTTTACAATAGAACTTGCACGTTTGCCGTGATGATTAATTTTTTCTTGATTGGATGTTAAATCGTGCATCAAATCTTTTACATAGTCTTTGTCAATGGCTTCTTTATTAATTTCAGCGTTGATATCTTTTACTAAATCAACACTCAACTCCGAAAAATTATTGACAAAGTTTAAAGGATTTTGAATTTCGTGCGCGATGCCGGCTGTGAGTTCCCCGAGTGAGGCGAGTTTTTCTTTTTGTACAAGTTGGTTTTGCGTGGATTTTAATTCGGTCAAAGATTTTTGAAGTTCGGCGCGTTGATTTTGTATTTCCTCTTTTTGTTTTTGAAGTAAAATATTCGCTTTGTGTTTTTGCCGGTTGTTTCTGAAAAGTATGTATGCAATAATGAAAAAGATGCCCAATCCGGCAATCAGTAAATAAATTCTGCGTTTGTTGTCGGTAATAATTTTCTGTTCTTCGTTGGCTTTTAATCGTAATTGTTCATCAAAACCGATTTTTTGAAAATTACTGAGATTTTTTAATTTTTTTTCGGAAAGGTTGTCTTTAAATTTTTTCGCTAACGCAATATAATAATACGCACTGTCGTATTTTCCCTTTTCTTGAAAACTTAAAGCCAAGGCTGCGTAAGACTCTTCCATTTCCGGTACCTCATTTCCCAAAGATCTGTATTTTTTCAAACCTGCATTGGCGTAATAAAGACTTGAATCCGTTTTCCTTTTACCTCTATACACATCGGCCAAAGCAAACATTGTTAAAGCCATATAATTTATGTTTTGTCCGCTTTTTTCCAACAGTTTCAAAGCCTGCAAATAATATATTTTAGCGGAATCCAAGTTCCCTTTCTTTAAATAAATATCACCGATCGCTTTTAGCGATGCGCCACTGTAATTTTTATTTTTAATAGTTTTATCAATTTCCACCACTATTTTTTGATAGTATAAAGCCGAGTCTAATTTTTCCATATTTACGTACGCATTGGCAATATTAGTCGTCAGTGTATACATTAAATTGGGGTTTGTGATGTGGGTTTGTACAATCTGTACTGCTTCAAAAAGTTCTTTCAATTGTCTTTCCAAGTCTCCTGTTTGTCCGTAAAGCAAACCAAGGCTGTTTTTTATGTAAGCTTTCAAAATAATTCTATTCGTCTCGGGCGAGTCTATTTTAAAAAATTCATCGAAAAAAGGAGTTCGGATAATATTGTCAGAAATATTTTTTAATTCTATCAAACTATCGGCGCGCAATAAGCTGTTTAAAGCGTTAGCGTAATCGCCGTTACTGAGTAAAGTATAACCCAAATCGCTCAAAATACTGGCTTGATAAAATGTTTGGTGGAGTTTTCCGGCGACATCCAATGCCTGATGGCTGTAGTAAATGGAACTGTCTCTGTTACTTTCCGAATAAGTTAATGCTAAATCACAATAACTGTCTAAGCGCGCAGTGTCGTTCATCACGGTATTTTTTTGCGCTTGTATAAAAATAGGAAATAAAAATAATGCTATGTAACCGGATATTTTTCTAACGATGTATTTCATTGTTATTTGGTTTTAAAAGGTAATTTTATAATAAACTCAGATCCCTTTCCTTCAACACTTTCCACTTTTAAATCGCCGCCATGTCCTTTCGTAACTATATCATAAGCCAACGATAAACCTAAGCCGGTACCTTCGCCTGTCGGTTTTGTGGTGAAAAACGGTTGAAATATTTTGTCTTTTATTTTGTCGGGAATACCGTTGCCGTTATCTTTTACTCTTATTTCGATTGTTTCGCCGATTTTTTTCGTTGATACCTTTACCAAAGGTATATACAAAATTTCTGAAAGTTCAGTTCGCGAAAGTTGTTGTTTCGCACGTTCATTGACCGCATAAAACGCATTGTTGATT
>JBBRQS010000046.1:0-2870 GCA_038226035.1 Chitinophagales bacterium | reverse complement strand
GCATTCAAGTTGTTAATTTTTATATATACATTTTCAAAATCGTAAAGAACGAACAATACCTGTTTGAGCGGATCGAGTTTTTTTGTTCTTGACTTTTTTTGTTCCTTTTTTGTGTCAAGACAAAAAAGGAAATACAACAGGGCTATAAACATGATTTACAATTCATGATCTTACTTTATTTTGTTTTGATACAATAGAAAGTAACAAAGAAAAAATCAAGTAAGAAAAACTCGCTCCGCTCAAACTGGTTTCTGACGGCTCGGCTTTTTTTTCATGCAGTCAAGTTGTAAATTTTTAGAGATACCTCTTCAAAAGCGTAAAGCCCGAACAAAACCTGTTTGAGCGGAGCGAGTTTTTTTGTTCTTGACTTTTTTTGTTACTTTTTTGTGTCAAGACAAAAAAGTAAATACAACAGGGCTATAAATATGATTTGCAATTCATGATCTTACTTTATTTTGTTTTGATACAAAAGAAAGTAATAAAGAAAAAATCAAATCACAAAAACTCGCTCCGCTCAAACTGGTTTCTGACGGCTCGGCTTAAAAAAACATTACAATAAAAATCCGTAATTCTCAAAATGAAACGTACCTATTATCTTTTCAACCCGGGGCGCATGAGCAGAAAAGACAATACGCTTTGCTTCGTACCGACCGACGAAAATAACAAAGAACTGCCGGCAAAATATCTGCCTATTGAAACCATCAGCGACCTTTTTATTTTCGGTTCGATTGATACCAATTCGGCACTCTATAATTTTTTGGGTAAGGAAAGTATCGCTGTACATTTTTTTGATTATTACGAACATTATACCGGTTCTTTTATGCCGAAAGATTATCTGTTGGCGGGAAAATGTCAGATAGAACAAACACGGGCGTATTTGTCACAGAAAAAAAGATTGTATATCGCGCAGGCATTCATCGAAGGGGCGAGTTTCAATATTTTGAAAAATATGAAATACTACGACAAACGCGGACGCGATATGGAGCCGATGATAGAACAAATAGAAAAATACAGAGAAAATATTTCGGAAAGTACGGACGTAAAAGCTTTAATGGGCGTAGAAGGCAATTGCAGAAAAATATATTACGATGCGTTCGACCTCATCATCAACGATTTTGAAATGGGCAACAGGACGAAACAACCGCCGAGCAATGAAATAAATGCCCTGATTTCGTTCGGTAATTCGATGTGTTATACTTTGGCTTTGGGTCAAATTTATCACACGCAACTCAATCCGACGATTTCTTTTTTGCACGAACCCGGTGCGCGCCGTTATTCATTGGCTCTGGATATCGCCGAAATTTTCAAACCGATATTGGTTGACAGAATCATTTTCAAATTGCTGAATAAAAAAGAAATTCAAGCCAAATATTTCGACAAAAACCTCAACGGTTGCCGATTGAACAAACAAGGCAAAGAAATTTTTTTGAGAGAATGGGAAGACCGGTTGAAAGAAACCATACAACACCGCTCACTTAACAAAAAAGTGAGCTACAAACATTTAGTCAAGTTGGAGTGTTGGAAATTGCAAAAATATATTTTGGGCATCGAAGAAACTTATAAACCGTTTAAGATTTGGTGGTGATTAGTGGAATTAATAATTAATAATTAATTCCGAGAACACGAAACCACTAAATAACTTGAGTTCGGAGCGTTTAATACTTGCCGACATAAATAACAGATCGAGATTATTAATTACTAATTATTAATTTTTAATTATTCCAATGTACATCATTGCTGTTTACGATTGCGGCGAAAAACGTGTCGTTAAGATGCTCAAACTGTGTCGCCGTTATTTGACGTGGATACAAAATTCCGTATTCGAAGGCGAACTCACGGAAGTTCAACTGACAGAACTGAAACTCGAAGCACGAAAAATCATGAATAAAGACCAAGACAGTCTCATTATTTTTTCGAGCAAGAACCCGAAATGGATGGAAAAAGAAATAGTCGGTATAGAAAAAAATTCGACAGATAATTTTTTATAGCAACTTGATATTTAATCAGTTGCAGTATGTTTTCGAAAAACGGATGTCGTCGGTCGTAAAATACAGGGCAGTTTTCAGGTGATTTTTAATATTTTATCCCCGCCTCAACCAACCGTTTCATTGATAATCAGGATATTATAGAAGTCGTCGCTGCTCTTACAAAATCGTATCATTATACAACGACGCTTTTTTTTCAAAAAAAATCATCAAACCGCATACACAATACGTTGAAAATGAATTATATTTGCATGTAAGTCTAACGGCTTTTAATCGAACCATTTTGGAATTGAAACAACGGTTTTATATCAACCGTTGATACTATTAATAATCTTTTAATCGAACCATTTTGGAATTGAAACTTAACAATTAAACGGAAGTATAAACTATGAAAAAATCCTTTTAATCGAACCATTTTGGAATTGAAACGGGTGAAGGCGGCATTGTTCTTCAACTCGATTTAACGCTTTTAATCGAACCATTTTGGAATTGAAACCAAAGGATAAAAGGTTTTATAAAAACATAAATTTTCTTTTAATCGAACCATTTTGGAATTGAAACGCTAACTGTACATGTTCAACCTTATAACAGTTGAATCTTTTAATCGAACCATTTTGGAATTGAAACCCGTTTGTCGACACCGCTACGGTGTACGGTGTTTTGCTTTTAATCGAACCATTTTGGAATTGAAACCCGTAATCAATAAACCGCTGCTTAGCCCGTGAATACTTTTAATCGAACCATTTTGGAATTGAAACCTTCCAATGTCGGCAGAAAAACTTTCACGTTCGGCCTTTTACTCGAACCATTTTGGAATTGAAACCTCAAACAACCACCCAAACTAAATAACACAAAATAAACTTTTAATCGAACCATTTTGGAATT
>JBBRQS010000045.1:0-3471 GCA_038226035.1 Chitinophagales bacterium | reverse complement strand
GAATTTCTTTTAGAATTTCTTTTTGAATTTCTTTTTGAATTTCTTTTTGAATTTCTTTTTGAATTTCTTTTTGAATTTCTTTTTGAATTTCTTTTTGAATTTCTTTTTTGAATTTCTTTTTGAATTTCTTTTTGAAAAAAAAACGAATTCGTAATTCGTAATTAATTACTGTTTGTTTGTAATAGTTTCGGTAGGGAAATTTTCTTGTTGATGTAGTTTCAGAAATTGGGAAACTAAATCATTCTGATTCATAGCTATTTTTTTTTCATCTTCATCTTCTTCGGAAAGCAAATCGTTTTCGGTGTATGCGTATTGTTCCGACTTATATTTATACATAGTCCAAGCACCTTTATCGTATTCCAAAGCCGTTAAATTTTCGATCCAATCGCCGGAATTCATGTACGTCACCGAACCGCTTTGCTGAATTTGCGGTGAATGAATATGTCCGCAAACTACACCATCATAACCGGAATTTTTTGCGGCATCAATAGCTTCGTGTTCAAAATCATTGATAAATTTAACGGCATTTTTTACTTTGCTTTTAACCGCTCCCGCAAATGACATCGGTTCACGCCCCATAAATTTCAGTATATTATTAATATATCGGTTAAGAACAATCAACCAATCGTAACTTTTTCCGCCGATTTTTGCTAACCAACGCGCTTTTAAAATAGAACCGTCGAAAGCATCACCGTGAAAAAACCAAATTTTTTTCTTATTGATGTTCAATACCAATTGATCGCGCAGGTGAAAATTACCGTTGCTGAAACCACTGAACCGGCGCAACATTTCATCGTGGTTGCCTGTAATATAATAAACTTTGGTACCGTTAGTAACGAGTTTTAAAATTCTATTGATAACAAGGAGATGTTCTTTCGGAAAATAGGATTTTTTAAATTGCCACATATCTATAATATCGCCGTTCAGTATCAAACAATCGGGTTTAATACTTTTCAGATAGTTGAACAGTTCTTGAGCGTGGCAACCAAACGTACCTAAATGGACATCGGAAACGACTACCAATTCCACTTTTCTTTTCATTTGCGATTTATTTATTAAATACAAATGTCGAAACAGCGTGTTACTTGTACGTTAATTGAAAATTAAGTGTTTGTGAAATAAGCAATCAAAGACTCAGGACAAAGGATGTAGGATGCCGGATTAATTACAATTTCGTAATTCGTAGTTTGTAATCAATTCTGTTGCTCCTTTATTGTCTTCAATAAATTTTAGAACAACTTCGTGTGTTTTTTCATGGAGGATAGTATTGTCAAGTTGGGTCAAACAAATTATCAAAGCGTCGGCATTCGATACGGAAAAAGCACCGCCGTTTTGAACTAATGTCACAGCTTCCGGAAATTTTTGATATTTTTTTCCGAAAATAATCGGCAAACCGAAAACTGCCGGCTCAAGTGTGTTGTGAATACTGTGCCCGAATCCGCCGCCGATATACGCCGCCGTACCGTAACGATACACTTTGGAGAGCAAACCGATTTGATCAATAATTAAAATACGCGGTATTTTTTCTTTCTCGGGAAGTTTTTCAAACTCTGAATACAGCATTGCCGAAGTGCTGAAAAGCCTTTTTAATGACTGTATACGCTGTGAACTGACATCATGCGGTACTATAATAAATTGCCAATCTTGAAAAATTTCTTTCGAAATCAACGGAAAAATAATTTCTTCATCGGCTTTCCAAGTACTGCCGGCGATAAAAGTTTTTTTGCCTTGCACGAATTTTTCAATTATCGGTAAAGAAACATTTTCAAATTTTATTTTTAAGACTCTGTCCACGCGCGTATCGCCTGTAACCGTGACATTATTTAAACCCTGTGATTTTAAGATATCAGCCGTTTCAACCGTTTGAGCGAAAAAATGCGTAAAGCAAGGCAATATTTTTTTCAGATAAATGCCGTAAACAGAAGAAAATTGTTCCGACCGAAATTGAGCGGCTATTAGAAAAACGGGAATATTTTTTTGTTTTAAGACATTCAAATAATTTCCCCAAAAATCGTATTTGACGAAAAAAACTATATCGGGTTTTATCAATTCCGTAAAACGTTTCGCATTTTTCGGTGTGTCGAGCGGTAAATAAAAAATAAAATCCGCCACGTCACTGTTTTTTCGCGGTTCATAACCCGACGGTGAAAAAAAGGTAAGGATTGTGCGCACATTTTGTTTTTGAAAACTTTCTAAAACCGGTCGCCCTTGCTCGAATTCACCCAAAGACGCGCAATGCATCCAAACGGTGCGTGTATCCGAATTGAATTTATCGGTATTTTTTTTCCCGTTAAATTCTCGTTCAATTTGTCCAAAAATATTTTTTCTGCCCGCTATCCATTGCCGTGCTTTTTTATTGAAAAGTGCTGCAATATAAATACAGATTTTATAAAAAAAAATACCTGAGTTGTATAAAATCATTGTCATCAAATCTTGAGTTATTTTTTACAAATCCCCTTCCTGTAAATTTTCAGTAAAACCTAAATCTTGAAAAAAGCCGGTGTAAAAATATCCGATTTTCAACTTTAAACCCGATAAACCCGACAAAATTAAAATTAAACTTACAAGCCGTTAAAAACCGGTTTATTATTTGCATAGTTAAAAAAAGTTTTTGTTGAAGAACAATGAACTTATATTGACTTTCTCGTAACCATTTTAAACTTAAAAATGAAATCCTGTAATTTATTTCAAAAAATCGGATTTATAATTATTTGTCTTATTTCTTTTTCTGCACAGCAAGCATGGTCTCAAACCTGCCCTGTTTCAAACGAAATAACCATCAACGTGGTACCGCAACCGACTATAACCATATCGGGCGCGGCAACTGTGTGTACCGGAGGAACGGCAACCTTAACAGCAATACCTTCGGGCGGAACAGGTTCATGTACTGTTCAATGGCAATCCAGTCCGGACGGGATAACTTTTACACCGATTGTAGCAGCAACCGGAAACACATATACGCCGGCTTCTGTAACTACAACCACTTATTACAATGCAATAGATACTTGTGCGGGTAACGGTTGTAGTAAAGCTATTTCAAATACTCAAACTATTACGGTAGTACAGCAGATTACCATCACGGCACAACCGCAAGCAACGAACGAATGTACGGGCGGAACGAATACGGTATCGGTAACTGCAACAAATGGTACCGGTGCGATTTCATATCAATGGCAAACAAGTCCGGATAATTCTACTTGGGCAACGGCAACCGGTACGGGTGCAACAACGGCAACTTATACGCCCTCGAGTACGACTGCGGGAACAACTTATTATCGCGTCATTATCAGTGCTACCGGAAACGGGTGCAGTCCTAAAACATCCAATAGCGCGAAAGTAATCGTTTCTCCTCAAATTACGATATCCTCACAACCTCAAGCGACGAACGAATGTACGGGCGGAACGAATACGGTAAGCGTAACGGTGACGGGCGGTTCGGGAACAATCAGTTATCAATGGCAATCGAGTCCG
>JBBRQS010000044.1:0-4349 GCA_038226035.1 Chitinophagales bacterium | reverse complement strand
GGTGACACCCAAAGGGAGTCTCGGTTTTTTTAAATACTTTTTTCGGATTGCCCCAAAAAAAAAAAAAAAAACAGCGACTCTCCGTAAAAAACCATTTCCAAGTACGTCTTTCGAGCGAAGCGAAAAACAGAGAGTGATTATCACTATTCCTGCATTAGTCACGGTAGTAAAGACGGCGAATTTCGTAATTTCATTAGGTTTAATTGTACCTGAATAATTACTTTTTCGCTAAACAAAAAGCGCGCAAAAATATTTTTTTGCGCGCTTTTTGTTTAGCGAAAACTTGCCAAAGGCAACAGTTTAATTTTTCTTTGGTGCGGTAGCATTTGCCGGAATAATCGGAGCCGCCGGCAAACCCAATTTGGCGCGCACTAAATTTTGTAAATCAAATTTATCGTCGGCGTACAGTAAAGTACCTTTCGTAGCATCTACTACATAAGTGAAGCCGCCTTCTTTGGCTACATCGGAAATCGCCTTATTCACTTTATCGAAAATAGGTTGATACATCACTTTTTGTTTGTCACCCAATTGTTTTTGCATTTCTTGTTGGAAAGATAAAATTTTTGCTTTTTCGTCTTCTAAATTCTTTTTTTCTTTCTCGATTTCTACGGGTGCTTTTGTGCCTTCTTGCGATGCTTTTTCCAACGCTTGCGCTTTGGCATAAAAACTTACTTGATTTATTGAATCCTTTGCCGATAACTGACGCGCCAAAGCATCTAACTCCGAATCTGAGGATTTCATTTCCGCCATATCCGCCAAAACTGCTTGTGCGTTGAGATAACCGATTTTTTGCGGTGTTTGCGCAAAAGCGGCAACCGTAATAAATAAAAACGCTATGGTTTTAAGAACTTTTCTCATTGATTGAATAAATTGACTTAATTAAAAGCTGTATAAGATTTGAAAAAATATTTTTTATAAAATTCGCGCAAAGATAGTGCAAGGATTTCGGATTTCGGATTTCGGATTTCGGATTTTTTTCTAAACTAATCCGAAATCCGAAATCTAAAATCACACTTACATTTTCTTCACCATTTCTACGACTTGTTGTGTTTTATCGTAAGTCGGATTGGAAAAAATAATACCCGCGGAGGCACTTTTATCTAAAATAAGATCATAACCGCGTTCGTTTGCAAATTTTTCGATGGCGTTGTACACTTTATCCTGAATCGGTTTTACCAATTCCTGACGTTTTTTAAACAACTCACCTTCCGGCCCGAATTTAACGCGCTGTGCTTCGCGCACTTCTTTTTCGCGGTTCAGTATTTCTTCTTCGCGTTGTTTGCGCGCACCGTCAGCCAAAAGGACTTGTTCGGCTTGATATTTATTGTACAAACCTTTGATAGCGTCTTGTTGCTGCGCAATTTCGGAACGCCAACGTTGCGCGATTTTATCCAAATCGTCTTGCGCGCGTTTGTAATCCGGCAAAGTGGCTAAAACTTGATTGATATCCACGATAGCCACTTTTTGCGCGTGAGTCGTGCCGGCGGTGAATAAAAAAAGGGCGATAGTGATTACCGAAAAAATACTTTTAATTTTCATTTTAATTTTTGATTGAGTATTGAGTCGGGAAAGTTCCCGAATTTTTTTTGATGAATTAATTTAATTTAAAAAAGAATAAAAATTTTTGTAAAAATAAAAAAATCGCGCGAAAATATTTTTTTAATTTTTTTTTTAATTTTGTAAAGAATATTTTTCAAACGCATTTTCAAAATTTTCTTTCATGGTATAGACGCCAAAAATAATAATGGTTGCAAAACTTTTTTGATAAAAATCGTGCAACCATTATTTTTATTTTTGTAAAGTGTTGATAATGAATTTTTTTTGAGAAAAATGTCATTAAAAATGAACGAAGTTTTAACGCAACTTTAACGCAGCAAACATTGGATGACGGATATTGAAAAAATTGTTCATTGCCCGACATCTATCGTCCGTTATCCCTTATACACTGAATAGCCCGTTCAATCAATTTATCCTGTCCTTGGAGTTCATCGTTCACATCCGTAGAAACTTTTATTTTAGGTATAACGCCCGACTCAATGTTTGTGCTGTCCGGCAATAAAGTATAAGTTGCGGAAAAACGATATTGCCAACCGTTCGGCAAATCGGAAGAAATAGGAATACCGCCGCCGCCGCCGGTTTGATCGCCCATTAAAGTCACGTTCGGCAATGATGACATAAAACCGGCAAAAAAAGTAGTCGCCGAGTAACAACCTCTGTTGACGAGTAATATAACGGGTTTGAGATACGATATAGCTTTTGGTGTCGGTGCGGCATAAAATGTAGTTGCTTTTGTAAATTGTTGATGTGCCGGTCCGTTTTTCATAAAACTGTATCCGACCGCAATTTTTTTATCAGTGAAGCGATTCATAAATTTTAAAACATTATTCATCGCGCCGCCGCCGTTGTCGCGTATATCAATAATTAATCCGCGTGAACCGGCGAAGCGACTGAGGATGTAATTCAAATCGCCGTCGGAAATGCCGGCACCGAAGGAAGCATAATGAATATAACCGATACTGTCCGGCAACCACTGATGAATAAACGGTCCGGTGATTTGAAAATCGGTACCCCAATATTTTTTCGCGACAAAATTCGGTGAATAGTTGTCAGGAAAATCTTGTTTCCATCGCCAATTGTGGCTGCGCTGCGTTGCGGTAGTAAGATTAACGTGTCCGTCGTTCAATTCATTGAGCATAGCTTCCAAAACTTTGTACAACGAATCTTGCGATATTTTATCGTCAATGCGCGGTTCGTAGCGTTTTTTCACGCTCCGCCAATCAATTTTTTTCAAATCGAAAAACGCATAGTGCGTATCGACGGTTTGCCACAACAGATTGAAACAATTGGTGGGCGTATTGCGTTCGTCGGCTTGCATTACAAAGCGACTGCATGAGGAAGTGATGAGCAGAAAACAAAGTAGGGTAGTGGCGAGTGGGAAATATTTTTTCAATGATTTATACTTTGGTAAATCCGTGCGTTAGTCCGTCTAATCCGCGTCATCAGTATTCCAATTGATATTAAATGGAATTCAAATGACGAGGATTAATAGATATTTATGTATTCTAAATGAGTATTAAAGTTTCACATTCATAATTCCGACAATTTCTTTCACTTCTCTCAACGTTTGTTGTGCCGTTTTGCGGATATGTTCCGATGAATCTTTTATTTCCGATTGCACGTCTTTTTTGCGCGATTGAATATCCGCTAACCTATCTTTAAAAGGTTGCACTAATTCTACAACAGCTTCCCCGACTTCGTATTTCAATTCGCTGTATTTTAAAGTGCCGTTCGAATAATTCTCGAATAATATATCATGCACTGCTGTTTTATTACACGCTTTCAATAAAGTGAATAAATTATTCACTCCAGCCGACATTTCGCCGTCTTTTGTTTCGCCGGTATCCGTCACTGCTGATTTTATTTGTTTTCGGATGTGCTCAATATCGCCGAACAAATTGATATAGTGTTTTTCGCCCAAACTTTTCGACATTTTTTTTGCAGGATCTGCCGTCGAAAGTAATTTCGGAATGTCGGTGAACAGAGGTTCCGGATGTGAGAAATAATTTGTCGCAAACTGCGAATTGAAACGCGCTGCTATATTCCGGCTTAATTCCAAATGTTGTTCTTGGTCTTTTCCGATAGGCACGTAATCGGCTTTATAAATCAAAATATCTGCTGCTTGCAAAACAGGATAAAAAAACAAACCGGTGGAAATAAATGCTTGATTGTCTTTTTCCTCAATTTGTTTGCGTTTGTCTTTAAACTGTGTCATTCTTTCCAGTTCTCCATGCGAAGTAACACAGCTCAAAATCCAACACAACTCCGTATGTTCCGGCACGAGTGATTGAATAAAAAGATTTTCCGGTTTAACGCCGCAAGCGAGTAATTGAAAAATCATTTTCCAAGTATTTTCGCGGAGTTGCGCTGCTTTGTAAGGGGCGGTCATAGAATGATAATCCGCTACACCATACGTGCATTGGTATGTATCTTGTAAATTTACCCAGTTTTTTATTGCTCCAAAATAATTGCCGAGGTGTAAATCGCCGGTAGGTTGTATAAGAGAGAGTACCTTTTTCATAAGTTTATTTAATGTAGAGACGGCGATTTATCGCGTCTCCCCCTCGTAATATCCCGTTTACGAGCGGAGGCGCGATAAATCGTTGTCTTCCCTAAGAATATACCGTTTACGAGCAAAAATGGCGATTTATCGCGTCTCCCCCTCGTAATATCCCGTTTACGAGCGGAGGCGCGATAAATCGTTGTCTTCCCTAAGAATATACCGTTTACGAGCGGAGGCGCGATAAATCGTTGTCTTCCCTAAGAATATACCGTTTACGAGCAAAAATGGC
>JBBRQS010000043.1:0-6140 GCA_038226035.1 Chitinophagales bacterium | reverse complement strand
ACCATAATCATTCCACTCCAAACCAAAATCACTTACAAGTTCTTTGCCGTTGTATTGGTATTTATTGTCTGTTATTGATGGTGTATTTGACCATGCACCTTCCATGTTTAAACCAAAAGGATAAAAATGGTTTTCCTGCGTCACTTCACTAACAGGTTGGTCTGCCGATTGCTGTATTAAACCATCGCCGTTTTTATCGCAAAACATCAGGCGTGTGTTGCCGAGATGGTCTTTAAACGCGTATTCATAAACAAATTTTACAGCGTTATTAACTGTAATGTTAATCGCCCTACCTTCAGCGTGATAAATCGCTTCAAAGATATTATCTTTATACTCAACACAATTGCCGTTTGTGCCGCACCGTTAACGCCGGTGCGACACTCATTTTTTTATTTTTCCGTTATGTCAAGGAACTTTTGTTTTAAAATATTTAACTCCATACTAAACTGAAACCAGCTTATTATTTCATAGAACACGCCCTAACCAAGCGTGATAAAGTTTTAAGGCGAAATAATTGAATTCAAAACCTTTGAATCAAGTAGTTCTTTAAGAACTTTAATAATCTCAGGCTTTTTCAATAATTCCGGATATTTTTTAAACAAATCTTTAATTATAAAATAATTTTTTTTATCGATTGCGGTAATTATCAAGTACAATATTCCATCTTTATAAGGTTTATTAACTTCAAAACCCGCATTAATCAGATAGTTAATTACATCAAAATCTGCAATATAATCTCTCTCATTACCATATAAGTAGACTGATTTGCCATTAAACTTAATTTTAGGAGGCGTTATGGACTGCTGAATATAATACTGCAAAAACGTTTCACCCGTGCTGTCTAATTGATTTATATTAGCAATTTTTGTTGAAAGAAATTTTACTAATGGTTTGTTTTCATATACCTTATACAATATACTTTGCTTCTCTTCAAATACTTCATTTATATTCAGTCCATGCTTCATTAAAATATCCATTAACTTTATATCAAGACTATCATCTTTTGGTAAATGAGTTGAGTCGATTCCATACAATCTTGTTATTCCGTTATAAAGTTGTGTTCGAATTATGGCTTCATCTATTGGGCGTTTGTACAGCCCGTTTTTCCAATAAATTTCGCGAATGTTAATTGTTTCACATATTTTTTCTAAAAAGATTAGACTGTTGTCATGCTCGTCGTGTATATTAAAAGCGTAATTAAAACATTTCTCTAATTCATTAGAACCTGCTGCTTTATTATTTTTTAAATATTCTTTCAACAAATACTTAAACATTTCAAAGTTATTTGAATAAACAGAATAAAATAAGGGTGTCAATCCGTGTATATCTTTTTTATAAAAAGTACTTTGTGTCATTAACCTTTTAGCAAGAACTGTATCTTGACTTTTTGAAAATGCTAAATATGAAAGTGCTGTTTCACCTAATTGATTTCTAAAATTAACATCTACATTGTTGTCAATTAAGAAATTGGCAATACCTTCCCTTCCATATCCATATTTACAAGCATACATTAGTGATGAAAATGTCACATTTCTGTTTCTATATTTTTTTTCTAATTCTTGTTTAGGCATTTTTTCAATTGTCCCTAAGTCATTATTTAAAATACTTTGAAAGGCAGGGGGCAGTTTTGAATATGATTGAAAATCACTTTGAGTAAAAGTAGGTGAATCTCCCTCCATAAATATACCACCATAGTTTTGTTGCCCGCAAGAAATTTCTATGTAAAAAAACAAAAAAAAATAGTTTAACAAAAAATATTTAATCATACTATAGGGACTTTTTTTAAAAATTGAAATAATATTGGATTAGGACTGATCGACATATACAAATCAGATGATGACTTCTGGCTATGATTAAACCTTGACCTAATATTACTATCGGGAATACCCAATTGTAACAATTGATTTCTTGCTGCATTATGTTGTTTGTTTGCTATACCTACGTCTGGATAAGACAGTGTTTTGTTGCCAAAAAAAGAATAAGTCTGCGTATCCATAAAAGTTCTTATTGTTGCTTTCAAATCAGTATCATAAACACCATTTATGTATTGCTTTATCCAATCCTGTTTAGCCAAATTAAATTTTTCAGCAGAATTAAACCGCTGATCTTGTAAATTATATCCTATTTCTATGTAAAAAATATTGTTCAATTTACCTCCGGCACCACAATCTATCGCATCTACAAAGTCAGAAATCTCTGTTTTCAAAGTGTTGCTTTTCAAATCCAAAATAAAAGAATGGTAAATTACAGGTCTTCTAGGGTCATATTCTCCGCCTTCATCCATCTTATATTTATCAATGTTGCAATAAAGATTACAAACATAAGTACCAGACTCATCTTTTTCCCTCCCAAAGTACAAATCTGGTACTAAAACAGTCACTTTATCCGGTGTTCCTTTAGTAGTTCCATGCACTTCACCATTTTGATCAGGAGCAGCATAACCTTGATATGTTTGCCCCCACGCTGTGGGCTGTCCTTCAACTTCCATCCCATTCGGGTCAATCATATTTATCGGATTCCCTTTTGTATAGTTATAAGGTGACCAATTACCGTATTTCTCCGACATCGGATCAACCGCATTCCATCTTCCAATTGCAGCATCGTAATTCCTCGCTCCATAATCATTCAACTCCAAACCAAAATCACTCACCAATTCTTTGCCATTGTATTGGTATTTATTATCAACAATAGACGGCGCGTTTTGCCATACACCTTCCATGTTTAAACCAAAAGGATAAAAATGGTTTTCCTGCGTCACTTCCGATGCTTCTTGGTCGGCGGCTTGCGTTATTAAACCGTCGCCGTTTTTATCGCAAAACATCAGGCGCGTATTGCCGAGATGGTCTTTAAACGCATACTCGTATTTCAGAGAGCCGTTTACCGTTGTCACACGCCCTTCGGCGTGGTATATAGCTTCAAATATACCATCTTTATACTCAATTCCACCAACATAATCTTGTGTATGTGTAATTGCACCGGTTGTTGCAATAGTCGCACTAAAAACTGAACCTTGATCCGCCAAAAAACCGGGTTGTAATTCTATGCTTGTGCTTGCCGTCATTGTTGCGGTGATGCCGGTATTAATTGTTGCGGTGGAAGTAATAAAACCCGCATTAAAAATACTGTTATTGGCAGGCACACCCGTTACGGCAATAGTATTTGTCAAAGCTCCCGCGCCTTGATTTGTTGTTTTGCGCAATTTTGTTCCGCTTGCATCGTATGAGAAAGCAATTGAATTGCCTGTATTAAAAGTAATCAGTTCCGGCAAATTCAAATGGTTGTAAACGATGTTGGTGATGCCTTTATTCGGGTCGGTTTTTAAATTGCCGTTCGCGTCATAGGTATAAGTACCGCCGTTTGCCTGTGATTTAAAACCTTTCATTAAATCGGCAGCATCTGTTACTTGTTGCAAACGATTGGTTGTACCGTTATAATTCGGTGTGCCGTCCGGATTTTTCGGAATGTAATTGTAAGTTAAATCGTCAATTAAATAATCTACCACGCACGAATTATTTGTAACGCCTTTTCTTTTTAAAGTCTGAATATTTCCGCGCACATCGTAAGTCAGTTGTTCCATATACTTATCGAGGTCGTTGGTGCGGTTGCCGCCGGCATTTACTTCCGCATAATGCGCATCGGTCATGCGGTTCAGGTAATCATATTGAAACGTATAGACTTGTTTTTCTCTGCCGCGCACCTGCCATGCCATTTGCGTTATATTGCCGCCATATTCCGCTTTTGCTGCCGGTGTTCCGCCGGGCGTTAAAGCGGTAGTCGGGCTTTCGTATTTAAAATCCATTGAAAACAAATCGTTGACATCTAAATCGGTAGTACTCGTTGTATTTGTTCCGGGTATTGTACAATTCGCAAACGGGGTCTGAACACCTTTCACACCCGTCGGATTTATGCCGGTGAGCCAACCCAAATCATTGTAAGCATAATCTATTTTCTGTAAAAAATTCAAACTGCCGGTTTTGCCCACGTATTTAGTAGCCACCTGATTTTTAACGGTATAATTCATCGAACTCAAAATCTGTTCGGGTAAATTATCCACTTGATGTTTCATTTGTTTTACGCGCAAACCGTTGTCGTAATCTATGGTTTCTAAAATTGTGCGTGTTGTATTGGCATCCGGCTTGTGGGTTCTTGTTTTTGTCAATACGTTATCAGCCAAATCATAAGTAATCGCTACTTTTTCACTGAAATTTGCGGATGAAATGGCAGTACCGGGAATCGGTGTATATAATTGGTTATTGCTGTACGAGTTTAACACACGACCGTAATTATCATATTCTAAAAACGATTCCAAATAAGTGCCGTAAAAATTATGCGTCGTTTTAACTTTGCCCAATTCAATGCCGGATGTAACGGTGCTGTAATCGGTTTGCGTTAAAAGCGTAGCGATTGTAGGATTAGAAGTTGTTGCGTCTAAACCTGTGCTTGTTGCAAATCCGGTTGTTACAGGGCGACCATAATCATCGTAAGTTACGCCGAGCCAACGACCCAATGCGCGTTGGTTGCCGTCTTGAGTTAAAACGGGTAAGTCGCGTTTATTGTACGCCATATCCATGTAAGCCCACCTCAATTATACCGTTTTTGTACACAATACAATTGCCGTTTGTGCCGCACCGTTAACGCCGGTGCGGCACTCATTTTTTTATTTTTCCGTTATGTCAATGAACTTTTGTTTATATGCTTTTGCTAAAAAACAAACCTAACGTTGCGTTTTACTTAAAATAAAATTGCCAAGCAGGTATTATTGAATATGACTATAATTTACTTTTTCAACACTTAATCTGTTATCAGCTTTTACTAAGAATGCTTTGCACATATATTTATGTTTTACATTATCTTCGCATTTGTTGTTTACAAAAAAAATATCAACTTCAACTTTATTTTCATTTTGTTTAATACTCAAAAGTACCATATCCAAAAACAACCCAGTATTGATATCTAATGGGATTTGATTGGTAATACTAACTGTTTGATTGCCAATATGGTATGAGTAAAGCTGAACACTTTTACACTTTTTTAGAAAATTTTTACTATCTATGATACGAATAATTTTTCTTGGATTTTCTGAAATACCAATTGATTTACGAAAACTATCAACATTTAATATTGAATCTATTATTAAACAATTACTAATTACTTTCTGTGCATTAACAAGTTCCACAGTTAGTAATAAAAATACAATAAATATAATTTTAATTTTCATAATATAAATATTTTATTTCAAACTTTAGGTACTGTTGGAATTTCATCTTTATTTTCCTTTTCCCCTTTTTTTGTTTCGCTCGGTTTGGTTACAAATTTATAAGAGCTCTCTAAATCAAAACCTGCCCCAGGGAAACCAGGTATTCTTCCCGTCTCAAATCCATATACATGATAGTTGAATGCATCACCTTCTTCAAAATCATTTTCACCTGTTGAAGGTCTTCTTTTCCCATTTTCATCTTCGGCATAATCATCATCTCTATCTCCATAATGAACATATTCATGTAATAAAACAGCTACTACATTTAGGAGAATTGCTTGTTTTACTTCCATAACTACTTTATCATTTTTCATTGCTTTTTCAAAATCACTCAATAAAACCTCTGAAATAAAAATTTCGTTCTTACCGAATAAATTAAATTGTCCATCAACCAATAAGACGCCTCCTCGACCGTCATTAAAATCTCTATTTCCAGTTTCTATATCTGGTCCGTTACCGTTTTTAATATCTTTTTCAACTACTTCTCGCGTTAGTTTACCACCTGAAAACCGTTCTAAATTCGCCATTATTTTTTTACTTTTCAAAATTTCACTAATGTTATTATCTAAATAAGCAGCAAAATGTGGATATAAGGCTCTAATACTTGCAGGAAGTTTAAAATTTCCTTTTACATCTATATTTAATATTGGATTGTTACTAACATAACCGTATGAATTATCTTTTTTAAACAATTGCGCCATCGGTTCTGGCGCATTCCACCTTCCAATCGAAGCATCATACATTCTCGCACCATAATCATTCCACTCCAAACCAAAATCACTTACAAGTTCTTTGCCGTTGTATTGGTATTTATTGTCTGTTATTGATGGTGTATTTGACCATGCACCTTCCATGTTTAAACCAAAAGGATAAAAATGGTTTT
>JBBRQS010000042.1:0-10265 GCA_038226035.1 Chitinophagales bacterium | reverse complement strand
ATTATTTCAAAATTATTTCAAAATTATTTCAAAATTATTTCAAAATTATTTTCTTAAAGTAAAATTATTTTTTTGAATTTTTTTTAAAAAAATAATTTGCGAATGTTACTCCGGATGTAATGTGCTTCATAACATCAATAAATTCGCGGCGAAAACTTAAACGAAATGCTTATTCTTTAAAATTTATTCCTAAAACAGTAGCATCTTTCACGGGAATACATTATTTTTGCACGCGCTTTTCAAAAAAGCAACAATAAACCGTTAATCTGTTTGAATATGAACGCGCTTAAAGAGTTTATTATTCCGATAAAAGGATTGAGCAATATTATTTATCGGTACGCCTTTCATATTACGCCCGAATTTTTTTCGCATTTTGAAAATTCCGAAATACAAAGGGGTATTTTCGATGTGGATTTAGTAATGGATAAACGTGTGGGTTTTTTTGAACTGACTTTCCATATTAAAGGTAAATTCAGCACAGATTGCGATCGTTGTACGGCATCTATAGAATTACCGATTTCTGCCTCGCAACATTTAACGGTGAAAATGAGTGAAGAAACGGTAGATGAAGACTCGGAAATAATTTTTATTCACCCGGATACGAGTCATTTTAGTGTGGCGCGTTACGTTCACGAGTTTATTATTTTGTCGATGCCTTTTAATCGGGTGTACGATTGCGAAAAAGATAATCCGCGTCCGTGCGATATGAAAGTGCTCGAAATTTTAGAAAAAAATTCCGTTCAAGAAAGAATAATCATTGACTCAAAAAAAAATCCGTTCGACGATTTGAAAAATATGTTCAACGATAATTAGGTTTTTATTGGTAATAATTTCTGAAATAAAGGTAAAGTTGTAAATTGAAGGCGGTTAAGCCGCGTATAAATAATTTTTTAAAGGATAAAATAGTATAAAGTCATGCCAAATCCGCGTAACAGACATTCACGCCAACGTAAACGTACCCGTCGCGGTCACGATAAAGCACTTTTGCCGACACTCAGCGTTTGCAAAACTACCGGCGAAACGCACATGCGCCATCACGCTTATAAACACGACGGTGATACTTATCACAACGGCGCGTTGTTCATTAAAGGAAAAGTAGCAAAAAATGTTGAAGAAGCATAAAATAAGTTAGTTAGTTTGTTGGTTAGTTAGTTTTTCAACCAGATAACTAAATTACTAACGAACTAACAAACCAAATAACTATTCCAACTTTTATGAGCAAAAAAATAATTAAAACTGATAATGCGCCTGCGCCGATTGGTCCTTACAGTCAAGCTGTGAAACAAAATGGTTTTTTGTTCGTGAGCGGACAAGTTGCAATAGATCCACCGACGGGTAATCTTGTAATGGATACGCTTGAAAACGAAACACACCAAGTAATGAAAAACTTACACGCCATACTTAAAGAAGCTGATGCTAAATTCGATAATATTGTAATGACGACGATTTTTCTATCCGATATGTCGTTGTTTGCTGCCGTTAACGAAATTTACGGTTCATATTTTAAAAATGAATTTCCGGCGCGCGCTACGGTTGCCGTGAAAGCACTTCCCAAAAACGTAAATGTTGAAATATCGGTGATAGCTGCTGTTTAATATTCTATTTCGTTTGCACGAAATAAAAACCCTCCAAAGATGTTTTATAACATTTTTGGAGGGTTTTTTATCATTAGAAATTTCATTTTATTTTTTCAATTGCGTTATTTCTTTTTTTAACTGCATTATTTCTTTTTTCATTTCAAGTATATAAAGCGTCAATTCCTCGATTTTTTGTAACAATTTAGCATCCATTGCACCTAAATCCAAACCGTTTTTTTCAATTTCTGCCGTTGACGGAATATTAGGCAAATGCCCGTTTTCTTTAATAAATTGTTCAACTGTTTCCAATTTAGGCAATTTGTACGTGGGTTTGAAAACAAAATCTGCCCAACCAGCTGAACTACTGAGATCTATTTTCACTCTTTCTGTACGCACACCACCCTTTACTAATAAACTATAAGCACCCAAGTCTAATGCAAAATTTGGAGCAGCAGTGCCGACAGCAACTTTGCCGCTAAAAACAGTATTTGTTGATGTCGTGTTACCGGCACTTGTTACTTGTTGGAGCGTTGGAGTTGTACTGCCTCCTGTGGTCGCGGCCGATACGTTAATGCTAAATGAACAAACACTTGCATTATTATATTGATCTTTAACGGTAACAGTTATTGGTGTCGAACCTATCGGAAAAACAGAACCTGATGCAGGTGAATTATTAGTGTATGTAATTGTACCACCACAATTACTTGTTGCTGTAACGTTATAATTAACCGCAATACCAGCTGTTGTACTCATTGATTGTACATTGATAGACGGTGTCGGACAAGATGTTAAAGTTGGAGCAACTGTACATCCACTGCTGGCTGTCCCCGTTATTAAGATGTTATAATCTTCAACTTCGCCGGTTATATTGTTTTCGCAAGGTCCTGTAGAAGCTGCTGCTAATTTCAAAACAATACGCATTCTTCTGCTTACGCTGGCTGCTGTGTTAGGTACTATAATATTTCGGCTTACTGATCTGTTAGCTAAAGTAATATTGCCGCCATTTCATGCTGAAATTCCTAAGTCTAAAGCAACATTATCAATAACTTTTTCACTATCATCAAATGTGCCGCTCCCGTCAAAATCTATCCACGCAGTATAATAAAGAATTCCTGCATTTGCATAAAAATTGGTAGGACCAAAAGCTTCAATTGTTAAGGCGGTAGTCTGTGTTCGGTTGACTGTAAATGCCGCTGCGGAATTAGCAGTAAAATCATTCTGTGTAGAACTTGTTCCTTTTTCGCTATTTACCGGTTGAATAAATTTTGTACCGCCTACTGTAACTGCACCAATCCAAGTATTCCAAGGAAGATTACCTGTACTTGCGCATTGTGCATTCAGGCTTGTAATATTTAAAAATGAGAGGATAAAAATAACTCCAAAAAGAGAACTAAGTTTATTTGAGTTCATATTTTTATTTGTTTAAAAACGGGTAAATAAAGTTTGAAAAAATTTGTAATTACATTTATTATTTAATGAGTTTTGTGGTTTCTGTACCACTCGAAGTTTTTAATCATCATTTATACCTCATACTTTACTTGTTAATAATTATTTTTTCCGTTTTAACGGCATCGCCTAATTTCAATCGCACCAAATAAATACCTGGCGACCAGTTACCGGTGGACATATTAAAAGTTTGATTGCCTTCAACCACAGTGTAAGTAATTTGTTTTTGTATACTGCCTTGTGCGTTAAAAAAAGTCAATTCTGCATTGTCGACTTTATCGCTGACAATATCCAAATTGATATTGTCTTGTGCCGGGTTGGGATATAAACGATAGTTAAAACCGGACGGTACCGCTGGTTTAACAACATCCGGACTTACTTGAAGTGCCTGAACATCTTGCTGCAAATTAGTTTTATCGCAAACCGTGTTGCCTGACTGTGCTAATTTGTAGCGCGGTCCGCCTTTCACCAACATTGCTTGCATACGTTTTTTTTGTCCTATGGTGAACATATATTGACATAAATCGTTGGTGTTGTCCATAAAATTCATGGACATGACAACCGGATTGCCCTTAGAGGTACTCATAAATCTATATTCCACACAACCGACCGTTGGCGCGTTGTGAATAGGGGTATCATCTACACCGTCGTCGCCGTGCAGCGTTGTTTCCGACCATAAGTCGTAAAGATTCAGATAATTACCAATCAAATGTGTCAAAGTTTTACCTTCCGTGTAACGAAATGCCGTATCTGCCATGTTTTTGGCAATTTTTTTACCGAAATATTTTGCGTCAATCACAATACCATCTGTCGGTCCATTACCTAAAGGCATTTGGGCGTAACCGCTGACACTGTCCGGCAAATTCACTACCCAAATGTTTAAATATTTTTCGGTATCCCATGCGTCATGCCCGCCCCAATATGACGTTTTCATTTTATCATTTGCTTGCCAAGTAGTTATGACTGTAGGCACGTAATAAACGCCGGTAAAAGCCGCGCCTGTCGGCGTTTTCGTTGCTAAACAAAATGAAATGCGCGTATCCAAGCCATTTACATCGGAAAATTTTTCTTTGGTATCGGCTTCATGCTGAATTATTTTCGTGGTCTGCTTAAAATCTTTGGTCACCATATCAATTTGCGTACGTACGTCATTCACGGATGGCAAAGATTTATTTGAGCTGCTGCTGTAAATGAAATGTACCACCACAGGTATGGTAATATCTTCGGTGGGCGGCGAGAGCATTAAATCGCGCATAGAAAATTCAAGAAATGCACGTTGCCGCGCCAAAGTACTGTCCGCCTTCAACAACCGTTGAAGGTTTTTTTGAGTGTAGTATCGCCGTGGCGTTTTTGGCAATTGTAACCGTGATAAACCGTTGGGTTGCTGCGCTTCGAGCATAACGGGTAATAAAAAAATTAGTGCGTATATTATTTTTTTCATCATTGGACCATTTTTTTAGTGATTTATGTGATTATAAGGATTGTTTTGAGAATCAGAATAAAGGGAAATTCATTTTGTTTTTTTTTAAAAATTTTTTCGTTTGAAATTTTTTTGAAGATATTTTTTATTTTTTTCGTTTGAAATTTTTTTGAAATTTTTTTGTGATGAAAAGTTTTTCAAAAAAATTAAAACACGTTTTATTTTATTTTGATGGACGCATTCACCACCGGTTTGTAGAAAACAAAAAACTACAACGCCGGTAAAAGTTTATAAAATCTTTCATGTCTCTGACATGAAAGCCCAACTCAATTATATCGTTCCTGTACACAATACAGTTGCCGTTTGTGCCGCACCGTTAACTCCGGTGCGACACTCATTTTTTTATTTTTCCGTTATGTCAAGGAACTTTTGTTTGCTTTCACACAAAGACACTGCCATAGTTTAGCACATACGCGAACTATATGATAAAAATACACCTTATTTATTGGTGTTGCTTTGTTTAAAGAACGCTTATTTCGAGCGGGTAATAATTCTAATTATAAAATTACCTATCGAAAAAAAAACCCAACACATTAAAGCAATTCCAAATCCAAAAAGCGGAGTTGTTAATATTAGACTTAATAAAAAACCAAAAATTCCATAAATTGGTTCTTTATTTAACATAAATGGTGTTTTTCCAAATAAGGATAAAAAAGCCGATAATAGCCCAATTGGCAAGTAACCAAATAACATATTCCAGAAAAAAAATTGAAATAATTTTTTTGGTTTTTCTGAAAATTCCTTTAAAAAATCCATATAAAATGTGTTTAAAATTGTGGCAATACTATTGGAATATACTTTTTGGCAGTACCCATTATCAAAGTTCCAAGCATATTTACTCCACTTACAAATGCTTTTTTAGCTTGGGACAGATTGATTGACCCCGTTAATTTAACTGGCCCTATTTTACCTGCTAATTCTACTTTTTTATCTGTATTTATAGAAACATTTTTCTTCTCTACTGTTAGAGTGTGTTCTAATATTTTTTCACTGACATTTGTCCCTTCTCTATTAATGTTAATCTCCGCCTGATATGCAGATCCACTTAATGAACCTTTTAATCCTTTGGTTTCTATGTTTGCGTTTACATCAAGGACTTTACCGGTTAATTTTAAACCATCTAGATTTACTTCTCCCTCAACTTTACCCAAATTCATTTCAACCCCAACACCAACACCCATAATCTTTGCATCTGCACTTACTCCAATTGCACGGTCAAGTTTGACACTACCTTCAAAAGTTTGGCTTAAAGCATCCATTGCCTCTGCTGCTTGTTGAGCTGCTTCAATTACATAATTATCACCACAACATGGAGTATCTCCATTATTGTTAACCGCTTCCGTACCGTTGGAAGATTCAGAAGTTGTCGTACCACCACCACCACCAACCGTACTACCATCTTGACCAAAAGCAGATGTGTTTTTAGAATCCGTAGGATTGGCATCATACATCCCATTTACATCAATCAAATTTACGGGATTGCCTCTAGTATAATTGTACGGCGACCATTTATTATATTTTTCTGCCATCGGGTCAACGGCATTCCATCTACTTGTTGCGGCATCATAATTTCTTGCACCGTAATCATTCCATTCCAAACCAAAATCGCTGACAAGTTCTTTTCCGTTGTATTGGTATTTATTGTCTGTTATAGACGGTGTATTAGACCATGCACCTTCCATGTTTAAACCAAAAGGATAAAAATGGTTTTCTTGCGTCACTTCCGATGCTTCTTGGTCGGCGGCTTGCGTTATTAAACCGTCTCCGTTTTTGTCGCAAAACATTAAACGCGTGTTGCCCAAATGGTCTTTAAATGCATATTCGTATTTCAAAGAGCCGTTTACGGTTGTTACACGCCCTTCGGCATGATAAATTGCTTCAAAGATATTGTTTTTATATTCAATACAATTGCCGTTTGTGCCGCACCGTTAACTCCGGTGTGGCACTCATTTTTTTATTTTTCCGTTATGTCAATGAACTTTTGTTTTTATTGCTAAAAGTGTAAATTGAACTATAATTTTATTTTAAAAACAGGCTTTAGCCAGCATGAATGCCATAGCTGCCGTAATTAAAGCATTTATTATGAACGCATTACGCACCGGTTAAAGACCGGCTGATAAATCATTCCAGCATGAAAACTGAAACCAGCGTTATTGCTTTTTTTTAAAAAATACACTTAAACCAGCAAAGTAGCGAATAATGCTAATTTATTTTGTCCTTATACTTACCATCATGGCTATAAATCTATATTTCGAGCCGTATAGATCAATATACTCAATAGCAAAAACAAAAATATTATATAATAGAATAAAGTGTGAAATGTAGTTGGTGGTACATTATGCCCTGAACCTGCCATAAAAATCAATCCAATAGTAAAAAAAATAAGTGCTATCAATGTAATTATTATCAAAATAGCTACTACTACCTTTTTCAATTTCAAATTTTTCATTGTAAACTTTTACTTGTTTTTTTAATTATCTTTTAATATATAACCTTGCGTTTTTAATTTTGAAAGAACCTCTTTCTTTTGGTCATTAGACATACCCGAAAGACTTATTTTGTCTCCGACTTTAAGCTGTACTTTATTGCCTTGCAACACATTTACAACAATCATTGCTGATTTTGTAAAAGCTCTTGCTTCTTTAGTGCTGCCAAATTCGTCATTTAATGTTTTCCCTATGGATGACGCCATTGATTTTAAATTCTTTCCGCCTAAATGGTCACTTGTTTTTACACCACCATGAGCGATTACATCTTGAAAAGCATGAAGTGCTTGTCCCAGCTTGCCCAAATCTCCAGAACCTTTTTCTTCTTTCGAATAGTCAAATATGTTATCCCATCCAAATTTAAGACCTCTATCAATCGCTTGTTGTTCCGTCATTCCACCTGCCGCTTTTGCGTCACTCATCATTCCGTGCCATTTACTATTTTTTTCATCTTGAGATTCCTCGGTTCTTGAGTAATCAAGATTTTCTCTATATCCTATATTCTTAATGTCAGTTGGATGAAGATCTTGCTCAAAAACCATTATATTTCTGGAAGGGTGATCAGCATAAGTGCTTCCATAATGAGCGATTATATCCGCTTCTTCGTTAGAATATCCTAGTTCTTTTAAAACATCATAAGTAATATGGTAGTGTACTGCGACTGCATACTTACCATTTTGATCAATTTTAACTATTGGATTATTGTCAACAAAATTGTATGGACTATAATTAGAAGTCTTCTCAGCCATCGGATCAACCGAGTGCCACCTACCAATCGCCGGATCATAAAACCGCGCACCGTAATCATTCCACTCCAAACCAAAATCGCTGACAAGTTCTTTTCCGTTGTATTGGTATTTATTGTCTGTTATAGATGGCGTATTAGACCATGCACCTTCCATGTTTAAACCGAAAGGGTAGAAATGGTTTTCCTGCGTCACTTCCGATGCTTCTTGGTCGGCGGCTTGCGTTATTAAACCGTCGCCATTTTTATCGCAAAACATCAGACGTGTATTGCCTAAGTGGTCTTTAAACGCATACTCGTATTTCAATGAGCCGTTTATGGTTGTTACACGCCCTTCGGCGTGGTATATAGCTTCAATTATACCGTTTTTGTACACAATACAATTGCCGTTTGTGCCGCACCGTTAACTCCGATGCGACACTCATTTTTTTATTTTTCCGCTATGTCAAAGAACTTTTGTTTTTACAACCGAAAACTCCAAATTTTACAAATTATTATTTTCAATATTTTTCCAAATACTCTTGCCAATTATTAGGATATAGATTTTTAGCACGTTCAATCACTTTTTTGGGTATTGGTAGCTTTCTGTATTCAACTCCTTTTTGTTCTAAAAAATTGGCAACTGCCATTTTATCTTTATATTTCTTTGAATCTAATGGGAAAACGTCATATCTCATTTTCTCAACCAAGGTAACATCTTTTTCTTGTAAATTTTTAAACAGAGGTACTGTATAATTCACACCTTTTTGCAAGAAATATAAAATTACATCGTAATGTCGTAAAGCTTCTTTCAATGGTGTTGCTCCAAAATCATTTTTATGGTTAATATCTGCTTCTGCTTCAACCAGTAGCTTTACTTTTTCTATTGGAGTTACATCTTGTATAACATCATCACAAGCTACCAATAAAGGAGTCTTTCTTGTAGAATTCCCTTGTTTTCGCTCTCCTGTTTCTTCATCGTTTGGATTACCGCCATGTGAAAGCATTAGTTTTAAAAATTTTGTGTTATCCTCACTTTGATGTTGTATTCCGGCAGAATAAATCATTGCTGATTTGCCATCACATGTATCGTGTTTATTTGGATCTGCTCCACATTCTAATAATACTTTAGCAGAGTTAAATTGTTCGTTCAAAACAGTTAACATCAAAAGTGTACTACCAAATTTTGGTTCCTGAAAATCAACATTTATTTTTTTAGACTTTATAATATTCCTTATTTCACTCGTTTTTTCATCACGAACTGCTTTTGCTAAATCCCAAACAGGCGTTTTCTGAAATAATCGATAATCATTTCCAAATAATGTTTTTATATCAACTTCAGGGTCTTTATTATTTTTAGATGAAAGATTCATACATGATGAAACAAAAAAGAGGAAAAGAAAAAAAAGAGTTTTAAACATATCAATATATTTTTTAAAATTATTTTTTAAAATTTAGCACACTCTAAAATCAATTCTTAAAAGAATACGGAATCATGAAAAAATATTCCAAAAATCTGTCCATGCTATGACCCCATATTGCATTGTCCATCTTACCTTGACTCCGAGGTGGATCATAGGGATGTTTTAGAGTAAAAATAGTACCATTTGTAGGCGGAACATCCATAAATTGTGGCGGCATAGACAATGGAACTAAAATCTTCCCTGCAGCTTGTAATAATGAAAGAGGATCGCAATCCATTGTAAAAGCCTTAATTTTTGATTCAGGATTTTCAGCAATAGTATTTTTGTGTACACCCGCAGCATTAAAGGTGGTAGCGTTCAAACCAGTCGCATATGCGCTAGCTGCAGCGAGTCCACCACCAAGTGAATGCCCGGTAAAAGACAATTCCGAATTTAATTCAGAACTTACTACAGTATGTATTATTGAAGCATTGTCCATAGCCTGCTTATATTGAGGAGCTTCGAGACCTGATGCTTGAGGCAAATTATTTGATACCCAATCTTTATAATTACCACCATCAGATCCTGCAATTGCATAAACATACTGTGTAACCCCATCCACTGTTCGCTCATAAACTTGAGATTTGAATCCCGTTGTTGGGTTAACGAGTTGAATACCAAAATTCCTTTTGGAAACTTTAAAGCCACTAGACTTTAGTAAACTTCCATCTCTATTTCCATATACCTCTTCGGCCATTGCGGCATATTGATCTGGTCTAATTTCTCTGCCATTCCCTTCATCGCTACCACTATTAGCTCCACCAACAACACTACCATCCTGAGCTAAAACACTGGTGTTTTTAGAATCTGTTGGATTGGCATCATACATACCATTTACATCAATCAAATTTACAGGATTACCTTTTGTATAATTGTATGGTGACCACTTAGCGTATTTATCCTCCATGGGATCGGGTGCATTCCATCTTCCAATAGCAGCATCGTAATTTCTCGCACCATAATCATTCCACTCCAAACCAAAATCACTTACAAGTTCTTTGCCGTTGTATTGGTATTTATTGTCTGTTATTGATGGTGTATTTGACCATGCACCTTCCATGTTTAAACCAAAAGGATAAAAATGGTTTT
>JBBRQS010000041.1:0-11478 GCA_038226035.1 Chitinophagales bacterium | reverse complement strand
GCGGTTAAATATGAATAACTCCGCGTGAAGCGCGGAATACCAATCAGATGGTTTGCAACCGCGATAGCGGTTAAATATGAATAACTCCGCGTGAAACGCGGAGAATAATAAACAGACAGTTTGACAACCGCGATAGCGGTTGAATGTGCATTCGCTTATGAATCACTATTTAATTTAACAAAAAATAAAACTTATGAGTACCTACACACAAATTTTGTATCAAATTGTTTTCAGTACTAAAAATCGGGAAAAGGTTTTAGCAAAAGAAAACCGCCCCGAAATGTTTAAGTATATTTGGGGCATCCTTGAAAATAAAAAATGTCATTTGTATCGCATTAACGGAGTTGAAGATCATTTGCATATTGTCACACATCTGCATCCAAGTATGGCACTTGCTTCATTGATTAAAGACATAAAAGTAGCAAGCAGCAGTTTTATTAAAGAAAAACAGCTTTTTGAAAATTTTACGGGATGGCAGGATGGTTATGGTGCATTTACTTACAGTATTAAAGAGAAAGACAGGCTTGTTGAATATGTAAAGAATCAGGAAATACATCACAAAACCCTAACTTTTCAAGAAGAATTTATTGCGTTGTTAAAAGAACATGGCATCGCTTATGACGAGCGGTACATGAATTAACTTGATACTAAAATGTGCGCATATTCAACCGCCTTTGCGGTTGCAGAAATATATAGGTTGTGTCTCCGCGTTTCACGCGGTGTTATTCAAATTTAACCGCTTGGCGGATTTTTGTTTTTAGAGTAAGATTTAAAATCCAAATTTATGACCGACAGCAAAATTTACCAAGTCATCATACAACTCAAGCGCATCGAACAAAACCGTTTGCGCAAATACGTTCAATCACCTTATTTCAACGCCAATGAAACTTTAGTAGTGCTGCTCGATATTTTGTTGCAACACCAACAACAAAACGGGAAAGCGGAAATGCCACTGACAAAACAAAAAATTTGGACGCTCCTGCCCGAAACTCAAGGCGAATACAACGACCTGCGTTTCAGAAAACATTGCTCCGATTTATTGAGCTTGACGGAAAATTTTCTGTCTCAAGAAGTATACGAAACCGACAAACTGCAACAAGCGAGTTATTTGATAGAAGCCGTGACGCACCATAAATTAGATAAACTCTATAACAACGCCGAACGCAACGCCGATGTGGAAAGCCAACGCTATCCGTATCGAACTTCGGAATATTATTTCAAACAATATCAAATTCAGAAAAATTTATACGATTTAAGAGAAGCCGATGTCAACCGCTTTGATAAAAGCAATATTGAATTGATTATAAATAATTTGGATTATTTTTATTTGGCAGAAAAAATGAGATGGTACAGTACCATTTTAAACAGAAAAAATTTGATTTCACATGATTACAGTTTGCTTTTTGTGGATGAAATTATTAATCACCTTCAAAAGTATCCTTATGAAGACATTTTACCGATTTCACTTTCTTATTTAACTTATCAAATACATATTGACAGTCCTGATGATTCACATTATTTCAATCTTAAAAAAATGCTTTATGAAAATGAAAGGTTGCTAACTCACAACGAAAACAAATTAAATTATTTTTATTTACTCAACTTTGCTCAAAGAAAATTAAATCAAGGAAGTATTATTTTTTTGAAAGAATATTTAGAACTATTTAAATATCTTTTGAATACAGATTTTTTATTGGAAAATGGACAATTGGATCCTTGGCTATTTAGAAATGTAGTAACTATTGCATTACGTTTGGGAGAATACAAATGGACGGAAGAATTTTTAGATAGTTATAAAAACAAATTACCACCCGATCAAATTGATAATGCAGCACGTTATAACTATGCTACACTTTATTTTTATCAAAAAAAATATGAAAAGGCAATTCCTTTGCTGAATTCGGTAGATTTCAATGATTTGGGCTACAACTTAAATTCAAAAACAATTCTCATTGCTATTTATTACGAATTAGATGAAGACAATGCACTTTCTGCTTTGATGGATAGTTTTAAAACATATTTAAATCGGCATAAAGAAATTACAGGTGATAGGCGAATGTTGTATATCAACATGATTAAATACACAAAAAAATTATTGAAATTGAATCCGGGCGATAAAACGGAGATAGCCAAAATACGCGCGGAAATTGAAGAAGATAATAAAAAAGCGGGTGTCGCTTCGCTGCGCTGGATTTACGATAAATTGGCAGAGTTGGAATAGAGTTTAATTAAAAATTGATTAGTACAGATTTGATGTAAAATAAATCCGTTAGGATTTAAACGTTTATAGGTTAAAGGAATAAAAAAGTTGTCGAATCCGTTAGGATTCGCACTTTATTTCAAGTGCGAATCCTAATGGATTCGATTAAAAATACGGTTTTGATTTTCTATAAACGTTTGAATCCTAACGGATTCATTTTTATAAAAAAGGTTTTTAAGAATGTTTTAATTTTGTTTAAGTTTTTATTAAGTGTTTTTATCGTTGTTTTGCGTTTTAATGAAGAAAAAGTGTTTCAAAAATATCCATATCCTTTTATGAAAAAAATTATTTTTATTGTTTTATCCGTTTCATTTCTGGGCTTTACGGCGTGTACCGCGTTGCGCGATGCAGCAGCCGTCGCGATTATGCGGCAATTGACGAATGACGATATTGCGAATGCTTTAAAAGCTGCGTTGAAACTCGGCATACTCGATGGCACTAAAGGTTTATCGAAACCCGGCGGACTGATGAACTCGGCTTATAAAATTTTATTGCCGCCGGAAGTGCGTCCTATTACCGACAAATTGCGCGCCATCGGTTTGGGCGGTATAGAAAATACGATTTTACAAAAAGTGAACGCCGGTGCAGAATCGGCAGCCGGAAAAGCAGCACCGATTTTTTTGGACGCGCTCGAAAAAATGACGATTACAGATGCTCTGAATATATTAATGGGTGATAAAAATTCCGCCACCAATTATCTTCGCACCGCGACGTCAGATAAATTATATCAAGCTTTTAGTCCGACAATAGTCGCATCGCTCGACCAATTCGGTGCGCGCACAGCTTGGACGGATGCGGTGAATACATACAATCAAATTCCTTTCGTCACGAAAATGAATCCAAGTCTCGACGATTACGTAACCAAACAAACCATGAACGCGCTGTTCAGTGTCGTTGAAACCAAAGAACGCTCTATCCGCGCTAATCCTACCGAACGCACGACGGATTTAATGAAACAAGTTTTTGCGAAACAAGACGATAAATAGTTTATGGGTAAATGTAAAACAGTAAATTTTTTAAAAAAAATAAAATTCAAAACAAAAAAAATATTTTCACGCGACAAAAAATTATTTTTGTCGCGTGATTTTTTTTTCAAAAAATTTTTCAACCAGATTTTTTTAAAAAAAATTTCAATTTCGATTTTGATCTTTTTTTTACGACATTTTTATTTAAAAATGTATCTCGCAAATTCCGGCAATTCTAAAAATTCCGGTAATTCTGATTCAGATAACATATAACATGAAAAAAATATTTTTTCTCGACGGCCATGCTTTGGTCTATCGCGCACATTATGCTTTTATGACGCGACCGCTTTTGAATTCAAAAGGTTGGAACGTGTCGTGCATTTCAGGTTTCACGCGCGTGTTACTCGATGTCATTAAACGCGAAAAACCAACGCATTTGGCAGTGTCATTCGATTTGTCTGGACCGACTTTCCGTCATGAAAAATATGAATTATATAAAGCGCAACGCGAAAAACAACCCGAAGATATATCGTTTGGCTTGCCGTACATTGTACAAATTTTGGAAGGCATGAATATTCCCGTTATCACCAAACAAGGTTTTGAAGCCGATGATGTGATCGGTACGCTCGCAAAAAAAGCGGAAGCGGAAGGGTTTGAGGTGTATATGATGACGCCCGACAAAGATTACGGACAGTTGGTGTCGGATAAAATATTTATGTACAAACCCGCGCGCGGTGGCGATGAAGCCGAAATCTGGGGCGTAAAAGAAGTCTGCGAAAATTGGCAAATTAAGCGCGTGGATCAAGTGATTGATATGCTCGGTATGCAGGGCGATGCGGTAGATAATATTCCGGGATTACCGGGAATCGGTCCGAAATCGGCGGCAGCGTTATTGGAAAAATATGATACACTCGAAAACGTAATTGCTCATGCCGACGAATTAAAAGGCAAACAACAAGACATCATAAAAAATTTTTCCGAACAAGGTTTGCTGTCCAAATATTTGGCGCGCATTGATATTAATGTTGATGTTGTTTTCGATGAAGAACATTGCCGCATTACGCCCGTGAATAAAGAAGTACTGTCCGAAATTTTTAAAGATTTGGAATTTCGCACCATAGCCAAAGAAATTTTAGGTAGTGATGTTGAGCTACCATCAGCTAAAAGTCCAACGTCCAACGTCCAACGTCCAACGTCCGCACAAGGCGATTTATTTGCAAATACTGCCGACGCCGAAGCGGCACCGTCGGTGGGTGCATTTGAAAGTATTTTACCGAGCCATTCAGTAGCGGATAAAAATATTTACAACACACTGCACGCCTATCACTTGATAGATACGCCGGAAAAATATACCGAACTTATAAATAAACTCACTGCCGCCGGTATTTTTGCTTACGATTCGGAAACGACCAATATCGAAGCGGCGCGCGCGGAAATGGTCGGAATGTCTTTTTGCGTGGCGGCACACGAAGCATATTACGTTCCCGTTCCCGCACACCAAATGGAAACGCAAAAAATCTTAGAAATTTTCCGACCATTGTTTGAAAATCCGGCGGTGAAAAAAATCGGTCAAAATATAAAATACGACCTCATTATCCTGAAAAATTACGGCGTGGAAATGCAAGGCGTTTATTTCGATACGATGTTGGCGCATTATCTCATAGAACCGGAATTGCGGCACAACATGAATTTTATGTCGGAAACGTATCTCAAATACGCACCCGTAGAAATTGAAACGCTGATAGGAAAAGGAAAAAATCAACTTTCGATGCGCGATATTGCCGTTGATCGCGTAAAAGAATACGCCGCCGAAGATGCCGATGTCACTTTTCAATTGTACGAATATTTCAAACCGAAATTGGAAGAAGCCGGTCTGGAAAAATTGTTTTTTGAAATAGAAATGCCGCTTATTAAAGTTTTGACGGATATAGAATTTGCGGGTGTGCGCATTGACGGCAACTATCTCAATAATTTTTCTTTGGAACTGACGGATAAAGTAAAACTTTTGGAAAATAAAGTGTACGAAGAAGCCGGCACGCGCTTTAATATCGCATCGCCGAAACAAGTGGGAGAAGTTCTATTCGATAAATTGAAAATTCCGTACCGTTGGAAAAAAACCGGCAAATCGGACCAATACTCTACCGACGAAGAAAAAATGAGTGAGCTTGCCATAACGTATCCGGTGGTACAAAGTATCTTGGATTTTCGCGGCGTAGCGAAACTGCAATCCACTTATGTTGATGCGTTGCCGCGTCTGATTAATCCGCGTACCGGGCGCGTACATTCGTCTTTCAATCAAGCACTCGCTGCTACCGGACGTTTAAGTTCGCAAAATCCGAATCTGCAAAATATTCCGGTAAAAACCGAAGAAGGTCGGCGCGTGCGCAAAGCCTTTATTCCGCGCGATGCAGACCACGTGATTCTTTCCGCCGATTATTCTCAAATAGAATTGCGTTTAATTGCCGAAATGGCGCCCGAACAAGCGATGCTTGATGCGTTTCAAAATAATTTGGATATTCACTCCTCTACCGCCGCCAAAGTATATGACACGCCGCTCGATAAAGTCACCGGCGATCAACGCCGCAACGCTAAAACCGTGAACTTCTCTATTATATATGGTGCGGGTGCCACTAATCTTTCGCAACAACTCAGTATTCCGCGCAGTGAAGCAAAAAAACTGATTGATGCTTACTTCGAGCAATATAAAGGTTTGAAACTGTATATGGAAAACGTCGTGAACGATGCGCGCAAAAACGGTTTCGTCGTCACGATGATGGGACGCAAACGCCATATCCGCGACATCAACAGCAGAAATACTTTGGCTTCGAGCAACGCCGAGCGCGTTGCCATCAATACACCGATACAAGGCTCTGCCGCCGATTTAATAAAAGTAGCGATGATAAATATTCATAAAAAATTTGCCGAACAAAACCTTCAAACCAAAATGATTTTGCAAGTGCATGACGAGTTAGTATTCGATGTACCTAAAAATGAATTGGAAACAGTAAAACCGCTCATCGCCGATGCGATGAAAACGGCTTTCCCGCATTTATCCGTGCCGATAGAAGTCGGTATGGGTGTCGGTAATAATTGGTTGGAAGCGCATTGAGGGAATTAAAAATTAATAATCAATAATTAATAATTGATGTTACGAACGACCTTGTTTAGTTTGGAGAGAAACTATCCGCGTGTGCCGAAGTAGATTTGACTTGCTGCTCCTCCTGAGCGGCAAGTCAAATCTACTTTAGCACACGCAACCGGCAATATTTATGAGCCTGTGCGTAACATCAGTTATTAATAATTTGGGGGATTGATGAGTGTAAAAAAATGCTCAAAAAATGTTTTGCGACATTTTTTGAGCATTTTTTTATACTCTGTAATAAATTAAGATAAATTCGCGCTTTCTTGTTTGGATAGTTCAGTCGGAATAATACCGATTAAATTTATTTCAATGATATTCTTTATTTTTCTGTTTCTCGGCAATCAGTGTTTTTTACAAAATTATTTTTTTTGTTGCGCTTTTGCAAATTTCCCTAAACTATTTCTACATTTTTAAAATCATCAACCCGAAAAAAGATTATCTTTGAAAGACCATTGAATCGGAATTATTTTTTACTCATTATTTCATTTTAGAATGACAATTTATTCGGTGTACGATCAACTTGCGGAATTAATTGCTACTTTAGACAGTGCGAAAGTTTCTGCCTTAAAAGCTACCGGCGAAATGCAAAGTCGGTTAGAATTTCTAATTGAAAAAGCTAAAGAAACACCATTGCCGAAAAAAGAAAAAGATGAATTAGATCATTTCATCGTCTTAGAACGATTGATTCGGTTGGCTAAAATTCGTACACAACAAAAATAAAGTTAGTCGTATGAGCCGCTATATTTCAGATAGCTTTAGAAACACGGTTGTACAACGCGCACAAAATCGTTGTGAATATTGTCGTTTACACGCACACAATTCTTTTTTCACTTTTCACATTGATCACATCATTAGTTTAAAACATGGAGGGGCGACCGTTTTAGAAAATCTTGCATTTGCTTGTCAAATTTGCAATTTGAACAAAGGAACAGATATCGCTACAATTTTAGAGGGAGAGAAAAATCCGATACGTTTCTTTAATCCGAGAACCGATATTTGGGAAGAACACTTTTTGGCAGACAATACCGGTTTTCTTGTTGCTCAATCATCTTTAGCCGAAGCAACCATTAAAGTACTTGACCTCAATCATCCGGAAAGTATTATCGAACGGCGCGAAATGATACGGTTAAATGTTTTTTAAAATTTTTTCGGTGTTTGTAGTGTCTGAAAAATTATTGATTTTTTATTTACCGTTCAATACGCCTTTAGGAATATTTTTAATTTCTTGTAACCGAATATTTTTATAAAAAACTTCCGAACCTTCGGATTGTAATTGAATTTTACCTTTTGCGAGTGGACTCTCATTACCGTTGTCGTATTGACGGTTGTGGTAAAGAATCATGTTCACAACGCCGTTTAAAATATGAACGCTGGTATCGCCTTTGCAATAAATTTCTATGGTATTCCATTCACCCGTCGGTTTTTCCATGTCGGGATTTTTGATGCAATGTCTGCCGATTTTTGTTTTTTCACCGAATGAATTTAAATCGCCATTTGCAGCATAAATGTATTCGCCTTTCGCGTTTTTCATTGTTTTTATATCAGCCATTCCACCGGCACAACCCCAATAGTCACCACAATCGCCTTCTTGTACTTGAAATTCTTGCGATCGCATCCAAAAACCAAAATCCGCACCGTTTGGTCCGACGGAATGGTACAAAACACCGCTGTCTTTTTTTCTGCCAATTTTAGACGGGTGCACCAATGTGCCCCATTTAAAATCTAAAGTGAGATGATAATTTTCAAATTCTTTTTCAGTTGAGAGTGCTCCATAATTTTCTCCGGATATGCGTATTACTTTTTCACCATTTACATCCGCGACGGAAAAAACTTTGTTCGGATCGTTATTTAATCCAAGCGGTGTTCCTGAAAATTTATCCTGTGCATAGTTGGGTGGTCCTATATAGGTATTCCAACCTTCTAAATTTTTGCCGTTGAAAAGGTTTTGAGAGTTATTTTCATTTATCAACCGGTGGTTACACGCACTTGATAATAAAGAAAAAAAAATCAGGGCAGGAAGTAGTCGATTCATTTTTTGTAAATATTTAAGATACACCATTAAAAAAATTTATTAATTCATTTCAGCTTTTTATGTCATCTAAAGATAAAAAATATTCGTGACTGATAAGCCCGTAAAGGTATTTAAAAATAAAAAAATGTTTATCTTTACAACGAAATTATTTTTAATCAAGAAATATCAACCAATTTTATCCACAATTTAATTATTACAAATGAAACGTTCAGTTTTTTTTCTAATCACAGCTTTATTATCTTTTCTTTTTGGTGGCATGATGATTTTTATGACAAGTAAAGCGAGCGAAGGTTTGGGTATGAGTGCATCACATGAAACACTTGCCCTTATGCGTGCTATTGGCGGTACATTTTTAAGTATGGGTATTTTAAATTTCCTTATTAGGGATAATGTTGATTCCAAATCATTGCGCGATATTTTGGTTTTTAACATTGTAGTGCATCTTTCAGGAATGCTTATTGACTTTTGGGCAATTAACGAAAAAACAATTATGCTCAGCAAAACTGTTCCGGGACAAATCTTTCATTTATTTGTGATAATAGGCTCAATAATATATTTGCAAAAAATGGGTAAATTTGCCGATAAAAAAATATAAAGGATGCTAATATTAAAAAAGAAAGCAATCGTTTTAAAAGAGCATTTTGAAACTCAGGTGAAAGTAAAAATGTGATTCTTTTTTCAAAATTTAATTTTAGAAGCATCGTCAGGAAGTGGGCGATGCTTTTTACATTCCGTCATAAAATAAATTCTGATTTTGTCTTTACTCCAAAAAAAAAATATTCCACATGGCTTAAAGAAAATTTAGCAAGCCGAATCTACGAATGCTTTTCAAATTTGGAAAACGTTGAAGAAAAAAAAATGATGGGCGGGTTAACTTTTATGTACAACCGCAAAAAGTGCATCGGCATCATTAAAGACGAATTGATGTATAATACGAAATAAAAAAAAACCTTTTTCATTTTGCAGCCCTCGAATACTCGTAAATATTTCTTTCAAAAAAATCTTTATCGTTGACTCCTTTTTCTTCTTTTCTGATAGAAAATTTTTCAGTAGCAATAATATAAGTATATCGAAATTGCTTTTTATCTTTTGATTTAGTGGTGACGATTTTCAATGTTTCAGGCGATAATTGCGCGCGTTCAATTACTTTTTCCCCATCGAATATTTTTCCTTTTTTTGAAATTTTTATTTTGCTTTCCCCGTTCGCTTTGGGTTCTTTGGGATAAATGTTTTTAAAAATCCAAACCAAAGAATCGCCTGTCGGTTCAACGATTAAATCGGAGAGAATACTTGTTTTTTTATTGCTGGAATAATCCAAGTACGTCAGTTTTCCTACCCATTTTTCGCCGGATAGTATTTTTAAATCTTCGGGTGTTATACCGTTTTGCGCTTTTAGGAAAGAGGACGCTACAAAAATTATAATAGCGATTTGTAAAATTGTTTTTTTCATTTTTAATTGAATTTGTCGAAATACGCGATTGAGAGTATACTGAATTGTTATCGGATATATGACAAATTCTTAAAAATAAGGTTGCACCGGATTTATATTTTGAGGGCTTTTTTTAAATAACCGAAAGTACACGCATATCTGTTTGAATTTTTTTAATCCCGGATTTAGGTATATCCAAACATTCCGCAATTTCATCAACATTAAGTTTGCCTGTTTGTAATAAACGAGTACCGGCTTGTTGTAAATTTTAAGGGTTTTGTAATGCTTTATAACTTTTTATATAAAGCGATAATGCTTCGCTTTCTTGTCGGGAAAGTTCTGTAAGAATAATACCGGTTAAATTTATTTCGATAATTTTTTTACTTTTTTGTTCCCTGACAACCGGTATTCTATACAAAATTACTGTTTTTGTTTTTGTTTTACAAATTTTCTGAAATTATTTCTACATTTGTAAAATAATAAATTAATAAAAACACATCTAACTCTTAGCCCTTATGAAACTCGCACTTAAACTTATACAAGAAGCAAAAGAAAAACGCCTCACTTCTCTTGATCTCGGCAATTGCGGTCTCACCGAACTACCCGATGCACTCTTTGAACTGACTTGGTTGGAAGAGTTGTTTTTGTGTAGGTCATGTTTGGTTTATGATTTTGAAAATAAAGAACAAATAAATTTTAATTCTCAAAATAATGGCGATATAAATAATATAGCTTTTATATCACCCGAAATCGGACGACTTATAAATATTAAAAAATTAGCGATAGGCGAGAGGTTTTCAAAAGTATATTCTCTGAGGGATATAAGTGCGTTGAAAGAACTGACGCAATTGCAGTTGCTTTATTTAAGTTCAACGCAAGTACAAGACATCAGCGCGTTGAAAGAACTGACGCAATTGCAAACGCTTTATTTAAGTTCAACGCAAGTACAAGACATCAGCGCGTTGAAAGACCTGACGCAATTGAAGTCGCTTGATTTAAGTTCAACGCAAGTACAAGACATCAGCGCGTTGAAAGAACTGACGCAATTGAAGTCGCTTTATTTAAGTTCTACTCAAGTACAAGATATCAGCGCGTTAAAAGATATGCCGCAATTGAAAACGCTTGATTTAAGTTCAACACGTATACAAGACTTAAGCGCGTTGAAAGATATACCGCAATTACAAACGCTTATATTAAATTCTACTCAAGTACAAGATATCAGCGCGTTAAAAGATATGCCGCAATTGCAAACGCTTGATTTAAGTTCAACACGTATACAAGACTTAAGCGCGTTGAAAGAACTGACGCAATTGCGCAACCTTGATTTAAGTTCAACGCAAGTACAAGACATCAGCGCGTTGAAGGATATGACGCACTTGAAATATCTTTATTTAAGTTCAACGCAAGTACAAGACATCAGCGCGTTAAAAGGCATAAAGCAAATGAAAGCGCTTTTTTTAAGTTCAACGCAAGTACAAGACATCAGCGCGTTAAAAGGCATAAAGCAAATGAAAGCGCTTTTTTTAAATTCAACGCAAGTACAAGACATCAGCGCGTTGAAAGACCTGACGCAATTGAAGTCGCTTGATTTAAGTTCAACGCAAGTACAAGACATCAGCGCGTTGAAAGATATGCTGCAATTGCAATGGC
>JBBRQS010000040.1:10000-12542 GCA_038226035.1 Chitinophagales bacterium | reverse complement strand
CAATTTTTTCTTAGTTTTGCTTTTTTATAACGACGAAGCCCCCGTTGCTTTCGCGACGAGGGCTTGTATTGGGTTGGCGGCGACCTACTCTCCCGCACATGATGATGAAGTACCATCGGCGCAGTCGGGCTTAACGATTCTGTTCGGAATGGGAAGAAGTGGTTCCCCGACGCTCTGACCACCAACTGTTCTTGGGCGGACGCTTTTGTCCGCCTTTTGTCTTGATTTCGGGGGTTTATTTAATTAACATTATAATTAACATTATAATTAACATTGACAATTGATCGGAGGAATAATACTTATCTTACGGTTTTTCCGCGTTTCACACATCAGTACGCCATTATCATCAAGGTGCAAAGCACGAAAAAAAATAAAGGAAACTGTCGGGCAATTAGTACGGCTCGACTGCACGCATCGCTGCGCTTTCATCTGCCGCCTATCAACGCGGTCATCTCCCGCGGCCCTCAACGGAATACTCATCTCGAAGGAGGCTTCGCGCTTAGATGCTTTCAGCGCTTATCCCGTCCGGACGCGGCTACTCTGCAATGCACTTGGCAATACAACAGATGCACCGGCGGTCCGTTCAACCCGGTCCTCTCGTACTGGGGTCAACTCTCCTCAATATTCCTGCGCCCACATCAGATAGGGACCGAACTGTCTTGCGACGTTCTGAACCCAGCTCGCGTGCCGCTTTAATGGGCGAACAGCCCAACCCTTGGGACCTTCTCCAGCCCCAGGATGCGACGAGCCGACATCGAGGTGCCAAACGATTTCGTCGATATGAGCTCTTGGAAATCATCAGCCTGTTATCCCCGGAGTACCTTTTATCCTTTGAGCGATGGCCCTTCCATGCGGAACCACCGGATCACTTTAGCCTACTTTCGTACCTGTTCGAGCCGTCGCTCTCTCAGTCAAGCTCTCTTTTACTAATACGCGCTGCGCATGATTACCAACCATGCTGAGAGAACCTTTGCAAACCTCCGTTACTCTTTGGGAGGTGACCACCCCAGTCAAACTACCCATCACACGCTGTCCCCGTCGCCGGGTTAGAACCTAAAGGCAAAAAGGGTGGTATTTCAACGGCGCATCCGGAACGGCTGGCGCCGCCCCTTCGTTTGCTCCCACCTATCCTACACATCTTACATCCAAATTCAACGTGAAACTATAGTAAAGGTTCACGGGGTCTTTCCGTCCCGATGCGGGTAATCGGTATCTTCACCGATGCTTCAATTTCACCGAGCTCGCGGCTGAGACAGTGCCCAGATCGTTACACCATTCGTGCAGGTCGGAACTTACCCGACAAGGAATTTCGCTACCTTAGGACCGTTATAGTTACGGCCGCCGTTTACCGGGGCTTCAGTCAAGAGCTTCGCTTGCGCTAACCCCCTTCCTTAACCTTCCGGCACCGGGCAGGTGTCAGACCATATACTTCATCTTCCGATTTTGCATAGTCCTGTGTTTTTGTTAAACAGTCGCCTGGGCCTTTTCACTGCGGCTCCCTTGCGGGAGCGTCTCTTCTTCCGAAGTTACGAGACAAATTTGCCTAGTTCCTTAGCCGCGAATCACTCGAGCGCCTGAGGATACTCTCCTCGACCACCTGTGTCGGTTTACGGTACGGGTTGCGTTGAACCGGCGCTTCGAAGACTTTTCTCGGGAGCATGTTTGGGGACATTATCAACCGGAACCGAAATCCCGACCGTACTATCGCTTGCGCTTCAACGCCCTATTCCGTCAGGGCGCAGTCCTTACGCTTCTCCGTCATCTTCTCGCATTCAACGCAAGTACGGGAATTTTAACCCGTTTGCCATCGGCTTCGCCTCGCGGCTTATCCTTAGGACCCGACTCACCCGGAACTGATTAACATGGTTCCGGAAACCTCGGTCTTACGGCGGACAGATTTCTCGTCTGTCTTATCGTTACTCATGCCTGCATTTGCTTTTCATGAACCTCCACGGTTTCTCGCAAAGCCCGCTTCGACGGCGCATGAATGCTCCCCTACCAATAATAAATTATTCTTGAGCTTCGGCGGACGGTTTGATGCCCGATTATTTTCCGCGCGGGAACGCTCGACCGGTGAGCTGTTACGCACTCTTTAAATGAATTGCTGCTTCCAAGCAAACATCCCGGCTGTCAATGCATCCCCACATCGTTCATTTCAACTTAACCGCCACTTGGGGGCCTTAGCTGCAAGTCCGGGTTGTTCCCCTCTCGCCCCGTGACCTTAGCACCCCGGGGCTCACTGCAGTTACCGATAAAGGGCATTCAGAGTTCGTCAGGGTTTGGCAGGCTGTGACACCCCCTAGCCCTATCGGTAGCTTTACCTCCCCATATCGTTACACCACGCTGCACCTAAATGCATTTCGGGGAGTACGAGCTATCTCCGAGTTTGATTAGCCTTTCACCCCTACCCTCAAGTCATCCGAAAACTTTTCAACGTTTACCGGTTCGGTCCTCCGGCCCGAGATTATCGGGACTTCAACCTGCTCAAGGGTAGATCACTCGGTTTCGCGTCTATTCCCACTGCCTGACGCCCTGTTCAGAC
>JBBRQS010000040.1:0-5000 GCA_038226035.1 Chitinophagales bacterium | reverse complement strand
ATTTTAATAGGCTGTTTATTTTTATGCACTTCTTTTACACCCCCACTAAAAACTCATGCCGATACAAACTATTGGGGATTTTTCGCGCACAAACGCATTAATCGTTTGGCAGTTTTTACTTTGCCGGCAGAAATGCTACCGCTTTACAAAACCGAAATTGAATACATTACCGAACACGCCGTTGATCCGGATAAACGCCGTTATATGTCGGCAAGCGAAAGTTACCGACATTATATTGATATGGAGCACACACAAAATCAACCGCACGACAGATTAGATGCGCAAATTCAATACACGGATTGTTTTTTGGTTACCGATAAAAACGATACACTTTTACTTTTCGATAACAGTACCTTACATCACCGCAAGCACGATTATTTTTTTACCGCCAAAAGTATCAAAAAAATATTCCGACGCGATTCAATTGTAGTTGCCGATTCTTTGTTGAGACGTTTTGCTTTTAATAACCTGCTGCGCCTTGCCCCGAATACAACTGAAAATTTATCCGTGGATTCGCTGGCACAATTATTTAAAAAAGAAGGATTGGTTTTGCAAAACATGAAACACAGTTTCGTGCGCGATAAACTTTTTACTTACGGCATACTCCCATACCACCTCCAAAATATGCAACGCCAACTCACCGAAGCATTTATCAAAAAAGATAAACACCGCATATTGAAACTCAGTGCAGATATGGGTCATTACATTGCAGACGCACATGTGCCGTTACATACAACAGACAATTACGACGGTCAACTGACGCAACAAAACGGCGTTCATGCATTTTGGGAAAGTCGATTGCCGGAACTTTTTGCCGATGCGCGTTACGATTTTTTTGTCGGTAATGCTACCTACATTGACAGTACGCGCAATTATTTTTGGAAAATCGTGACAGCTTCCAACAAATTGGTGCCGGGCGTTTTGAAATCCGAACGCGCAGCCCAAGCAGGAATAAAAGAACAGGAAAAGTTTATGCTGGAAAGCATCGGAAAAGTCGTAACGAAAAAACAAACTGTCGAATTTTCGGAAGCCTATCATAAAGATTTAAGCGGTATGGTTGAATCGCAGATGCGCAAGGCGATTCTTTCACTTGGTTCAGTTTGGTTAACGGCTTGGACAGATGCCGGAAAACCGGATTTGCAAAACCTAAAAGATGCGCTGCCCGAGGCAGAAAACAATAAAGAAGAAAATAAAATGGAAGAGGCATTCAATGCCAGAAAAATTTTGGGAAGAAAAGAATAAACATTTTGGATTTCGGATTTAAGTAAATTCAAAAAACAAATTCAAAAAATAAATTCAAAAAATAAATTCAAAAAATAAATTCAAAAAACAAATTCAAAAAATAAATTCAAAAAACAAATTCAAAAAACAAATTCAAAAAATAAATTCAAAAAATAAATTCAAAAAATAAATTCAAAAAATAAATTCAAAAAATAAATTCAAAAAATAAATTCAAAATTGAAAATTGAAACCCGCACTGTCATTTTGAACCGATAATGCTTGTTCTTTTGAAAGCGAATCTTTGCCGGTAGTTTTTCCAACGTCCAGTGTCTTTTGTCCGATGTCTTTGACAGGTTGCTCTGTTATATTTTGCGTTTTTTCCGGCACTTTTCTTTTTTTAACATACAATGCCACTCGCGACGGCAGGTGCATTCTTATCGAATCGCCTTGTTTGCTTGTGACGGCGAATACCGGAATTTTTATTTCGTTGTCAAATTCTTCACTTTGCAGATTGTCTGTGACTTTATTTGTGACGTCGAAAATGACGATGATGGCGGCGGCACCTGCTTTCTGTGCCTGAACGCATTTATCGGTTTGGTCGCAACCTTTGTCGTAGTCAATTAAAACAATTTTACCTTTTAAATTTTTTTCCGAAATTTTGCAGGTACGTTTTGCGGCATTGGCTAATACCTTTGCAATGTCTGCCACAGTGGGTTTTACGCGTAAATCCGGTTTTGTTTTATTGGTCGGTGCCAGCAATTCAATTTCCTTATTCGTTTTCGGTTTGAAATCGGCGGCAACTTTATTGTCTTTTTGAGAAAAACTATCCGTTGCCGCTACCATTTCTTTTACGGAATCCGTTTTGGGCGTTTGCTCGCCGTAAGGGGCGCGTTTTAACATATAGCTGCCGCCGGTATTATAAACGGTCAGATAAATTGTATCTGTTTTACTTGCCTGCGCGAAAATGGTTGCATTGATGCTCACCAACACTGCCAAAAGAAAATATTTTTTCATTTTTATTGTGTTTAAAATTTTAGAAAATTTTTGGTTGTATGTATTAAGATGCCCAAGATTTTAAGATGGACAAGATATTTTTATCCTGTTCATCTTAAAATCCTGGCTATCTTGATTCCGACAAATAAACTACTAGCTTATTCTTTTTATAAAAGCAAAAACACTAAAATAATTATAGACATACCTAATCCAGCGAGGATTCGGCATTCAATTACAAATCAATCCTTTTTCTTTAAATTCTTTAACAATTTCTTTAGTATTATTATTATTATTATAATCACCATCAACAGATAATATACAATTATTTTTATTGCTATATTCAATTTGAACATCATTGAAGTATTCGTTTGATGACATGAATCTACCTTCCACTTGAGGTGTGACAATTTTTTCGAACGAAAGCAAATTAGGGATAGTAATATAATTGGAATAAATATTTATGCCTTTATAGTAACTCTTAAAAACCTCTTTAGGTAAATTTAAACTATCTTTAGCAAAATAACGGAAACTTATTACTAAAACTGATGTACTATCATCCCATTTAGTTGAACCAACTGACAAAAAATGTTCAGATTTAGAAATCTTATAATGCTCGATGTACACATCCAGTATTTGTTCGAGCTTTCCTTTTTTATCATCACTACACATACTGAAACAAAGTATTGTAAGGCATAAAAACATGGCTAATAATGTTTTTTTTATCCTGTTCATTTAATATTTATTTTTACTGTTTAGGAATGATAGTAGCTTTATTGATTCCGTCATAGGTGGTCGTACTGCTTTTTGTATCTATTTGAAAAATAGCATTCGTAAACCCGGAATAATAGTTTGAATTTTTGAATGTTCTGGCAAACTCTGCATCGGTATGATGGGATTCGTCATAAGAAATTGGGTAAGGCATTAATCGCCATTTAGATTGATCTACATTGCCTTTAAAATATCCGGAAGGTGTTGCATCCCCACTTGGATGTAGATGCTTCACTTTTTCAGCAATAAAACCACCTAAACCAACCAAATACTCCTAACCCAACAGGTTAAAGGGTATTGTCTTTTTTTATTGTCATATAGTAAACACTTGTTACGAGCGTTCAATATGGTATATAAATTTGAAAGGATGAAATTTTTTCGTTTTTAAGTAAAATATATAGATGCATAGAAGAATTTTTAATTGGTAAATCAACAATCACTTCATCTTCATTCGGTGAATATCTTTTAGCAAATGAAATTGGAAATTTATTTTTTACCAATAATGTGTCCATTCCTAATTGAATATTATATCCCTCCAAAACAAATTTTTTGTCGTGTATATCAAATTGAACCAAAGAATCTTTATCTATTGTGAAAGTAGATTGTCCATATAAATAATCAACTTGATCAGAGCCGGAAAGTTCATTTAAATACTTCTTTACTTTGTTTGGCTTACTTAATTTTTCTATTATCTTCATTTTAGTATCTCCAATCTTTAGCCCAAAGACAGTAATTGAGTTTAATTCAATTGAGTCTTTAATTGGAAAAAATGAATCCTTTTTTACATTTTCGGCTAAGACTTTTTTTGTACTGTCTTGCGAATTATGATTATTCTCAGTTTTACAACAGATAAATAAATAGAAAAAATAAAATAAAATAAAATAAAATTTCATTTTTTTAAAATATTGATTTTGATTAAATGCTTGTTTTAGTGAGGAATTGCATCCCTCTGTATTTCTGCAATTTTGAAATTGATTTGATTAAAATGTTCTTCAGGGCTATTTGAATTGCCTTTAGAATCAAATGTTGTTTTAAAATAAGGCTCGGGATCAACACGAGAACCGTTATCATGATTCCCTTGATAAGCCATAATGTGAACATGGTAATTTTCAGGTCCAATATTTTTAGCATTTCCTGTATTTCCTGTATTTCCTATAACATCGCCTTCGCTTAATTTTTGTCCTTCCTTAACACTGACCTTATCCAAATGAGCATAATTCAGAAAAGTTGTTTTACCGTCAATAATACTTTTAACAGTAATGTTATTACCTAATTTACCTTCTTTTACTGCACTATTACCTTCGCCTGGTTTGAAGGAGGTTTCTGGACCATCAACTACTGTTCCCGATAGCATAGCATTTAGTGGCGTCCCTTTCTGGGCTAAAATATCAATTCCTCCATGATGTGGTATCTTAGCTCCAATCCTAATACCATATCCTTTTTCTTTATTATAAAACCGATTGTTGTTTTTACCACCATTGTCTTTAGATATTTGTGGGTTTTTAACTGGATCACCTCCATTTTCTGGTGCCATTCCATCCGGATCAATAAACCTAATTGGATTATCAAAACCATAATTATAAGGCGAATACCGACGCATTTTTTCCGATAAAGGATCAACACTGCTCCATCTTCCAATCGCCGGATCATAAAACCTTGCACCGTAATCATTCCAATTCAAAGAAAAATCGCCTTCCCATTCTTTTCCGTTGTACTGGTATTTGAATGCACCGTTTGCACCGTTCCAGGGACCATCCATGTTCATACCGAACGGATAGTAATTATTTATCTGCTCAATATCGGTGACACCGACAACGCCGTCATCGTTTCTGTCGCTGAAAACAACGCGGGTGTTGCCGAGATGATCTTTGAGCGCATATTTATATACCCGCTCGTTCAAGTCTTACCTAAAAAAGCCGTATCGCTGGTAAAAGTTTTCAAACTTTTATCTACTATCTTTCAGGTCTCATGACCTGAAATGCTTGTTGCTCAATTTGTTATGTCAATGAACTTTTGAT
>JBBRQS010000039.1:0-17631 GCA_038226035.1 Chitinophagales bacterium | reverse complement strand
TATCTTTTACTAAATCAACACTCAACTCCGAAAAATTATTAACGAAGTTTAAAGGATTTTGAATTTCGTGCGCGATGCCGGCTGTGAGTTCACCGAGTGAGGCGAGTTTTTCTTTTTGTACAAGTTGGTTTTGCGTGGATTGGAGTTCTGCGAGTGTTTTTTCTAATGCTTCTTTTTGGTGTAAAATTTCAGCGGTGCGTTCTTTTACGATTACTTCGAGACTGTTTCTTTCTGCTAAAACAAGTTTATTCTTTTCCTCTTCTTTCGATAATGCTTTCTGTTGATAATATGCCGCTACACGAAAAGCGATCAACCAGAATAAACTGCCTATTATTACAAAATCAAAATATGCCTTGTATTTGTCAAAAAAAATCGGGGCCACAAAACGGATAAAATCAATAAATGTTTTCAAAAAAACATAAGGAACCGTTGCCCAAAGCAAGATTTTAGCAATGCGTTGATCTTTCAAAAGCCATAAAACATATAGAATTACCAAAAAAACAATAAACCATAAAAAACTAAAAGTCGGGCGAAATGACGCATCAACCACATAACTGAATACAAATACAGCTGCGGCTACAAAACGGAGTTTATCTAAAATAGAATCCCATTGGGGTAATATTTTATTAATTTTGATAGATTTGCGCACAAAAACAATAGAAGCCAACGCAATTATAAAATTCAACATAACAAAACATCATTTTTAAAAATTACTCAAATATATACTTTTACGCGCTTTTAGGTTTTCACCCCTCATATTATATTAAAACCTTTGAAATTTTATATCAACGGTAAATGAATAATAAATTCCGATCCCTCGCCTTCAACACTTTGTACCGAAAGTGTCCCGCCGTGTCCTTTCGTGATAATATCGTAAGCCAACGATAAACCTAAACCGGTGCCTTCACCCGTTGGTTTTGTGGTGAAGAACGGTTGAAATATTTTTTCTTTGATTTTGTCGGTAATACCGTTACCGTTGTCTTTGACGATAATTTCAATTTTTTCGCCGATTTTTTTTGTTGAAACCGTTACTAACGGCGCGTATATCGGAAGGGGTAGACCTGCGTGTCTGCCCTGCTCGTATTTCGCACGTTCATTCACCGCATAAAATGCATTATTGATTAAATTCAAAATGACGCGTCCGATATCTTGCGGAACGATATTTATTTTCGGTATCGTTGCATCAAAGTCCGTTTTATAATCGGCGTTGAACGTTTTGTCTTTAGCACGCAATCCGTGATAACTCAATCGCAAATATTCGTGGGCTAATTGGTTGATATCCGTGAGTGCGCGTTCACCGGTACTTGTACGCGAGTGTTCGAGCATACTTTTTACAATACTGCTTGCGCGTTTGCCGTGATGATTTATTTTTTCTTGATTGGAAGTTAAATCGCTCATTAAATCTTTGACATAATCTTTGTCAATCGTTTCTTTATTAATTTCTGCATTGACATCTTTGACTAAATCCACCGAAAGTTCAGAAAAATTATTCACAAAGTTCAAAGGATTTTGAATTTCATGCGCGATGCCGGCGGTGAGTTCGCCGAGTGATGCGAGTTTTTCTTTTTGTACCAATTGGTTTTGAGTAGTTTTAAGTTCGCTGAGATATTCATTAAGTGCGGATGTGCGTTTGCCGACTTGCTCTTCCAACATTTCGTTTTGCGTTTCGAGAATGTGTTGTTTTTCCAGCTCTTTTTCTAAATTTTCTTTCGATAATTTTTCAACCTCCGTTAATTGAGTTTGTAAAACGCGATTGTTCGAGCCGAACTCCCAAGCCAAATGTAATGCCAACGTGAGCGGAATAAATAATTCGCAGACATAACTGCCGGGATTAAAAAAATCTAATTGAGGGAAACTGAAAATATTGATTACAAAAATCAGAACCAGAATAAAACTAAAAAATTGCCCGATAGCTAAAATCCAGGCACCGATTTTTTTGTCCCTAATACCCAGGATGATGACGCGCCAAGTCTCGACGAAAACCAAAGCGTTAATAGCAAAAATATATTTTGAAATCGAAGGGTAAAAAATGGCAATAATATTTATAAATGCAACCGGTAAAACTAACCATGCGCGCATCGGCAATTTTCTGTAATAAATCGCATAGTTCAACAAAAACCATAAACTGTCAAAGACGGCAATCGAGCATTTCCAAGAAAAATCCATCTTAAAAAAAAACGGGACATCCGTTGAATTTAAACCCAATAACATACAGCCGAACACAATTGCAATATCTAATAACAAAAATGCCGATATTAAACTCGCAATACGTTTCGGATAAAACAGAAACACCACGAAAAAAAACAAAGCAAAGGAAATGTGTAAAGTAAAAGCGAAAACTTCGTGCGTATCCCAATTTAAACCATGACTGTAAGATTCTGAAAGCGGGTACAATGCTATATTAAAGCCGGAAAACAAACGCGGTGGAAAAATTTTATCGAAATCGTGCGTTGCATAATGGACTGTAAGTGTGTGTGTCGACGTTTTTTTTAGAGTACCGGTAATAGGTTGGCGCGGTGAAAAACTTTTGTTTTTGCCGGATGCGGCAAAAACATCACCGTAACGCACCAGCAGCGAATCATCCAAATAAATTTCCGATGCGCCAAAATGTCCGACGCTCAAAACTATATCTTTACCTTTCAGAGAATCCGCGACCTTAAACGTTTGTTTGAACCAACCGATACCCGACCAGGGTAAAAGTTCACCATTGTCATTGCGCAGATAGATAGGATTGGCTGCTGTCCATTTTGCTTGTGTATCTAAACTATCGAAAGAAATTTTTCCATCCGGACAAAAATCCCAAAGAGAATCCAAATGAATTTTAGAAAAAGCGTTGATGTCGTTGATGTAATAAGCTTCTAAAACTTCACCCTGCGCAAACGATAATGCCCTGCACGATGTGAAGCATAAAAGGATAAAAAAAATTCTCATTATTAAATTGATTAGAGGTTCTCATTCGGTTGTAAATTTAAAAAAAATTTCGGGTTTTTGAGAAAAATATGAAAGGGAGTTGGTTTTGCGAATCAAAGTTGTAAATAATAACGGGGATTTTTAATGTCGTTTATTTTATGCTTTTTTCACCAATTTCAAATAATCTAAGAAATAAACTATTTTCAAAGAAAGGCTGTTACTCGTCGGATTATCGAAGAGCGTGCGCGCATTGTCGAAATAATTTTGGGTAACGTCAGTATTGCCGTTGTAGATACTGTTTTTCCAATTGACGATTATATCACTGCCTGGCGCGAAACGCCATGAATAGCTGGCATCAATATTAAAAATATTGAAATTGGAATCGTGCAACGACGTTTTATCTTCTTTTCTGCCCGTATAAGCCGTAGAAAATAAATCGCCTTTTGCACCGAGTTCGTAGTAACTATTGTATTGTATGCTCGTCCAATAATGCCGCAAACGAAAAGATACACCCATTAAATGATTGAAACTCCATTTCAAAACGGGTGCATTCACGACTGTAGTTTGTATGCGCTCGCCCATCAAAATCGCGTTTATATTTGTATTGGCGTAACCGATAGCATCGCTGTTCGCGGATATGTAATTCACATAATGGTTGCGGCGTGCATAATCTATTTCCCAAATCAAAAATACTTTATCATTAAAACGAAAACGCGGTGATACCAAAATATCGTAACCGTTATGATTGATTTTGTCGGAGTATTGGCGGTAATTTGCTTTAATATCAATGGCTAACGGTCGGTTGTAATCCGTTGAAATAAAACTACCCAACGCGCCGGAAGGTGCAATTTGAAGAAAGCGGCTGTAATCGGACGTGCGCGGTTCGTAATAATCGTGTTGTCCGGAGGGTTTCAAATCCAAATTAAAACCGAAGCCGAAACCGATAAATTTTTTGGGTAGAAAAAAAGAATTGGATTCAATACCCCAAACAGTGGGCGCGCCTGTTTTGCTTTGTCTTTGAGAATAAACATCGGCGTTGATGCTCCATTTATTAAATTTTCCTTTGGGTTCATTTTGAAAAATACCGCCCCATAATCCGTTTATTTGATTATTTCGGTTTTGTATATAACCCAAATCGTTCGGGTCGTAACCGAAGCTGTTGGCGTTATTGAAAGACCACCATTGATATTTTCCGGCACTTTTTCCGCCTTCAATATCGTAATGATAACCCCAATCCGTTCTGTCCGTAAAATGTTTTTGCGAGACATCACCGGATAATATCGTACTGTAAGTATTTTTTTTATTTTTTATTTCCGTGATAATGCCGGTTGTATTAGCGTCGTAAGCAGCTCCTGAACGCAGTACATTAGTATTGATAAATGTAAAGTAGGAATTATTGGGCAAATTTTTATCTAAAGAAACGACATTATAATTCGTAAGCGGCGTGAGCAATTCCGGTCGATCGTTGCCGGAAATATCTCTGACAGTGGCATAAGTTGCTGCGGTAACGGCATTGAGTACGCCGATACCCAAACCGTTCGGCAAGCGTCCGGAAACTTTTGTCGCATTGTAAAGATTGGCTTGCGAAGGTAAGTTCAAGACCGTATCCGTACTTTTTATACGGTTGTACAAATCGTCTTGAAAATAACCCTGTATTTCACCGATGCGCCTCGAATAAAAATATCCGCCTTTATTGAAAAGTTCTACGCCTTCCGTAAAAAAAGTGCGGTTTTCGTTATAGCGTACTTCAAACGGTGTCAGATTCACGATGCGCGGATCGGATTGCACCTGTCCGAAATCAGGAACCAAAGTCATATCCAGCGTAAATGCGTCGTTGATACCGTATTTAATATCCATGCCGGCGTTGAAGTTGGTACTCCATGTGTTTGTGATACTGCCGTTATCATTTTTTGTGCGGTTATTGAGGACATACGTTGAAACAAAAGGAGTAGCCTGCAAACGCAGCGGTGCTTTTATGCCCGTGATACCGTCAATTTCACCGGACTGCGACACAATGCCGACCTTATTCGGATTCACGAAATTCCAAAAACTCGTTTCGCGTGCGCGTCTTGTACTCCGAGCAAAATTGATACGCCATTTTTGTTCTTTTTCTTTTGAAAAACGAATAGCGGAGTACGGAATTTCCATCTCGACGCACCAACCATCTTTCGTAATTTTCGCTTTTGCATCCCAGACGGCATTCCAAGTAAAATCTTCGGTGTAACCGTTTTCGCCGCCGGCAAAATGACGCGAGTCGGCTTGTACACTTTCGGGCGTGACGATGAATGCGTAACCGTTATTGCCATCATGATACGTATCGATAATTACGCCGAACCAATCCGTTTTGGCGGCACCGATTTGGTCGCGCAAAACAAGTTCTTTTGAAATACTGTCCGGATGCGGATCGTGCAAAACGGCACACACGTACACGGCTTTATCATCGTATAAAATGCGTACTTCGGTCGGAAAGTTGGTGGGTTTACCCGGATTTAATTCGGTTTGAATAAAATCTTTTGCAACGGGTACAGTCAACCATTCCGGTTCATCGGGTATGCCGTCAATTTTTATTTTTCCGGTGCTGCGCACTGCGGTGGTATGCTTGCGTTCGGTTTGCGCATACGTTGTGAGGGTGAAAAAGAAAAGTAAAGAGAGTAATATTGTATTTTTCATTCTTAAAATTTTTAAAGGGAGTCTTCGCTTGAAGCGAAGATTCCCTTCACGGTATTTACGAATTATTTCTTATTTTATTTTTTTCATCCACATATACTACAACCGGTTCGTGGTGCGATAATTCTTCGGGTTTCATCCAAGCGAAAGTCATAATTATAATAACATCGCCGACTTGCACCAAACGCGATGCGGCACCGTTCAGACAGATAATGCCGGAACCTCGCGCGCCTTTTATGGCATAAGTTTCAAAACGCGCACCGTTGTTGTTGTTGACGATAAATACTTTTTCGTGTACGTGAATATGCGCGGCTTCCAATAAATCTTCGTCTATTGTTATGCTGCCGGCATAATTCAAGTCTGCTTCCGTAACAACGGCGCGGTGAATTTTAGATTTTAATGCTTCTAAAAACATAATTAGTAGTTGATGGCAACCGGTAAGTGGCAAGAGAAAATTGTCAGTATTTGAGCTTAACTAATCAGTTGCCACTAATTTCCGGCACGTTTGCGCATGTCGGGTGCAAACAAATTGGATTTGCCGTGATTTTTTGTTTTCATGGAAGTGGTAAATGATTTTGTCGGACAACCGACACCCTTACTGCAAGCCGAAAAATAAAACACGCCACAAAAAAACATTAAAACAAACGCGCTTAACGAAAGTTTCATTACTGTATATTTAATGATTATTTTTTAAACAAAATTACTAACTGATGTTATGTACGACCTCGTTTAGTCTGCAGAGAAACTATCCGTTCGTGCCGGAGTAGATTTGACTGCCGCTCCTCCGGAGCGGGTGAAAAAAGGGGGTTGATTGAGCGGGTTTATTTATTTTTTCGGCTTGCCGAAAAAATAAATAAACCCGCTCAATCAACATAACTCTACCGGTGTTTGTGATTTTTTGCAATAAAAGTCGTTTTTATCCGCAAACTGCACGGCATTCGGCACTCTGTTTTCATCCGCTCCGGAGTAGGGGCAGTCAAATATACTTTAGCACACGCAACAAGCATTATTTATGAGGCTGTGCGTAACATGATTTACTAACTATTCCGGTTCTTCTAACGATTTTGCCTGATGTTTTATTTCCGGGCTGTTTGTGCTTCACGAAAATTCGCCCTGTCGGTAGAAATTTATGGAATGGCGATATTTGATTATTACTATGTAGTTACCAAAAATTAATTTTCCCGTTTTTACTGCAAAGTTAGGGATTTATTTTTCGGATAGCAATTTTTGTAAAACGCCGTTCGTCCAACCGAAACCGTCTTGCGACGGATATTCGCCGCCGCCGGACTGTAATGACATATCTTCCACGTTGTATTTTTCCATCATTTTGCCGGTAGCTTTGTACACGCGCTCGTTCACGTCTATCCAACGTGTTTTTATGACGTTGGCTAAACTGTCGTGTCCATAATTGCGCAAACCTTGAATCGTTATCCATTGCAAAGGTGCCCAACCGTTGGGTGCATCCCATTGTTGACCGGTATTTGTGAGCGTAGTGACTACACCGCCCGGACGCAAAAACATTTTTTCAATAGTCATCGCTACCATATCGGCTTCGCGTTTTGTTGTCATTTTGAAAAACAAAGGATACATAGCTGCCAATGAATACACTTCCGATTGCCGGTATTTATACACATCAAAATCAAAATAGAATCCTTTTGAACTGTTCCAACAATACCGGCGCAAGGCTTCTCTTCTGCCTGACATTTTCTTTTCAAGCGTATTGGCTTCATCGAATTTTTTCAAAATGATTTTACCTTTCATTATCGCGCCTTCCAAATTATAAAGCAGCGCGTTTAAATCAACGGGCATGATGTGCGTAGTGCGAATGGTGCCGATATTTTTTCCGTCGTCAAACCAACGGCTCGAAAAATCCCAGCCGGATTCGGCACCGGAACGCAGGTGTCGGTAAGTATCTTTTTCTGAATTAATACTTTTTTTCGCTGTTTTTACGTCTTCTCTGTAACCTTCGGGACGTGGCGTATCTTTGGCATCATAGTAACGGTTCAAAATATTGCCATCCACTTCTATAACGTGATTTTTGGTATAAAAATTTCTCTGAGTCGAGTCGCGCGCTCCGTCCATCCAAAATTTATATTCTTTTTCGAGTTCGGGAAGATATTTTACGTACACTTCATCACCTTTTTGTACGGCGAGTAATTGCACCATGCACGCAAAAAAAGGCGGTTGTGAGCGCGATAAATAATAACTGCGATTACCGTTCGGAATAAATCCGCGTGTATCAATCAAGAAAGCGAAATTATCTATGATATTTTCCATAGTTTCCGTTTTGCCGGCAACGGCGAGACCGAGCATCGAAAAATAACTGTCCCAATAATACACTTCTCTGAATCTGCCGCCCGGAACAATATACGGATGCGGCAACGGAATGAGTGAACCCAAATTAAGGGTATCCGCCGGGCGTTGCAATTTGCTCCAGAGTAAATTGATGTGCGTAAGTATGGAAACATTGCCGACGTCTACACCCATATTTTGATGAGATGAATCGGTAGGGGGCAAATAAAAATATTGCGATACGAAGTTTTGTAAATTAAACCCCGTTGTTTTTTTCTGCGCGTCATAAGCCGCCATGATAGTATCGGTCGGCATTTTAGGCAAACAGTCCGCAAAAGTTTTCGAATCCGGAAAAAAACTATCCAATTGCACTTGCTTGAACAGTTCACCGAAACGTTCGTCCGGCGATAAATTATGTTTCGGATCAATGAGTTGAAGCGCGTCAGTGATAATAATTTCAGGTGCTTTTTTTTCTTGTTTACAAGCGGCTGAAGCGAATAGGCAAAAAATAAACAGTGCGGTTGTTCGTGTAATTATTTTCATAAAATTGAGTTATCGTTTATGTTTTTTAGGAGTTGAAAATCTTCAATCCTAATTATTTTGCCTTAATGTAATTTGGGTTGAAGATTTTCATCGCTTACACGGTAAAAAAATTTCCGCCATCATACAACGCGCCGAACCGCCACCGAATTTTTCTATCGTACCTATGTCGGCATATAATATTTGCGTGTGTCGTTCTATTTGTGCGATTTGTGTTTTATTCAGCGATTGATAGGCTTGCGCGGACATGACCAAAAAGGTTTGATCCGCATTATTGCGCACTTGCAGCATATTTCCGGCGAAACGATTCATTTGCGCAAAAGAAATTTCAACGATTTCTTTTCCCGTATTTTCAAATTGTTTTACTAAAGCCGCGCGTTCTTCCGGTTTGACGACGGCATCTAAACAAATAACGACAAAAGTTTCCGCCAGTGCCATCATCACGTTCGTATGATAAATATCTTTTCCGTTCGCGTCAACTGCCGTAAAAGCCGAGCGTTCGAAGTGCATCGCCGAGCAGAACGCGTCGAGCAAATCTATATCCGTGCGCGGACTGATGCAGGCATATGTCATTTTATGCATGCGGTCTAAAATCATACTGCCTGTGCCTTCCAAATATTTTCCGACTTGTTCATAATGTTCGAAATGAATTTTTTGCTTCACCTCAAATTTTTTTTCGAGTAAATCGATAATTTCCGCATCGCGTTCGGCACGGCGCGACGGCGCGTTCATAGGATATAAAATAAGCGTGCCGTCGTCGTGTAAAGTTATCCAATTATTCGGAAATACCGCATCTGTTTTTACGGGCTTATCGGAATCGTTCGCCACAACGACCTGAATACCTTTGTTGCGCAGTTTTTTTACGAAATTATCAAATTCTTTTTTCGCTTGTATTTGAATGTCCGCAACCGACAACGCCGTATCGCGTTGTTGAAACGCATTACTTTGCGCTGTTTCTTCATTGAAACCGAAATGTGCCGGACGCACCATGAGTATATGAGAAGTCGTTTGAGACATGGGACGATTTTGGATTTTGGATTTACGAAAAGTGATTTTCCTACACCACATCGAATTATATTTTCCGTACAAATATACGGAGCATTGCGGAATTAGGTTATTCTATATTTTGAGGTGAAATCGGGAGTACATCGCCGACTATTATCCAGTGTCTCACCGGCGCGCAGGATTGTTTAAAAAAACGTTTTGCCAAAGATTTTTATATTTCAAAACCGCCGGCATATTCTTGTAATTTGTTGTTACGGTCGTCTGTGACCCCTGTATTATATTTACTTTCTTTTTTCTTGAAAAAAAGAAAGTAACAAAGAAAAATTCAAGAACAAAAAAACTCGCTCCGCTTAAACAGTTTTTGTTCACACCTCTGTAATAATAAAAAAAAAAAAATTAATTCGCAAGATATTTTTTGTATCCGCAATCGTGAAAATCTTTTAAATCTTGAAAATCGTGTTCAGTCTTTATAAGGATCCAAAACGTCTTCACCCGCCATAGCGACACCAATCGGGTGTAAATTGAAAAGTACTTTAATCGTATCACCCTGATACTTCAAAACTTCTTTCAATTTTTTGTAACATTCCGGTGCTTCATCTGCACCGGCACCGCGCAATTCAATTTGGTGCGCTTTCATTTGTTGTTTCACCGCATCAAAATCCACTTTACCTTTAGAAATAATGGTCGGTCGTTTATGACCATATTCATCGCGTAAGTATTTTATTTTTCCGGCAGCCTTACGACGCGACATCACGCGACCGGCACCATGAACGGTAGAATACAAACCTTGTTTTGATGTTTCGGAATCAATGCCTTCAACTATCACGGAAGTATCCGCCATGTTAGCACCGATAAAACCTTGCTGACCCGGAAATGCAGGCGTACAACCTTTGCGCACCACCCAGTATTTTTCGCCGAAATGTTCTTCTTGCCAAGCAAAATTGTGGTGGTTGTGTACTTCATAAGTGCTTTTACCGCCCACGATTTGCAAAACTTTATTTATTACAGTATCTCGTCCGGCATACGCATATTCACCTGCGAGTGACATAGCGGCGATATAATCTTGTCCGATTTCGGAATCCGTATCGAATAAAATCGGTGGATCGTCCATACCGCCTTCTTTACCTCTTTCGTCGAACTTTAAACCTTGTGACAAAGCTAAAAAACCCATCGCCGTTTTATGTCCGAAACCGCGTGAACCGAAATGAACACCAATCCATAGCCAACCTGCGTCGTCGCGAAATAAATCCACGTAATGATTGCCTGAACCGACCGTACCGATTTGCGATTGCGCCAATTGCGCCATTTTTCGTTGCGGAAGAAAATCAGCTTTTAAAATTTTTTCTATGACTTCGTGTTCGACTTTATCGTTGTTCGGGCGACCCACACCGAAACCGATCCACTTGAAAATTTTATCCATCACTTGCGCCACTTTAATATCGTCGGCTTTAATATTGGTACGTACGGCTTTGTTGCCGCAACCGATATCGAAACCCACACCTGAGAGCGATATTTTATTTTTGTAAGCTACCGCTCCGCCAATCGGATGACCATAGCCATAATGTGCATCAGCAGTAAGTACGCCTAAATCGTTTTCGGAAACGCAGCGTTGAATTTGCAGAACAGCGTTTTCGTCAATAATTTCTTTCCCGAAAATAAATAAGTTGCTCATTTGTGTATAAAGTTTTAATTTCGGAATTAAAGATTTGCAAAGTTAAGAAGATATAACCGGAATGGTCAAATAGTATTTTATGATAAGTATTTGGTGGCACAAGTGTTCAGGCTCGCTTATCGAAATTTCTTTTATGTTGAAACAAAAGAAAGTAGGGTAACGTGAGTTCGGAGATTTCATAAACCAACTGCGTTAGCAATTGAATGTGAAACGCGGGTTTCAGGTTAAAAGATAAGTTGAAAACGCGTTAGCGCAATGTTGTTTACCTAAGCCCTGAAAGGGCGAAAGAAATAGTACAGAAAATCAAACATAAAATTTTTTGAGGTTCAGTGCATCGAACTATATGTTGCGCGTAACAAATAGCTCGGTCTGCTGCACCTCAAATAAACTCGTTCGTCCAATTTTTTCTACAAATATTTTGGTATGCTGTATCTTTACGCACAACATCAGTTACGATATTATTTCATTGTGTGCTTTGTTAATAACTTTATCTTTACCTATCCAATGGCGTGTCAGCATAATTCAACTTTAAGTATAAGCGTGTACTTCATTTTTCAAAATCTCTGAACTCACGTTAATTTATTTTATTTTAATACTGGATCCACGTCGTAAAATAATTCGGCAGTCGGCAGTCAGCATTTTTTCTCTCTGACATCCAAAATCGTAAATCCGAAAAGTTTTTTACACAAAATCCACATCCACATCATAAGGATATTCGATGAGATACCGTATTGATTTATCAATGCTGAAATTTTCAAAAATAACTAAATACAACATATCTATAATCGGTACGTGCAAACGATACGTGCGACTGATGCGGTAAGCGATGCGCAACGTGCGCACACCTTCTGCAACTTCGAGCATGGAAGCAATAATTTCCGCCGGTTTTTCGCCTTTCGCTAATCGCATACCGAATTGATAATTTCGACTGCTGGTACCGGTGGCAGTGGCAATTAAATCGCCGATGCCGGCAGTACCTAAAAAAGCATTATTCGTGGCACCCATGCACGTACCTATGGCAATCATTTCTTTAAGTCCGCGCGTGATGAGCATAGCTTGCAAATTCCTACCCAAACCTTTTCCGCCCAAAATACCTGATCCGAGTGCGATAATGTTTTTTAAAGCACCGGCAAATTCGGCACCCAAAATTTCCTGTGAACCGAAAACGTGAAAATATTTTGAGTTCAAGGCTTTTTTTCCGATTTCGACCACTTCTTTAAAACGACTTGCAATGAGCGTAGCAGCCGGTTGACCATCCAGAATTTCTCGTGCCAAATTCGGTCCGGATAAACAACCGACTCGAATCACGGGCGTTTCTTCCATCACCACTTCGCTCATTGTGCGCACGTTGGCACGCGAACACACCACGCCGGATACCAATTCAGACTCCGTTAAACCGACCAAATCCAAGCCTTTTGTTCCATGAATAATGATGTGCGATGGCGTTAAAAACGGTGAAAACATTTGCATAGTGGTGCGGAAATTAGCCGAGGGCAACATCGGCATAATTAACCGGCAATTTCCGCAGATATCCGCGATATTATTCGTGGCACGCACGCGCCCGGTAAAATCCGTTTCATAATGCCGGCGTGTTTTATTTATGCTTTCCACCGTTTCCGGTTTACGCGAAAAAAGAATTACTTCCGTATTTTCTTGCAGCAGTTTTGCCATTGCCACGCCGAAACTTCCGGCACCGATTACTCCAACCGGTTTTTTTTGCTCAGATATTATATTCAATTTTTTCCGTTTAAAACATGGAGCCGCGAAATTAATAATAAATTAACAATCGGGAAAGAAAAATGTGCGGCTCGGGTTATCCCGATTACTTTAATCAAAATACTTTAACTGCAATTAAGCGTATTCATTTTATATTTGTCCGAAATTATGCCCATGCGCTTCAATTGAACCGTTATGTGCAAAAACAGTAAAAAAATAATTCCGTGAATTATCCTGCAAAAATACTTCTTTTCGGTGAACATACGGTACTAAAAGGTTCGGAAGCGTTGGCAATACCGCTTTGGAAGTTGGGAGGCAATTGGCGACGCGAAAAAAACGACATCGCCGCCGCACGATTACACGCTTTGGTGCGTTATTTAGAAGAAATAATCTCCGAAAAAAGACTGACTTTAAATATCGCTGCCCTGAAACGCGATGTTTTTGAACTTGATTTTTGGTTTGAGTCCGATGTGCCGGAAGGTTACGGTGCCGGCAGTAGCGGCGCGCTGATTGCCGCTTTGTACGATAATTATGTTCTGAAAAAAGAACGAGACATGACCGTTCTGAAAAAAGAATTAGGTATTATGGAAAGTTTTTTTCACGGTACGAGTTCCGGTTTCGATCCTTTAGTCAGTTTTCTGAAAAAACCCGTTCATATTCGGCGCGGCGGTTCAATGGAAATTCAAGAAAAAGTAATTGTTTCACCGCTTTCCGTATTTCTGATTGATACGCACATAATCCGCAGAACAGAAACTTTCGTAAGTATATTTACGGAAAAATATAATGATGTGTATTTCAGAGAACACGTCGACAACACGCTGATACCGGAAACGGATGCAGCAGTTACTTTTTTTTTGGAGGGCAAAAAAGAAAATTCATTTGAAGCCTTGCACCGAATAAGTTGGTTTCAATTCCGGTTTTTAAGCGCGTTTATTCCCGACGGTTTTAAGGCTGTTTGGTTGGAAGGTTTATCGTCGCGGCATTTTAAAATAAAATTGTGCGGGGCAGGCGGCGGCGGTTTTTTGTTGTGTTTCAGTAACGATGCTGAGGCAACGGAAAAAATTTTAAAAGAAAAAAATTTCAAGTTTTTGAAGGTTTAAAATCGTTTGGTACATCTTTAAATATTGATTTAAGGTAAATTTTTCTGAAATTTTTTTATTCAATAAAAATCAATACCGTTTTTTTTATAAAATATTAAATATTTTCCGACAAATGATTTAAAAGAGATTAACTTTGAAGTGTAAAACTTATCTCTTGAGAAAAACATACATTGTTCCTATTTACATTTAACAAACATTCCCTTGAATATGACGCAATTAAACACTAAAAGCAGTCTTTTTGCTGTTTTACTTTTATTTTTATATTTTTCGTTGTCGGCTCAAATAAAAGTCGGTACCAATAAAGATAAACCTCTTTTTTCGGTCGGTGAAAATATGTCGTTCCGCGTTACAGGCGGTTCGGGTAAGGCGCAATACAGTTTGTATTACAACAGTCGGGATGATAAATCTATTTTTCAAACCGGTAATATTACTTTAAATGGTGGCACCACCGATATTCCTTATTCTGCCGCGCAACCCGGTGCGGTCTATTGCAAAGTACAAAGTAATGTCGGTACCGATATTGCAACAGCTTTGTTTGATCCGTTCAACATCGTTCCTCTCGAAAAAGAACCCGTCGATTTCGATGCTTTCTGGCAAAATCAAAAAATACAATTATCGCGTGTACCGATAGATGCCCAACTCGTGCCTATTGCAACGCAAGGTGATGGTTCGCAAAGCTTTTCAATTTCTATGGCAACCGTTGACGGTCGTCGCGTGTACGGATACGTTACCATTCCGAGCGGAACGGGACCTTTTCCGGCAATCATTACATTGCCGCCGTTCGGTACATCTCCGGCTCAGTTGGAAGAATTAACCAATTACGGTTTATCGACGCAAGGTAAAGCTATCAGTTTAACTATTACTGTTCATAACGCACCGATTAACACAATCGACTCGAATGCTTACAAACCCAATGACATTACCGATCCGGCAAAATATTACAACCGTCTGATGATTTTGGCGGCTTTGCGTTGTGTGGATTATTTGAACAATCGCACGGATTTTAACGGGGATATCGGTATTACCGGTATCAGTCAGGGCGGTGGATTGGCATTGTCCGTTGCCGGATTAAGTACGCAAATAAAAGCACTCGCGTTGAGTGTTCCGGCGGGTTGCGAACATACAGGACGGCGGTATCATCGCGCTTCCGGTTTTCCGTATTACGCCGAACAAGCGTATAATCTTCAACTTAACGGACAAGCGGATACGGCTGCCATAATTAATGCCGCAAAATATCACGATGCCGCTTATTTCGCTCAACGTTATAAAGGTCCGATTCAAGCGGATTTCGGTTATAAAGATGAAGTGACTTTTATTGCCACACAATACGATGCTTTAATGGCGCATCAAGGTTCTACGATTATATTCAATAAACGCGACAACGGACACGATACGCCTTGGATAGAATATTGGCAAGGGCGTTTTGCTTTTTTCAAAAAATATTTGCGCGGTTTCGTTAATCCGATTAACAATATACCGAGTTTTATTATCAGTGCCGGCAACGACCAACAAGTTTCGGGTAGTTCGGCAACACTTGCCGGAACTGTCTCGCTCAACGATACTGCCGATGCATCGTCTGCTGTGCGTTGGGATAAAGTAAGCGGTTCCGGAACTGTAAATTTTGCTCAACCTTTTAATCATACCACTAAAGCAACTTTTTCTGCAGCCGGAACTTATATTTTACGTTTTTCAGCCGTGAATGATTATTTAATTGCTACGGAAGGAAAATTTGTTACGATGGCAAATTATGTCACCGTAAAGGTCGGCGGTGCAGCAACACCGGTTTGTACCAATGATACGATTCGGATAAGTCTGAATACCTGTAACGCTTCCGGTGCCGGTGTAAATTCGGTGACTTTAAAAAATATTTCGGGTTGCGATAGCATTATTATTACCAATACCGTTTATCAACCGGCAACAGTGCCGGTAATTTCTCAAAGCGGCAACATACTCACTTCTACGCTTGCTAATTCTTATCGATGGTATCAATCAGGAACGGCGATTTTAGGCACTAATTCGATTTCTTACACTGCCACAACTTCCGGAAATTATTATGTAGAAACGGCAAATAATTATGGTTGTAAAGCTGTTTCGGCGAGCGCCAGCGTCATTATCGCGCCGGTGTATGATTGCCCTGCTTTACAGAAAAATATCGGTGATGCTTGCGATGACGGAAATCCGAATACCGTAAATGATCGGGTGCGCTCGGGTTGTATTTGTCAAGGTGATTCTATCGTAATTACCAATCCGATTGTTTTAACTTGCCCTAAAGATATTACCGTTTATACCTCCTCACCCACACTCAATTCGTCAAATGTGCTATGGAATAATCCTGTAGCTACTACAAGTTGTGCAATCGGCACCGTCGTTCAAAATTGTGTGACGATGGATATTTCGGGATTTAAAAGTTTAGGAAAATTCGGTAACAGTCAATATTATGTCTCAACGGATAAAAAAAATTGGGAAGCCGCCAACGTTACTTGTAAAAGTAAAGGCGGATATTTGACAGTTATCACCGGAAAAGATGAAAATGATTTTATTTACAGTAAACTATTGAACCGCGATGAAGCTTATTTTATAGGTTTTTCAAACAAACCGGATGGAGCCTTTCATTGGGTGACGGGAGAAACTGCCGCTTATTTGGCGTGGGAAATCGGCTTTCCGACTTACAAAACCAATACCGAATATTATGTGTGTATGTTGGGTTGGTCTGGCGGTAAATGGATGAACGTAAATCCATCCGTTGAATTTCAGTATATTATGGAAGTAGATTGCGGGGGCGGCACTTCAACGGTTGGCGCTGTAAATATTGCGCAAGTTGCCGGTCCTGCGAATAATTCGGCGGTGAATATCGGCACTTATAAAATCACTTACAGTGCCGTAGATAACTGTGCGAATAAAAATACGTGCGGATTTAATTTAACAATTGCATCACCATTTAACGGTGGTGACGGGTCGAATGTGACTGCTTTGGAAGCGCACCCGGCGAACGGAAAAATCGATTTGCAATGGATAACGAATATCGATGTAACGGACTGTACAGCTTTTTTACAACGATCCTACGACGGTACGAATTTTGAAACCGTGAAAACCGCGCTATACACTAATCCGGCGCGCACTTTAAATGCTTATGCTTTTGAAGATTTTACGCAAACCGACGGTACTGTTTATTACCGAATCGTTTTGCAAATGGGCGACGGGAGTATACGCATTTCCGATACACAAAATGTACGTCCGGTAAGTTATAAAGGCGTGTTTGTATACCCGAATCCGACGAGCGGCGAAGTGAACGTGCAACTGAAATCTTTTGAAAAACAAGCCATAGAGTTGGTTATCAGTAATTTGCTCGGACAAGAAGTGTACCGCGAAAAAATAGCTGCCGTACAGACTTCCGTAAAAACAATTTCTCCTGTAGACGTGGATTTGAAACAAGGGTTTTATATTTTGAGCATCATTTATAAAAACCAAAGTTACCGGTATCCATTCACGGTTGCGAAATAAATATCAGAGTAAGTTTTCGTAAAACTATTCAGGTTCTTCATCAATTTTGCCCGATGCATTATTTGCGGGCTGTTTTTGACTCGCAAAATTTGCCCTGCCGGTAGAAGCCAACGGAGAGTCGCTGTTTTTTTAATTTTTTTTTGGCGTTTGCGAAAAAAAAAATTAAAAAAACCCACGCACCGGAAAAAAACAATTCCCAGTACGACATTAGAGGAGAGCGAAAAACAG
>JBBRQS010000038.1:0-19194 GCA_038226035.1 Chitinophagales bacterium | reverse complement strand
TCGGGCAATTATTCAATTACCGTAAAAAGTACGGGTAACGGCGGTTGCGTTTCCGCATCCGTATCTGCAACCGTTAATACGGTTATTGTACCGTCCGCTCCGAATGTAAACGTTACTCAACCGGACTGCGTTACACCGACGGGAACCATTACGGTAACATCGCCTTCTTCCGGCGTAACGTACAGTTTTGACGGCGGATCGACTTATCAAAGCGGAAATTCGAAACCGGGATTGTCATCGGGTAATTATTCAATTACCGTAAAAAGTACGGGTACCGGCAGTTGCGTTTCCGCATCCGTGTCTGCAACCGTTAATGCGGCATTTACAGTTCCGTCCACACCTGTTGTAACTGTTACTCAACCGGACTGCGTCACATCTACGGGAACGATTACGGTAACATCGCCTTCTTCCGGCGTAACGTACAGTTTTGACGGCGGAGCGACTTATCAAAGCGGAAATTCGAAATCGGGATTGTCATCGGGCAATTATTCAATCACCGTAAAAAGTACGGGTAACGGCGGTTGTGTTTCACCTCAGTTAAAAGCGACAGTTGTCACACCGAATTTTGCAGCACCGACTTTTTCCGCATTGCCGGCACCGAGTATAATTAATTGCCCGGCAACACCGAGCTTCGCCGCCGCACCGACTGCCAAAGATGTTAACAATATGGTTCTTACAACGACGTTTTTGGATGTAAAAACTACGGGATTATGTTCCGGTAGTTACAGCGTTATACGGACTTGGTCCGCTACCGATGGTTGCGGCAAAACGGCGACAACGAGTCAGACGATAACCGTTATCGACAATGTACCGCCGACGATTGCACCGCTTCCGAAAGAAAGCACGGTGGATTGTCAGACCGCGCCCGTTTTCGCTCAAGCCGTTGCGACCGATATTTGCGGAACGGTGAATCTGACTTACGTTGACGTGACAACACCGAACATTAATCCGAATCCGATTGACTATTCCTTTACGATTACGCGCACATGGACTGCGGCTGACGCTTGCGGCAACACTTCGACCGCGACTCAAATTATTCATGTACGCGATATGCCCAAACCGACAATCATTAAGGACGGTAATTTCCTGATCGCTTCCGACGGCGTGAAATATCAATGGTATATCGGAGAGTCGGTGATACCGGGGGCAACGAGCCGAATATATTTCATCCAAACTTACGGCGATTACAAAGTGCGCGTAACGAATTCGTTGGGTTGTATGCGCTTCTCGGATTTTATACATTCCGATGCGGATTTCCAAAACAACTGTCCGCAAATACACAAGAATTTCGGCGCATCATGCGATGACGGCGATCCGAATACCGTAAACGACCGTGTGCGCAGTGATTGCAAATGTCGCGGTGATTATACTTCAACTGCCATTTCGGTAAAGTGTCCCGCCGATATTACGGTTGTTTCAACGAATACTTACGGCACTGTCGTCACTTGGAATGAAACCATTATGTTTAGAGCCGTTGACGGTTTCTGTAATCCGTCCGGTCTCAACGTAACGCGCACATCCGGTTATTACAGCGGCTATCCTTTCGAACCCAATGCCAAAATTCATGAAGTATACAACGCCACCGATGCGTGCGGCAACAAATCGTCGTGCAGTTTTTTTGTCACTACCACAAGCGTGTCAAACACGGGTATAAATATAAACTCGGCAGCAGTCGGCGAATTTGCTTTGTATCAAAACATACCGAACCCCGCGGAAAATTCAACCCTCATCGGATTCAATTTACCGGGCGAACAAACGGCGAGATTGACGATATTCAATATTGCCGGTCAAGTGATAATGGTAAAAAATATCAACGGCACATCGGGATACAATGAAATCAACATCACGAAATCGGAACTGAATGCTGAGGGCGTGTTCTTTTATCGTTTGGAAACTCGGGATAATACCGCAACCAAAAAAATGATAATTCAAGAATGATCGACGGACTAAATGAGGTTTAAATAGGGCAAAAAAACGGCGGGGTTGATAAATCAACTCCGCCGTTTTCTGTTCCCCGAACACGGCAAGCCGGATTCTCAAAAACTCCTTCCGACCAACCGGTTATTTCTCTTTCGTGCGTATCAAAATTAACCTTAACAACTGTTATTTTTTTGTTTGATTGATAAGGTTGAGTGTAGTTTTGGATTTTTATTTAAATTACAGCTTATTCCGATGTTTAGGATGACTTTCGGTCCCGTGTATCCTTAAATTCTCTCAACCTGATTCAGGCAAGAATATAAATTCGATACTGATACGGCTCTAACGCAAAAACAACCTTGTCATCAATCACATGCACCTCTTTAGAAAAATACTCTGTATAATTTCCTTTGAAACTTTCGCCGATAAGAGAAGTTTTTACCGGCGTATCCGATAAATTAAAAACACAAATTACCTTTGAATCACCTTTGGTGCGGCGAAAACTATACACCTTTTCGTTGTCGGTATTATTAATGCCGACCAGTTCTCCGCCACTCAGCCCGTTCCAAAGTGCCGGCGTGTTGTGTTTTAAATCGCATAAATTTCTAAAAAATTCGCGGCGCGATATACCGTTCCAATCAATTTCATCTTTACCGAAAAAAGACAGGCGTTTATCGAGCGATACTTCTTGTCCGTTGTAAATCAAAGGCATGCCTTCTATCACGAAACACAAAGCGGTAAAACAATCCGCTCCGTCGCCGAATAAATCTTTTTCCGAACCGTGCCAAGTATTTTCGTCGTGGTTTTGTGTAAAATTCAATTGCCAGCCGAGTGTGCCGAGACGTTTTTTTATGTCTTCGGTATGTTTATTCAGAAGCGTTGCGGATGCACCTTTCGCGATTTGTTTCAACCAATGATGCGTTCCCCAACCGTAGTTACACTCGAAGCATACCGGAAATTGTTCTTTGCCGTGTATTTCATCTTCACCGAGCATAAAAACAGGCTTTATTTTATCTAAGCGTGTGCGCAATTCCGCCCAATAATACGTCGGAATCGCCCACGAACAATCTTCCCTGAAACCATCGAAATCAAATTCCCGCATCCAATACTCATGCACTTGCATCCATGCTTCTTGCATTTCTTTATTCGACAAATCTAATTGTGCAATATCTCCCCAAACTTCTCCTTCATTACTCGTGACGGGTTGTACAACACCGTCTTTCTGAATAAACCATTCCGGATGTTCGCGCATCCACTCAGAATCGAAACCGGTATGATTGGGTATAAAATCCAAAACCACTTTCATACCGTTGGCGTGAATAGCAGTAATAAGATTTTTTAAATCTTGTTCGGTACCGTATCGCGGATGAATAGTTTCAAAATCAGACGCGGCATACGGACTGCCCCAACAATTTTCGGGATTTGTTTCGCCTTCATCGCATTTTTTTTCTTTTTCGGCAATCGGAAAAATCGGCATCAGCCAAACTATATCTGCACCCAAATCTTTTATTTTCGGAATGTGCGGCAGCAATGCAACAAAATTTCCTTCGGGTGTAAATTGCCGGATGTTTAGTTGATACATCACCGCGTTGCGCACCCAATCCGGAGATGTATAGTACAGTTGCTCAAAATCGAATTCGGATACAGGTATAGCGGGTTGTTCCGCTTTTTCTTTTTTTCGACGCAAAAACTGAGCAAGCGCAAGCAGAACAACAAGCGCGAATAACAAAATATAATTGATGGTCATAAAGTACAATAAATTACTGAAATAAGTCCGGATAAATCGTATTTTAAATATCCGTCGCAAAAATACGCCAAGATTATTATTTGAAAGGGCGCGATTGTTATGTGTAAAGGATTATTTGTCTATTTTTGTTTTCATTTCTGGTTTTTAGAATTTTTTATCTGATAATTTATGAAAAAGATAACTTTAATTTTTTCGGGCGTGCTGATTCAGTTTTCAATTTTTGCGCAAACGCCTGAAATGCAATCCGACGTGCAACATTGGACGAAGCAAGCGCAACAAGTGACCATTATCCGCGACAATTGGGGCATTCCGCATATTTACGGAAAAACGGATGCCGATGCGGTTTTCGGTTTAATGTATGCGCAATGCGAAGATGATTTTAATCGCGTTGAGATGAACTACATCGAAAAACTCGGACGCACTGCGGAAATAAAAGGTGAAACCGCCATTTACGATGATTTACTCATCCGCATGATAATTGACTCTACGGATGCGATTGCCGATTATAAAAAAGCACCGCAATGGTTGAAAAAACTATTAAATGCGCACGCCGATGCGATTAATTTTTATCTCTACAAACATCCGGAAGTAAAACCGGCACTGCTCACGCATTTTGAACCTTGGTTTCAATTGTTGTGGACCGATGGTAGCATCGGTGCAATTAATACTGCCGACATCACCACTCAAGATTTAAAAAAATTATTTCAACCCGAAAAAAATGATACGCTCGGTGCTGTGAAAAATAAAATGCCGGAAGAAATACCCGCGCAAGATGAAATACTCACGGGTTCAAACGGTTTTGCTTTTGCACCGAGTATTACCGAGAGCGGAAAAGCAATTTTGTATATTAATCCGCACGTGACTTTTTATTTTCGTCCGGAAGTACACATAGTCAGTGAAGAAGGTTTGAATGCTTACGGTGCAGTTACTTGGGGACAATTTTTCGTGTATCAAGGTTTCAACGAACATTGCGGTTGGATGCACACCTCGAGTTATACGGATATCGCGGATACCTACATCGAAAAATTGACGCAAAAAAACGAAACCGTAACGTATCTTTATCACAACGCGCAAAAACCGGTGACTCAAAAAAATATAAGTTTGCGTTATAAAAATGGTGATTTAACCGCAACAAAAATTTTTAAAGCTCAGTATACGCCTCACGGACCCATCATGGCGAAACGCAACGGACAGTATTTGAGTATGAAAGCCAATAACCGTTCGATGACGGGTTTGATACAAAGTTGGCAGCGCACCAAATCAAAAAGTTTTGCCGACTATAAAAAAACAATGGATTTATTGGCTAACACGTCCAACAATACGGTTTACGCGGATGCGGAAGGTAATATCGCGTATTGGCATGGCAATTTTTTACCGATACGCGACACGAGTTTCAATTGGTCGAAACCCGTTGACGGTACAATTGCGGCAACAGAATGGAAAGGTTTGCATCCGGTGAGTGAGTCGGTACACGTTTATAATCCGAAAAACGGTTGGTTGCAAAATTGTAATTCAACTCCGTACACGGTTGCCGGCAACAACGGCGACAGTCCGAAAAAAGAAAATTATCCGAAATATATGGCGCCGGACGGCGAAAATTTCAGAGGTATTAATGCCGTGAAGGTGCTGTCGAAACCGGAAACGCATTATACGCTTGATAAAGTAATTGCGGCAGGTTATGATAGAAACTTGGCGGCGTTTGAAGTTTTAGTGCCGGCACTCATAAATGCTGTTGAGCAAATTAAGAAGATAAGACAAAGGCAAAATGAAAAATTTACTCGTGACAGTTCTTTAAATGCTTCTGTACAAGTATTAAAAAATTGGGATTTTCATTGCGGAGAAACTTCCGTTGCAACAACTTTAGCGATTGAATGGGGACAAAAATTATTACCGGCTATACAGAAAATGAAAATTATTGACGATGAAGAAGCTGACCAAGTTGAAAAAACTAAATTCTTTGTTACTCACGCTAAACCCGAAGAATTGATTGAGCCGTTTATACAAACAATAAAAGATTTAGAAAAAAAATTCGGTACATGGAATGTCGTATGGGGGGACATAAACCGGTTTCAACGTACCTCGAATGAGATTGACCAAAAATACGATGACGACGCACCGAGTTTTCCGGTTGCTTTTGCTTCTTCGACTTGGGGAATGTTGCCGTCTTATAATGCGCGCTATTTTCAGGGAACGAAAAAACGGTACGGGGTAAACGGCAATAGTTTTATTTGCGCCGTCGAGTTCGGCGACAAAATAAAAGCGAAATCACTTTTAGCCGGCGGTGAAAGCGGTGATAAAAAATCCAAACATTTTTTCGATCAAGGAAAAATGTATACGCAAGGTCAGTTCAAAGATGTTCTGTTTTATAAAGTCGATGTTCTTAAAAATGCGGAGCGCAATTATCACCCGGGATTATGAGGCAATATATTTTTGAATTAGAGATTGATTTTAGGAAAAAGTGCGGAACACCGAGCTGTTTGTAGAGGTAAATTATTATTCTTGGCATTTTTAAGGTGCAGCGCACCTTAAAAATATTTTCGTATTGTATATTCTACAAATAGTCCGGTACCCTGTAACTTTTGCTTCAAGTCAATTAAATATTACACAATCCAACGTCTTTTCTGCCATTAACATTTTTTTTTACGATAATTGTTTGACAATACCGAAAATTCGTATAGTTTTGTAGCGTCTTATATTTACAACAGTCCCATGCATCATACATATTACGCACAAACCGAATTATCAGCATTTTTCCGTTCCCGAATTTTTCGAGTTTTGGATTCTCTTTTTTCTCTGCAAAACGATAAGCCTTGATTGCGCTTACCGTTTAAACTTGTTGTATTTTGTTTGCCGGATTTTTGTAACGATACGATAAGTATTGCGTATAAAACGCTTTACAACCGAGTTTAAAGAATAATCGTTGGTTTATTTCAAAAAAAATAAAGCGGCGGTACCAAAAACCATTACTGATGAAGCCTTTATACGCGCTCATCTTTTACTTTTTTTTCGTTGCGATACTCACGGCGCAAGTCACGCTCAGTTTACCTACTGTTTCAGTGAAAGCGGGTGATAATGCGGTATTATACACGCGCCTCACGACGAAAGACAGTTTAAGTACTTTGCAATTCACTTTACGCTGGGATCCTACCGTTCTGCAATTCGTTTCGGCGGACAGTCTTTTACTTCCTACTGTTTCCGGTTTTGATTATTTCGGCGCCTCTGATGCCGCAAACGGTTTTCTCCGTTTTGCTTGGGCAACACCCAATAAACCTTTTTTCACCACGCTTGATTCAATAAAACTTTTTCGGCTTATTTTTAAAACTGCCGTAGTGAATGCCAAAAGCATTGTTGCTGTCGTGGATTCACCGGTGCAGTATAAAGCCGTTAATCCGTCTTTAAATAGATTAACTGTGAAGCATATTGACGGGCAAGTTACGGTAATGAAAACTTCCGGTATAAACGATTTATCCGGTGACGATAATTTCAAACTCTTTCCGATTTATCCGAATCCTTTTTCGAGCCTCCTCACAATACCTTATTATATTGGCAGTGCCGGTACTTTGCGTCTGGAAATTTTCAGTGTTGCGGGTGAGAAAATTTTTTCGGAAGAAAAACACGTTATAACGGGTTATGAAAAGCAAAATATCTTGTTGGAAGGCGAGCCGACCGGCTTATATTTTTTGCGTGCTTGTCAAGATAATAATTGTTTTATAAAAAAAATACTGAAAGAATGACGTTTGGACTTTGGACTTTGGACGTCGGACAATAATTGTCGATTTTTTAATGTCCAAAGTCCAAACGTCCAACGTCCAACGTCCAACGTCTTTATCCTGTGTTACTATAAATTTTTTATTCATTTCCAAAAACCTTTAACTTTTATGACTAAACGATTATTTACACGCCTCGTTCCGCTTTTGATGGGCTTGTTTTTTTCAGTTTTAGCCCAGTCGCAAACCGTAACGTTTGCGGCATCACCTAATACCGTTTCGCCGAATGTAGGCGATACGGTGCGGATTAATTTCGTCGTAACAAATTTCAAGCAAATCATTGATTTTCAATTTTCTGCTGATTGGGATGCGACTTTGCTGAAGTTTATAAGAATAGACCAAAAAAACATTCCTGATGCACCCAACCTTTTGGCTAATATACCGACAGGAAAAACCAATTGTGCGATTATTATCTGGAATGCTTCAGGTGCAAAACCGACGGATGTAACAGACGGCCAATCTATTTTTCAATTAATTTTTGTAGCGCAAGCTGCTTCGGTTAATTTTTGGTTGAAATTGGGTAATACTTGTACCTCCGTTGAGGTGATTCAGCAAGATGCAAATGGCGTTCAAGCACCGGTAAAACCGCAATTCAGTTTTTTGGGCATTCCGCCTGATGCGAACAGCACGCCGATAACGGTAATAACAAACAGTCAAAGTGTAGCGAGCGGACAAAAAGCCTGTGAGGACGTAACGATTAAAACTTTTACGAATATTCTTTCCGCGAAATGGGATATGCAATGGGATGCAACCGTCTTGCGTTTTGACTCAGTTTCGGCTTTTAATCAGACGTTAGGTATCACAGCGGCAAATTTTACAACCGCACAATCCGGTAACGGCACTTTCAATTTTAATTTTTCAAGTGCCATTGGCCTAACACTCAGCGACAACGACAAATTGTATCAAGCATGTTTTACTGCCATCGGCAATGGCAGTACGTCAACCACCGTACAAACGCTTACCGCTAATTCAAGTGTTGTGCGCAACAATACGGGTGGTAAATCGAGTGTCGGACTCACGGCACAAAACGGTACCGTCACTATCAGTGGTGGTGGAGTTGCAACGCCCGTAGTTACTTTTACGTCATTAGGTGGTTCCGGAAATATCGGCGATACAGTTTGTATGACAGTAAGCGCGAAAAATTTCAACAGTCTCGCCAACATCAATTGGTCCATGCACTGGGATTCTACTAAAATAAGTTTTGTCAGAGCTTCAACCAAAGTTGCCGCGCTTGGTATCGAATCTTTGGTTGCACCCGCAACATTGAGTTCTCCGGGAAATTATTTTTCCAATTTAACTTCCGGTTCTCTGGGTTTTTTATGGCAGACAGGCAACGGAAACGGGGTTTCAATTCCGGATGGCAGTATACTATATGAAACTTGTTTTAAACTGATCGCAATTCCCGGTAGTGCCATTACTTTCAACGGTACACCGCTTAAATTTTCGGTATTAGCTATTGATGCCAATAACAACGTAGTAAAAGTCCAGGGTGCAACATTTCCCCCCCCGACTAATATGAAGGTAAATAGTGCGGCGCCTGCCATCAATGAAACTTCGGTTTTGAAAAATATTACGTGTAACGGCGGCGGAGACGGTAACATTGCGCTTACTGTTTCCGGTGGTACAGGTACTTATACTTACTCATGGACGGGACCGAACGGCTTTACGTCCACACTTCAAAACATCAGCACTTTGAGTGCAGGTGTTTATAATGTGACCATAACAAGCGGCAGTGCAACTAAAACGGATAATTTTACATTGACACAACCGACCGTTATTTCACCGGTAGGTACCGTTACAAATTCGAGTTGCGGCAATACGCCGAACGGCGGTATCAGTTTGGTAGTAACGGGTGGCGTTGCACCATATACTTTTGCTTGGAGTAGCGGCGAAACAACACAAAATATCAGTAATAAAGGAGCCGGTAATTATACCGTCACAATTTACGATACTAAACTTTGCGCTATTACGCCCACTCAATTTACGATTACATCGGCACCGGCAATTGCGGCTACGCCGACAATTACGAATGTAAATTGTAAAGGCGGTAATACGGGTATGATAATGACCGCACCCTCCGGTGGTACATCGCCATATTCTTTTTCTTGGACGGGACCATCATCTTTTACAAGCACGGCGCAAAATATAAATGGATTAGCGGCAGGTAATTATGCACTAATCGTTACCGACGCGAAAAATTGCGCTTTTACAACCAATTATACCGTTACCGAACCGGCAACATCTGTCGTAATCGGTGCTATCAGCGTTACGAATGCGAATTGTAACCAATCGAACGGTGGCGCGACGGTGGCTTCTGTTACGGGTGGTACGTCGCCTTACAGTTATTCATGGGCGGGTGGAAATAATATCACTCAAAGTACACTTAATTTAACGGGTGTAGCGGCGGGTACTTTTAATTTTACGGCAAAAGATTTCAACGGTTGTTTCATGGTTCAGACAAATGTAGTTGTCGGTAATACGAGTTCTACATTAGCCATCGGTACACCTACCGTAAAAAATTCGGCTTGTGCCAACGCGAACGGCTCCATCACTATTTCGCCGACAGGCGGTGCGGCACCGCTTAAATATGCTTGGACGGGACCGAACGGCTTTACGGCTACGACGCAAAATATTAGCAGTTTAGCTGCCGGTGCTTATTCGGTGCTTGTCAATGATGCCAATAATTGCAGTATTAATTCCGGTGCCATTACCGTATCAACGGTAAACGCGGCTTCGGGAAGTACCCAAACCGCAACGAATATCAGTTGCAATGCCGGTACGAACGGTTCCATTACCACAAAAATAAACGGCGGCACTGCGCCGTTTACTTATGCTTGGACGGGAACAAACGGTTTTACGGCTTCAACAAAAGATATTGCCAACTTAGCGGCGGGTACTTATACATTGAACGTAAACGATGCTTCGGGTTGCGTTGCTGCGCCTTTAGTCGTAACCTTAACTCAACCGGATTTATTGGTTTCGTCAGCGCAAACAACAAAAAATTTGAGTTGCAATAACACTGCAAACGGCTCTATCACCACGAGTATTTCCGGCGGAACTGCGCCGATTACTTATGCTTGGACCGGACCAAACAGTTTTACGGCTCCAACAAAAGATATTGCAAATTTAGCTGCGGGTACTTATACATTGAACGCTAACGATGCTTTGGGCTGCGCCGCTGCGCCGTTAGCCGTGACGTTAACTCAACCGGATTTGTTGGTTTCGTCAGTGCAAAGCACAAAAAATTTGAGTTGTAACAATGCCGCAAACGGTTCTATCATCACGAGTATTTCCGGCGGCACAACGCCTTATACTTATGCTTGGACGGGAACAAACGGTTTTACGGCTTCAACAAAAGATATTGCCAATTTAGCGGCAGGTACTTATACTTTGAATGTCAGAGACGCGAATACTTGTCCCGCTACACAATTGGCAGTTACGCTGACTCAACCGGCAGCTATAATTGTTTCATCACAAAGTGTCACCAACATTTCTTGTAAAAATGCCGGTAACGGTAGTATTACCATGAGTAATGTTACGGGCGGTATAGCACCTTATACTTATTCTTGGACGGGACCGAATGGTTTCACGGCTTCCACAAAGGATATTAAAAATTTAGCGGCGGGAGGTTATACATTATTGGTTACTGATAATGCCGGTTGCAGTTCCGCGCCGGTTGTAGTCAACGTTATACAACCCGACGGTATTACTATCGGTACGCCGCAAGTAACAAATATTACGTGCAAAAACGGTGGCAACGGAATTGTAACCGAAATTGTTTCCGGCGGTACAGCACCCTACGTTTTTTCATGGACAGGTCCGAACGGTTTTACGTCTGCTGCGCAAAATATTTCCGGATTATCCGGTGGTACGTATTCTTTAAATGTAAGCGATGCGAACAAATGTAGTGCTTCAACTACAGCTACCGTTAACGAGCCGGATTCACTCCGAATTACTTCGGCAACCATTACCGACATTACTTGTAACGGTTTAACGAACGGTGGTATCAATATCGGTGTTGCAGGCGGAACGCCGGCTTATTCGTTCTCATGGACGGGAACGGGCGGTTATGTTTATGCGCAACAAAATACCGGTAATAATTTAAAACCCGGTAATTACTCCGTCGTGGTAACGGACAAAAACAATTGTACAACTTCGGCAAGCTATACGCTCAAACAACCTGATTCTATTTCTTTTTCTTACACATCCGTTGCGGCAAGCGGCGGTTGCACCGGTACTGCTACTTTAAACGTATCGGGTGGCAATTGTACTACTTACGGTTATTCGTGGTCGGGTGCAGGTTTTACACAAGCATCTTCGCAGTTAAAAGATCAAACAGGTCTTTGTCCCGGTACTTACGGCGTTATTGTCACCGATTGTAAAGGTTGTTCAATCAACAGAAGTGTTACTATCGGCGGCAGTATTGCAGGTATCAATATTGTTTCAACAACCGTTGTACCTGCAGGTTGTGCCGGCAACGCTTTCGGCAGTATCGCCGTGACGTTTACCGGCGGTGCAGCACCTTATACTTTTGAATGGTATAATAAAGATTTTCCGACAGTGGTAATAAGACGTTCTAATGATAAAGTGGATCAACTACCGGCAGGCACGTATGTAGTGCGTATTTCCGATGGTGTTCAAAAATTCGTTTCCGGAGATATTATCGTGCCGGGCGCAAGTACACTTTTGAGTGTCACTTTAAGAACGAAACAAAATGAATCGTGTAACGGCAATGATGGCAATATTTTTATAAGTGTTAAAGATGGATTGCCACCTTACCGTTATCAATGGAATGACGGTGCCTCATTTCAAGACAGACCGAATATTCCCGCAGGAATTTATTCAGTGGTGGTAACCGACCAAGCGATGTGTATCAAACAATCGCCGGATTACGCCATCGGTAAAGATTATTGTCCGCTTAATTTTGTATTCAATACAAAAAATGCCTCTTGTTCAACTACAAACGACGGTTCCATTTTTCTGAATATTCAGAACGGAGAACCGGGTTATGTTATACGTTGGACAAACGGCATCAAATCGGATTCCGTGCGTTTGGATATTTCGCAACGCAGCATCGCTTACGAAATTAAAAATCTAGGGAGCGGAATTTATACCGTAACTATCACGGACAGTAAAGGGCAGGTAAAATCTTCGATAATTCCTGTCGGCGCACCGGCACCGATTGTAATAACCAAAACGATTTCTCCGGATCCGGGTAATTGTAACGGTTCTATTATTGTTTCCGTTTCCGGTGGTACAGCACCTTATAATTACAGTTGGAATACGGGTGAAACTACACGCGATTTATTCAACTTATGTGCGGGTTCTATCAGAAGTTTGAACGTGACTGATTTTAATAAATGTAATTTGCAATCTACGAACGATACCATTTTATTGAGTATAACACCGATTGTAGCGAAATCTGTCAATATCACCAATGCTACTTGCGCTTATGATTCGGTCAATACAAAAATTGAATTGACTATCACAGGTGGTGCGCCGCCATATTCTTATACTTGGACGAACGGAATCGGTACAATCATATCATTGAACAAAGATTTGGCGGATGTGCCGGCGGGAAAATACCATGTCGTTATTAAAGACAGCGCAAAACCGATACCGCAAAACACTGCGCGCGATTACGTAATCGGTACACTCTCAGATTTAAAACTCGTTGATGTTACTTCCGTAAACGTTGCCGATCCGAACGATACAACCGGTTTAATTACCGTAAAAGTACAAGGCGGCAAAACGCCCTACTCTTTTACGCTCAGCACCGGCGCGACGAATACTACCGGTATTTTTACGGGTTTAAAAGCGGGTACATATAGTGTGACACTCGTTGATGCGCAAGGTTGTACCGATAACCGCAAAGACGTGCCTGTAAATGCCGCTACTTGTGCAACCGTCGTTAAAAACGTAAATCCGATTTATAACGGCTATGATATAAAATGTTTCGGTAACGCTATCGGTTCGGCTACCGTAAAAAGTGTTTCGGGTGCTTTTACTGCTCCGTTCACTTATACTTGGAGTTCGAACGAAAGCGGGCAAACGGCTTTCCTTTTATCAGCCGGTTCGCAAAGCGTAACAATTAAGGATATTAAAGGTAAAACGTGCATTACTTCCGTCGTCATCACAAGTCCGGATAAATTCAATCTTACTCTTGCCACGCTCGATCAACAGCACGGTTTAGACGCCGTTGTTACGGGTGGAGTAGTGCCTTATAAATATCAATGGACAACCAACGATATTACGCACGACATAGTCGGACAAAAACCCGGCGATTACAGCGTTTTAGTGACGGACAGAAACGGTTGCCAACTTACGCAAACAGGTACAATTCGCCCAATAACGCTCGGTTGCTTGGATGCCGCTAAAGTTATAACACCTGACGGTGACGGAAAAAACGATGTTTTCCTGATTGATCGGTGCGTTTATAAAACGGTGCGCTTGGAAATCTATAACCGTTGGGGAAAATTGGTGTACTACAACGACGACTACAACGATACTTGGAAAGGACGCGATGCCGACGGCGACGGTGGTAAACCACTGCCCGAAGATATTTATTTCTATATCCTTAAAGGCACTGATGCAGTCGGCTCGCAGCAAATTGCGAAAGGAACCGTTAATATTATTCGTCCGTAATTTCGGTTGTTCAGTTGATTAGTTGTTTGGTTAGTTGGTTTTATACTGTTTCGATTTCGAGAAGTAAAAACCAACTAACTAAACAATTATTCAACCAATCCATTAATTAACTAACTCTCAATTTCTTTATCATGAAAAAAATAATTACGCTTTATACGTTGTGTTTTTCGCTTTGTCTTTTTTCTTTTATTCGGTTGCAAGCGCAAGACGAAGCGATTTTTAATCATTATATTTTCAATCCTTCGATCATTAATCCGGCGTTTGCGGGTTTTGAAGATAAAATTCAATTGTTCGGACATTTACGTAATCAGTGGGCAGGTTTTGCGAACGCACCTACTACCTACGATATTTTTTTAAACGCACCGATTACGAATAAAGTCGGTCTCGGTGCTATGATTTTGACCGAAAAATTCGGCGTAATGAGCCGTTTTCGCGCACAGTTAGCGTATGCGTATCGCTACGTCGGCAACGGCTATAAATGGAGTGCGGGATTTTCTACGGAGTTTCACAATACTAAATTGGATCCTTCTTTACTCGACGGCAATACCAATCAATTTTTGGATAGAAACGATCCGTTACTCACAGACCGAACACAAGGCACAACCTATTTCGATGCCACATTCGGTGTGTGCGGGGCAGTGGATAAATGGACTTTTTCTTTATCCATTCCGAATTTAATTCAAGCTCGTCTCGGTAAATTAGACGGTTCGCCGTCTACGACGGGTAAAAATTTCGCCAAAGAATTTTTAGCATACGCCGCCTATAAATTTACGACCGATAATACTTTTACAGTCGAACCGTCGCTTTTACTCAGAAAAGTACTCACCGTACCGTTTGAAGCCGAAGCCAACGTAAAACTCGGTTTCTTCGACGATAAATTAGTGACGGGTATAACGATTCGCCCAGGTAGCAGTGGTCAAATTGGTTTGATTGTTGGTACTAAACAACCGAACTTCCAGATTTATTATTCTTACGCGAGTTCACTGTCGAACATCAATTCTTATACGCGCGCCGCACACGAAATCACGATTGCATTGGATTTTAAAAAACCGGAAAAACTCACGGCTGCGGATAAGAAAAAGAAAAGAAAAAGCTGAGATTGAATTATGAGATTGAATTATGAATTATTTTTTAATATTGATTTTCCGCCTAAAATTTTTTAAAAATTCAAAATTCAAAATTCTGATAAAGATATTGGTTTTTGGGATGGCCCTCTTGCTCGAATTTCGAGTGGAGGGCTTCTCAATTTCAGGTAATACTGTGGCGGATTATCGAGAATAATTTTCCGAAACACTTCCCGTTCCGCCATCAGCTCTTCCAAATTAATTTCCAATTCCGGAAATAAAACCCATTCAAGTATATCATCACTCACACGTATTATCGGGGTATTATAGATACCGTTTTCGTTCAAAACAAATTGAAAACTTATTCACGGATAATATTCACGACCCAATATTCTTTCACGGCGTATAAATGCGCGTACAAAATTTTTTCGGAAAGCGTAAGCGGTCAAGGGGTACGTACTTTTTCAACACGCGCTGTATAAGTTTTATAAAACGCTTCGACCATTTTAATATCAAAAGCCATGATAACAATTTTTTAAATTCAAAAAGTTCGGAGCAAAATCAAACCCAAAATATGATTTGTTATTGTTTAAAATAAAAACAGTAAAAAATATTATTTAAATGGGTTAAGGAAGTCTTCCTTTGACATTTTAAAATTTCCTACCCAAAAAACAAACAACCTCACCGAAAAGAAATTATTTTTGAGGAATTTTATTTTTGAATTTTTTTTGTGTTCATTTTTTATTTTTTGAACAAAAAAAATTCAAAAATTTTTTCTCACGAAAAAAAATTTCATCGCGATGCGTTTTATTTTCTGTTTTTTATTTTTCATAAAAGTATTTTCGCTTTCCGGACAAACCTATTTTTCCGCTGCCGAAAACCGGTGGGTGGATAGTGTGTATAATGCGCTGCCGGATTCGTTGCGTTATACGCAATTGTTTATCATTCGCGCGCATTCCAATCTCGGAGACGACCACGTGGCGAAGGTAGAAAATTTGATAAAACAATATCAAGTCGGCGGTTTGTGTTTTTTTCAAGGCACACCGGAAAAACAAGCGGAACTCACCAACCGGTATCAAGCCTTGGCGAACGTGCCGTTGCTCGTGACAATGGATGCGGAGTGGGGTTTGAATATGCGTTTGAAAGAAGCTGTAACAGCGTATCCGAAACAAATGATGCTGGGTGCGATTCAAGATAATTCTTTGATTTATAAATTCGGTGCGCAAGTCGGTAAAGAACTTCGACGCATAGGCGTTCACGTTAATTATGCACCCGATGCCGACGTGAATAACAATCCGAATAATCCCGTTATTAACGAACGCTCGTTCGGCGAAGATAAACGCAACGTCGCATCAAAAGCATTTATGTACATGCGCGGTATGCAGGACAACGGCGTGATGGCGTGTGCCAAACATTTTCCGGGTCACGGCGATACGGACGTAGACAGTCATCAAGATTTACCGCTCATTTCGCACGATATAAAACACCTTAATGATATTGAACTCATGCCGTTTCGCGTCCTCACTCAACACGGTGTTGGATCGGTAATGGTCGCGCATCTCGAAGTGCCGGCGATTGACGCTACGCCCAATACGCCGACTACTATTTCGCGCGCAGCCGTCACAGGTTTACTCCGCGATAAAATGGGTTATCAAGGTTTGATTTTTACGGACGGTTTAGAAATGAAAGGATTATCAAAATATTATCCGTCCGGCGAATCATCGGCGCGATGTTTGGCGGCGGGTAACGATTTGTTGTGTTTACCCGAAGACATTCCGGCGGCTCTCATAAAAATACGCGAATTTATTCGCGACGGTAAAATAAATCCGAAAGAAATTGAAGCGAGTGTGAAAAGAGTTCTGCACGCGAAGTATAAATATGTCTTGGATAATGGTAAATTGTTACCGGTTACCGGTAAATCTTCTGATACTTCATCATTTACCGCTTACCGGTTACCGGTTACCATTGATACAAACTTTTTGCGCGCGGATTTGAACAGCACCGACAGCAAACTTTTGGTGCGCGAACTCGTTAAAAACGCTTTAACCTTAGTGCGAAATAACGACGGACTGATTCCTTTCAAAACTTATCAACCGGATAGTATCGTGACATTGAGTTTGAATAGTAACGGTTGGTCGCCTTTTCAATGGACTTTGTATAATTACGGATTGAATAATCAATTCAATTTACCTGCTAACTTCGATGCCGAAAAAAAGCGCGCCACGCTCGATTATCTTTCCAAAAAGAAAATCGTAATTATTTCCTTACAAGATATGAAATCGAATGCGCGCGATACGTTCGGCTTAAAACAAAATACGATTGATTTGGTGAACGAACTCGCACAAAAAACGACCGTTATTTTAGCCGTCTTCGGTAATCCGTATGCTTTAAAATATTTTGACGGTGTACAGAACGTGATAGAATGTTACAACAACGAAAAAGTAACGCAAGAACTCGCCGCCGAAGGTTTGATGGGTGTATTTGCTTTTAAAGGAAAATTACCGGTCACAGCTTCAGACAAATCGAAATTGGGTATGGGTTTAACTTCCGTAACCTTGAATCGATTGGAATGGAACACCGACACGCCCGAAGCTGCGGGTATGGATAGCAAAACTTTAGCAAAAATAGATACTATTGCAAACGAATTGATAAAAAAACACGCCGCACCGGGTTGTCAAATTTTAATTGCACGTAATAATCAAGTCGTGTATCATAAAGCATTCGGTACTTTGGATTATTATTTAGGGCATCCGGTGAGTATACAAACGATGTACGATTTGGCAAGCATCACAAAATGTGCCGCCACTACTGTCAGTTTAATGAAACTGTACGACGAAGGAAAATTTTCTTTGACCAAAAGTTACGGAGATTATCTGCCCTATGCAAAAGGCTCGAACAAAGAAAAAATGTTGATGAAAGATGTACTCGTGCATCAAGCGGGATTGATTCCTTGGATTCCTTTTTATAAAATTACTATTGATTCGGTTGCCGAACCGGATAACTTACTCAATCCGCGAAAAATGATTTATTTTCCGGCGTTGGGTAAGTATTATGATAAAAAATCCTCAGTCGGTTTTACAGTACCGGTAGCAAAAAATTTATTTCTGCGCGATGACTATCCGGATACTATACGTATGCGCATAATCAATTCGCCGTTGCGAGAAAAACGCGATTATGTTTATTCGGATTTGGGTATGATATTGATGGCAGACGTGATAAAAAGAATAACCGGAAAAACTTTAGATAATTATGCAAACGATAATTTCTATGCGCCGCTCGGTATGACGCGTACGCTTTTTAATCCGCGCACCCGCTTCGCCACTGACGATTGCGCACCAACCGACGACGATAATTATTTCCGAATGAAAAAAACTCAAGCCTACGTACATGATATGGGTGCAGCTATGTTGGGCGGCGTAAGCGGACACGCCGGATTATTTTCAACTGCCGGTGATTTGGCGGTTTTGTGTCGGATGCTGCTCAACAACGGTAATTACGGCGGTGTGCAATATATTCAACCCAGTACCGTCAAACTTTTTACGACGCGGCAAGAAGGCAGCACGCGACGCGGTTACGGTTGGGATATGAAAGAAACGGATCCGAAAAAAACGCTCAACATGAGCGCGAAAGCACCGGACAGTACCTTCGGACACACCGGATTTACGGGCAATGCTTTTTATATGGATCCTGAAAATCAACTTATTTATATTTTTCTTTCCAACCGCACTTTCCCGGATATGAACAGCAGCGTATTGGGCGACGGAAATTATCGTCCGAGGATACAATCTTTAATTTATGAAGCGATGATGAAATAATTTTTTTGGAAAAGAGTATTTTTTTTGATTATACACAACGAGTAAAAGAAAAGAGACAGCACAAATTTAATGTGTTGCCCCTTTTCACTTTCATGTTCATTTTTTCGGCAACTTCAAACACATGGCAAAATAAAAATCGGAGGTATAAAGAACACCCGCCACGCTGTCAATGGCAATACCGCCGAAACCTATATTGGCATTATCGTAACGGCGGTTGCCGTTAAATTTATTTCTGTATT
>JBBRQS010000037.1:0-19877 GCA_038226035.1 Chitinophagales bacterium | reverse complement strand
CTTTAAACCGAAAAGAAATTTTTCGGACGGCGATAACACGCGCTCTGATTTCAGAGAGAAAAAACCTTACACGCCGCGCACATCGGACGGCGAAAGCAGCTTTAAACCGAAAAGAAACTTTTCGGACGGCGATAACACGCGCTCTGATTTCAGAGAGAAAAAACCTTACACGCCGCGCACATCGGACGGCGAAAGCAGCTTTAAACCGAAAAGAAACTTTTCGGACGGCGACAAACCGGTGCGTTCAGGTGCTGTAAAGAAAAAATACACTGCCGGAGCATCAAAAAAAAAAGTAGACGGCGATAGTAAGTTCGGCAAAAAATCTTCTTTTACGAGTGAAAAGCCGGTTTTCAGACCGCGTATTGCAAAAAGCGAAGCAGAAACGCCGACAGAAATGCGGTTGAATAAATTTTTGGCTTTGTGTGAAGTGGGTGCGCGCAGAAAATCGGCAGAGATAATTATGGCGGGTGAAGTGATAGTGAATGAAGAAGTGCTGCGCGAACCGGGATATAAAGTACAACTTACCGACGTAATAAAATATAAAGGGAAAATATTGGTGCCGCAAGCAAAACAGGTTTATATTCTGATGAATAAACCGAAAGACACCATTACTACTACCGATGATGAACGCGGACGCAATACGGTAATGGATATTGTGGCGCGCACGATTCACACGCGGATTTATCCGGTAGGCAGACTTGACCGCGAAACAACGGGTTTGCTTTTACTGACTAACGACGGCGATCTGGCGCAACGTATGACGCATCCGAGTTACCGCATAAAAAAAATATATCACGTTGTACTCACCCGCAACTTGAAACCTTCCGATTTTGATGCCATTTCTTTCGGTATTTCGCTCGAAGATGGTTTGGCGGAAGTAGATAGTATAAAAATGTTGGAAGGCGGTGCGAACAATGAAGTGCTGGTAGAAATTCACAACGGCAAAAACCGCATCGTGCGGCGTATTTTCGAGCATCTGAAATATGAAGTAGAAAAACTCGACCGCGTGTATTATGGCGGACTCACCAAAAAAGATTTACCGCGCGGTACTTACCGTTCTCTCACTGAACGTGAAGTGATAATGCTTAAACATTTTACCGGACAGTGAATTCAATTAATAATTAATAATTAATTAACGTGAGTTCGGAGATTCTGGAAAGAGCCGCAAGGCTCGATTTATATTGTAGCAACGGATTTTAATCCGTTGAAAAACAATAAAAAACGGTTCGAGTTCCGTAGGAACGACACATTTTACCGCTAAATATGCACCGTTCCTACGGAACTCGAAATAATCTTGTTTAATTTTACCCCGAAATAAATTTCGCGGCTACAAAATTAGTCAAGCCTAACAGCCTTTTCTAAAATTTCCGAACTCACGTTAATTAATAATTTTGAGTAGAAATCCTTTTCATAATTCTTAATTGTTAATTATTAATTATTAATTATTTCACTTCATTCTTTGTCTTTGCGCTTCATACAAAATAATACCCGTAGCTACCGACACATTCAACGAATCGGTTTTGCCGAGTTGCGGAATAATAAAAATATCGTCGGCACGTCTTAACCACGCTAAGTTCACGCCTTCATCTTCGGAACCCACGATAATGGCAGTCGGTAAAGAAAAATCTATTTCGGAAAGTTTTTTCTTCGCTTTCAAGCTGCTTGCGACGACTTGAATGCCGGATTGTGCTAAATAATCTAATACGACGCTCATATTTTTTTCGCGACATACATCTAAATTATTCAAAGCACCGGCGGAAGTTTTCATTGCATCTGCATTGATGAGCGCGGTATTTTGCTGCGGCACTACAAGCGCCTGAACACCTAATACTTCCGCCGAACGCGCAATAGCACCGAGATTGCGCACGTCCGTAATACCGTCGAGCAGAACGAGTAGGGGAGTAGACCCGCTTTCAAAAATAAACGGTACGACATCTGTCAATTGTTTGTATTCGATGACAGACAAAATACCGAGAATGCCTTGATGATTACCACCGTTCGATATTTTATTGATTTTATCTTTCGGCACTACGCTGGTGGGAATATTGTATTCTTTGGCTAATTTTCTGATTTCTATTTCCGCTTCGCCGCGCAAATCTTGTTGCACCATTATTTTTTCAAATAATTTACCGGCGCGTACGGCTTCAGCTACCGGATGTCTGCCGTAAATCAGAGTGGTATCGTTTATCATATTTTTTCTTGGAAATCCTATCAATGCACTATTTTAGATACATATTCTTTTGCGTCCATCAATAAATGAACGGTATCCATATCGAGGACACGTATCTTGATAATCCAACCGTCACCGTAAGGATGTGTGTTTATGAGTGCCGGATTATCTTCGCCGTGTGATGTTATTTTCGGATTCACTTCCAAAACTTCGCCGTCAACGGGCATAAGTAATTCCGATGTTGTTTTTACGGCTTCTACGGTACCGAAAACTCTTCCCGCTTTCACCGTTTCTCCGACGGTTTCTACTTCCACAAATACGATATCGCCCAATTCGCTTTGAGCAAAATCCGTTATACCGACGTACGCGATGTTACTGCCGTGTTCGGTGCGCACCCATTCGTGGTCTTCCGTATAACGTAAATCTATTGGGTATTCCATGTTTAAATTTTAATTTTCAAATTGTAAGTTAATAAAATATCCTTAATTTATTAAAAATTCCCGGTTCTTCGACGATTTGAAAACCGGAAATATATTTGCTACTATTAGAAATAATTTTTGTATCACAAAATTAAATACTAAATGCTGAAAAAAATATAGTTTTTTGTTTTTTTTTTATTTTAAACAAAAACTTTCAAAACTAATTCAAAATTTATTATTTTAAATACCCGTTTCGTCAATAATTTTTGCAATTTGTCGATATTTTACTGAAAATTATTTAAATTAATTGCCAAAGATCCGGCTTAAATTAAATATTCAACCGAAGACGTTATTCATAGCGTATTGGACGGTAAAGAAACCAATTTTGTGAATTATATAATGGATTTCGGTGAACAATATGCCGCTCTGATGCGCGAAGATCATAAATTATTCATTGATGCTTTCCGAAATCACGAGATAGCGAATTTGTAATTCGATTTTAAATTTATAATTTTTTAGACTTTTGATTAAACAGAGTTTCAAGAATGGTTAGTCACACTTTGTGATACAGAAAATCCTGACAATTCAATTAGTGCTTATAATTTCGGAATATTTGAAACTAAAGAGAGATTCGTAGTTTATTTAATTGGCTCAAAAGAATATGAAATAAACAATAGTGATTGGGCTTGTAATATTGACTCTGAACCATTATATAAATATCGCGAATTGCTTTCAGATGAATATAAAAATTTGAGTTGGGAAAATATTTTAGATAAAATTAAATCTCTATTAAAAGAATTTACCTCCACAAAAAAATTTAAAAATTCTTTTTTTAATACCGCAAAAGCAATTGCCACCGGATTTGATGATGGAGATTTAGTAAAAATATGATAGTGTTTTGCTTTTAATAATTGATAAGACGTCTTCAAGTCACGCTACTAATTGGCTTACAATTTCCCTTTCAAAAATTGCCCCGTATAAGAATTTTCAACTTTTACTAAACCCTCCGGCACACCTTCGTACACTAAATACCCGCCGTTTTTGCCACCTTCGGGACCTAAATCAATCAGCCAATCCGCACATTTAATAACTTCCATATTATGTTCAACGACGAGAACGGTGTGTCCTTTTTCAACGAGAGCGTTCAGCGCATCTAATAATTTTTTGATGTCGTGAAAGTGCAAACCCGTTGTAGGTTCGTCGAAAATGAAAAAAATATGTTCGCGCGCGCGCTCTTTTCCTAAAAATGAGGCGAGTTTTACGCGCTGAGCTTCACCGCCGGATAGCGTAGAACTGGACTGACCGAGTTGCACATAACCTAAGCCTACATCCGATAAAGGTTTTATTTTTTGAAGAATATTTTTTTCGTCGCCGAAAAATTCTAACGCCGCATCAATACTCAACTCCAATACTTCACTGATATTTTTGTTTTTATAAGTCACTTCCAAAGTTTCGGCTTTAAATCTTTTGCCGTTACATTCTTCGCAAACCAAATGCACATCGGCGAGGAATTGCATTTCTACGATCGTTTCGCCTTCTCCTTTGCACGTATCGCATCGACCGCCGTCGGTGTTGAAAGAAAATGTACCGGGTTTATATCCTCTGATTTTAGAAAGATGTTGTTTAGAAAATAAGTCGCGGATATCATCATAAGCCTTCACGTAAGTTGCCGGGTTCGAGCGCGAGGATTTACCTATCGGTGATTGATTCACCATTTCAACCGAAGTGAGTGTTTTTGTATCGCCGGACAATAATGAGAGTTGAGAGTTGAGAGTTGAGAGAAGAGAATTCTCTTCATCGTTTTTTTTCTCATTTCTTATCTCTTTGTTCTCATCTCTCGACAATATTTGTTGCAGCGCCGGATACAAAATCTGTTTTATTAAAGTAGTTTTACCGGAACCGCTTACGCCGCTTACAACGATAAATGTGTTTAGGGGCATTTTTATACTAACATTTTTCAGATTGTGCATACTGCAACCGTTGAGTTGCAACCAACGCGCCGAAGTTCGCCGAACCGTCGGCGTAGGAATCGACATTACGCCGGTCATATATTTGGTAGTCAAACTTTCGGCAGCCGTAGAAAAAATTTTATTGAACGGACCGGCAAATACCACTTCGCCGCCGTAAATTCCGGCTTCCGGTCCCATATCTATTAAATAATCGGCATTTTTTATTATTTCTTCTTCGTGTTCAACTACAACGACCGTGTTACCCAAATCGCGTAAATGTTTCAAAACCGTAACCAAGCGCGCCGTATCGCGTGGATGTAAACCAACGCTCGGTTCATCTAGAATATACATTGAACTCGTTAAGTTGGAACCCAGCGTGCGCGTCAGATTAATGCGTTGTGTTTCGCCGCCGCTCAATGTACTCGATACGCGATTTAACGTCAGATAACTCAAGCCCACGTTGCGCATAAAACGCAAACGATTATTTATTTCGAGTAACAAACGTTTAGCGATAATCGCATCGTTCGGATTCAATACTAAATTTTCAAAAAAATCATGTAATTCATCAATCGGCATTTCCGTAAGGTCGGCGATGTCGGTATTATTTATTTTTATGTAAAGTGCTTCCGGTCGCAAACGTTTTCCCTCGCAACTCGGGCAAGTTGTTCTGCCGCGGTAGCGCGCCAACATGACGCGATTTTGAATTTTATAGGTATTTGCTTCTAAATTTTTAAAAAATTTATCAATACCGTCAAAAAATTTACTGCCTTTCCACAGCAATCGGCGTTCGTCTTTTGTCAAGTTTTGATAGGGTGTATGTACCGGAAAATTAAATTTATGAGCAACTGACAGAAAATCATTCAACCATTCGCTCGATTTTTCGCCTTTCCAACACGCAATTGCGCCATCGAAAACGGAAAGCATTTTGTTCGGCACCACTTTGTCCTCATCAATACCGATTGTTTTGCCGTAACCTTCGCACACCGGACAAGCACCGAGTGAATTATTGTAATTAAATAATTGCGGTGTCGGTTCTATAAATGTAATGCCGTCGAGTTCGTAACGATTATTAAATGTTTGGGTGGTTAATTTTTCATTGGACTGACCACTGACAACTGACAACTGACAACTGACAATCGCTTCTCCCTCAGATTCATAAAAAGCTGTTTGAACCGAGTCGCCGATGCGTTTGATGCTGTCCGAGTCTTCTTTCTTAACAATGAAACGGTCAATTAGAATGCGTATATCAGCACCGGAAAAAATGTTCAAATTATTTTTCAGTAGAGGTTCAAAATTTTCAACCCCGTTGGATGAATGTTCAAAATTTTGAACCCTGTTCGATGAATGTTCAAAATTTTCAACTCCTACCAATACGTCTTCAATAGACATTAATTTTCCGTTTTGCCAAACACGCGTATAACCTTTTTGCAACAATAAATTCAATTCCGTTTCGAGCGTGCGGTCGTTGTATTTAGTCGGAAGCGGCGTAAAAAGTTGAACGCGCGTACCTTCTTCTTGTGATTGAATAAAATCAACGACATCGGATACCTGATGTTTTTTTACTTCCATGCCCGAAATCGGCGAAATGGTTTTTCCGATACGTGCATAAAGCAAGCGCATAAAATCGTAAGTCTCTGTCATGGAGCCGACTGTTGAGCGGTTGTTGCCGGTTGTCACTTTTTGTTCGATGGCGATAGCCGGACAAACACCTTTTATATAATCCACGTCCGGTTTTTTCATCCGCATCAAGAACTGACGCGCATAACTCGATAAACTTTCAACGTACCGGCGTTGACCTTCAGCAAACAAAGTATCCATCGAAATAGATGATTTGCCGCTACCGCTCACACCCGTAATCACGACGAGTTGATTTTTCGGGATAATTAAATCAATATTTTTTAAATTGTTGGATCGCGCGCCTTTAATGAAAATATTACGGCGAATGGCAGTATCGTTTACTAAAAGGGTATCGAAAGAAGTTTCGGATAGCATATATTAATTGAGTTGGTTAATTTGGTTGATGAGTTGATTTATTTATTCGGAAAACTAAATTAAGGTGTGTTCGCAGATCTTTAGAAAGAGCTTTCAGCCTCTTTTTATAATCTCTGAACTCACGTTAAAATATAAGCCAACTCACCAACCAAATTAACTCATATTAAAACATCACACCTAATCGAAGTGCAATGCTTGACATAGTGACTCTTACGTCGTTCGGTTTAGGATTCGCACTCGCAGTATCGTAAATGAAACCGTTTTTATCGCTCGTCACGTCGTTGAAACCTTTTTGAAAATATAAACCGACTGATAACGCCGTATTATTGGCAACGATATATTCTCCGCCGACACCGAAACCGACAGAAAAATATAAACTGCCGGCTTCATCTTTTAAATTTAGTTGGTCTTGGTCATATTTTGCTCCGAAACCCAAACCCGAAGCTGATCCCGTACCATCATAACGAAAAGCAACGGATAAATTCGGTTCTGCGAAATAACGGATATGATCGCCGGTTTCCAAAGTACGAAGTTTTAAACCCAACGGAATTTCTACCCACGACAAATTATATTTATACAGCGACTGTGCCTGAAAAATGTCAGTAGAACTCGGTGAAGGTGAAAATTGGTCGTATGAATTGACCCACCATTTATTAGGGGCATCAACCCGCAATTTTCCGCCACCGCTTAAATAGAAATTAACACCACTGACGACGGAATAGTTTTCACTGAATTTGTTTTCGACGGTGACACCTAATTTTATTCCCAAAACGGAACCGACGTTACTTACTTTTGAATTATCGGTACCGAACCAAGTCCATGTCGGGTCGAGGTGCACACCGAAACGCAAATCGTATAAACGCGGACCACCCCCGCCGTACTGCGCAAACGATATTTGAAAAAAAGTAAACGTCAAAATACTTACCGCAAAGAGTTTTTTCATGTTTTTGATTTTATATCAGATGTTGTAGAATTTCTTAAATCCGCGCGAAAAAATGCAAAGATAATCTTTGTAATTATATCATGTTTGAGATACGGCAAATTTCATCGGGTTTTAAGAAAAGTTTAATTAATTTAACGTGTTACTGAAATTTAATCGTTCAGCATTTGATAATTGAAACTTTTTTTTACTTCGTCTAATGTGGCGTTGGTTTTAAATAAAATTTGTGTACTGCGGTTCGGAATTAAATCGAAATAATTTTTTGAAAACCAACCCTCCGGTTGCGCACTCAAACAAATATTTTTCAGTAAAACCGACGATTGCAGCGTTACCATGACACCGCCATCGGCAACATTAAATTCTTGTTTAAGAGTGTCGGGTTTCGGCAGATTCAAATCTTTGGGGGGTACAAAAAAATAAGTGCGTTCAATCGGTTTTTGGTGGTCAGTAATCGCAGTTATTAATACAAAACAATTTTTTTTATCGGCACCGGTTAATAATGTTTTAAGTGGCAGTTCATAAAATAATTCTGATGTTAAACGCGGCGCAACGGCTCTTTTGCCATTCATAAAAATCGTTTTTCCCGAAAAATCCATCACTTGAATCACCAAATCCACGTCTATATTATTTTGCGCATCATTCACAACCGTTATTTTAAACGAATCATGTTCAACGTGCGGCGAAACGAGTAAATTGTTATAAGCATCGCGCGCACAATATTGCAACGCTTTCCAACGTCCGGTATTATCCATACTCGACCAAGACGCGCCGGGCCAAACATCATTGAGTTGCCAATACAAACTGCCCATACAATACGGCATGGCGCGGCGTTGCGCTTCAATCGCTCTGCCGATACCTTCCGCTTGCACCAATTGACTCACGTAAACAAATTTTTTGAACGAATCCGGAACACGGTATTGTCGGCGCATATATTTTTCCATCAACTTGTTGCCGCGTCCGTGTTTTTGGTGCGCCAACATCACCGGCGATTGTAAAGTCCGGTCGCCGGGTTCCGTAAACGATTCGATGGTTTTCCAATCCGGTAAACTTTGAAAACCGTATTCCGACATAAAACGCGGAATATGTTGCTCGTAATGTTCAAACGGACGTTCATCGTGCCAGACAAACCAATCGTGCGCATCGCCTTCTCTATAAGATTTAGAATTGTATCTGCCGTAACGCGGACTGCTTTCGTGATACGCAATACCGTTTCCCAACTCAGCAACAACCGACGGCAACATTTTTTTGAAAATATTTTCGTATCCTGCCCAAATAAAATCTTGTTGTTCCGACAAATAACGCGGCTTCCAACCCCAATTATGCCATGCTTCGTTTATTTCGTTGTTGCCGCACCACAACGCCAAACTCGGATGACCGCGCAAACGCTTCACTTGTTCAACCGCTTCTGCTTTGGCATTGGCTAAAAATGAAGCATCGTTCGGATACATGGCGCAGGCGTACATAAAATCTTGCCACACCAAAACGCCTTTGCGGTCGCACAAATCGTAAAATAAATCCGTCTGATAAATACCGCCGCCCCAAACCCGCAACATATTCATATTGCTTTCTACTGCGGATTGAATAATTTGCTCGGTAAATGCCGGCGTGACGCGCTCTTGAAAAAAATCGAGCGGAATCAAGTTCGCCCCTTTCGCAAAAACGGGAATGCCGTTGAGTTTGAAATAAAATGTTTCGCCTTCAGTATCTTTTTCTTGTATTAACTCCAGAGTGCGCAATCCGACTTTACGGCGTTCGGAAACGGTTTCGCCGAAAGGTATAAAAATATCCACGATCACATCGTATAAATACGGTTCACCCAAATTATGCGTCCACCATAAACGCGGATGGCTGAGCGTAAACTCTTTTGTAAAAGTATTGATACCCTTTTGTAAAAAAAATTTATCTTTCACGTTTTGCTCCCCGAAACGGATATTCATTTCAACCGAATCCACGACACTCGACAAAACTGAAATTTCCGCTTTCACTGTCGCTTCCGCACCCGTTAATTTCAGCGTTTTAAAATTTACGTCTTCCAACTTGAATTTATCCCACATTTCTATCCGCACATCGCCGAGCGCGACGGTTACAAATCGCGGACCCCAATCCCAGCCGTAATGAAAACCCGGTTTGCGCGTATACATCCGCAAATTGTTTGGAATGGCGGGATAATCAACGGTTGAATTGGCATTTAAAATTTTTTCCTTTTCCAACGGCGATTTAAATTCTATGCGCAATATATTATTCGTCGGTTTCAATAAATTATGCACCGGTGCGCGCCAAGTGCGAAACGCATTTTCGGTACGCAGCAGCAATATATCGTTCAGATACACATCGGCGTAAGTATCCGCGCCGTGCAAAACCAAATCCGCATGGTGCGCCGACATCATTTCCGCATCCGCATCGAATTTTTTTTCAAACCTCCAATCCGAATTTTCCAAACCTTTCAGCTTTGCTTCATTGTCACGGTAAAAAGGATCCGGTATCACTTTATTTTCAAAAAGCACATTCAAAGCACTGTTCGGCAGCGACGCAGCATAACCCGCCGGCGATAAACCCGAATAAATCGATGCCGGATAAACAGTGCGCGCGACGGATACGGGAATGACCGTCCAATTATCGTTCAAAGAAACAGTTTTGGTATTTTGACTCATCAAAAGGAAGTGTGCGAAAAAAAGTGAAAACAAACCAACAAAAGCCTGCCGATAATTTCGATGCGCATAAGTCATAAAAAATGGGACGGATAAATTAAGCACCAAAAGTAAATAATTTTCGCCGAAAATAAATGATAAGGATAGACCTATTGCACTTGTCATAAGTTTCAATCCAGCCGAAGCCGGAGAAGGGTTTAGTAGTAACCAAATTGACTAAATAATTGACTAAATAATTAGTTTCAATCCAGCCGAAGCCGGAGAAGGGTTTAGTAGAACATTACGCCAACTAACAAAACCGCTTTCTTGAAGTTTCAATCCAGCCGAAGCCGGAGAAGGGTTTAGTAGCGAAGATATTTTGGAATTACAAAATATGGGTGCGGACAAGTTTCAATCCAGCCGAAGCCGGAGAAGGGTTTAGTAGCTATTTAAGCAAACCTCATACATCTCTTTAAATAATGTTTCAATCCAGCCGAAGCCGGAGAAGGGTTTAGTAGAAATGACAGTATATCAAAAATATAAATATTCAGACGGGTTTCAATCCAGCCGAAGCCGGAGAAGGGTTTAGTAGTGATTCTTACGTTGAGGGTCAAGAGGCACTGAAAGAGTTTCAATCCAGCCGAAGCCGGAGAAGGGTTTAGTAGTTGTTTCGGGTTTATTTGTACACTCTATTAAAGAGTGGTTTCAATCCATCCGAAGCCGGAGAAGGGTTTAGTAGAAATACATTTTCTATAATTATTTAGATAATGATCCGAAGTTTCAATCCAGCCGAAGCCGGAGAAGGGTTTAGTAGCCAGTAATCAATACGGGTATCTTATTAGTATTATGTGGTTTCAATCCAGCCGAAGCCGGAGAAGGGTTTAGTAGTATATAATACGTTCCAAAAAAGAAGCTTCGGACTTAATGTTTCAATCCAGCCGAAGCCGGAGAAGGGTTTAGTAGTAAAGTAGTTGAAAAGTCTATTACCTTCTTTGTCAAAGTTCCAATCCAGCCGAAGCCGGAGAAGGGTTTAGTAGTTTAATATGCGAAAGAAGAGTAGCTAAGATTAATAACGTTTCAATCCAGCCGAAGCCGGAGAAGGGTTTAGTAGAAATCGTTCGTCAGTCAGTGGCCAAACAAGAATCTGGTTTCAATCCAGCCGAAGCCGGAGAAGGGTTTAGTAGAAGACAATGCGGTAACCATAAAAGAAAAAGTTTCAGAGTGTTTCAATCCAGCCGAAGCCGGAGAAGGGTTTAGCAGTTAAATTAATTTATTATGAATATCCAAGCTATTTCTCGTTTCAATCCAGCCGAAGCCGGAGAAGGGTTTAGTAGTAACCAAATTGACTAAATAATTGACTAAATAATTAGTTTCAATCCAGCCGAAGCCGGAGAAGGGTTTAGTAGGCATAACTTTTTTTATTCACTTTTCAAAACTATTTCAAAGTTTCAATCCAGCCGAAGCCGGAGAAGGGTTTAGTAGATGAAAGTAAAAAAAAAATACATAGTTGTTTATTTGTTTCAATCCAGCCGAAGCCGGAGAAGGGTTTAGTAGTTTTTAAAAATTTAATCATGTCAAGTAAATGGGTACTAAGTTTCAATCCAGCCGAAGCCGGAGAAGGGTTTAGTAGTATAGAAACAAAATTAAAAATATGCTGCAATATAAGAGTTTCAATCCAGCCGAAGCCGGAGAAGGGTTTAGTAGAAGAGCTAAACTTTTGGCTATATTAAAGCATGAAATTGTTTCAATCCAGCCGAAGCCGGAGAAGGGTTTAGTAGTAATGCATGAATGGAAAGGAATAAATGTCATTGAAAAATGTTTCAATCCAGCCGAAGCCGGAGAAGGGTTTAGTAGAATTTAAAATTTATTATTATGACAAATTATCAAGAAGTTTCAATCCAGCCGAAGCCGGAGAAGGGTTTAGTAGGTTTAACGAAGATTGGACGTTCTTAGAAAATTACAGGTTTCAATCCAGCCGAAGCCGGAGAAGGGTTTAGCAGCAGAACTAAATGGGGAAATTACCTATTGGTTAGACAGTTTCAATCCAGCCGAAGCCGGAGAAGGGTTTAGCAGCCATTTATTTATATTTATGATAAGAAAGCAAAATTAGTTTCAATCCAGCCGAAGCCGGAGAAGGGTTTAGCAGGTTAATTTCTTCCGGCTTTAAATCATAGCTTTTTAAAGTTTCAATCCAGCCGAAGCCGGAGAAGGGTTTAGCAGCAGGTTTTCCAGCGGGGGTTAATATCAACTTCGGAGTGTTTCAATCCAGCCGAAGCCGGAGAAGGGTTTAGTAGTAACAAATAATACCGGTTCAAGATTACAAGCCACTTAGTTTCAATCCAGCCGAAGCCGGAGAAGGGTTTAGTAGTAAGCGTTTGTATTTCTTTTTGAAGTTCGAGAATTATGTTTCAATCCAGCCGAAGCCGGAGAAGGGTTTAGTAGAATTAAAGCATAAATGTACAGCTTTAATCGGATTACAAGTTTCAATCCAGCCGAAGCCGGAGAAGGGTTTAGCAGGATACCAAAAAATATGACGTTCTGATTAAATTGCAAGGGTTTCAATCCAGCCGAAGCCGGAGAATGGTTTAGCAGTTTTCACTATGCGATAATCGGGAATCGTCCCGAAGTTTCAATCCAGCCGAAGCCGGAGAATGGTTTAGCAGCAAGTAATCGAACCCTTCGGGAATTTCATCACATTGTTTCAATCCAGCCGAAGCCGGAGAATGGTTTAGCAGAAACTAAAAAGACGCAAAGACAGAAGCACGACGGGTTTCAATCCAGCCGAAGCCGGAGAATGGTTTAGCAGCATGAAAAAGTTTAGCATAAGCGTAAAGGATTTGAGTTTCAATCCAGCCGAAGCCGGAGAATGGTTTAGCAGGTAGAAGTAATAAGTACACAGGAAGAGAAATTGTTGAAGTTTCAATCCAGCCGAAGCCGGAGACTGGTTTAGCAGTTTTAAATATGAAAGTTTTAGAGTTGCAAGTGATTGGTTTCAATCCAGCCGAAGCCGGAGAATGGTTTAGCAGCCGTAAAGGTTAATCAAGCCACCCTTTTTTTGGGTTTGGTTTCAATCCAGCCGAAGCCGGAGAATGGTTTAGCAGCAAACCTATACTTTGTTAAACTTTGTTAAATACTTGTAAGTTTCAATCCAGCCGAAGCCGGAGAATGGTTTAGCAGTTTCTCCCTCTTTTTATACTTATTTCTTACCGTACCTTAGTTTCAATCCAGCCGAAGCCGGAGAATGGTTTAGCAGATAGTATTATTACTTAAAGATTGGAATCCTATGCCGTTTCAATCCAGCCGAAGCCGGAGAATGGTTTAGCAGATGGCAAAATTTACGCCAATAATTCCATTTATTTAAAGTTTCAATCCAGCCGAAGCCGGAGAATGGTTTAGCAGGTTGAAAACTAATAAGTTACGTTTATCGAAAACTATTGTTTCAATCCAGCCGAAGCCGGAGAATGGTTTAGCAGGTTTTGTGTTTAAATTACTTTAAAATAAGTGTCAAGTTTCAATCCAGCCGAAGCCGGAGAATGGTTTAGCAGAGTAATTCTGTCTTCAGGTAATGATAACAGTAAAGTGTTTCAATCCAGCCGAAGCCGGAGAATGGTTTAGCAGCGGTTGAAGGGACAATATTTATAGTAAGTATGATAGTCGTTTCAATCCAGCCGAAGCCGGAGAATGGTTTAGCAGACGTTTGCATAGCTTTAAAACGGTTAAACTTACTCATTGTTTCAATCCAGCCGAAGCCGGAGAATGGTTTAGCAGGCGAGGAACTTGACCACGAAGGAATTTAAGGATTTTAAGGTTTCAATCCAGCCGAAGCCGGAGAATGGTTTAGCAGCAAGCAGTAAGCGATATGGCAATCGAGCCAAATGATGTTTCAATCCAGCCGAAGCCGGAGAATGGTTTAGCAGATGGAATATGAAAACCGATATTGGAGAGTATATTTTGGTGTTTCAATCCAGCCGAAGCCGGAGAATGGTTTAGCAGTTATTTTTATAAACGACCCTACAACCCCTGATGAAAGGTTTCAATCCAGCCGAAGCCGGAGAATGGTTTAGCAGTGAGTCTGCTAAATCAAATTGGCGAAGATGATAGAATAGTTTCAATCCAGCCGAAGCCGGAGAATGGTTTAGCAGCGAAAGTGCCGTAAAAATCTTCCAAAAGAACAAACCCGGTTTCAATCCAGCCGAAGCCGGAGAAGGGTTTAGTAGTTTTGTCATTATAAAGGTTTATAATGTCGTTATAAAATTGTTTCAATCCAGCCGAAGCCGGAGAAGGGTTTAGTAGGCAGCCGTTAACTCAAAGCCTTGCATTAACAAATGGTTTCAATCCAGCCGAAGCCGGAGAAGGGTTTAGTAGGTGGGGTCATTGGGACCACCATTAAAACAACGTTATTGTTTCAATCCAGCCGAAGCCGGAGAAGGGTTTAGTAGCCGTAATAGTAAGTAAAGATGCGGTTATAGTAGCTGATGTTTCAATCCAGCCGAAGCCGGAGAAGGGTTTAGTAGGTACAACTACAAAAAAATGAGAGTGCGACTATTGATGTTTCAATCCAGCCGAAGCCGGAGAAGGGTTTAGTAGTAAAGGAGCATTAACAAAACTATAATAAACAAAGTAGTTTCAATCCAGCCGAAGCCGGAGAAGGGTTTAGTAGGAATTAAAGTTATTTGAAAACGCTAATATATCACTTGTTTCAATCCAGCCGAAGCCGGAGAAGGGTTTAGTAGCAACAGAAATGTTGTTTAATCAATTAGCTGCTAACGTTTCAATCCAGCCGAAGCCGGAGAAGGGTTTAGTAGTTCATTATTTTCTGAACCAATAATCTTATTTTTTTATAGTTTCAATCCAGCCGAAGCCGGAGAAGGGTTTAGTAGGAGTGCAAAAAAGACATTGGCAGGATTAAAACCGATTTGTTTCAATCCAGCCGAAGCCGGAGAAGGGTTTAGTAGCTTTTAAAATTTAAATTATGAAACAAAGATTCACTCGTTTCAATCCAGCCGAAGCCGGAGAAGGGTTTAGTAGCGATTATGCTGATTGGACAGGTGATATTACTGCTATGGTTTCAATCCAGCCGAAGCCGGAGAAGGGTTTAGTAGAATAAATAAAGGTGAATTTTGCGGGAATGTGTAGAGGAGTTTCAATCCAGCCGAAGCCGGAGAAGGGTTTAGTAGCAAGCGTGTTTCTGATTTTTATCCGGAAATTTCAGAAGTTTCAATCCAGCCGAAGCCGGAGAAGGGTTTAGTAGAATTAAACCCGAACAAAGCAACCGAACAAGGCGTAAACGTTTCAATCCAGCCGAAGCCGGAGAAGGGTTTAGTAGTTTTACTGCATTAACTTTTTCTCAAAAAATGGGAAAAAAGTTTCAATCCAGCCGAAGCCGGAGAAGGGTTTAGTAGGCAGACGTGAAAGCGTTTGCCGATAAGGAATTAGCAGAGTTTCAATCCAGCCGAAGCCGGAGAAGGGTTTAGTAGTTCAATAAAATCCGCCACAAGCGGTAAAAACTCGTTGTTTCAATCCAGCCGAAGCCGGAGAATGGTTTAGCAGTTGCTTATTGCTTTGTCTCTAATAGAGACTTAGGAAGTTTCAATCCAGCCGAAGCCGGAGAATGGTTTAGCAGTATCCACCAACGGCGGCGAAAGCATTACAGATGCAAATAGTTTCAATCCAGCCGAAGCCGGAGAATGGTTTAGCAGTCAAGAGTACGAATTTGAGCACGAAGTTAAAGAGGTTAAGTTTCAATCCAGCCGAAGCCGGAGAATGGTTTAGCAGGTAGCTCAAATATTTCATAGTTTGGGGTAAGCCTTAACGTTTCAATCCAGCCGAAGCCGGAGAATGGTTTAGCAGCAATCCTCCGCTCATACACACCATCTCATCTTGCGTTTCAATCCAGCCGAAGCCGGAGAATGGTTTAGTAGTTAAAAACAACTTCTTTTTTTCACTTTCAAATTTAGTTTCAATCCAGCCGAAGCCGGAGAAGGGTTTAGTAGATATCCTGCTTTTAGTAACATTTCTAAAGCTATTGAGTTTCAATCCAGCCGAAGCCGGAGAAGGGTTTAGTAGCAATTTTAATATGTTTTAAATTTACTAAAGCTGCACCGTGTTTCAATCCAGCCGAAGCCGGAGAAGGGTTTAGTAGTGCATTAGTAAAAAGCGATGATAGTTGAGCTTAAGTTTCAATCCAGCCGAAGCCGGAGAAGGGTTTAGTAGTGAAAATGGAAAATGTTTTATTATTGGGAATTATCGAAAGTTTCAATCCAGCCGAAGCCGGAGAAGGGTTTAGTAGAAAGAATAATTTAAAAGTTAAGAAATACCCCCCCAAAGTTTCAATCCAGCCGAAGCCGGAGAAGGGTTTAGTAGTTACGGGAAGCCTTAACGCTTTATACAAGCGTTAAGTGTTTCAATCCAGCCGAAGCCGGAGAAGGGTTTAGTAGTAAATTAATTTTTAAATTGTGAGTTTCATTACAGGAATGTTTCAATCCAGCCGAAGCCGGAGAAGGGTTTAGTAGCAAGCATCTTCTTTCCACCAGCTCACCGAAACAGGGTGGGGTTTCAATCCAGCCGAAGCCGGAGAAGGGTTTAGTAGGGACAGAGAGTATGTTATTAGATTATTTATAAGTGGCGTTTCTATCCAGCCGAAGCCGGAGAAGGGTTTAGTAGCGTGACGGTATCCACTGTATAACAGGAACACGATTTGGTTTCAATCCAGCCGAAGCCGGAGAAGGGTTTAGTAGACATGTTAAATCTTATAAAAACATTACCTGATATTGTTTCAATCCAGCCGAAGCCGGAGAAGGGTTTAGTAGAAGATATAGATGAAATGTATGTATTGAAAGGTAGAGAATGTTTCAATCCAGCCGAAGCCGGAGAAGGGTTTAGTAGAAAGTAACAATTAAAAAAGAACATGAAGAATGTACTTTTGTTTCAATCCAGCCGAAGCCGGAGAAGGGTTTAGTAGTTAAACAGGTTTGTAGTTTTCAATAAAATACATCAAAGTTTCAATCCAGCCGAAGCCGGAGAAGGGTTTAGTAGCTCAACAAATACACGATTTGTGGGATACTTTATTGTTTCAATCCAGCCGAAGCCGGAGAAGGGTTTAGTAGCAATTTGGGAATTGACAAAAATGGATTTTATGAAAATGTTTCAATCCAGCCGAAGCCGGAGAAGGGTTTAGTAGAAAAATTCGTGTATTTCATAATAAAAAAATTGGTAGGTTTCAATCCAGCCGAAGCCGGAGAAGGGTTTAGTAGCAAAGCGCAGATGATTATGCGGTAACCGTAACGTTGGATGTTTCAATCCAGCCGAAGCCGGAGAAGGGTTTAGTAGTGAGTGGATGAATGCCAATTTCCATTTGGCGTTATTAGTTTCAATCCAGCCGAAGCCGGAGAAGGGTTTAGTAGGCAAAAATAAATAAAATGAAGTTCTTGATTATCGAAAGTTTCAATCCAGCCGAAGCCGGAGAAGGGTTTAGTAGATACCGGAACTCTATCAAATTCGTGCATGAGGTATGTTTCAATCCAGCCGAAGCCGGAGAAGGGTTTAGTAGGATTAAAAGTATTGGCTACCTTAACGGTAGTCACCCGGTTTCAATCCAGCCGAAGCCGGAGAAGGGTTTAGTAGTTAACGTTGCAGAGGGCAACGAATCCGCCGTACAAGGTTTCAATCCAGCCGAAGCCGGAGAAGGGTTTAGTAGTTTATATGGCGGATCACTTCAGCACACCTCTTACAGAAGTTTCAATCCAGCCGAAGCCGGAGAAGGGTTTAGTAGCAATTTGTACAAAGTAAAACATTAGATAATGATGGGATGTTTCAATCCAGCCGAAGCCGGAGAAGGGTTTAGTAGGCAAAATTAATACGCCGGTTGTACAGTCAACACCTTTAGTTTCAATCCAGCCGAAGCCGGAGAAGGGTTTAGTAGTTTTTTCAACAATATAGATATTGATTTATTGCCCCCCAAAGTTTCAATCCAGCCGAAGCCGGAGAAGGGTTTAGTAGTTAAAATTTTATTTAATGAAAAAAGTAATGGGCAGTTTCAATCCAGCCGAAGCCGGAGAAGGGTTTAGTAGTGAAAGTTGGATCAATTGTAGAACTAATAGAGTTCTGTTTCAATCCAGCCGAAGCCGGAGAAGGGTTTAGTAGTAAATCACGTTAATGTTTTGCTAAAAAAATAATCAAGGTTTCAATCCAGCCGAAGCCGGAGAAGGGTTTAGTAGAAGCAAAGTCGCAAAAAGAACGTTGTTTTCGTCTATGGTTTCAATCCAGCCGAAGCCGGAGAAGGGTTTAGTAGAAAAAAGCAGGGGAGGATTCGCTTATTGAGTACCGGAGTTTCAATCCAGCCGAAGCCGGAGAAGGGTTTAGTAGAATATCATGGGTAATGACGTTTTTGGAGCCTTTGTGTTTCAATACAGCCGAAGCCAGAGAAGGGTTTAGTAGATATTTTTTTTTTTAAATTGGTGATAAAAATTTAATCGTTTCAATCCAGCCGAAGCCGGAGAAGGGTTTAGTAGTATTTTTTAATCTTTTTTATTATGGATTACAAATTGTTTCAATCCAGCCGAAGCCGGAGAAGGGTTTAGTAGAAGTAAGTACCGGACCCTTAACGGTTGTAACATAAAGTTTCAATCCAGCCGAAGCCGGAGAAGGGTTTAGTAGCAAGAGTCACAACCACCTCTTCTATGCTTAAAAAAGGTTTCAATCCAGCCGAAGCCGGAGAAGGGTTTAGTTGCTGTCCTACAATCAATGAAAGAAGGTTTATTGTTCGTTTCAATCCAGCCGAAGCCGGAGAAGGGTTTAGTAGTAAATTATCTTTTTTATGAGATTAGTAATAATCAACGGGTTTCAATCCAGCCGAAGCCGGAGACGGGTTTAGTAGGCTATTGCTTCAAATAAAAAGCTCGAAAGAGCAATTAAGTTTCAATCCAGCCGAAGCCGGAGAAGGGTTTAGTAGTGGGATACAATTTCCATCTATCCAATTTCTATTGAAGTTTCAATCCAGCCGAAGCCGGAGAAGGGTTTAGTAGTAAAAAGTGCTAATGTTGAAAATCATATTAGTTTGCCGGTTTCAATCCAGCCGAAGCCGGAGAAGGGTTTAGTAGTAATATTGATTCTTGCTCAAAACAATAAAAAAACTAAAAGTTTCAATCCAGCCGAAGCCGGAGAAGGGTTTAGTAGCTTTTCACAATGGCATATGCTGCATTTAAAAATAAAAAGTTTCAATCCAGCCGAAGCCGGAGAAGGGTTTAGTAGAATTATTAATCCCGTCAAGAGTTTTAATTTTAAAAGTTTCAATCCAGCCGAAGCCGGAGAAGGGTTTAGTAGTGCAAAGCGCAACAGGCGGTAACAGCTTTCTTTACAAGTTTCAATCCAGCCGAAGCCGGAGAAGGGTTTAGTAGAAATTTAGAAAAAGAAATTGAACCCCTAAAAAAAGTTTCAATCCAGCCGAAGCCGGAGAAGGGTTTAGTAGGCAATAGCGGCTACAACGAAGAATAACCACAAAGCAGTTTCAATCCAGCCGAAGCCGGAGAAGGGTTTAGTAGAAAATGGGCTAAAAGCCCTTGACATAAATATCGGTGAAGTTTCAATCCAGCCGAAGCCGGAGAAGGGTTTAGTAGGAAACAAGTAATCTGACCATTCAGGAGTACGACGAAACGTTTCAATCCAGCCGAAGCCGGAGAAGGGTTTAGTAGAAACGCATGCAAAGGCATTGAAATACATCTTAAAAAGTTTCAATCCAGCCGAAGCCGGAGAAGGGTTTAGTAGATTAATAAAAAACATTAT
>JBBRQS010000036.1:0-24114 GCA_038226035.1 Chitinophagales bacterium | reverse complement strand
CGATATTTGTCGTATTTTCACTCATAATAGATCGGATTTTGATTTAATTTTGAATTTGGAAAAACAAAATTAGCATTTTTCGATCTATTCTTTTATAATTATCTCAAATTCAACCCGTTAATCCCGAACTCACGTTAATTACGTACTCAATATTAAGTTTCTGTAAAAACAAGCTAATATTTTTTAAAAAAATTGCATTTGCAAAAATATCATTATAGATTTGTAATACAAGAATTAAATTACTGGAAACCGTTTCTACAAAAAATTATTTATGATTAAAATCACAGACCACTTACAAGCTATTTAATCAACTTTCATTTCTTAATTTTTTTTATTTAAAAACGAATTTTTTTGTTTAATCACTGCATCGTGATTGAAAAGGATTCTTATTTTTCACCTTTAAACATACATTTATATTCAATTCTCCTAAAAAAAATCCTCGACATACTATGTATGACGAGGAACGGTTGCTCTTATACTTTCTGCAACCAATAAGCCACAGAAAGCCGTAAAAACAATTTATAAACTTAAAACAAATTTAAAATGAACTTCTTACAATTACAAAGACTTTTTGTCTTTTCTATGTTTTTTTAACAGCAACATTTATGTTTGCTCAAATTAAAGTTTTTCCAAACGGTTTTACTAAAATCGGCTTAGAACTTCCTAATACGACATCGCCATTAAATTTTGACAGGCAAAATTTAATGGCAGCTTCTATACTTGGTCACCAAGTTGGAGATAATAGCAACTACTCGGCAGGCGGCCGTTTAAGTTTCGGTGACGTTGGTGGTGCTGCCAGTGGCATTAATGTATTTATTGGAGAATATTACGACCCTAATCAGACTTATTCTAACTGTGGTAATATTGACTGTACTTGGGATTCAGATGCCATGCAGTTGCATGGTAAAAATGGATTTCATTTTACATCTGGTGGAGCAATCGGTACTCAAGCACAAGTGGGCAGTACTTGGAGTACAGCTAACAGAGAAATTGCTTATTTGGACACATACGGTAATTTCAGAATTGGTGGTAGCCTTACGACTTACTCTTCATTTACTGCTTCAGATTCAACTTTAAAAAGTAATATACTTCCTTTGACTATCGGACTGTATGTACTTCAAAAATTGAATTGCGTGACATATAATTATAAAACCAACAATGACCAAGCGTATTTAGCTTCTCTTTCCAATCTGAAACCTACCGTAGACAAAGAAATCAAAAGTATAGAAAAAACCAAGAAAGATTTGCTGAATAGGATAACAATCCCGATAGCCATATCGGTTTGATCGCTCAAGACGTACAAAAAATATTGCCTCAATTAGTAAAAGTAGATGCTGTTACAGGTACACTTGCATTGAATTACATGGAATTAATACCTGTTTTGATTCAAGCAATTAAAGAGCAACAGGTTTTAATTGATGCCTTGCAAAAAGATAACGCTTCTATAAAAAAGAAACTTGGTTTGTAATGAAAATACTCTTGTCAATCCAAAATTGATTAACTTAGCTGCTTCTCGAAAGAGAAGCAGCTGAAAAAAACTTCGATATGAAATCAATAGTCCTAATCTTTTTATTTTTTTTAAATTGTATTTTGATCAATGCTCAATCAAAATTTGCGCCTTTAATCGGTGCAGAATGGCATTATTACTTCAAATCAAATAATTATGATGCAAACCAACCTTATTTTAAAGTACGTGAAGGGAATCTAATAATTAAATATACTAAAGATACTATAATCAATAGTTATAATTTTAAAAAATTGGAATCAAAGGAGGTTTTTAAATTTAAAGGAAATGATACTTTGTTTTCGTTACAAATATTACCTTTATATATGACACAAAGAAATGATACTGTCTTTCAATTATTGAAAGATACTTTAGAACCTGCCTTTTTTTACAAAGTTTTCGTCTCAGCAAAAATTAAAATAAAGAATTCTGAAAATAAAAGTATTCTAAATTTAGAATTAATAAATTTAAGCGATACGAGTTCGAAGGGTAATCCAAATTTTATATTTAAGAAATATACCTATTCAGTTTCTTGTACTTGTTCTGATCTTACTTTTGAAAACCCGCTTGTAATTCTTGATCGAATCGGACCTTTGAATGCCGATATTACTGTAATTAAATCTCAAGGACAAGCAGGGTTTGCTCCAGACTTCTATCGACTATTGTGTTATCAAGATAATGAATTTGGAGAATTAAAATTTTCTAATCAAGAATGTAACACTCTTGTTTCGAATAATGATTTAAATATATTGAAAGTAGAAGATTTAAACATAGTAGATAGTAAAGAATCTATTCAAATAAATTCGTTTGCAAGTTTCTTTCGAAAAGTTCACGTTTATGATTTAACTGGTAAATTAGTTTGGAGTTTTAATAATGTAAACCTGTTACAGGGATTAACTATTTCAAAAATATATCTCCCTGACGGAATATTAGTAATAACTATAGAAGGTGAAAATAATTTATTTAAATCAAAAAAATTCTTAAATAACAACTAAATTTATTTAATATGAAAAAGATATTGTTTCTCTTAAAATGTACATTTTTAATAAATTGTGTTTTAAAGGCACAAAATCCATCTTTTGGCTGTAAAGATTTAACAATTCATAATAATTCCGCTAATTCATCTTCATTTTGTAAAATTAACTTTTCAGATTTTCAGTTTGTACCTGAGATTACTTTACAAGTTAATTTCCACGTAACATCCAATCCCTTTTCTACTCCTATTGAGGCTGTCGCTGCAGTAAAAAAATTACTAGATAACATGAATATAGTTCTTTCAAGTTTTGATTCGTATAAAGTTGCAAATACTACTTTTCCAATAAGCCTTGTTCCTAAAGCGAAAATAAAATTAAAATTATATTCTGAAAGTGCTAATACCAATGATTCATATGGTGGTATTTGGTTGTATAGTACTGGACCTGCCTTTTATGTAAACCAATACCCTGGTAAAGTATTGAATATTGAACTTCGAAGTAATAATACTGGTCACCAAAATGGGGAAACTGATGCAACGGATTATATTTGGGCTGAAGATTTTTATACTTGGAGAAACGATAGTCCAAGGTTTTTTCCCTCTTTAGTGATTCACGAAGTTGGACATGCTTTGGGTCTCTCTCATCCGGAATGGTGTTCGAATGAATGTGCAGGAATTGATATTGACCCTGTTTTTGAATGTAATGCAAATTGCGCAGATGCCAATGGTAACAGGTGTACGCCTACTGAAGATAGAAATAATGGAGGATTACAATGTAATAATAATACTAGTAATTTATGTAATAGTTGCGATAGAAGTAATCTGTTAACAAGTGCTTGTTACAACTATCCTCGAGCGATGACGCCATGCCAATGGGAAAAAATTTTTAACAATGTTCTACAGAATTACCTGTCACACTATTCATTTGCACTTTTATGTTTTACAGCACCTACCTTCATTTTAAATAGCAGTCCTTTAAACGACTATAGAGCATCTCAATCAATAACATCAACTTCCATAGTTTCGGGTGATAGGATGGTTGATTATTGGTCACCAACTATTAATTTAAATTCCGGATTCAACGTGCAATTAGGTACTACATTTATTGCAAGTCCTACTACTTTTCCTTGTTGTGCATCAACACAAAATTTAATAGCTGCATCGTCAAAAAATCCGCTTGATAAAACTCTAAATGTCAAACAAGAAACTGTTCAAGAAACTGTAGATGTCAGTAAGATTTCTTTAAAAGTATATCCTTCACCCGCAAAAGGCGAATTGTTTATTGATTACAATTTGTCCGGAACAAGTACGACAAGTTTAAGCGTAATAAATATAACCGGTGAAGTGGTACAAACCGTAAAACAACCGGAAGAACAACAGCAAGGACATTATAAAATCGGGATAAATGTGACTAACTATCAAAACGGGGTTTATTTTATTTATCTCGAAACCGCATCCGGTAAAACTGTTGAAAAATTTGTTGTTCAGAAATAATTTTCTTTTTAATTTCCATCTCGAACTTTTTTTGAAACTAAAAAAGTTCGGGATTTTTTTTTATTTTTTACTCGTCTTAAAGCTGTAGACGATTAAAAATCGTCATGATTTTAGAAATTGATACTTTTTAAAATTGGAGCAAAAAAGCAAATCGGTCTACGGAAAATTTATCCGGCAGATTGATTCGCTTTTTTTTACGTCAATTTTAAGGTTTTGATTAAATACTTTCAGTTTCCGTTTTCCGTTTTTCAGTAAATCCGTACCTTACGCGGAAATAAATTGTCAAAAAAACCCAATGGGAAAATTATTGAAAGTGCATTTAATATCCGAAACATCTTTCGGCGTAAAAGCGAACGGGGTGCATACCGCGTTTTTAAATATGATTGACCTCTTGAAGGAAAAAAACGATGTCGAAGTTATCACTAACGACGATGGCTACGGCGACGTTTTGCACAGCCATACTTACGGACCGTATTATTTTTGGAAAGGCAGAAAATACAAAGGCAAAAAAATATTTACGTCGCACATTATTCCCGATTCTATTAATGGTTCTATGCCGGCGGCAAAATTAATAAAACCGCTTTTGGTGCGTTATCTCAAAATGGTGTATTGGTATGCCGATGTTATTATTTCCATTTCGCCGATGGTAGAACGCGCCATTAAAGAATTGGGTGTGAAAACTAAAGTGGTCAATATTTATAATCCGGTACTGACTGAAGAATGGGCACACACACCGGAAAAACGCGCCGCCGGCAGAAAAACTTTAAACATTTCGGAAAATGATTTCATGGTTATCGGTGTCGGACAATTGCAAAGTCGTAAAGGAGTAGAAGATTTTATGGATATTGCCGCTGCCATGCCCGAAGCCGAATTTGTTTGGGTCGGCGGACGACCTATGGGTGCATTGTTTACCGAAGGTGTAGAACGAATTGATAATCGTATTGCAAATGCGACAAAAAATATCCGATTTACGGGCATGATTGACATAAAGAAAATGCCGGAAATGTACGCGGCGGCAGATGTGATGCTGTTTACGTCGTACCAAGAAAATTCGCCTTTAGCACCCATTGAAGGCGCTGCTGCCGGATTACCTGTTGTTTTTCGCGATATAGAAGAGTATACGCTGCTTTATAAAACGCCTTATCTGAAAGCAAAAACTACCGCCGAATTTATCGAGATGACTAAAACGTTGATGCACGACAAAGCAAAATATGCCGAAGCAGCCGCAATATCTTGTCAGCTCATTGCGCAATTCGGTAAAGAATATATCCGTAAACAGTTAGTGGATTTGTATAATGACTTGAATGTCGGAAAGAAATAAAAATGATTAATCCCGTATTTTTTTTATATTCGCACCGACAAAAATTTATTTTTATTTTTGAAGTGGGTCAATTCCATTGGTTAATTCTTTATAATGGCAAAAAAAAATACACCGACCATACACCACGCAACTACCGATTCTGATTTCGAAAAATGTTTTGAAGTTATTCAAGAACTGCGTCCGCATATAGAAGAAGCCAGTTTTATTTACTTTATGCGCGAAATGATAGCCGACGGGTATCATCTCATTTATATTGAAGAAGACGGTAAAGCGGTTTCGGCGTGCGGTTACCGGTATCTGAAATTTTTATTCATCGGACACCATATTTATATTGATGATTTATCTACACTTCCCGAATATCGCGGTAATGGTTTGGCGGGTGCTTTGCTCGACCACACCATTCAGTTGGCACTCGAAAAAGGTTTGACTGCCGTCACGCTCGACTCCGGACACCACCGCAGCGATGCACACCGTTTGTATATGAATAAAAGATTTAAAATTTCGTCGCATCATTTTGTTTTGCGGTTAGATGAAAATCAATAACCACAAGATATGTTAAAAGAAAAAAATGATTTCAAGAATAAAAAATACACGCTTTTATTTATCTGTATCGCAGTTTTAGCGTTGTGCGGATACAAAATGTACACTTTACCGTTGTGGGAATGGTGGACATTTCCTTTTTTGGGTGCGCTTTGGGCTGCTATCGTGCTTTTGCTTTTGAAACGATACAACTTGCGTTATTTAGGTCTTTCTACTTTGAGCGGTGTATTATTTTGTATCGGTTTTCCGCCGCATTCTTTTCCGCCGGCTTTGTTTTTTGCGTTTGTACCGTTGCTGATTATTGAAAAAGAAATTAGACTTCGAATTTTAGAGAATAAAAGCATAACAAATCCGACATTCGACATCCGAAACCCGACATCCGAAATCGGCATGATGAGATATGCTTTCAATACTTTCGTCATTTTCAATATCGGCGTAACATGGTGGGTGGCAAATGCCGGATTAATTCCGGGTTTAATCGCCAATTACCTGAATGCTTTTTTTATGGCAACAACGTTTTGGTTGTATCATAAATTCAACCGGACTTTGGATGTTGGACGTTGGAGAGAAAAAGAAAATCCGGAAAGCCTATCCAAAATACAGTCCAAAGTCCAAAGCCCAAAGTCCAAAGTCCAAAGTCTTATATCTCTAACAGTATTTTGGATCGGCTTTGAATATCTGCACCTCAATTGGGATGTATCTTGGACGTGGCTCACGCTCGGTAATGGGTTTGCGGAGCGTACTTCTATGATTCAATGGTACGAATACACGGGTGTTTTCGGTGGCACGATTTGGGTTTTGTGGACGAATTATTTGATTTTCGAATGGTATTCGCGCGTAATCAATCGGAAATCGGATAATACGGATTGGCGCAGGTTTTTTTTACCCCGGCATTTAAAAATTATTTCCGCGATAACGATCGCGTTTATATTACCGCTTTTAGTTTCTTTTTTTATCTATACCGGATTAAGTGATGTAAGTATCGAAAATAAATCTATGTCCGTCGTCATCGTTCAACCGAATTATGAACCGGTTTTGCAAAAATTCGATATTCCGGAAGCGGTACAACTTCAAAAATTTTTGCGCTTAGCTGCCGAAAAAGTAGATTCTAATACCGATTACCTCGTTTTTCCGGAAACGAGTTTCAGTTTTCATAACGTCAATACTTGGAACGAAAAACCGGTGGTTCAAGCACTCGAAAAGTTCGTCGGGCGGTATCCGAAATTACATTTAGTGTTGGGTATTGATGCCATAAAAACTTACGCCGAATACGTGCGCAAAAAACCGGCAACGTTAACCGCATCAAGCATTCGGACGTATAAAAATCCCGATGGCAGTTTTACTTTTTGGGAAGCATACGATGCGGCGACTCAAATATCAAACGATGCGGATAATTTGCCTTTGTATAAAAAATCGAAGTTGGTACCCGGACCTGAACTTTTGCCGTTTCCGCAAATTTTCTTTTTTTTGGAACCGCTTTTCGAAAAAATGGGCGGTTCAACGGTCGGTTTAGGTACTCAACCCGAACGTAGTGTGTTTAGTAATGCGCAAAAAAATTTAAAAATTGCACCCATCGTATGTTATGAATCCATTTACGGTGATTTTTGTACGGGCTATGTGCGTAACGGCGCCAACGCGCTTTTTGTGGTCACAAATGATGGTTGGTGGGGCAACACACCCGGTTACCGGCAGCATCTATTGTTCGGAAGGTTGCGCGCGATAGAATTGCGCCGCCCGTTGGCGCATTGCGCAAATACCGGTACGAGTTGTTTTATAGATACTCAAGGCAATATTTCGGAAGCAACAAAGTACGGTACCGACGCAGTGATTAAAAAAAATATCGAAATTCCAAACAACACGCTTACTTTTTATGCGCGCTACGGCGATTATATCGGAAAGTTTTTTGCAGTTTCAGCAGTGTTTTTTTTATTGATAATGGTATTTGTCTCCGGAAAAAGGTATTTTAACAAAATTTTATGACAAAGCACGTATAAAAAAATTTTAACCCATAAATAATTCCATTAATTTTGCAAGTCGACAAAATTTTTATTCTTTTCATAATTTTTTCATAAAAACATTTACCCGAATAAAAAAAATTGACTTATTACAAACACTTATGTGCATTATTTCAAAATCAACCTCGTACCGTTGTCCGGATACTGAAATTGCTTTTGGTCGTATTTTTCGGCTTTCTGTTGTGGTATGATGTGTTTCGACACAAACAAATCTCCGAAATATCGCTTCAATTTCAAACTGCTTGGCACACCGAACAATGGCGGTTTTTTGTTTTTACGTGTGCTTTAATGCCGCTAAATTGGATATTGGAAACGCGCAAATGGTTGGTATTAGTGAATAAATTTGAGCGACTTACTTTGCCGGCGGGTTTGCGCGCAGTATTTGCGGGCGTGACTTTTTCGCTCTTTTTCCCGAACCGTATCGGCGAATTTGCCGGGCGCATATTATTTCTCAAATCGAAAAACAGTTGGCGCGGTACGATTGCTACTATCGTAAGCAGTTGGGCGCAACAGTTTATACTGATTACTTTCGGGTTTTTGGGTTTCGTTTATTTCATGATTCGGTCATGGCAAGTGGAAAAAATTATTCTTGATGTCATCGTAGGTATGGGTGTGATGTTTGTATCGCTGATTTTGTTTTTATTTTTGAATTTGGAAGCCGTTGTGCCGATTGTAAAACGGATGGGCAGTTTGCGGAAATTTCCGGGTTTTGTAAAAAAAGTGCAATTTTTGCGGCGGTATACAAAAAAAGAATTAGCCGCGACGCTTTTATGGGCGTTTATACGTTATGGTGTGTATAGTGTTCAGTATTATTTGGTGCTGCGTTTTTTCGGTATTGAAGCCCCTTTTGTACGTGCATTTTCTTGTATTGCTACTATTTATTTATTGCAAACAAGTATTCCGTTACCGCCTGTTATGGGCTTAATGGCGCGCGGCGAAATAGCGTTGAAAATCTGGGGCGCATTCAGTACCAACACGGTCGGTATTTTGGCGGCCACTTTTACGCTGTGGGTCATTAATTTAATTATTCCCGCAATTATAGGTTTATTTTTTATTCTTAAAAAGCACGTTTTAAAACCCGTTCATCATGACATACACACCAATAAAATTTATCTCGACGATATTACTTCTGTTGCCAATGATGGCGTTCATGAACACGTTGTCGGGCGCTGATAAACTCGTTCCTTCGCCGAAAAATAACGAAAATTCTAATAAGCGAAACGACGGAAAACGGGCGGTGGATTGCGTCGAAAATTTAAAAACAGATTTTAAAACCGACGAAGAGTTGGTGTATAAAGTATATTATAATCTGAATTTCGTTTGGATTCCCGCCGGAGAAGTAATTTTTAAACTTTCCGATGAAGGCAATCAATATCACTTAGAAGCCGTCGGTCGCACTTACGATAGTTACAATTGGTTTTATAAAGCGCGCGACGAATATAATACTTACGTGGATAAAAATACTTTGCTGCCCACTTTCAGTACGCGCGAAATAAAAGAGAATAAATACAAACTCTACGACAAAACTGCTTACGACCAAACAAACAAAACCGCGTACTATGAGCGCGGACCTGCAAAAGATAATATAGATAAACGCGGTAACTTAAACTTTGATGCGTGTATGTACGATATGCTTTCGATAGTATATTATGCCCGTATTCAAAGTTACGAAAACGCACCCGTCGGTAAAGAATTTCCCGTAGAATTAACTATGGATCAGGAAGTATATTCACTGAAATATACCTTAGCGGCTCGAGAAGAAAAAAATATAAAAGGTTTAGGTAAATGGTCTACCTTAAAACTTTCTCCGCAACTGATTACCGGAAAAGTGTTTTCCGAAAATGCAAAAATGAAAATCTGGGCTTCCGACGACGACAATAGAATACCTTTGTTGATAGAATCACCGGTAGCTTTCGGTTCAGTGAAAGTAGTTTTGAAAAGTTGGAAAAATTTGAAATATCCGACCACCGCGAAAAAAGATAATTAATTTTTAAATTAAATCTACACAAACGATGAACGGAGAAGTATTTTTCGTTCGTCGTTTTTTTATTAAAAATTTAGGTCTATGATTTGGTTTTTATTTTTAAGTTTTATTGCACTGTTACTTTTCGTCGACCTTTTTGTATTAGGGCGTAATAAACCCGAAACGCCGCAAATAAAAAGTTCTGTAAAAGAATCTTTGGTTTGGATAACTTTTGCACTTTTGTTTTCCGGCGTAATTTATTATGTGTATGCAAACCGTTTATTCGATGTGCCGACGGCAACACCGCCTTATCGTGCTACTTTGGAATATTTAACGGGATATTTAATAGAATTGGCTTTGAGCGTGGATAATCTTTTCGTGATTGCACTTATTATGTACTATTTCAAAGTAAAACCGCAATACCAGTATAAAATTTTATTTTGGGGAATTTTAGGTGTCGTTCTTACGCGCGGATTAATGATCGGGGTAGGTTATTCATTGGTGTCGCTTTTCAGTTGGGTGAATTATGTGTTTGCAGCCGTTTTACTTTTTTCAGCTTATAAAATGGCAACGGTATCCGGTGACGAGGATCCCGATTTTGAAGATAACGGTGCGATAAAAATTTTGCGCCGCTTTTTTCCCATTCGAAATGATATGGAGAGTGGCAAATTTTTCACCGTTCACAACGGTAAAAGAACGGCGACGGTACTTTTCGTGACACTTTTAGTCGTTGAAACTACTGATGTTTTGTTTGCTTTTGATTCCGTTCCTGCAGTTTTTTCCGTTACCAAAGATCCTTTTTTGGTTTTCAGCAGCAATATTTTTGCTATTTTGGGTTTGCGTGCCATGTTTTTTGTATTAGCGGCTTCGATGCAGAAATTTGAATACTTAAATAAATCCCTCATTATTATTTTGGTATTCATCGGCGTAAAAATGTTGATTGAGCATTGGTATGTGATTCCGGTAAGTATTTCTCTTTTAGTGGTTGTCGGTTTATTAGCGGGTGGAATTATTTTATCCCTTGTGGTTTCCAAGAAAAATGAAGCATGAACGCGCGCATTTAATTGTTTGCATTAATATCATTCAAAATACTGAGCAGCATCGTTAAATCTTGGTAGTACATACTTATCAAATCGAAACTGACGTTAGAGCGCCACAAAACCGGTTCCAACAAATCGCGATCTTGGGCTACAGCAATAAAAATATCATCACCGACCACCGACATATACACTTCATTGCCTTCTTTTTCTCTGTAAGTCCGCAACGCCGATTGCATATTTGCCGACAAGAAACCTTTAACGTTCGCCGTATCGTTTGTGTAAACAACAAAATAATCACCGAATTCTTTGTTCGGCAATTCCGTTAATCTGCCGCCGTTGATAGTAAATGTTTTTATTGTTCGCGACAAATATTGCCTTTGGTGGCGCGGCAGTACTAAAATTTCGCCTGTTACTGCTTGCACGCTTCTTTCGGAAAAACGCGCGTGCATAAAAACGCCCGCAAAAACATCATCTAAACGATTGCGCACAGGCGAAATTTCTTTTACAGCAAGTTCAGCCAACTCGAAACCGATTTCGCCCATATCACCCGAAATATAATCTTCGCCGGTGTAATCTATGGAAGAGGCGGCGAACAAGCGACTTTTTTCAAAAATTTCGGTCTCAATCGTTGCGTTGCTTATATATTTCATCGGCAAATGATGGCTCACATCGCGCGAAATAAATTCGAGCAACAGCGTAATGACTTTAGGTTTAAAATTCGAGCGAAAAGTTTCCAGTTCATTGTACGCCAATGTCACGCAAAGTGCCATCGGTATCAGTAACACCAATGTTACAAACAGTGTACGGAAATACAATTGCGCAATAAAAATAAGCAGCAGCAGCAAAAAAGAAAGCGTAACAAATATGATAAGCCGATGCCGTCGGACTTCCAAACGCATCAATTCGGGATGAATCGTGTGATTATAATATAAGCGCAGTTCTTGTGTAGTTTTCAAATTGTCTCAGATGTTTGTTAGATTCAGTCGGTTAGTCGGTGAGTATTTTTAGTCGGTTAGTATTTGCTAACACATTTTGACTAACCGACTAACCGACTAAAAATACTAATCGACTAACTTATAATAGCGATTTTCCGGTTCGTTGTTCATAATTTTCTATGTATTCGTTCAGAACACTCGAAATAATATCTTTCATAAACGAACGCTCTATGCGCGCGATAGATTTCAGTTTTTCTACTTTCTGATTTTCTACAACAATCGTTAAACGTTTAATGGTGGCTTGTTGCAATTCCGCTAAAGAAGCATCTACGGTGCTGCGTATGAGTGCGTCCAAACCGGAAAGCGGTTTGCGCGGTGCATCCATATTATTATCCGACGTACCTGTTCCGCCTTGACGGCGCATTTTATCTATTTTTTCTTCAACCGCTTCCGTGAAAGCATCTTTGAACAAAGAATCCAAATCGTTTGTAAAATTTTTAATGCCGGGGCGTTTTAAAATTTTTGCTGCGGGTATTTCCATACCCACAATACTTGAACCTAAACCCGCGCCGAGCAAATTTTTAGTATCAACCGTTGCCGTATTTTCTACAGGCGTATTAAAGATAGTATCGAACCCACCCGAAAATTTTTTTTTGCCCACGTTTCGATAATTAAAAATTAATAAATAAGATATTGGACGTTGGACTTTTAATTTTTCCATTCACTCGTCTCTTCGTCTCTCCTAACTCATTTCCTTTTTCCCCATTCTTTCTACTATTTCTTTACACAGATTAAGATAATCTTCAGCGCCCGAACTTTTAGGACTGTAAGTGAAGATATCTTTTTGTTGTGCCGGTGCTTCGGCGAGCGCAACGTTGTCGCGGATATAAGTTTTAAAAACCTTTTCGCCAAAATATTTCAGAATAGTTTCTACCACATCGCGACTCAATACTTTTCGCGCATCGTACATAGTGGCAACAACGCCGCCGATTTCGAGATCTTTATTCAATCGAAATTTTACTTTATCTATCACTTGTTTTATTTTGGCTAAACCTTGCAACGCCAAAAATTCTGTTTGCAACGGAATAATCACGTAGTTGCTGCAAGTGAGGGCGTTTAAAGTGAGTAAACCCAAAGACGGCGGACAATCCAAGATAATAAAATCGTAATTATCTACGAGCGGATCAAAAACTTCGCGCAAAATATATTCGCGTCCGGCTTCGTTGCTCAATTCCATTTCTACACCCGATAAATCGAGCGTTGAAATAACGATATCTAAATTATTTTTTATTTTAAACGGCTGCAATTCCGATTCGCCACGCATGGCTTCATAAATAGTGACGGGTTGACGCGGAATGCCGAATGAGAGCGTTAAATTAGCTTGAGGGTCCAGATCCACGAGTAAAACTTTTTTGCCGAGTTCTACTAAACCCGCGCCGATATTGACAGCACTGGTGGTTTTACCGACACCTCCTTTGTGGTTGAGCAGAGAGATAATAATTCCCATAAAAGCAGTATGTCTGTATTATGTATCAACGTTATAAAGTACTTAAGAATCGGGAGAAGTATTTTTAGTTAATCCGGATTACAGTCTGTTGATACTTTTAAACGTTTAATTATTAATAATTGACACAAATATAATCAAACGCCGGATTAAAAAATATTTTTCACAAAAATTCCTGCAAATTACGCAAACCGCCTTTTCACAAATCGGATAAAAATTTTCGCTACTTTTTTTCTGTCTTCTGATGCCGACCAGTTGTTGCGTACACCGATATCTTCCAGAAAAGCACGAGCGGTACCGAAACTGCTCATATTGTTCAAGTCTTTTAGAGCTTCATCGAATACGACTTTGCTGCCGCCGAACAACTCGTTTTGGTTCAATAACCGATCGTTCAATCCCAAACTTTTCGTCAAATCCGATATCGGCGCATTAGCTATTCTGTCCGAAAGTTCATTGCCGTTGCCGGATTCAAACAACTCTGCAATGTCCGGATTTATTTTTCTGTCGGTGAGCGGTGCGGATTGTTGTTTCGGCGGTTCCGGTACAACGTATTTCGGCGATTCCGGTTTCGGCGGTTCGGGTGCAACATATTTCGGCGGTTCCGGTGGGTAAATACGTTCTTCGCGTTTTGCTTCCGAAGTGCGGGTTGTTTCTATTGCCGGTGGAGGTGTAGACTGTTGATAAAATTGTTCCGGCGCGCGAGATTCCGCTTTTACTATTGTCGGCGTCGGCGTTACAATCGGATTGGATTTTTGTACCGGTGCCGGAGTCGCGGGTATTATTTGCCCTTCTCTGAAAGTTTCGTACAATTGCCGGATGTAGCTTAACATCAAGTCGCGTTCAATGGCACTGACATTTTTTTCGTCAGCAGTCATAGAATTATATAAAGCAATTATTTTTTCGAGCGTTATTTTAGCAGGCAGCAGATTCATGAAGTGTTTTTAAGAGTAAAAATCTTTGAAATAATACTTACTTACGCAAGTGAGCGCGCAAAAATAGTTGAATTTTTTGGTTTTATTATTCCGATGCGTTTTTTTTGATGACACTTTTTATAATTTGCGGCTTAAAAACGGTAATGAACTTCGCGTATTGACATTTACGTTTCGGACTTAGACTTGTTACTTACAATTGTGGCTGTATCGTAATTGTTTTTTCAATTTTGAAAGGAATCCGGGTAATTTGAGGTACGGCTAATGATAGTACTTTTTCAGTGCTTTTATTCAAAAAAAATTACCCGATGCACATTTGAAAAAATATTTCGGTATTTTTATTTTGGCTATGGAAATTTTCATTTTTTGGAAAGAATTATCCGGATTAAGTACGCGCTAAAAAATTTGCGTTTTTAGCACGTAACTATCCCGATAATCGGTAAAATCCGAAGGACGTAAAATGCCTATCGTATTTTTTTCGACTAAACAATAAATTGCGAATTAAAAAATCGGATAAAAAAAATACCTGATAAAAAATACTATTGTAAAAATTTTACATCCGTATTTTCGTTTTGTTTTCTAAAAAAACAGAACTTTCGTCCGATTTGGAAATGAGTGTAATGAGTTGCGCCACGGCGCATAGAGCGAGTGTAAATTTGAATAGAATCATGGGTTGCTGTTATTAAGTTTTAAGTTTCTCTTAAAGATACGTTATTGACGTTATTGACATTATTGACATTATTGACATTTATATTGCAAAAACCGTACTCAAATTTATTTTTTCCGCGAATAAATTTAAATATTTTCAATTACCTAAAACATTTAACACATGATACCTGCTTTACGTACCGCTTACAATAAAAATTTTACGCCGGAAAAATACGAAGCCTTTTTGAATGAAATTGACCGGCAATATAATTACAAACCTGCGTTCAGGATTTGCGAGACGCCTGTTTTTTTTTCGAAGCCATTTGCCGAAAAAACTTTAAATGCTTGCGAACATATTATTGATGTGTTATGCGCGCCGGATTTTAAAAGCAAAAGTCAGGCCGCTCTATCACCCGAAAATATTGTCCCGAACGAAGATGCGCATCCGACTTTTTTGGTAATAGATTTTGGCGTATGCGAAGAAAACGGTGAATTAGTACCGAAATTAATTGAATTGCAAGGTTTCCCGTCGTTGTTTTTTTTTCAATTAGATTTGGCGAAGGCTTACAATAAAATTTTTGATTTGCCGAAAAAACTCACACCGTTTTTCAACGGATCGGATGAAGCAAGTTATATCGAAAAAATGCGCGCTGTTATGCTCGGCGATACACCGAAAGAAAATGTTATTTTATTGGAAATAGAACCCGAAAAACAAAATACCTATATAGATTTTTTAGCGACCGAAAACTATTTGGGTATAGAAACCGTCAGTTTGACGGATATTACTAAAAGTGGGAAAGATTTGTTTTATACTGCTAAAAACGGAAAAAGTACGCACATCAAAAAAATTTATAACCGTGTTATTTTCGATGAACTCGCCCGAAAAACAGATTTGAAAGCAGCATTTAAATTTTCAGATGATTTGAATGTAGAGTGGATCGGGCATCCGAATTGGTTTTTCCGCATTTCCAAACATACACTTCCTTTTTTAAAAAGTCCTTTTATTCCGAAAACTTTTTTCTTGAAAGATGTAGATACCGCCGCGCTCGATTTAAAAAATTATGTTTTGAAGCCTTTATTTTCTTTTTCCGGACAAGGCGTAAAAATTGATGTGACTAAAGAAGATATTGCCGCCGTAGAAAATCCCGAAAATTATATTTTACAAGAAAAAGTGCAATATGCGAATGCCGTTGTAACACCTTCCGGTCCGGCAAAAGTAGAATGGCGTTTAATGTTCGTTTGGGAAAAAAACGCGTCGCGTCCTGTTTTGGTCAATAATTTGGTACGCCTGAGTAAAGGCATTATGATCGGCGTTCGTTACAATAAAGATAAAGATTGGGTAGGAGGCAGTATAGGTTTTACTGAACAAGAATAATTGGGGTTAACTATTTAGGAGATACCACGCCCTAAAAGACATGGTAACTCCTAAATAGCTGTGAATTATTTTTTAAGCCTCGGCAAAATTATTTTCCGGTTTCGTTTCCCTGTTTTGTATCAAAATGCTGCTCATAATATTTCCGCCGCCGATAACGTCTTCACCGTCATAAAAAACGGCGGATTGTCCGGGTGCTACGCCTTTTACGTTGGAGTAGAAAGTGATATCTACGTCGCCGTTGTCGCGTTGATGCAATTCGGACAGCGTTCCGCCGGCATCGTTGTAACGGATTTGAGAAATTGCTTCTATACCGGTATCCGGAATGCGGACATATTTTTGTAAATTCACGTTACCGACTAAAATACCGTTGCGTTTTAAATCATCTAACTCGCCCAACACCACCGTATTTGTTTCCGGAACTATTTTAGTGACAAACATCGGTTTACCGAATGCTTTACCGAGACCTTTGCGTTGTCCGATAGTATAAAACGGATAGCCTTCGTGCGTTCCGATGACTTTTCCGGCTTCGTTCACGAACGTACCGCCGCTGACGTTTTGCGTTAAATCCGGAATGCGGTGTTTTAAAAATGCTCGATAGTCGTTGTCCGGCACAAAACAAATTTCGTAACTCTCGCCTTTTTTAGAAAATTCTTCAAAACCGGCGTTGGCAATGTATTTGCGCACATCGGGTTTGAGCATATTGCCTAACGGGAATTTAGTACGACTCAAACATTCTTGCGTTAAACCCCAGAGTACATAACTTTGGTCTTTGTGTCGGTCGGTAGCTTTTGAAATAAAATGCCGGTCATTAAGCGTGTTCGTTTTGGCATAATGTCCGGTAGCAATAAATGCACAATCCAAAGCATTCGCGCGTTTGAGTAACGCTGACCATTTTATATGCGTATTGCACAACACGCACGGATTCGGTGTGCGTCCGGCTAAATATTCTCCGACAAAATTATCAATCACGAAATCTCCGAACTCTTGGCGAATATCAATGATGAAGTGATGAAAACCCATTTTCACGGCAACGCTTCGCGCGTCGTTGATGCTGTCGAGGCTGCAACAACCTGTTTCTTTTTTCGAACTGCCCGAACCGGCATAATCCCAAGTTTTCATCGTGATACCTACGACTTCGTATCCTTCTTCGTGCAACATCATTGCTGTTGCAGTACTGTCTATGCCGCCACTCATGGCTACTAATATCCGACCGTTTCTACTCATGATTCTATTTTATAAAAAAACATTGCAAAGTTAGGTTTTGTTTTACATTCAAATCCGAAAATATATTTCAACCCCCTTGCTTTAAAATAAAAAAAGTCCTCACTTGAATGTGCAGGACTTAAAACTATAATAGGAACATGAAGGAATGTTAATCTTGGCTTTCAGCTTGCTGCTTTTGCCAAAAGCTATCAGCCATCAAATATTTTTCAATTTTAATTTTATATCATCCAATGTTACTTCGGTAGGAGTAATGGATACAGCACTTTGCGCCGATAAATTATTCAAACTTTGTGTGCCCAAAAAATATTTTCCTTTAACCATACTCAGTGTTACAACCGTAGCGGCTTTATCAGGTAAACCTTTTGAATTTTTGGGAACTGTGAAAGCACGTTGAACCAGGTCGCCTTGCAATTTTAAAACCATCAGCATATCCTTGTAAGCAATAAAAACAGCCGAGTTTTGATTGGAATATTCGGACGGTAATTTGACTGCAAAGCTTTTAACTAAATTCGGGTCGGTATAAAAGCGGTCGCAGTTGACAAAAGTAAAACGATCAAGCAGCATTTTGTAAATTGCCGTATCGCCTCTTCCGGAAACAGCAATAGTTTGTTGGTCTTGCGGCGGTTGCAAAAACGGTTTCCAATTAAATACAGTACGAGTAGCATAAGCACCTTCAAAATAAGTCATCGGTGCTGCGCCATCGTATTTGCCGCGAAAATGTACAATTATTCTGTTTTCCGGTTTTGCCAAAAATACGGGCTCACCATTTTGTAAAACACGAACACGCACCGCCCCGCCGGAAATCAGCGGTATACCGTCAGAGACGGTGGGCATATCGTTCAAAATTAAATCGGTTTTTGTTGTCAGAAGTAAAGTTTCTATCGTCAATTTACCTTTACACGGTGCGCCATTCGGTTTTTGAACAAAACTTTTAGCCAAGCAAGAAATGCCGCCCAATTCAGATAGCACAGAAACATAACCTCCGTCATATGCTTCTGCTATGGAATCTTTTAAAACCGGTGTGCGCACAGCATCTATCATATTTTCGATATCCAATACATGTGTTGTTGAAGAGTCGCGCGGTGCTTGAGCGGAAAAATCCGAAAAAACGGCTGTATCTTTTTTTACCGAAACGACCGTCGTGCCGGTAGGAATAAATGTGTCAGTATCTTTTTTACACGCTTCTATTCCGACAATCAAAGTTATCGGAAGCAAAATCATGAAAAAATATTTTACAAAACATTTCTGTGTCATTTTAAACCAATTATTTTCGACCTTATAATTCCGAGATACATAAATTCGCGAAAATGCTGCTTGACTTAAATAATATTTAGTGCTTACAAGCATTGTTTTTCGCGCCTTGGTCAATCCATTTTTTAATAAGTGCTGTTTGCGCGCTCGGCAAATTACCGCCGGGCGGCATATAACCCGATGAGATATCTTGATAAACAACGCTGGTTGATGCACTGCCGACTATTATACCGTGCGAAGTAATGCTTGCGTAACTATCCAATTCATAGCCGCTTTGTCTCGATGCGGCGTTATGACAACCCGAAAAAGCACAGTTGGAAATAAAAATCGGCAATACATCAGTGAAATAAGCGGTGTCCGTATTGCAAGTCAACGTTTTACTGGTATCTTTTTTTATCGTTGTTGTATCGGTCGGTGTTGTCCCCGTCGTACTTGTTGAATCAGGTGTTACCAAAGGTTGGTGTTTGCAACTGAACATAAAAAAAAGGAAAAGTAGAATTAAAATACTTTTTTGCATAAGATTCTGTATATTCAAATGTTTAAAATTTCAATTTAGCCGAGGCATTAATACCGAAATTCAAATAAGTTTGAGAGAGCGGATACTTGGTCTGAGTGAATGAAGAAGTGTAATAGCGCACGCTCGGCTCAATACCCAAAAGTAAATGTTCGTCAATGGCTTTGTAAATAGCGATGCTTCCACCAACGTATCCGCCGATATTATTTTTGAAAATCGGCGTTGCCGAACTGCCTGTTTGATTCAGTAATTTAAAATCCGTGCCGAGAATATCCGCTTTGCGCCATGCCGTAATATTTACACCGCCCCCTACTTTTAGAAGTAAGGACCAATTGTTTTTCAATATAATATCGTAACCGATTTGTAACGGAATATTTATATCGGCATAATTATTATAGCGCGTTTTTCTGAAAATACCGTTCGTCAGAATTTGTGCGGAAGTATCGCTTAAACCGGTTGTCGGATCTTTTGTAATTGTATATTCTATTTTTCCGACGCCCAAACTATCGAAGTTGGCAGTTTCGTGAATTTCGCTGTACAAAACGCCCGTGCGCAATACGATACCGTTCCGAAATTCATAACCGACTCCGACTCCTGTCGTAAAAGCATATTGCGGACGTTCGGTTGTGTCGCGCGCTGTTCGATAATCCGCAAAGTCAAGACTTTTTTCGGTAAGTTTGCGCGTTATGTATTCCGGTCCGGCTAATATATCTACAAAAAAACCTTTGTTCGGGTTGTAGCGTGTATTGGAACTGAAAGTCGGACAACCATCACCGGGCCCTTTGCACGGTGATACGAAATTATTTTTTATGTTTAAAAAACCGGTTTTTAAAGGGAGTAATTTTAAGGCGGAAAAATTATTTTTTTCGGAAAGATTATTAGTTGGCATTTCCGGCATTGCGGAAATAATTCCGTAATTCTTTTCGACGGAGTTTTTTTCAAAGTCGGTATTTATATTTTCTTTGTTCGAATTAATAATTTTATTTTCTGAAATTTTTTCTGAAATTTTTTCTGAAATTTTTTCTGAATTATTTTTTGAATTATTTTTTTCGGCAAAAGCATGAGCAGCATCGTTCGCCGAAAAAATATTTCCGGTCGAAGATTTTTTATCTGATTGAGATGAAATCTCTGATGGGTTTCCGAAAGTAGTTTTAGTCGTTGCTGTTGGTAAAGAGCCGATTTTATTTTCTTTCGACTTTTTATTTTTAATATTACGGGTAGGGTCTAATACGCCGGCAAGATTAATTTTTTCTTCCGCAATATTATTATCACGCTCTTGATTTAAAATAATTCCGCCTTCATTTGTATCGGGTTTAACAACTATATCTTTTTTATCCGAATTTTGTATTTCGGTTTGTTGTTTCGATTCTTTTTTATTGTATCGGCGCAAAGGCGATTTTTTCAGCGTCGAAGTCGTCATCACCAAACCGATGAGTAAAAATAATAGCAATCCCAAACCAAGCCAACCGATAATCGGGCGGCGCGTATTTTCGGGTGTGCGCGCCGACATCACGCGCTCGAACGCATTGTCAGGTATTTCGGAAGAGTAATCTTTTAATTTTTCTTTCCAGTTATTTTGCTTGAGTCCCGTTTGTACACGGTCGAACATATTGTGGGGAACCGGCGATTCAAAATCTTTCAATTGCGTTTTGGCGGCATCGGACAAACGCGCTGCATCGATGCGGGCGAACATATCGTCAGGCACATCGGCTGCGTAATGATTCAATTGATCGCGCCAATTTTTTTCCGCGTTTGAAAGAGGGTCAGGCATATAATTTTTTCAATTGCGCTTGCAACATTTGTCTTGCTTTCGTTAATTGCGACCGCGAAGTACTTTCTTCGATGTCCAACTGAGTCGCAATTTCGCGGTGCGAAAAATCTTCAAAAACATACAAATTAAATACCGTTCTGTAACCGTCCGGCAAAAAACTAATGAGTTTCAAAATTTCTTGCTCCGAAAGCGTAGAAATCACTGTCGGTTCTTCCGAAATTTCGGGTACGTTTTCTACGCCGAGCAATTCATTTTTAAAACGTGCTTTCTGTATATCGCGCAAAGCGGTATTCACAACGATGCGTCTTATCCAACCTTCAAACGAACCTTCACTTTTGAAAGATTGGATATTATTAAAAACTTTTACGAATGATTCCTGTAAAATATCTTCCGCCTCTAAGCGGTGGCGCGCATAACGCAAGCTCACGGTCATCATTTTTCCGGCATAGCGTTCAAAAACGATGCGTTGACAATGACGGTCTTCGTTTTTGCATCCTTTTACGAGTTCCTCTTCCGTCACAATATTCCTTTTGGTGATAAGATACGATGAGTTGTTTAAATGCTGCTTCGTTTGTAAAAAATAGGGAATAAGAATAAAGCACTCTTCCTCAATTACCCCAACTTTTTGAGTAATCTTTGTGTTTATCCGTATTTTTTGATGCCGGCAACAACTTATTCCGTAGCCAACTGTCCGGCGAACCGAGTTGATAACTGATTAAATAATCGAATAAGGAACCGACACTGTTATTGGTCGAGTTAGAACCGGTATAAAAAGGTTCAAAAAAACGCATATTCCGGATGAGCGCGGTGGACACCACTTTTTTATTTACATTTTTAACATAACGATTCAAGTCTCGATTAAATTTTATGAGGTCGAATATAACGACTGTTTTTTGATGCGCTGTAATATACGCATCTATAGAAAGTCCGTTTTGCGCGGATAAGTTAAGGGAGGTGATAAATAAAATCAATGCGGGTAGAGTAATGAATTTCATAAAATATTTTTACCGGATTGAATAAATTATTAGGTGTTTTTCTTGCAGTCATTTTTCGAGAACAAATATAAGAAAATTTTCTTAAAATATCGTGAGTTTGGAAATTTTACAAACCAACTGTGAAGCGGTTGAATGTGAATAGCCGTCGGTGAAACCGGCGGAAAAGAAAACCGGAAGTTGCAACCGTGAAGCGGTTGAATGTGAATTTCGCTATTTAAAAATGAATCCGTTAGGGTTTAAACGTTAATAGAAAATAAAAAACGAATTTTAATCTAATCCGTTAGGATTTGTACTTGATTAATGTGCGAATCCTGACGGATTCGGTGAATTTTTTTCTTTGAGCTATAAACTTTTAAATCCTAACGGATTTATTTGTATCCAATAAGTACATAGCTATAATTCTTCTCTTTGGCGATTAAAGGTGCGTGCGGCTCTTAACTCGGCATTTATTTCTTCCGCGCTCTTATCGGATTCCCAACTTCCACAAAGATCATAAATTGATTTTTTTGCTTTAACCGGTTTTTTTAAGGAAAGCGATAATTGTGAAATAATATCCAACCGTGCTTCGACGCTTAAATTCGAAATAAGCGTCAAATAAGTTTTTACTAATTTGTCATTTAGTTCTACTGAATTCATACCATTTCTTTTTAAAAAATTACGCCATTTTCCGAATTCGATAATTTTATTTTTTAAGGAAGCCTTCGCTTCAAGGGAAGTCTTTCTTTTAATGTTGACGTATTTTTAAATTTTATTTTATTTTATTTAAGTTTAGTTAAATTTATTTATAAATTTGTTCCTCTTAGTTTAACGCAAAAACACACAAAAATGAAACAACTCTACCTCTATATTTTTTTTATTTTTTGTACGCAAATACCCAACCGCACGATAGCGCAACCCTGCTACAACTACACGTGTGTGATAGCGAAAGTGAAAAAGTTGCTGCAACAAGAAAAAAAAGACTACAAAACCATTCTCGATAACCTCGACTCGGCGGAAGGTTATGCCGATTACAAACCCGAAGAAATTCGCGTGTTGCGCCGCCAAGTGTTTGAGGCGATTGAAAATGAAAAGAAAAAAGCTATTGATGCGACAAACGAAGCAAAAAACCAAACTAAAATAGCAGAAGCTGAAAAAGAAAATGCTAAAAAAGCACAAAGAAAAGCACAAGCTGTTTTAGATAAAATTTATTTTTATGACGATAAATTTGGATTGGCATCTCAAAGAGGTCGAGATGGTTTAATTTATTATGGCTTCATTGATAAAGACTTAAAAACTAAAATTGATTTCAAATATAATGAAGCTCTACCTTTCGACGGAACAGGTTTTGCAAAAGTAGAAAAGGATGGTATTTATTATTTAATAGATACAAGCGGCAAGATTGAGTACGTATTAGCTACTGATATTACCCGATTGGATTCGAGTATTACGGCTATGGATTTGAGGAATAAAAAATTAACAGAAATCCCGATACAAGTTTTTGAACAACCTCAATTGAAAATACTTTTATTGTCCGGCAATCAATTTACTTCGCTGCCACCGGAGATCGGAAAATTAACCTTACTCACTTCTTTGGATTTGTCCGGCAATAAATTAACTATTCTGCCGCCGGAGATAGAAAAATTATTCGTACTCACTCAATTGAATTTGCAGCGTAATAAATTGAGTGCGTTGCCGCCGGAGATCGTAAAATTAACCTTACTCACTTCTTTGGATTTGCACTATAATCAATTAACCGGTCTGCCGCCGGAGATCGGAAAATTATCCGCGCTCACTGATTTGAATTTGTCCTTCAATCAATTGACCGGTCTGCCGCCGGAGATCGTAAAATTATCCACACTCACTACTTTGAAGTTGTCCGACAATCAATTGACCGGTCTGCCGCCGGAAATCGGGAAATTATCCGCTCTCACTTCTTTGAATTTGTCCTTCAATCAATTGACCGGTCTGCCGCCGGAGATCGTAAAATTATCCGCACTCACTTCTTTGGATTTGTACGGCAATCAATTGACCGGTCTGCCTCCGAAGATCGGTCAATTAACCTTACTGACTTCTTTGAATTTGTCCTTCAATCAATTGACCGGTCTGCCGCCGGAGATCGGAAATTTATCCGCGCTCACT
>JBBRQS010000035.1:0-32054 GCA_038226035.1 Chitinophagales bacterium | reverse complement strand
CGCGGTGACGACGGGAACAATAACCGTAAACAATCCGCCAAGCGGCGTTGAGTATAATTTCGGTAACGGATTTGCATCAACTACATCCGCGAGCGGATTGACGCCGAAAAAATATACGGTCACGGTGCGCAGCACAACGGACAACACGTGTACGGCAAGCAAAGACGTAACGGTGAACGCGGTTCCGACCGCGCCGACCGCACCCGATTTAAGCGTCACGCAACCGACTTGCGCCATTACGACGGGAACGATAACCGTAAACAATCCGCCAAGCGGCGTCGAATACGATTTCGGTAACGGAACCGGTTTTGGAGTTGCAACCTCCGCGAGCGGATTAGCACCGGCAAAATATACGGTAACGGTACGCAGCGCATCAGATTATACCTCTACGGCAAGCAAAGACGTAACGGTGAACGCGTCTTTAAATGTCCCGGCGATACCGACGGTTTCCGTCGTTCAACCGACGTGCGCCAAAGCAACGGGTGTGATAACGATTAACGTTCAAAACAATGTGACTTATAGTTTTGACGGCGGAAATAATTATTCGGCAAGCAATATTTCAGGTGATTTAATTCCGAATACTGACACCGTTTACGTAAAAGACAATACGAGCGGTTGTACGGCAAGCACGTCGGCACAGATACAAGCTCCGAATGTTGCGGCTCCGACTTTCAACGCACTGCCGGCACCGGCTACAATTAATTGTCCGGCAACGCCGTCGTTTACGCAAGCCGTTGCACATGATTATTTCGGCACTCCTTTGACACCGGCATACAAAGACATGACAACCGCCGGCAAATGTGCCGGTAATTATTCCGTTACGCGCACATGGACGGCAACGGACGGTTGCGGCAAAGCTTCAACGGCAAGTCAAACGATTGTTGTTCAAGATAATGCCGCACCGGTATTCGATGCTCTGCCGAATGAAAGCACGGTTGAATGTCCGAATGTACCGGTATTCGCGCAAGCGGTCGTACACGATGCCTGCGGCACAGCGGGTTTGAGTTACAAAGACGTAACCGTTCCGGGCTCAACGGCAAATGCTTACACGATTACGCGCACTTGGACAAGTTCCGATGATTGCGGAAATAAATCGGCGGCGCAACAAATCATTCATGTACGCGATATGCCCCAACCGGTTATCACGGAAAGCGGCGGGTCGTTAACGGCATCGGGCGGTGCGAAATACCAATGGTATATCGGCGCAATCATTATTCCCGGCGCAACGGATCAGACTTATTATCCGGCGACTTACGGCGATTACACGGTGGAAGTAACGAACGGACTAGGATGCAAAAGAAAATCGGACAGTTATCACTCCAATACGGATTTTCAAAACAATTGTCCGCAGATACACAAAAATTTCGGAGCGAAATGCGACGACGGTAATCCGCTTACGACAAACGACCGCGTGCGCGGCGATTGTCAATGCCGCGGCGATTACGCTTCGAGCGCGATAAAAGTAAATTGTCCGACCGATATGACGGTGGTTTCCACATCGAAATACGGAACGGCGGTACAGTGGAATGAAAGCGGCATGTTTGCACACGTAACGAATACGGACGCTTGCGCTCAAAGTTTAACGGTAACGCGCACATCGGGATATTACAGCGGCTATCCGTTTGAACCGGGCGCATTGATTTTCGAAGAATACATTGCCGCGGACGCTTGCGGGAATAAAGCCTCGTGCAGTTTTTACGTGCGCACGACTGCCGTACAAGGTACGGACCGGGGAGACAACAGACCGGAAAATACCACCGTGAATTTACCGCTCGCGACACCGGATTCATACCGCATATCGGGTGTGTCGCCGAATCCGGCAACGGAAGACTTGAAGGTATTTATTTTCAGCAATGCCGAAATAACCGGTGACTGGCAAATTTCGAATACACTCGGTCAAACGATTGTTCAACAAAAGCAATTGCTCGATAAAGGCATGAACACGATAAGTGTTGATGTTTCGGGTTTTGCGGGCGGAATGTATTTTATTTCGACCGGCAGAGGTAATCAGATACCGGTGAAATTCGTGAAAAATTAAACGGTGTATTGTTTTCAAAAAAAAGTGCGCGAAGAAATTAACATTCTTTGCGCACTTTTTTTTGGAAATTTTTATACGCCCTTTGTTTCGACCGCTTACCGGAATTTTTTATTACTTTTGCGTGAACAAATTTTGGATGTCGGACGTTGGACTTTAAACATTAGACTTTTGGTAAAACTGAAATCCAACGTTCGAGTTCTAATGTTCAAAGTGCTATACATGAAGAACTATCTTTCGCTCATAACTTTCAGTCACACGGTTTTCGCATTGCCGTTTGCTTTTGTTGGATATTTTTTAGCGATGCAGCAAACGCGAACTGATTTCGATGCGCGTATTTTTTTATTTATCGTTTTGTGTATGCTGTTTGCCAGAAGTGCAGCGATGGCTTTTAATCGTTATTTAGATAGCGACATTGATGCGCAAAATCCGCGCACTGCCGCACGCGAAATTCCGTCCGGTATTATTTCGCCCCAACGCGCGCTTTTTTTTGTTGTTTTGAATTGTGTTTTATTTATCGTTTCGGCGGGTTGCATCAATGAAATGTGTTTGCTTCTATCGCCGATTGCTTTACTTATCGTTCTCGGATACAGCTATACCAAACGTTTCACTTATCTATGCCATTTTGTTTTGGGTTTGGGTTTATCGTTGGCACCTATCGGAGCGTATATTGCAGCGACTGACCGTTTCAACGGTACGGCTTTAATTTATTCGGCTATTGTTTTATTGTGGGTATCCGGTTTCGATATTATTTACGCTTTGCAAGACGATGAATTTGATAGCCAACACGATTTATTTTCAGTACCGGTGCGTTTCGGCAGAACAAATGCTTTGCGAATATCGAATGCGCTGCATTTACTTTGTGCTGCTTTAATGATTTTCGTTACAGGGTATCTTTTTAATGAACACTCCAATTTTTATTGGTTGCACATTATCGGAGCGGCGATATTTTTGGCAATGCTTTTTTACCAACATACTTTAATTTCCGAAAATAATTTAACTAAAGTTAATCGCGCTTTTTTTACAACTAACGGCATCGCAAGTGTAATTTACGGTAGTTTTTTTGTTTTGGATTATTTTTTTTAATAGTTGATGAGTCGGCTGGATGGTTAGTTACATCGACCAACTAACCTACTAACCTACTAATCTATTAACCTGCTAACTAACTATAATGGATAAAATAAAAATAATAAACGCGCTTCGTACCGTCGCCGACCCCGCAACCGGGCAAGATGTTATTAGCCGGAAAATGATTGAAAAATTAGAAATAGAAGGCAATAATGTGTCGCTCACGCTGATTTTACCGTCGTTGAATATGTCCGGTAAAACGGATTTAATTTTTGCACTCATCGCAGCCATTAAAGAAGTTTATCCGTCAGCGCAAACGAATGTGCATACTATGGCGCGCACTGCGGAAGGCGTTACCGAAAATCGCGCTTTGCCTCACGTCAAAAATATAATCGCCGTTGCGTCCGGAAAAGGCGGTGTCGGAAAATCTACGGTAGCCGTGAATTTGGCTTTGGGTTTGGCGGCATTGAATGCGCGTGTCGGTTTGATTGATGCCGATATTTACGGTCCGAGTATTCCGACGATGTTGGGATTACAAAATAAAAAACCGCAGTTGCAAGAAGTGTACGGACAAATGAAAATGGTGCCGTTGCAATTTGAAAATATTCAAATGATTTCAATCGGCAATATCGTTGAGCCGGAACAAGCAGTTGTGTTGCGCGGTCCGCGTTTGTCCGCTATCATAAAACAATTTTTCAACGATGTGCTGTGGTCGGAATTGGATTATTTGGTCGTTGATTTGCCGCCCGGAACCGGCGATGTACAATTGAGTTTGGTGCAAACAGTGCCGGTCACGGGTGTCGTCATCGTTACGACTCCGCAAGAAGTAGCAATTATTGATGCGATTAAAGCTATCAATATGTTCGGCTTAGAACAAGTAAATGTACCGATACTCGGCATTGTTGAAAATATGTCGTGGTTTACGCCCGATGAATTACCGAATAATAAATACCGGATTTTCGGCGAAGGCGGCGGGAAAAAATTAGCTCAAATGTCGAACTCCATGCTGCTCGGACAGATTCCGCTCACGATGAGCATCCGCGAATCCGGCGATACCGGTAAACCGATTGTTCAGTCGCAAAATAATAATGCCGTTGCACAAGCCTTTATGGAAATTACCAAAAATGTGGCCAGACAGGTAGCCATGCGCAATGAAGTTTTAGAGCCTACTAAGTTAGTAACGATGAAAAATTAAAACAGATTTCTTACAATATTTTTTCCGCACCTTTTTACAAATTTTCATTATGGTTTTTCTAAAAAAATTAATTGCCACTTCAGTATTTATTTGTCTTATTCTTTCCACCGCTTTTGCTCAAGTGGCGGGCACAGTTGACAGTGTAACACCTTTATTGATTGGAAAAAAAATTCCGTCAACGACACTCACCTCTGCCGACGGTAAAAATACAACTACTGACCAGTTATTATCCGGAAAGCAAACTATTCTGATTTTTTACAGAGGCGGCTGGTGCCCGTATTGCAATATCCACTTAAAGGAATTGCAAGGAATAGAAAGCCGGTTGATTGGGTTGGGTTACCAAGTGGTAGCCGTTAGTCCGGACGCACCGTCGCAGTTAACGAACACTTCGGGCAAAGACAGTTTGCAATATAAACTTTTTTCCGATAGCCATACAGAACTCATTCGTAAAATGGGACTTGCTTTTAGAGCGCCTGAAAAATACGGTAAAATGTTGTCTGATTATTCTTTGGGCGGAAACACGGAAGCCATCTTACCCGCTCCCGGAGTTTTTATTACAGACAAAACCGGAAAAATTATTTTTGAATACGTCAATCCGGACTTTAAACACCGCTTGAGCGGAAATTTACTGCTTGCGGCCGCTTCTGCTCTTTCGGAAGAAATGAAAAAGCAGTAAGTATGTTTTTAGTTCTTTATCAAAGAAAAAAAGGTTTGTAAACGATTATCGTTTACAAACCTTTTTTTATTGTCGATTAAAGTTAACTATTGCTCAATTGCAGTTAAATCTCTATGATTTTGCACGATACCTTTTGAATCTAAATTTTCGGATTTTATCAATCCGATATTCGGCGACATCCATTGAATCACTTTGTTCGAGTGCTTCATCATCATATTGATGTCTAAATCATAAGATATCTTATAGCACTCGAAAGTGCCTGCACTTGTAGTTAAATTCTCTTTAGCTTCTACTTTTCTGTTTTTAATAACAAATTTTCCTGTGAACAAATTTGTGCCGTTCATACCTACTTTCATATCCATCGTAGCATCCGGAAGCGTTTTACCTATTTCCATATTTGAAGGATAACCCACGCCGTCGCCCGTAACGGACACTTCCATACCTTTCATTCTGCCTGCCATTTCATTCATCATCATGGAAGATAAATCGAGTTTAATTTCACCATTTTCACATTTTACGATAAATTCTTTTCCTTCTTGAACAGCAGTTCCTTTATCATCTTTGTTGGTAACAGTTACTACTGCTTCAAAACCCGTGGTGGTATTTTTAATGGATTTGAGCGATTGTTCCGTGATAGATTTTACTTTTTCTTTATTATCGTATTGCTTGTAAGTCAATTTTTTACCTTCTTTCAGATAAAAAAAATTGTTGGTGCACAGATTACTTGATTGCGCATTCAGGTTGATAAAAGAAAAAGTGCATAACATGAAGCAGAAAAAAAGACTTTGATTCATTATTTTCATTTTGATTGAATTTAAATATTTAAACAAAAGTAAAATAATATCTCATTTGGAAGTAGAAGTAACTAGTTAAAAAAAAATAAATGTTGTTAATGATATTTTGAAAAATCATTAACAACATTTATTTTTGAAAGATGCTTACTGTGCTTGAATTGCTCATAAAAAATATCTTTTAAGCGACTTTTAGTTTTTTAAACATAGATTTTTTGACGTGGCTTTCCGCGTAATCGAGTGTCAGTTCAAAAGAAGAAACATTTTTTTGTGAAGGCATTTCGAACATTAAATCCGTCATTATAGCTTCGCAAATGGCGCGTAAACCGCGCGCGCCCAAATTGTATTCGAGTGCCATACCTGCAATAAAAGCAATAGCCTCTTCTGAGAAAGAAAGTTTTACGCCTTCCATTTCAAAAAGTTTTTGATACTGTTTCAGTATCGCGTTTTTGGGTAACGTCAAAATATTTATCAATGCTTCCAAGTCGAGCGGTTCGAGATAAGTGAGTACGGGCATACGGCCGACGAGTTCCGGAATAAGACCGAAACTGCGCAAATCTTGCGGAATGATGTACGACAGCAAATTATCGCGATCTACTTTTGCTTTCAAGTCGGCATTAAAACCGATTACTTGCGTGTTGAGGCGTTTGGCTATTAATTTTTCGATACCATCGAATGCACCGCCGCAAATGAAAAGAATATTTTGAGTGTTTATCTTCACCATTTTTTGGTCCGGATGTTTTCTGCCGCCTTGCGGTGGAACTAAAACTTCCGCACCTTCCAACATTTTCAATAAACCTTGTTGAACACCTTCGCCGGATACATCGCGCGTGATGCTCGGATTATCTTGTTTGCGCGCAATTTTATCTATTTCGTCAATATACACAATGCCGCGCTCTGCTTGTTCTACATCGTATTCGCAAACTTGTAGCAAGCGGGTGAGCATACTTTCCAAATCTTCGCCCACATAACCCGCTTCTGTAAATACCGTCGCGTCTACAATTGCAAACGGTACGTTTAATAAACGTGCGATAGTACGTGCCAATAAAGTTTTTCCGGTACCGGTACGTCCGACCAAAACGATATTCGATTTTTCTATTTCTACTTCGTCTTTTTTGCCTTGAAGTTGTAAGCGTTTATAATGATTATAGACGGCAACTGCCAATATTTTTTTAGCTTCGTCTTGTCCGATGACGTAACTGTCTAAATGTTTTTTTATTTGTACGGGCGTTTTATCGAATTTGGGTAGACTGCCGACTTTTTTACTTTTCTTATTACCGACAGTTTCCAATTCTTGGCTGATAATCTCGTATGCTTGCTCAATACAATTATCGCAAATTTGCGCATCGCGTCCTTGAATCATCATTTGAACATCGCTTTCCGCATTACCGCAAAAATTACAATGTTTGCCCGTAGATTTTTTTGTACTCATATTTGGGTTTGCGATTTACGACTTTGGATTTACTTCAATCCTTTAACTTCGCATTTTTATTAATTATTTTAATCAGCGAGGGGTAAATCTTTAAATGCAAAATGGCAAATACTAAATATTTTTCATTATTTAGTATTTACCAATTACCATTAAAAGTTTACTATTTTATATTTACCACTGTATACTATACTTTTTTCTTGCTCAAAACTTCATCAATTAAACCATACGCTTTAGCTTCTTGACCTTCCATCCAATTGTCGCGATTGCTATCGCGTTCAATTGCTTCGTAAGTTTGTCCGGTATGTTCCGACAAGATTTCGTACAGGTTTTTTTGCATTCTCTTAATCAAACGATAATTGATTTCGATATCCGATACTTGTCCGGATGCACCGCCACTCGGTTGGTGAATCATGATATGACTGTGCGTCAAACAACTTCTTTTACCTTTTTGCCCTGCCGCCAATAAAACCGCACCCATCGAAGCAGCTAATCCGGTACAAATTGTAGCTACGTCAGGCGAAATATATTGCATGGTATCGTAAATTCCTAATCCGTCAATAACGGAACCGCCCGGACTATTAATGAACATTTGTACGTCGCGTTTCGGGTCGGCACTTTCCAAGAAAAGTAATTGCGCCTGAATTACATTTGCAACATAATCGTTTACCGGAACGCCCATGAAAATAATCCTGTCCATCATTAAACGGCTGAATACATCTATGGCAGATACATTTAATTGGCGTTCTTCTATAACGGTTGGTGTAAATCCGGTGATATTGGGTACTGAAATACCGGTAACACTTTTTTCCATGAATTTTTCGAGATGCATGGAACTCATGCCGTGGTGTTTAACGGCGTATTTTTTAAACTCATCGTTGGGAACCATAGTAAATACTTAAATTTAAAAATTTGAAAATTTTCTTGCTCGGGTTTTTACCGTTGCACGCATACTCCTATGACGATATAAACGGCTTAATATTGTAAAAGTTTTAGAGACCGACATAGTTATTGCATTTCAATTCTGCTCTTTCGGATATTCGATTCTGCTGTGGTACATACTTTTCAAAGTTTGTTTAAAACTCGACAAGCATTTTTGCAGTTCAGCGAAACTGATTTCAGAATCCGTGAATTGTTGGCGCGTGTCTTTTTCCAGTGTCATACGTTCTACCAAATCATCTATAGCGGCTAATGTTTTCAGGGGTGTGCTTTTGGCAGCCGCTTCTATCGTATCGGCGAGCATTAAAATTGTTTCTTCTTTGGTGCGCGGTTTCGGTCCGGGATACTGAAATAATTTTCTGTCTGTTTGCTCACTGCCTTGTTCGCGCACCGACATTCTGTAAAAATATTCGACGGCAGTAGTACCGTGATGCGTTTTTATAAAATCAGTGATTACGGAAGGTAATTTATATTTTTCCGCCAATTTAACGCCTTCCGCTACATGATTGATAATAATTTGTGCCGAATCCGCATAAGCTAATCCAGTATGCGGATTATTATTGTCCGTCAAATTTTCAATAAAATATTGTGGTTGGAGTGTTTTTCCGACATCGTGATACATGGCGGCAACTTTTAAAAGTAAATCATCGGCACCGATAGCTTTAGCTGCAGCTTCACTTAAATGCGCTACTTGCAAAGAATGTTGCATTGTGCCGGGTGCTTTTATCGAAAGTTCTTTGAGTAACGGATGATTGAGGTCGCTGAGTTCAGCCAAAGCGATGCTTGAAACAAAACCGAAAAAATTACCGATGAGCGGAATAAGTGGATACGCCAAAAGCGTAAGAAAACCGTTGAGCGCGAACCACACTAAAACTGTCCAATTAACATTCCGGATATTGCTTTCTTCAATGAGCGAAATACCGATGAAACAAACGGAATAAGTCAACACCAAATAAAAAATATTTTTAAAAAACTGCGACCAATACCGCGTTTCAAAACGCGAAAAACAAACCATTAAACCACCCGCCAGTTCGAGTAATATAAATTCATAACCCGGCACCGTAATAAGTCCGACAATAAGGATATTTACGACGTGCGAAACAAAAGCTAATTCGCGTGTGTAAAAATTTCTAACGATTATTGGAAAAATACAGAACGGTAAAGCATACGGATTTAAAATTTCCGACGTTTTTATTCCGTAAGTCAGGTAAGTGTAAGCAATAATAACACCCAACAAAAAAAACAACCATCTTAATTTGGAATATACCTGCGGTGCAAAATTGCGGATAGACAATAAATATAAAACGAGCAACAAACCCGTCAGCACGAAATAGCCCGCCAGAATAAGATAAAATTTTTCGCTCGTTTGATAATCCGATTCATATTGCTCCTTAAATGAAATCAGTTTTTGATAAACACTTGGCGTAATGATGCCGCCTTTCGGAATAATTAAGTCGCCGCTTTTTACTAAACCGTGTGCAGTGGCGATTTTATCGAGTTCTTCTTGTTTAAACTCTTTTGTTTTTTCGGTATCGAAAACTAAATTAGGGGTGAGAAGAGGTTCTAAAAGCGGTAACAAAAATTCGGGTTCTTTCAACCTACTGATTTGAATCGAATCGGAAAGAAATTTTTTGGCACTTTCGGATGTCAGTAAATTTTGAACGGAGATTTTTTCTGTTGTATTGCCGCGCAATACATTGATGATGGAGGTGGAAGTTTCTTTTTTTTGTTCATCGTTTCTTATTATGCGTTCATCGCTTTTCAAAATACCTTTCGTTAAAATCCTTTCCAAAATATGATTCCCGTAAGATAGGTAAATATCACTGTTGCGCGCGACATCCGGAAACTGCGACCGATTGCGGCGCAGTTGTTCGTCAAACGATTGCGCAAAATCTTTTTTGCGCATACCGATACTTTCCAGATTTAAATTGTAATAAGGGGAAATTTCTTTTTCAACTGTTTTTTTCTCTTCGGCAATCTCATCGATTGTTTTTTTTATCGGAAAATCGAAATTGGCAATCAAATCATCGTACAACCAAGTTTGATTGAGGTTGAATTTATATCTGAATTTTGCATTCGTCGGAAAAATAAAGGATAAAAAAATAACTGCAGCCGTCACCAAAATATATCGCGCATAATTGGGAATGAATTCGTACCAAAATTTTTTTACACCCATTTGGGGAATTAAAAATTTAAAATTTAAAATTGATGTTTCTCGCCTTCGAAATACCTGTATCCAACTCACCCAATTAATTTAGGGTATTGCATCGTCGCACAATGTAAAGAACCGTGTTGTTCAATCAAAATGCGACAATTAATACCGATAATTTTTCTGTCCGGAAAACAAGTTGTTAAAATCGCCAATGCCATATTATCTTGTTTTACACCGTATGTCGGCACCAAAACCGCGCCGTTGATAATTAGAAAATTAGCATAAGTTGCCGGTAAACGATGACCATCTTCGGCATAACACGCCTCCGGCATCGGCAAAGGTATTAAACGATACGGCTTTTTATAAGCGGTGCGAAAACTTTTAAGTTCTTTTTCCATTGCTTGCAGAGCCGTATAATGTTCGTCGTTTTTATCTTCACATTTTACGTAAGCAATTAAATCCACTTCACAAAATCGAGCGAGCGTATCAATATGACTGTCTGTATCGTCGCCTGCAAGATAACCGTTGTTAAGCCACAACACGCGTTTGGCACCGAAATATTTTTTCAGTTTTTGCGTAATTTGCGTTTTCGATAAATGACCGTTTCTGTTCGTCGACAATAAACATTCACTCGTTGTCAGCAAAGTTCCTTCACCGTCGCTTTCTACACCGCCACCCTCAAAAATAAACGCTGAATGAAGAACGCTGAACGTTGAACTTACTTGGGGTGCGGTTCTGTTTTGTTCATCGTTCATCGTTAATTGTTCATCGTTCCATAGTCTTCGCGTAATCAAATTATCTTTATCGGCAGGAAATTTCATACCCCAACCGTTAAAAGTAAAATCGTAAATAACGGGTATTAACGGTAAATTGTTAATAGTAAATGGTAAATCCTGAATTTCTAATTTACCATTTACCATTTTGCATTTACCATTAATAAAAACGGTTATGCCGCCGTGATCGCGCGCCCAAGTATCGTTGGAAGGAATTTCTGATAAAATCAGTTGCGTTTCGGGAATATCGTTCAATAATTTTTTTACGTAAACGGCGTCCGCACAAACCACAATCACTTTTTCAAATTGCGCAACGGTTGAAATCATTTCAATGAAACATTTTTCAACTGCCGGCAATTTATCCGCCCAGTCGGAGTCTGAGTGCGGAAACGTAAATTGTACGGCATATTGCGGGTGCCATTCAGCCGGAAAAATTATTTTATTTTTCTTGTTCAAATTTATTTCTTTGATTTGATTTTGTAATTATTCCTGAAAAACTATTCTTCTTCAATATCCGATTCAATATCGGAGTGTAATTTTTTTCCGAACAAGGTGTAAAAATATTTTTTCTTCAACACAAAATGCTCCCAAATAATCGAGCCGTGATAAATACCGTTTTTGTTTGGCACACCGATACGGTAGGTTTCAATTATTTGTTTATCCGATTTTTTTTGCCGATTAAGCGCGGGTATTTTTTTTATAAAATCCGAATAAGCTTTGAAAACAGCTTTTGCGTGTTGCGATTGTTTATCTTTCAAAAATTTTAGAGCTGCCAAAGTATCCAAGCAGAAACGCACGGGTAGAAGCCATAAAAGTTTTCCGGCTGATTCGTTTTTATACACCGCGAACAAATTATTCCTGAAATTTAAAAACGTTTTTTTCGGATTGCCGTACTCCATTGTTCCGCCGCCGACGTGACGGACTACACCGAGCGGTTGTGCCATAATTTTATATCCTGCACGTTTCATGCGCCAACACAAATCTATTTCTTCAAAATGCGCCCAAAACAACGGATCGAAACCGCCGAACTGATGCCAAACATCGGCGCGCACCAACATAGCGGCACCGCTTGCCCAAAAAATTTCTGCCGCATCGTCGTATTGTTTTTTATCTTTTTCAACCACCAAAAAAATCCTGCCTCTGCTGAAAGTATAGCCGAGGGAATCTATCCAACCGCCCGAACCGCCGGCGTGTTCGAACCGTCGTTTTTTGGCGTACGATAAAACTTTCGGTTGCGTGGCGGCAATGGTTTTATCGGATTCCATCAATGTGACCATTGCGTTTAACCAACCTTCGGATACACGACAATCCGAATTTAATAGTGCGTAATATTTGTAGCCGTCCGGATTTTCCGAGCTGAAAGGCTTTAGTTTTTCGTGTTTCAAGGCTTCGTTATAGCCTTTCGCGAAACCGTAATTGGTTTTTAAATCTATGACGCGAATGCGGTCTAAACCATTTGCTGCCGGTATTCCTTCCAAATTTATTTCTCTGATTACATCAATGCTATTGTCTGTTGAGCCGTTATCGGCAACAAAAATATCCGAATTGCCGTAAGCGGATTCGCATACGGAAGGTAAAAATTGCTGTAAATATTGGGGCGTATTGTAATTGAGTATGACGACGGCAACGTGCGGTTTTCGTTTATTTTCGTGTTGAATAAGAATTTGGCGACTTTCGCGCTCGTCTTCTGCTAACTGTACAATTAAACTTTCAAGCGTGCCGAATCTTCTATCCGAACGCAAAAAAGCAATGAGTTCAACCCGCAAAATTTTATCGTAAATATCCTGATTAAAATCAAAAATATTGATTTCCAACGTCACGTTGTTAAAATCTTTCAATACGGGACGGTCGCCGTGATACATCATACCTTTGTATCGTACGCCTTCGACCCAAACGAAAACAGCATAAATACCGTGCGGCGGAATAAGTTTGTGTTTGTCTGCAATATCCAAATTAGCGGTCGGAAAACCGATTTCTCTGCCGATTTGTTGACCTTTAACGACTTTTCCCGTAAAAATAAAACTATGCCCGAGCAGACGGGTAGCGGATTCGACATCACTGTGTTCGAGTGCATAGCGGATTTTTGTTGAAGAAACGTCTAAAGAATCAACGATTTGCTTTTCTATTTCAATCACTTCATAACCGAATTTTTTTTCGTATTGGCGTAATAGATTCAAGGTGCCGCTGCGTTTAGTTCCGAAACGGTGATCGTAACCGATGACGATATAAATCGGCTTAAAATATTTTACCAAAAAATTTTCAATATAATCTAATGGTGATTGTTCGGCAAATGCTTTCGTGAAAGGTACGATGACGACATTATCAATACCGGAATTTTCCAACAGTGCAATTTTTTCATCCGTTGTCGTTAGTAATTTTAAAGATGTATCATTCGAATTTAAAACTAAACGCGGATGCGGCTCAAAAGTAATGACGATGGAAGGTGCATCAATGCTTTTAGCTAATTGATGCACCCGCTCCAATATTTTTTGATGCCCGGTATGCACGCCGTCGAATGATCCGATAGTGATGACGGAACCCTGAAACGCAGGAAGTGTACTTAAATCATTATAAACTTTCATAAGCCCGCAAAATTAATATTTTTTATCGGATTAGTATTTTTGAAACAGCACTTAATTATTGAAGTTTCGCAGAGTTTTGTTTTATGTGCCGGGAAACTACATCGGTGTGCCTAAAAATATTTGACTGCCGCTCCTTCGGAGTGAATGAAAAATCAACGCAATCGCCGAAATTCTGCGAATGTTTGCGGTTTTACCGATAAAAATTCGTATCTGAGACACAAATAGAACTTCAACCGATTCGATCCCTCTTTTTCAATCGTTCCGGAAGAGAGGCGTTCGAATATTTTTCGTTCAAATGATTGGCGCGTGTTCGCTATCTATAAAATTTATCAAAGTGCGTAACATCAGTTAATTACAGGCGTTTATTAAATTTTAATATTAATACAATACCAAAAAGTTTTTCTCCTCAAAATTATTTTATAAAATTGTGTTTTTAAGTGAACTTATAAATATGATAGAGAGAGAATCGAAATCAGGACAAGAAACACTCCCTGTTGTACAACGTGACATCAGTTGGATGTCGTTCAACTATCGAGTGTTGCAGGAAGCGAAAGATAAAACGGTGCCGTTGTTGGAGCGCATTAAATTTTTGGCGATTTATTCTTCCAATCTGGATGAGTTTTATCGTGTGCGGGTGGCACAGCACCGAAATTTAATCCGAATTTCAAAACGCACCAAGAAAGAATTAGAGTACGACCCGAAACAGATTTTAAAAACAATCAGCAAAATAGTTAATCAACAACAAATCGAGTTTTCAAATATTTTTGAACAGCAAATTATTCCGGAACTTAAGAAGCATGATATTTATTTACTGCGCCGTTTGGAATTAAACACCGATCAGAAAATTTTTGTTGAAGATTATTTTAAAAGCAAAATGTTGCCGTTTGTGCATCCGGTTTTATTGGCGAAAGATAAAATTCGTGTTTTTTTGAACAATGCCGAATTGTATCTCAGCATTTCTTTGCAACCGAAACACAGTTTTACGGCTAAAACCGAATACGCCATCGTAAAAATTCCTTCGGATTATTTACCGAGATTTATAGAATTACCTTCCAAAAACGGGCGGCACGAAATTATTATGATTGATGATGTCGTGCGTAATTCGGTATCGTGGTTATTTCCCGGCTACGAAATTTTAGATACGTACTCCATTAAACTCACCCGAGACGCGGAACTTTATATTGATGATGAATTTTCAGGTAATTTGATACAGAAAGTACAACAAAGTTTGCAAAAACGAAATGTGGGTCCCGCATCTCGTTTTATTTACGACCGTTCTATGCCCGAGAATTTATTGGATTTTTTGGTAGATAATTTTCAACTTGAAAAATTGGATTTATTACCGGAAGGCAGATACCATAATAACTCCGATTTTTTTAAATTTCCGGATTTCGGTATCACGCAACTCAAAAACAAACCGCTTAAACCATTGGTTTACGCACTTTTGGAAAAACCAACCGCAGAAAATTTTTTCGCCGCTTTGCAACAGAGAGATCATTTGCTACATTATCCGTATCAAAGTTACGAGTCCGTGATTCGTTTTTTTGAAGTAGCGGCAAACGACCCGAATGTCACGAATATAAAAGTGGTGCAGTACCGCGTCGCAAAAAAAAGCCGTATCATTCAAGCTCTACTTAACGCCGCCAAAAACGGTAAACAAGTGAGCGTGTTCATTGAAGTAAAAGCCCGTTTTGATGAAGAAGCGAATTTGAAATGGGGAGAAACTTTACAAAATGGCGGTGTAAGCGTTTTTTATTCGATGCCCGGTATAAAAGTACATTCCAAATTGGCTTTGGTGAGTCGGAAAGAGCAAGGGAAAGAAAAACTTTACGCTTATTTCGCCACCGGTAATTTTAACGAAGATACCGCTAAAATATATTCCGATTTCGGTTTGTTTACCACCGATCCGCGTTTAACGCAAGAAATGGCACACGTTTTCAGGTATCTCGAAACGTCCAACAAAGACAATATTCCGCCGTTCAAACATTTACTCGTCGGACAGTTTAACTTGCGGAGCAGTTTAATTTCAAAAATAAAAAGAGAAATCGCCTTTGCGAAAGCCGGTAAAAAAGCTCAAATAATTCTCAAATTTAATAGTTTAGAAGACAAGCAAATGATTCAACAACTTTACAAGGCATCGGATGCAGGTGTAGAAATTAAACTCATCGTGCGCGGTATTTGTTGCTTAGTACCGGGTTTAAAAAATATTAGTCAAAATATCAGTGCTATTAGTATTGTTGATCGTTTTTTAGAACACGGGCGCGTTTTCATTTTCCGTAACGATGGTGATGAAGAAATTTATTTGTCTTCAGCCGATTGGATGGAACGCAACTTGTCGCACCGCGTAGAAACGACTTTTCCGATTTACGATCCGGCATTGAAAAAAATAATAAAAGATATTATTGCCATTCAATTCAGCGATAACGTCAAAGCGCGCATCATCAACGAAACGCAAAACAATAAATTTAAAACGGATAAAAACTCACTCGCCATTCGGTCGCAAATAGAAACCTACTATTATTTTTTGAGAGAAGAAAATTGATAAAAAAAATTTTAATTTTTTAACGGTTTATATTTGGATTAAAATTAAATTTGCTATGGTTACTTCTTTAGATCAATTGGATTTCAGTAGGCATACAGTTATACAGATTATTTAAAATGGTAACTGAGCGAATATGCAGAACTGATACGCGGGAAAATTTTTAAGTTGGCTACGCCGACCAGTACGCATAAAAGGATTAGTATGAGAATGTCTAACGGATTGGACCTTTTTTTATTTCAAACCTCATGCGAGGTTTTTGCGGCACCGGTTGATGTACGTTTACCGCGACTATCCGGAAAAATAACAAAGAAATTTTTACGGTTGTTCAACCGGATATTTGAGTCATTTGCGATAAAAATAAAATAGATATAAAAGGTCGTACCGGTGCGCCCGATTTAATAATAGAAATTGTATCTCTCGGAAATTCCAAAAAAGAAATGAAAGACAAATACAGTATTTATGAAGAGGCAGGCGTAAAAGAATATTGGATTATTCATCCGGAAGAAAAAAGTGTTTTGCGTTTTATTTTAAACGAAACAGGTAAGTACATCGGTTTAAAACCGCTTACTGATGACGATATCATTACTTCACCCGTTTTAAAAGGTTTGAAAATCCAATTGTCTGATATTTTTAATGAATAACATAATCCGAGATTAAAGCGTACATTTTTATTTTTTATATGACTCCGATAATTTTATTCATCTATTCGCGTCCCGAATATACGTTGCAAACTTTAGAATCGCTGGCGCAAAATCCGGAAGCACAGCACAGCGATTTATTCGTATTTGCCGACGGTGCAAAACCAAATGCAACGCCCGAACAAATAAAAAAAATACAAGAAGCACGAGCTGTTGTAAAAAGCAAACAATGGTGCAAAAGCGTAACAATTTTTGAGTCCGAAAATAATAAAGGTTTAGCCAATTCAATTATCGGTGGTGTGACTGAAATTTTGAAAAAATACGATTGTGTCATTGTATTAGAAGATGATTTGTTACTTTCAAAATATTTTTTGAGTTTTATGAATGATGCACTTGATGAATTTGCAGACGAAGAAAAAGTCGGTGGAGTAGGAGCGTCCAATTATTTTTGTCCGCCGGATTCAGTAAATGAAAACTTTTTTTTGCGCACACCCGATACTTACGGTTGGGGAATTTATCGGCGGTCTTGGCAATATTTCAACGGTGACTCGGAATACCTTTTAAAAGAAATTGAAAAACGCGGTTTGCAAAAACGTTTGAACATGGAAAACTCTATCAACCTTGCGCGCATGATGCGCGAACAAAGTGTAGGTAAAGTGGATAGTTGGGCAGTACGTTGGTGTGCGAGTGCTTTACTGCAAGATTTTTTGTTTTTTTATCCGCAAACAGCTATGGCGCGACATGAAGGTTTTGCCGGCGGTACTAATTTTACCGGTCACGAAGAATTTCACGATGAGCGCGTGGATTTGGCAACTCAAAAAAATAATGTTCAGACAATTCCTTTAATAGAAAATAAAACAGCTTTACAAGAATATATCAAACACCATAAAAAAACAAACGGTTTGTGGGCGCGCGGAATATCCACTTTGAAAAGAATTTTTCGGCTTTAATTTGTGCTTACTTAAAATCAGGAGTTCTGATACAGAATGTATGCTGCTTAATTTCATTGATAATCTTGTTTATAAAAATAATGATATTTTTACTCCTGTCTGGTTCGATTAAAATAAAATGTGCCATAGTCCCCTACGAGGTCTAAAAATTGAAAACTTAAAGCACTTTTAAAACTAATTGATTATCAATGAAATTAAGCAGCATACATTTTAAATCACTACCGATTTTTTTCCAAAAATAAAAAAAATTCTTGCAAAGAAATTTATTTATTTTGCAAGAATTTTTAATTTTTTTTAATTTTTTTTAATTTTTTTTTAATTTTTTTTTAATTTTTTAAAAATAATTTTTAATTTTAGAATCGTAAATTATAAATAAAAAATGTTGAAAGCAGTTTCACCAATTGACGGACGTTACGCGACACAAACGCGCGAATTGCAAGAATTTTTTTCGGAGTTTGCTCTCATTCGCTATCGCGTTTTTGTGGAGGTGCAATATTTTATTGCGTTGTGCAATTATCCTTTGGCGCAATTGGTCGGTATTGATGAAGAAAAATTTGACGCACTCAATGCCATTTTTGAAAATTTCGACGATAAAAATGCTGAACGCGTAAAAGAAATTGAAAAAATAACCAATCACGATGTAAAAGCAGTAGAATATTTTTTGCGCGAAAAATTTGATGAAATCGGTTTAGGCGATTATAAAGAATTTATCCATTTCGGTCTTACGTCACAAGATATCAACAATACCGCTATTCCTTTGAGTATCAAACAAGCACTCGACGAAACTATTTTACCGACCATAGAAAAAGTGCGCTTGGTTTTATTCACCAATTCACAAACATGGAAAGATGTTACGCTGTTGGCGCGCACACACGGACAACCCGCAAGTCCGACAACTATGGGACGCGAATGGCGCGTGTTCGTGGAACGCATAGAGCGGCAATTGGATTTATTGAAACAAATTCCGCATACCGCGAAATTCGGCGGTGCTACCGGTAATTTCAATGCGCATCACGTGGCGTATCCGTTCGTGGATTGGGCGCGCTTTGCCGACGATTTTTCTTCGGAATATCTCGGACTTACGCGGCAACATTTTACGACACAGATAGAACACTACGATAATCTCGCCGCGATTTTGCAAAACTTGACGCGCATCAACACTATTTTAATTGATTTTTGCAGAGATATTTGGGCGTATGTGTCTATGGATTATTTCAAACAAAAAGTAAAACACGGTGAGGTCGGCTCTTCTGCCATGCCTCACAAAGTAAATCCGATTGATTTTGAAAATGCGGAAGGTAATTTCGGCATCGCGAATGCTGTTTTTGAATATTTAGCGCTCAAACTTCCCGTTTCGCGATTGCAACGCGATTTAACCGATTCTACAGTGCTGCGCAATATCGGCGTTCCGATGGCTCATACGCTCATTGCTTTAAAATCCGTTTTGAAAGGGGTGGATAAATTGCTGATCAACGAACAAAAAATTTATCACGATTTAGAATCAAATTGGGCAGTTACCTCCGAAGCGATACAAACTATTTTGCGTCGCGAAAATTATCCGAATCCTTATGATGCTTTAAAGCAACTGACACGCGGCAAAGAAAAAATATCAAAAGAAAACCTTTACGATTTTATTAACGGTTTAGATTTAAGCGACGATGTGAAAGATGAATTAAGAAGAGTGTCTCCGCATAATTACAGAGGAATAGTTAATTAGTTATGAGTTACAACTCATGAATTATAACTCGTAACTCAAAAAATTATTTCGGTTGAAACTCATAGCATCCGATATCCGGTTTTTGAGTGTCGCGGTTTTTGGCATCTAAATCAATTAAGGTTTTGGGTTGGGGAAATGCTTGATTGTGCGCTATGGACAATGAATCTAAATGATAATCACTGATGTTTGTATTTTTAAAAAGTTTGTAAGTCCCAAAGTTTTCAGTAATGTTAATACAATTGGTGCAGTATTTTAAAAAATCGGGTGTAGCAGTAACTTTCAATAAATCTTTAACCCGAACAATGCAATTCGTAAATCCGTAATTAAAATTACTGACATTATCGGCAGAAGCGTTCGCAAAACTAATTACATCGGCATTGCCGCCGAAAATGATACAATTCGTCATCGCTAAATTGGCGCGATAAATTTTTGCTTGCGTACAAACGCCTAAATCCGTTTGAGCATAACAGCGATAATTATTCGTAGAAAGTGCCACGTTTCGTGAACCCAAACTCGAAAAAGTACAATAAGTAAATTGATAATCGCCGCCGAATTCAATTTGCAAACCGTTCACTCCGTTATTATAAAACAAACAATTTTCTGCGGTTACGTTGCTGTGTTGAGTGAGTAAACCGCTGCTCGCTGTATTATAAATTTTGCAATTTTTGAGAGCCAAACTCGCCGAAGAATCGGTGCGAATACCGACGCGCGAATTGCGCACGGTTGTGTAGTTCATGATATTTCCCTTGCAGTTATCGCTCATAATTATTCCCGCCCATTGGTCGGGCACATCTATAAATTCCTGTTCCAATCTGTCGCCTTGAAAAATAATCGGATTATCTTTTGTGCCTAAAGCTTCTATGTGTGCATTTTGTAAAACATAAATTATGCCGTCGCGGTAAGATGAATGGTCGGCGAGTTGACCGAAACCGCCATGCACATGAATTTTTGTTCCGGCGGCAATACGCAGAACGCACGAATCTACGAATAGCCCACCGTAAATTACGTAAGGTTTTTTATCGTTCCAATTAATTATTTTTGTAGCATCATGTCCGCTCAATAAAGCCAAAGTACCTTTACTGAAACGATCCGGGATATAATTCGCATTTTGTCCCCACGCTTCAACTACTACTTTTTGCGCGGAACCGTTTGTAACAAAATTTATATCTTCGTCAATCACAAACGGCGAATCGCTCACAGGTGCATTCGGGTTCACGGTGACGGTTGCGAATACATAAATACTGTCGTGCGGTGCAATTTCTATATTCGCAAATTCATTTCCGGAAACACCGTCTACGTTCAAATGCGCAATCGTGTTCGTTTTTTGAGTAATGCTGATTTTGGAAATCCGCAATGATTGGTCGTAATTATTGAATATTTTAAAATACCGCACGGCTGATCCGATATTCGTAAAAACAGTATCAATACGCAGCGTATCCGTAGAAAATTTAAGGTGTGCTGACGCGTCCGTAGAAAAAACGGCATCTTTACGACACGCATAATTTAAAAATAAAACAGGAAATAACATCAGACCGGCAGATAAAATATAAAGTAATTTTTTCAAAATCATGAATTTGATTGACGATTTGAGAACACACGCTCTAAAACGCACAAAGTTAAACAAGCGTCTATGGTTGCGAACAATTTTATGAACTAAATATAGAAAACCGAAAATAAATAGTCCGATGCGCTGCAAATACAAAAACCACCCGTGCATAAATAAATTTTTTCACTTCAAAAATGAACTCTCGCCAATTTGTATTGTTCGGTATAAATCAATGAAATTTAACCTTACTTAGTATTTACACATGATTTTGCCCGAAATCCGAAATCCGAAATCCGAAATATAAATGTCTAAAACTTTTCTTTTCGCCGGCGCGTCCGGTGCAATTGCTCAGGCTACACTCAATAAACTACAAGGTAATGCAAACGTGATAGCGCTGAGTACAAAAAATGTATTTCACGACGGTTTTTCCGAACAATACACGGTAGCCGACTACTCGAAAATTAATTTGCCGGACATCAGTACGCCGCTCGACGGGTTGGTTTATTTTCCGGGTAGTATTAACCTAAAACCCTTCAATCGTATCAGCGAAGACGACTTTTTAAACGAATACAAACTCAATGCACTCGGTGCGGTCAGCGTTATTCAAAAATATTTACCTAATCTGAAAAACGTGCCCGGTGCATCTATTGTACTCATCAGTACCGTTGCTGCGTCGCAAGGCATGGCTTTTCACACATCTATCAGTATGGCAAAATCGGCGATAGAAGGTTTGGCGGTGTCTTTAGCCGCCGAATTTGCGCCGAATTTGCGCGTGAATGTGGTTGCACCTTCGCTCACACAAACACCTTTAGCTGAAAAATTGATTAATACGCCCGAAAAAAAAGAAGTAAGCGATAAACGCCATCCGCTCAAACGCATCGGTCAACCGGAAGATATTGCGAATGCCATTTGTTTTTTGCTCGGTAACGACGCTTCGTGGGTGACCGGACAAATTTTGCACGTCGACGGGGGTATGTCGTCGTTGAGAATGCTTTAATAATTTAGATTTTGGATTTTGGACTTAGGATTGTCAGAATCCAAAATCCAAAATCCAAATTATTAAATTCTAAAGTCCAAAGTCCAAAATTTTAAAAATGAAAAAAGAGAATAAAACTATCGCAAAATCAAATTTACCGCAAAAAATTTGTGCTGCCTGTGGTCGTCCTTTCTCCTGGAGAAAAAAATGGGAAAAAGTTTGGGAGGAAGTCAAATTTTGTAGCGATGCGTGTCGAAAAAAGAAAAAAATCACTTAAGTTTAAAAAATATTTTAAAACGGGTTTTAAAAAATATAAAAGATTTCCGAAAACCTTTTATATTTGCACTCGCTAAAAAAAAATTGATTGAATCTAAGAGAATTTACCGTTACAAGAAAAGTTTTTAAATGCGGGCGTGGCGAAATTGGTAGACGCATCAGACTTAGGATCTGACGCCGAGAGGTGTGGGGGTTCGAGTCCCTCCGCCCGCACTTTTTATTTTTGAAGATCACTGTTAACCATATCTGTTTTTATCAATAAACTCTCATGTTTTTCTGCTGATACATTCCTTACAAATTTTTTCCGAAAAAATTTAATTGCTCAATTATGGCTCATATCACACGCACGGAACTTGATGCTCAACACATCAAATTAGATGTCACGCTCGCTCCGGAAGATTATATCGGTCGTTTCGACAAAGAAATTAAATCCGTTGCACGCAATATGCAGATGAAAGGTTTTCGTCCCGGAAAAGCGCCGGCTACCTTAGTGAAAAAAATGTATGGTAACAGCGTTTTATTGGATACCGTTCAAGATATTCTGGTAGATGAATTAAATGCCTACATCGAAGATACTAAACCGTCAATGATAGGTAGTCCGATTTTTTCGGAAATACAACCGGATAATAAAATGAGTTTGACCAACCCTCAGGATATTACTTTCTGTTACGAATTGGGTTTGCGTCCGGAACTGAATTTTAAAGAAATTGAAACCATGCGCTTCAATCGTTACAAAGTTTTGATACCGGATACGGAAATTGACGAAACCGTTGAGCGTATCAGAAGTACTTATAAACAAAACGTTGATTTATTTGAAGGAACTATTGAAGCCGATGATTCTTTTAAAGTTGATTTTCATGAAATAAACGGTGCTTTAACCGGTGAAACTACTTTATCGCTTAAATTTTTGAAAGAAGATTTACATGCCGCATTTATCGGCTTGAATATCGGCGATAAAATATCGATCAATATGTTTGATTTAGAAAAAGATTCGGACGTTAAGAGTGTACGCAAATATCTCTTGGGGTTAGCGAACGACGACGACCGAACTGTCGGCGATATGTTTGAACTCACCATAAAAAGCATTGTGCGCAGTATGCCGGGAACTATCGGTGAAGAAATGTTTAATTCGGTTTTTCCGGGCAGAAGCATTACCGACGAATTGACTTTCAGAGAAGCCTTGCGCACCGAATTGACTAGATCTGATGATACGGTCGTTAATCGTTTATTAACACACGAAATTACTTCAGAACTCGTAAATAAAATAACGCTGCCCGATGAATTTATGAAAAATCTTTTGGTTTTTCAAGATAAAACAAGAAAAACGACGAAAGCGCAAATAGAAGAACAATATCCGTTTATGGCGGAAACGATGAAAAGAAACATCATCACGACTGATTTGTTGAAACATTACGATTTACTCATAAAAGAGCCTGAAATTTTAGAATTTTTAGATTCCCATTACGGCATTCAATTCGGCGTGCCTTCGTTAGGTAAAGAGTTGGCAAATATGATTTACGATAAAATGAAAAAAGAAGATAATCCGGAGTTGGATCGCTATATGCAAGTTTTAGCGGAAGTTAAACTCGGCGGATATTTTCACGAAAAAGGCTCAACCGATGATGTACAGATAAGTCAAGAAGATTTAGGAAAAGTTTGGACTAAATTTATCGGCAGAGAAGAAGCACTCGAATATTTGGCGAAGGAAGGCGATACATATCAACACGCTGAAGAAATGCCGATAGAAGAAACGCCGATAGAAATTATAGAATAACCACACATGAAGAAATAAAAATAACGCACCAAACCAATAAGTTTTGTGCGTTATTTTTATTTAAAACGGCTTACCATGCGTTAAACCGATTAATTTATCTATCACGAAAGGCGTTTTTTTCAGAATGCCGAATGCGGCGTTTGTTATTTTTTCTTTTCCGAAGAGGTGTTGGATGGTTCTGCCTGTTGCAATTCGGAACGAGAAAGCAGCATTCCATTTTTTTTCATAGTTTTTTTCGAGTTCGGTCCGCGTTATTTTTCCGGATAAAAAATCTTGAATAAACTTATTGGCTTCAAAAGAACCACGCAAAGCCATACTCATACCGTTGCCGCAAAGCGGTGCAATTACGCCGGCCGCATCGCCTATCATTAAAACGTGTGCATCCACCGCCGATTTTTTTCGGAAAGTAACTTGCGATATAGCGAGCGGTGCATCATATAAAAATTCGGCTTCGGTAAAGTATTTTTTTAAAAAAATGTTTTGCATCAATACTTTTTGCTCCATCGTTTTTATATCGTTGCCGTTTTTTTTCAAATTTTCGGCATCCGTTAAATAGCACAAACAATAACGGTTGTCGTCTACTTTTGAAATACCGCAATAACCATCTTTAAAATTATGTAATTCAATCCGATTACTCGGAAAATCTAGACGGACGTGATATTTTACACCGACATAATTTTTCTCGTTTTTGTTCAATATTTTGTTTCTATGCAATTTTTTATCCAATGCCGATTTTTTTCCGTAAGTACCGCAAGCCAATTTCGCTTTATAATCTTGACTGGTTGTTTTAATCGTCATGGCGTTATCGGCGAAAAATACATCCGTTACTTTTGTTGCTTCCAACACTTCGACACCTTTTGAACGGGCTAATTGCGCCAAATAATTATCCAAAGTATACCGGCTTATACCGAATCCGCCTAAATCCAAAGTGTGTTGAAAAAAATTACTGTCCGGAGAAGATACTAATAAATCGGTTATTTTGGGCACTCTTAATTCGGTGAGCGGTACACCGAGACGCTCCAAAAAATCAAAACTTTCCATCGAAATATATTCGCCGCACACTTTATGGTATGGATATCGTTCTTTTTCAAAAAGTATTACAGTATAACCGGCATCCGCTAACTGTATCGAAAGCGTTAAACCGGCTAATCCGCCGCCTATAATCCCGCAATCATAAATTTTTTCATTCATTCGGATAAACGGTAACTAAATGACGAAATGCCCAACGGTTTTTTACCGAAAAATTTTTCATTGCCGCACCGTTCAGTATTGATTGCCATTCTTTGCGTTTAAATCCGCGCAATACTGAAAGCGGAGCGTCGTTTTTCACCAACGGTGATTTTGAGAATAAGTATGTAAGAAATTTTATCGAATAATAAGCAAAAGGATGGCGTTCCAAATCATTAACCAAAAAAACGGCATTGTGTTCACTGCAAGTTTTCACGAATGCCTTGATATCGTTTTCGGTAAAATGGTGACAAAAAAGCGAAGCGTGAACTATCGTGATTTCGGATTTCGGATTCCCGAAATCCTGTAAGGCATTTCTGAAATCGTCGCAAATAAAACTGCAATTTATATTTGCGCAATTTTTTTTCGCAAAATCAATACAATCTTGTTTCAAATCAATACCGGTGAGTTTAATTTTATAATTGTTATTGTTTGCCCACTTTGCAACAGCTTTTAAAGAATCACCGCCTCCGCAGCCGATATCCAAGATTTGATACGTTTTGGATTTGTCTATCATTATTTTTTTTAAGCCGTGCAGAGATACTTTATGTCCTCCGAGATATTTATTAATAAACTCCAATTCACGCAAGTTTTGAAATAAAAGTTCTTTCGGAATATCATCGGCATCTAAAAACTCTTTTTTATAAGATCGTACTTCAAACATTTTATTAAAGGGTAAATCTCCGGAAATGCAAAATGGTAAATCCTTCGAAAATGGTAAATGCAAAATTGTAAATTTTAAATTTATATTTCGGAAGATTTACCATTTACCATTTTGCATCTATAATAGTATTATTTTTCCGAAAATACTATTATCCGGAATTAACCCGAAGCTGCGCGAATCAATTGAAGTTACCGTATTGTCGCCTTGAAGAAAATAGTAATTGTGTTTGAATATGTACTGATTGGTTTCAATGCCATCAACAAAAATTTTATCGCCGAGTTCAGCAACAACTGTATTTTCGCTTTTTTCTATCAGTTTTTGATAGAAAGGCAAATTATTGCGGGTGAAAGTGACCGTATCATTTTTTTTAGGAATAATAAATAATGCAGGTGCTTCGTACTTCGAAAGTGAAAAAGTGCGGTCTGAAACATTGAAATAAACCGAATCGTGTGGCAAACCTTTTAAACGTTTAACGAAATTTTCATGATCTTTCTCAAAGGCAACGATATTATTTTTTTCAAGTCGAAAAAAAAATTTCGATACCATTACTTTTTTTCCGACGGGAATTGACGGTAACATAGAATCGGTTGGAACGGTAAAAACTTCTATCAAAAAAAATTTTACGCCCAAAGCAATTAATAATGCAAAAAAAATAAAAAAAATAAAATTTTTCAAGAATAATTAACTTTAGACGTTGGACAAAAAAATTTAAACACGCATCTAAAACAACAAATTATCATCAACAATCGAAAAATCATTTCGTAATTCGCAATTAATTTTTAAACTAATCTTTGAATTGTCCAAAAAATAGCAATCAAACCGATAATTACGGAGAACGGTTGAACGATGCGCGCACGATACCAAGTTTTATCAGAAAACCATAAACCGAATGCCAACCAACACGCAAAGATAACCGAAATTTGTCCTAATTCAACGCCTACATTAAAAGACAGCAGCGAAGTATAAAATTGGTCGGGCGGCAAGCCCAATTCATTGAGCGCGGAAGCAAAACCCAAACCATGGACCAAACCGAACATGAAAACGATGAGCAAACGTCCGGCTTTCAGTCTTTGTGTCATAAGATTTTCTATCGCGACAAAAGCAATAGACAAAGCTATAATCGGTTCCACAATTGCCGGCGGCGCAACGATCCAACCTTTCATACTCAAAATAAGCGTAATCGTGTGCGCGACCGTAAAAGCCGTGGCTTGCCACAAAACATTTTTTAATTTCGGGCTCAGAAGATACAAACTTATCACGAAAAGTATGTGGTCGAAGCCTTCCGGTAAAATATGTTTGTAACCCAAAGCCAGATAATAACTTAAGACATCACTGACGGGTTTACCTTGCAAAGCATAGTTGATAGTGTGCGCATCTGCATAAGACGCGATGAATAACAATATGATGAATATATAGAGTGGTTTCATGGCAGATTTTTTTTACTTTTTATTGTATTTGAGCGGCGCGTGATAAAAGTACGGGATTTTTGGAGCCCGTGCGCAATGCTTTTTGAATATAAGTTTTAGCATTCTCTTTATCACCGCGTTTGAAATACACCCATGCCAAACATTCGTTTACATCTATGTTTTCCGGACGGCGGTTCCATTCGCGTGTAGCATGAACGAGTGCATTGTCGGTGTCGTTGATATCCAAATAAGCATACGCTAATTCTTTATCAGCATAATGACCTTTGTCAGGTGCAACATTGTCGGCAGTCGCATGAATTTTCATTGCTGCTATTAATTTTTCTGCTGTTTGTTTAACTGCGACTTCATTTCCGGCGGCGCGATACGCTTTTATTAATTCTTCATCGGATAAAAAATCTTGCGAAGTTTTTTTGGCTTCATTCAATAAATTTATCGCAGCATCGTATTTTTTATCCAAAATTTTCAAACGCGCTTCTCCGATTAAGGCATAAGTGTAATCCGGGCGCGTTGCTAAAGAAGATTGGTACATCGAATCTGCTTTGGCATAGTCGCCGGTTTTTTCGTACAAATAACCGAGTTGCGTGCGACACCATTCCGTTTGTTCCAAACCGATGACTCCGCTTTTTACCGCCATTTCCATTGCTTGTTTCGCACCTTTGTAATCACCTAAAATTTCGCGCAGATAAGAAATGCGTGAATAAGAACGTAAATCAGGTCGCAAAGAATTCATTTTATCCGCCGCCGCAACAGCTTCCGCATAATTTCCGGATTCTACTTGCGCATCACACAATAGTCCGAAACCGTAAGCAGCGTCCGGTGCATTAATTGTCAAATTTTTTGCCAATTTCAAAGCGTCGGCAAAGTGGTGTTGAGAGAGCAGAAGTGTGGTTTTCAAACATTGTGCTTCATAGTTGGCGGGTTCTTTTTCTAAAACTTGTTCAACGAGTTTCAAAGCTGCTTCATCGTAATAAGCATGATCGCCTGTAACACGGCTTTCTTGTATATACGCCATACCGAGACCTAATTTGGATTTTAAATCGTTCGGATTTCTTCGTATTTTATCCTGCAAAGTCTCAATCGCGGCTTTTGTGTTCAACCATTCTGTCGTCGGATTAATGTCTTGTTTACGTTCTTTGAGTACAGGGATTTCTTGCTTCTTGGTTTCGTACCGTTTGTAAACAAAACCTAAAACGCCCAAGAGGGTAACTACGAGCGCCGGGTAGATAAATTTATTCATTGTAATTTTTTAAATTTGTGTATGTGGAAAAATTAATAAAACGCCGATATTTTTTTATCTGCGTTACAATCATATACGAAACATTCTTTGCTTTGGATTTTGGAAGCAAAATTAAGTCGTTATTTCCAAAAAACGCGCAAAGAAATATAAATTTCAGTGCGCGTTTTTTTTAACCCGAATTACAAAATACTTCCTATTTTTATTCCTTTATTTTATCTTTCAACTCCGCCAAACCTGCTAAGTCACCCAGAGTAGCGTGTTCAACATTTGATTGCACGTTTTCCAAATCTTTAACGGCTTCACCGGCTTCTGCAGCTTTCGCTTTTCTGTCTGCGTCGTCAGCTGCTTTTTTAACATCTTCGTTGATACGGGCATGAGAAACGATTATGCGTTTTTCGTCGCGATTAAATTCAATCACGCGGAACGGTAAAGTATCACCGGCTTCCGCATTGGTACCGTCTTCTTTTTTTATTTGTTTAACGGGTGCGAATGCTTCCAAACCGTGCGGCATTTGAATAATCGCTCCGCGATCATCTTTGCGCAAAACCGTTCCTTGATGTTCGGAACCGACGGTAAACACCGATTCAAAACTTTCCCAAGGATTTGTTTCCAATTGTTTATGACCGAGCGACAATTTGCGGTTATCTCTGTCTATCTCCAATATCTGAACATTAATTTTATTACCTACTTTCGTAAACTCGTTCGGATGCACATAGCGTTTAGTCCAAGACAAATCGCTGATGTGTATCATGCCGCCGACACCCGGTTCCAACTCGACGAACACACCGTAAGGTGTCGTATTTTTAACATCACCGATGTGTTTAGAACCTGCGGGATATTTTTCTTCCACATTCACCCAAGGGTCGCCGGTAAGTTGTTTGATTGAGAGTGACATTTTACGGTCGGCTCTATCAATATTCACCACACGTGCTTCCATTTCCTGATTCAATTTGAAAAACTCTTTTGAAGCAATTGGCGTATTTGCCCATGATACTTCGGATATGTGAATCAAACCTTCAACGCCGGGTTTTATTTCCAAGAATGCGCCGTAATCTTCGATGTTCACGATTTTACCTTTCACAATGGATCCTTCCGCAATCGTAGAATCCAAAACTTCCCAAGGATGCGGCAATAATTGTTTTAAACCGAGACTGATACGTTTTTTGTTTTCATCGAAATCCAATACAACGACGTTCAATTTTTGGTTCATTTCCAAAACTTCACGCGGATTTGTAATACGACCCCATGAAATATCCGTGATGTATAACAAACCGTCCACACCGCCTAAATCCAAGAATGCGCCGAAGTCCGTAATATTTTTTACGGTGCCTTCTAACACCTGACCCTTTTCTAAGCCACCCAAAATAGTTTGACGTTGTTCCGCCAAATCGCTTTCGATGAGAGCTTTGTGCGATACGACTGCATTTTTAATATTTTCGTTGATTTTCACGACTTTAAACTCCATCACTTTACCGACGTATTGGTCGTAATCGTTGACGGGTTTAATATCAATTTGTGATCCCGGCAAGAAAGTTTCCAAACCGTTGGCATCCACGATAAGACCGCCTTTTGTTTTTGAAATAATCGTACCGCGAATAATCGTTCCGTTTTTGAAAGAATCAATAAGTGCTTCCCAAGAGCGCAACAATTTTGCTTTGCGGCGGCTGAGTTGCAACTGACCTTTCAAATCTTCTTGGCTTTCTACATATACATCAACATAATCGTCAATTTTCAAATTCGGTAAATCTCTGAAATCGCTCAATGCCAATAAACCATCGGATTTGTAACCGATATCTAATACCACATCACCGCCGATGATGGCACTTACACGACCGCTTACAATTTGTCCGGCTTGCAAATCCCGCATACTGCCGTTGTATTGCTCCAAATAACTAGCCCGTTCGTTATCGGAGTACAAAATTTGTCCGCGTGTGCCTCTGTTCCAGTCAAAATCATCGTGCGCCGAACTCAAGTTAGCACCCAAATCATGTTCAAAAATAATATCCGCCGGATTCAGATCATCTTCGGCGTTCGCAATTTCATGTACTGCCGGTTTTGCGGGGTTGATTGTTGCAGTTTTTGCAACTTGCGTTACGGGAGTAACAATTTCCGGTTGTACCGGTTCAACTGTTATTTGCGGTGTGTTTTGTGCTTCCGGTTGAAGCACAGTTTCTTCGATTGTCATGTAAAATTAGCGTTGGCTTCGGGAAAAGGATTTTATAATAATTTTTTTTGAAATTTAATTATAAACGACTTGGAGAAGCAAACGGTTTTTAAAAATTAAATTAAATTGGTGTACACCACGCTCACACCATTGAGCTGCATTTCTTGAAATTAAATTCTTTGAATTGCGGCGCAAAAGTAAAGGTTTTTTTTTAAATTAAAAAAAAATCTTCGATAATTTTCTATAAATAATGCCGCAAATGTTTGTCGGAAAGAATTGTATGGCGTGTTTTTTATTGATTTTATAAAATAATCCTAACTTTAATGTTTTAGTTTCGGATATTTGCGTTTTGTTTGGCTTAGGGGTAAAGGGCGAAAGAGAAAAGCGGTGCATGAAAGACTGTAAAAGTTTTTATAAACCTCTTGCAGTCCGAATACTTTAAATTTGTGCCCGACTACTAACGTCCGTTACCATAATTTTGAATAATGAAAAAATATACGCCACCTTCGAGTGGTTCCAAATTCGCGAAAGACAAACCTAAAAGCACTTATATCAAACGCGATGACAGTTCGCCGCGTCCGGACGGAGAAAAAAGAAAATACACAAAACGCTCCGACGGCGTACCTGCATTCGATAAACCTAAAAGAAACTTTTCGGACGGCGACAACACACGCTCGGATTTCAGAGAGAAAAAACCTTACACGCCGCGCACATCTGACGGTGATAGCAGCTTTAAACCAAAAAGAAATTTTTCGGAAGGTGACAACACACGCTCGGATTTCAGAGAAAAAAAACCTTATACGCCGCGCACATCGGACGGCGAAAGCAGCTTTAGACCGAAAAGAAATTTTTCTGACGGCGACAGTACACGCTCGGATTTCAGAGAAAAAAAACCTTTCACGCCGCGCACATCGGACGGCGAAAGCAGCTTTAGACCTAAAAGAAAATTTTCTGACGGCGACAACACACGCTCGGATTTCAGAGAAAAAAAACCTTTCACGCCGCGCACATCGGACGGTGATAACACGCGCTCTGATTTCAGAGAGAAAAAACCTTACACGCCGCGCACATCGGACGGTGAAAGTAGCTTTAAACCGAAAAGAAATTTTTCGGACGGCGATAACACGCGCTCGGATTTCAGAGAGAAAAAACCTTACACGCCGCGCACGTCGGACGGTGAAAGCAGCTTTAAACCGAAAAGAAATTTTTCGGACGGCGATAACACACGCTCGGATTTCAGAGAAAAAAAACCTTTCACGCCGCGCACATCGGACGG
>JBBRQS010000034.1:0-36736 GCA_038226035.1 Chitinophagales bacterium | reverse complement strand
TTTTATCTACTATCTTTCAGGTCTCATGACCTGAAATGCTTGTTGCTCAATTTGTTATGTCAATGAACTTTTGATTAACTTTAAAAAAACATAGCATTTCATGTCGTGAGACCTGAAAATATTTAATTTCAGTTTTCAAACTGAAACCAGCTTTATTGCTTTTTAGAAAAAAAATACACTTAAACCAGCAGGGGTCGTTCAATCTGTTATGTCAATGAACTGCTTTTTAATTTTACAAATTGAGGCATGGGCTTACAGGTCAGGAGACCTGTCAGATACCTAACTTCGGTCAATAGACTGAAACCAGAGATACGCTTTTTGTAAACAAAAAGAACACTTAAACCAGCCGACTTAGAAGACCGTTGATTTTTTTTGATCATTAATGATCACGCTCAATTCTTTTTTAATTGAAGATAATGTATAAAGGCTAGGAATCCCTCTTCGTCTATTATTAATATGCTTCTCTAAAAATTTTTTTGCTAACCCAAAATTATTTATGCTAAAATAACAATAACCGATACGATAAAGAGTGTCATTATATAGAGATTTTGCAGATCGCATTCCTTCGCCAAAAACTCCATATGCAAGTTCTTCTAATGGCATATCTATAATTTGTTTCCATATTTTAATTGCCATTTCTTCTTGGTCAGTCATAGACAAAGCACCGGCATAGTCCCAAAGAACCACTGGATCTTTAGGTTCCATCGAAAATGCGATAGAGGAATACGATAGTGCTTCTTTGTAATTTTTTTCTTCATAATACGTCAGACTGATTCGAGAATATAGGAAATATTCGTCAGGATATATTTTTATTGCCTCAAATAGAAGCATTCTTGCTTCCTGCCATTTACTTTCTTTAATAAGTGGTTCAACTTTCTTTTCAAATTCAATCATAATGAAATTATTTATATTGTTTAGTTTTTATCTTTTCTTTTATTCGGATTTGGTTTAGGAGTATATGTTTTATTTTTATCAGCTTTTTTAGCATTTTGATTTTCATTATAACTCTCTCCAGCTCTCTTTTTGGTATGTTTATCCCAAGTAGAAGGCCGTGGGTTCTTTTTATGTGAAGCAAAATTATAAAATACTCGTACTAATTACACCAGTACCATGAATAGCGACTGCTGCTAAAACTGGTGTAGCTATTCCTGCAGTTCCAACTTCTGCAGGTACGGCAGCAACTCCATCGCCACCAATTTCCACAACTCCAATAATTATACTGAGAATGTCGGCAAAGTCTTCCGACAATTTATCATTATTTGATTCTGTTTCGTTTTCAGGTTCATCTACATCCTGTTGAGGGGTATAAGGAAAATTAAGACTAAGATTTTTTGCAACTTCATTTAAAATTATTTTTGGTGTCCTGTCAACCCATCTGTTAATTCCTTCCAATAAGCCTCCAAAATTTAAAGTAGATTTTTGTTTCTCTGTACGTTTTGCAGTTATCGTAACTGCTGGTAAATCGTACATTCCATTAGGATCAATTAAATTGATAGGCATATTTCTAACATAACCAAATGGTGTATAACTCGAATAAGATTTAGCCATTAGATCAACCGAATTCCATCTTCCAATCGCCGGATCATAAAACCGCGCACCGTAATCATTCCAGTTCAAGCCAAACTCACTACTCAGTTCTTTACCGTTGTACTGATATTTAAACGCACCGTTTGCACCGTTCCAAGGTCCGTCCATGTTCATACCGAACGGATAATAGTTGTTTATTTGTTCAATATCGGTGACACCGACAACGCCGTCGTCGTTTCTATCGCTGAAAACCACGCGCGTATTGCCGAGATGATCTTTGAGCGCGTATTTGTATACCCGCTCGTTTAAGTATGTCCTTAAAAAACAACATCGCTGGTAAAAGTTTTCAAACTTTTATCTACTATTTTTCAGGTCTCACGACCTGAAATACTTGCTGTTCAATTAGTTATGTCAATGAACTTTTGATTAACTTTAAAAAAACATAGCATTTCATGTCGTGAGACCTGAAAATATTTAATTTCAGTTTTCAAACTGAAACCAGCTTTATTGCTTTTTTAGAAAAAAATACACTTAAACCAGCAGGATAAAGAAATCATTATTTTTAAGAAACACTTATACCATCGGTCTCGACTAACTCTTTAAACTTTAAAATTAAAAATTCTAACTTAGAAGGATCTCCTGTTGCTTCAAACTTATCATTTTCAACTCTGAAATTATACCAGTCATCATCACTTTTTTTATTAAGTTTCCAAGGAAAACTCTCTAACTTAACAATCGAATCTTCCAGATCTATAGAAATTGTCCATCCCGGATTGTCTAAAGTATCAATCTGTATTCCATGATAATGTTCCCAATATCCATTACAGTTAAGTTTGTACCAATCACACAGCCATGCTAAAGTATTCATATTTACAGTTTTTTATTATAAATTAAATATTCTTAATAATCTTTACCCTTAACGGCAGGGACTACACCACTTTTTCCTTTTGTAGATACGTGAGGTGTAGGAACTTTTGTAGCATCTGGATTTGTATGTTCCTTTCCTTTAACATCGGTTTTTTTCACTTCATCAAATCTAGAAGGATTTTTTTCGTTTAATTTATAAGTAGTATTTCCATTTTTATCTTTTACAGAATGATCTCCTTTAGCATCTGGATCAGGTTTCCGATTATTTCTACCTCTTCCTGTACCTGAACCTTGGTTATTATTACCTTCTTGCTTTTCATTTGCTTTTAACAAATTGTTTTTAGCATTGTTTGCCATCAATCCTCCTATTCCTGCTTCAGCTAATCCACCAATGGCGATAACAGCTCCTTCAGGTGCACCAACTCCTGTTAATGCTACGCCAACACCAACTCCTGCGGTTTTAAGACCATCCACAGCCATTATTGTGCCACCAACCAATGATGCTTGGTCAGCTTGAGCTACACCATTATCAAAATTCTCTCGTAAAATACCATTAGAACCGTAAGCACTTTGACCAACAGATTCTCTGAGTTGAGTACCTAAAATGTTATCAACAAAACCGACCGCACTTCCAAACAACCCGGCTACTATTTCTTTTCTGCCACCGCAACATTCATCACCGGTTTCAGGTTCTCTTCCATCCGGATCTGTACTTTTTACGGGATTATTATAAACGTAGTGATAACCCGTAACGGTCTCTTGTTTCTCTGAAGAAGGATCAACCGAATTCCACCTTCCAATTGCTGCGTCATAAAACCGAGCACCATAATCATTCCAGTTTAAACCCAAATCATCATCAAATTCTTTGCCGTTGTATTGATATTTGTATGCACCACCCGCGCCGTTTACATTCGCACCGTGATTTAAACCGAACGGATAGTACGCATTCACCTGTACCACTTCGGATGCCGGATCAATAATACCGTCACCGTTTTTATCCTGAAACGCCACGCGTGTATTGCCGAGATGATCGCGCAAAACGTAATTATTATGGTGCCGGTCCGAACGGCGGGAAAAATTTCGTTAAACCGCCGCAAGGTACTTATATCGGCGATATTCAACTCGGAACTTTGCAAATTGTGGATATACCCGATGCCGAAACTTTAGCCGTTTATACGCAACAAGTTTTAAACAATACTTTCAATGAAACGACGGTAACTGACGATGGTAAAAATCCGTTGCCTCCGCAAATAAATTTGCGCAAAAGTCCGATTAAGCATATTGTCTATATCACCAAAGAAAACAGGACATACGACGAAGTTTTCGGACAACTGAAACAAGCTAATGGCGACTCAACGCTCGCGCGATTCGGAGTGAATGTCGATATAGTTACCAATATGGGAAAAGATATTTTGAAAGGCGTAAACGTGATGCCCAATCATTTGAAAGTTGCACAACAGTTTTCGTTTTCCGATAATTTTTATTGCGACTCAGATGCCTCTATTCACGGTCATCATCGGATGATGGGAACGGTGCCGAATGAATATGTTGAAGCTAATTCTGCTACTTCTGATAATTTTAAACCGTTTTCAAAAGCACTGGGTCGACGTTTTCCGAAGACAACTGGCGCAATTGACCCCGAAGATTACAATGAAATCGGTGGCATTTGGGAAAATCTGGAACGTCATAAAATATCTTATTTCAATTTCGGTGAGGCAAACGAATATACCAGTAATTACGAAGAATACAATAATACGCAATTCGGCGCGGCGCAAGGTGTAGTTTTTCCGATGCCAAAAGCTGCATTCGATTTTACATCCCGCAATTACGCCGGCTTCAATACCAATATTCCGGATCAATTCCGTATGGATCAATTTGAAAAGGAATTTACGACAAAATGGATTTCCGGAAGAGATACAATGCCTTCGCTTATTGCGATGGCTATACCTAATGATCACGGTGCCGGACCGAGACCGAATTTCGATTATCCTTACCTTCATTCTTTTATGGCGGATAATGATTTAGCGGTCGGAAGAGTTTTAAATTTTTTGAGTCGAACAAAATATTGGAAATCTACTTTAGTAATCATTACCGAAGACGATCCTCAAGGCGGCGTTGATCACATTGACGCACACCGTTCGGTTTTAATGATGGCGGGACCTTACATAAAACACAGTTATGTTTCCCATCGTCACGGCAATTTTGGAGCGATTTTAAAAGTAATTTACAATATTTTGAACGTACCTTATGTAAATCAGTATGATGCAACTGCGAGTTTACTCGACGATTTTTTTACAGATAAACCCGATTTTACAGAATATGATGCCGTATTACCTGATGCACGCATTTTCGACCCGCAAAAATCGATGGATATTTACAAGAAAATCTTCGATTGGAAAACTATTCTGAAAGGATTGAAACCGGATGATATAAAAGAAATACGCAAAGAACATTACATACAACAAAAAGAACATTACATACAACAAAAAGAATAATACTTATTAAAAAAAGAGGTACTCAATCAAAATTCAGTATCTCTTTTTTTAATATCCCAAAATACTAATTTACAGGAGAAACAGTGCCGCTGTGTAAATCGTAATAAGCACCGACGATTTTTATTTTACCGTCTTTTTCCATTTGATTCAATATCGCGCTACTTTTTCTGATGGTGGCTATATTGTTTTTAACGTTGCTTTTACAAACGGCATCTACTAATTCATGGTTTTTTGATGTTTTTTCACCCGGCATCGCTTTGTTATCCGCAACCGCCGGTTTAATTTTAGCAACTAAAGTAGTAATTTTCCCGTCAATTACATTGTCCACTGCTGCTTTTACGGCACCGCAACTTTCATGACCGACGACCATCACTAATTTTGCTCCGGCATATTTGCAGGCATATTCCATACTACCTAAAATATCGTCGTCTACGACATTGCCGGCAACGCGCGCCACGAAAACATCGCCTATACTTTCATCAAAAACTTCTTCGACCGGAATACGACTGTCGATACAAGAAAGAATAATCGCTTTCGGATTTTGCCCGCCGGCAGCATTTTTTACTTGTGCTTGCAGGTTGTGCGGTGTCAAGTTGTTGGCGAGAAACCTTTTATTCCCCTCCATAAGTTCTTGAAATACTCCATCCGGTGTCATTTTATCTCTTAATTCTTTTGAGATAACTTCCGAACCTGCATTTGTTACGGATTTTACGCCGGCATCGACGCTCGGGACAGAAGTAGTTTTAGAAACAGATGCGGTGTCTTTACAACCGCAGTACAGGAAAAGGGCGCAAAAAACTGCGTAAGAAAGCCGAATTGGTTTTTGCATTTCGTTTTTAAATTTTTAAAATGGATAAAGTGAAGATTAATTAATTTGAATGAAATCATTTGGTTAGAAAGTCAATAAGCATTTTTCATATCAAAATTACGTAACTATTCAGGTGCTTGGATTTTTTGTAAAAAGATATTTAACTATAAAAATAATGTTTACCTTTAGGTCATGACTCAAGAGCGGGAACAAATGCTTCTTTCGGAAATTACTCAATTAGAAACGGAGAATACTGCCCTTAAATTGATTCAATCCGATTTTCGTGAAAAGATTGAACTTTTAACGCAAGAAGTCATGTCCCTGCAAGCCAAAATGCTTTTGATTCTTCAGTACTCCGAAAAAAAGCCGGTTAAAAAAGACAGCGCCAATTCAAGTTTGCCGCCTTCGCTTGATCTTACCCGTAAGTCGGGCAGTCTTCGCGAACCGAGTGGTCTGCTTGCGGGCGGTCAAGCCGGACACAAAGGACACACGCTCAAAATTACGGAATCACCGGATCATATTATCGAATTGAAGAGCATTTTTTGTCAAAAGTGCGGCGGAACGCTTCCGGACGAATTACAGCGCATGCAATCTGTGCGTCAAGTGGTTGATATTCCTCCCGTAAAGACGATTTGTACCCGGTTTGTCCAATATTCGTGTAAATGTCCGCATTGCAAACATAGGCAAAAGCACGCTTTCCCGTCCGGCGTTAATGCGCCCGTACAATACGGCTCCAACATAACGGCGATGGTTGCCTACTTTTCGGTATACCAATACCTGCCTTACAACCGTATGAAGCAGTTATTTTCGGACTTATTCGGTTTGTCGTTGTCTGCGGGAACGATTGACAATCTTTTAATAAAGGCAAGCGAAAAAGCGCGTCCGATATACGACGGCATCAAAGCACAAATACTTCAAAGCACGGTTATCGGTTCGGACGAAACATCTTGCAGAGTCAAAAAAGAAAAACATTGGATATGGGTTTGGCAAAACCTGCTCAACACTTTCCTTATTGTCTCAAAAACGCGCGGTTTTGCCGCCGTGGAGCAGGAATTTAAAGACGGATTTCCGAATGCCGTCATCGTTTCCGACCGTTGGGCGGCACAACTTAAATCGGTCGCCGAAAATCATCAACTTTGTACGGCACACTTGCTCAGAGAATGTAAATTCTTGAAAGCGGATGAAACGGACGGACAAAGCATCAATCCTTTTGCGCAAGCCGTGCGGTCGGTGATAAAACAAGGACTCGGGTTGCGGAAAACTTGGTTGAGCGATAATAAACCCGCCGATAAAGAACATCCGACGGTCAAACTTATCGAAAAACAATTCAATGAACTTCTGACCTTAACCCTTGACGATAAAATTTTCCCTCAAACCATTAAATTTCAAAACTCGCTTTTGAAACATCGGGCATTCATGCTCCCCTTTTTATACAATTTGGATATTCCGCCCGACAATAACGGGTCAGAAAGAGCCGTAAGAAACGTAAAAGTAAAACAAAAAATATCAGGACACTTTAAATCCGGACAAGAAGTGTTTTGCATTTTACGTTCCGTGATTGATACGCTCATCAAACGCAAAATTGACATCTTTCAGATGCTCAATAAAATCGTAATGCTACAACCTGAATAGTTACAAAATTACTAATAAATATTCCGACAAACGAATATTTTTGTTTTAAAAAAAATTCTACACAATAAAAATTTTTAAATTTAATGCATTGTATAAATTTCCAGTAAGGAAAAATCATTTATAAAAATTTTTATTTTTTAAAACTCGTAAAATTTTTAATTAATTTTTTTTTAAAATAATAATTATAAAAAATAAAAAAAAATTGTCAAAAAGTTTGACGCATATAGATAATTACATACTTTTATGCGGTGACTAAAAAAAGAACCAATATTTATTTCAAATTTTAAACTTTTCACAACTTAGAGTATGAAAAAAAACTTACTGACAAGTGCCTTATTAACAATTTTGCTTTTCGGTGTCGTTAATATATTTGCACAAACGACTACGCCAACACCCGCACCGCCGCCGCCTGCACCGGCTCCGAAACCCTTAACGATTACATGGAGCGGTTACGTAAAAACGGATTATATGTTGGATTCTCGCGCTACCGTAAATTTGCGCGAGAACGATTTATTATTTTTACCTGCTGTAGTAGATCCGGATGCTGCCGGTAATGATAAAAATGCAGTGCCGCAATACAATTCACTTTCTATTCAATCGCGGTTACGGATGACAGCAAACGGACCGGACTTTTACAACATGAAAAGTACGGGCGTGATTGAAGCCGAATTTTTCGGTAACTCGGCCGCCGATGAAAACGGTTTGCGTTTGCGCCATGCTTTTGTACAACTTACCGGCGCGAAAGTTCAGCTTACCTTGGGTCAGTTTTGGCATCCGTTTTTTACGCCTGAATGTTTTCCGGAAGTTTACGGTTACAGCACCGGCTCACCTTTCGCTACTTTTACACGCAATCCTCAATTCCGTATCAGCAGTTTGGGTAGTACAAAAATTTTTGCTGCCGTACTCACCGAGCGCGATTTTGAAACAACAGGACCTACCGCTCAAGCACAATTAAATGCCGATGTCGGTTACGTAAAAAATGCTTTGATTCCTATTATTGATATCGGTATTCAACACCAAAGCGGAAACTTAACGGTAGGTGCTAATATTGATATGAAAACCGTTCGCCCGCGCACGGCAGTAGTATTTGCTAAACCTGCACTGAATGTTGCGGTAAGTGAAACATTAACAGGAATTTCTTTCAATGCTTATGCAAAAGTTAAATCCGGTACAACTACTTTTAAAATAAACGGTATCTACGGTGCCAACGCCGCCGATATGCTTTTGCCGGGTGGTTACGCGGAATCGGCAATAGATTCAACGACCGGAAAATACACTTATACACCCATGAATGCCGCGATGGTTTGGGTAGAGTTGATGGGAAAAGCCGGAACATTTGAATGGGGATTATTCGGTGGTTATCTCAAAAATTTGGGTCTGTCCGATGCGTTGGCAACTAATGCCGGTGCAGGCGTTTTTCAATCCGGGTCTTTTGCTAATGTTATGAATGCGGCGCGCGCTTCCGGTCGTATCGGCTGGCGTTCAGGTCGTACTTTAATCGGTACGGAAATAGAATATACGAGCGCGCAACGCGGAAATGCTTTAAAGGGCGGTGAAACGACTTTATCACCTTTATTGCCTTTAACCGGTTCTACGGTTGCCAGAGATGTATCTGGTGTAGTACGTTTATTGGTGACAGCACAATATAATTTTTAGATAAGTTTGTTAGTTATTTGGTTGGTTAGTTGGTTTTAAAAACTATAAATTAGCCAACTAACCAACCAAATAACTAACTAATTAACTAACAAAAGAACCAACCAACTTTTTTTCAGTAACCAGTCAAAATAAATTGAATTCATGTCAACAAATCAAACAAATTCGAGTTTGGCTTCAGTCATTGCGTCCTCATCCGTCGGGACACTGATAGAATGGTACGATTTTTATATTTTCGGATTTTTAGCGGGACCTATCGGAACACATTTTTTTCCGGCAGCTAACCAAACCGCATCCCTTCTTTCCGTATTCGCGGTATTCGCTGCAGGTTTTATCGTGCGTCCGTTCGGCGCATTATTTTTCGGTCGTTTGGGCGATATTATCGGGCGTAAATACACTTTCCTCGTTACACTTATTATGATGGGAACAACGACGTTTGCCATCGGTTTAATTCCGGGCTATTCTACTATCGGTTTTTTAGCACCCGTACTTGTTTTGCTCATGCGTCTTTTGCAAGGTTTGGCTTTGGGTGGTGAATACGGCGGAGCAGCTACTTATGTTTCGGAACATACCGATAAAAGTTCGCGTGGATTCTGGACATCTTGGGTACAAACGACCGCAACTTTAGGCCTGTTCGTCGCTTTAATGGTGATTTATGCTACCCGAAACAGTATGTCTAAAGATGCTTTCGGTGCGGAATGGGGCGGATGGCGTATACCGTTTTTAATGTCAATTGTGTTGGTGGCTGTATCTATCGTGATTCGTTTAAGAATGTCGGAGTCGCCGTTATTTGCTAAATTAAAAGAGGAGGGCAAAACCTCGACTAATCCATTAAAAGAATCGTTCGGCAATCGGGAAAATTTCCGTATGGTTTTGTTGGCATTGTTCGGAGCAACAATGGGTCAAGGTGTAGTTTGGTATACGGGACAATTTTATGCGCATGCGTTTTTGAAAAATACGTGTAATCTCGCCGAAGACCAAGCAGATTCGTGGGTGAGTATTGCTTTGCTTCTCGGTACCGGATTTTTCGTTTTCTTTGGTTGGTTATCCGACAAAATCGGGCGAAAAATTATTATTCTTGCCGGTATGGCATTAGCATTATTGTTTATCAAGCCTTTATTTCAACAATTATACTCGGTTGCAGCTCCTAAATCAAAAGCCAATCAAGAAAATCAGGATATACGCATCGGTTCTGCTTCGCGCATTTTAGCTGTCAATAAAATTGATTCTGTTGCTATCAGCGACACGACTAAATTTTATTCGGATGGTTCCGTTTTCAAAAGAAAAGTAGAAACAACTTTATTCGCCGATCCGACAAAAAAACCTCCGGGTTATGCGCCAAAAGTTACGGCGGTCATGACGCTCTCGGAATCCAATAAATGGTCTATCATCATGCCCCTATTTTTTCTTGTACTATTCGTGACAATGGTTTACGGTCCGATGGCGGCATTTTTGGTTGAACTTTTCCCGACGCGCATTCGATATTCGTCTATGTCGCTGCCTTATCACATCGGTAACGGTGTATTCGGTGGATTGGTGCCTTTTTTGGCAACACTTATCGGTACATACAATCCGACAAATCCTTTTGCCGGTTTAGTTTACCCGTTAGGTGTTACCGCTTTATGTTTAATTATCGGGGCATTTTTATTACCTAAGAATCCATCGCACGCATAATTTGAACGATGAACGATGAATGAAAAAATAGTTCATCGCTTATCGTTCATCGTTTAAATAATTCATAATTATTTCCTCATCATTAAAAAACAAAAAAAATGGTAGATATTTTCGATAATCAAAATGCTATGATTGCTTTGGTAATTTTTAGTCTTGTAATCGCACTTATTAAATTGCCGGATGGCATCGGCAATTTAGTGAAAAAGGCTTTCGGCGGTCTATGGATCATTACTGCAATTTATGCTGTTTACGGCATTTACGAAGCCGGATTAGTCCCGAGAGGTAAAGAAACGGTTGCTAAAATGTGGGCTTCTCCGGGCGCAACTATTCAATGGTCAATTATTTTGACTATTTTTACTTTAGTGCTAATCGGCTTCGCCATTTTCGGCTACTATGGTTTAACCGGTGCTTACGATAATTCGGATCAAGATTAAATGACAAATCAAAGCATCACGGCTGTATTTTCGGTTTGGCGATTTTTTTAAATTAATTGCTTATCGAAAACGCAGCCTTTTTTTTATAATTGAGGTTACGAATAGCTCAAAGAGTTGTACCTTTTTGTGTAATAAAAGTTGTTCATACCCGAAACCAGATTCATTTTCTCTAAAAATAAAAAATACTAATAAAATTTACAAAAAAACATTCAATTCGTCTAATTTTGTCACTTCAAATAAAAATGTTTTTAAACAGACGATCTGAATATGCAACCTGAATTACCAATCATAAAAAAATCGTTGGCACTGTACAAACGCGGACTGAAAGTGCAAAAACCCATTACCCAAACTTTAGCAAAAGGTCCAGGTCAATTTACGAAAGGAGTAGCACCCGTTTATTTGCAAAAAGGAAAAGGATCGCACGTTTGGGATGTGGATGGTAACGAGTATATTGATTTCAACGCTGCTATTGGTCCAGTATCACTCGGCTATTGTTATCCGGCAGTGGACAATGCTATAAAAAAACAATTGAAAGAAGGTATTACTTTTTCTTTAATGCACCCATTGGAAGTGGAAGTATCGGAAATACTCCAAAAAATAATCCCGAATGCCGAAGCCGTAAAAATTTCTAAAACCGGTGCCGATGTGTGTTCCGCCGCTATTCGCGTGGCGCGCGCGTTTACGAAACGCGATAAAATATTTTGTTGCGGTTATCACGGTTGGCACGATTGGTACATCGGTATAACATCGCGCAATTTGGGTATTCCGGAAGCTATTCAAAATTTGACTTACACTTTCGAGTATAACGACATTGAGTCCATAAAAGCTTCTTTGGATAAAGATGTAGCGGCACTGATTTTAGAACCTTTTATTTTTGAAGCACCGAAACCCGGTTTTCTGAAAGAACTAGCTGAAGTTTGTAAAGCCAACGGCACGCTTTTAATTTTCGATGAAATGTGGACGGGATTCCGCATCGCTATCGGCGGTGCGCAAGAATACTTCGGCGTAAAACCGGATTTAGCGGTTTATTCGAAAGCCTGTGCAAACGGTATGCCGATTGCTTTTCTCACCGGACGTGCTGATGTAATGGAATTGTTCAACTCCGAAGTATTCAGTTATACGACTTTCGGTGGAGAAACGCTTTCTTTAGCAGCTTGTAAAGCTACCATCAAAGAACTCATAGCGAAAAATGTTCCGAAATATTTAGATGAAAAAGGTGCGTTAATGAAAGACGGATATAACAAAATAGCCCAAGAATTGGGCATGGAAAAATATACAAAATGTATCGGTTACAATTGTCGTTCGATGGTGACATTTACACCGGATGCCGGCAACGGTTTGGAAGTAAAAACTTTTATGCAGCAAGAAATGATTCGGCGCGGCATTTTGTGGGCAGGATTTCACAATATGTGTTACAGCCACTCGGATGCCGACATTGAAAAAACGCTCAACGTTTATCGCGAAGTTTTGCCTTTATTAAAAAAAGCCATAGAAGAAGATACTGTAAAACAACAACTCAAAGGCGAAGTTTTGGAAGCTGTTTTCAGAAAAACTTCGAGTTATAATATTAAACCGAGAATATAAATAGTTAATGGTAAATGGTAAATTTACCATTAAAAAATTTAGTATTCAGCATTAAAAAATCTGGTGTTTACCATTCAGCATTATAAATACATGAATTACTGTTCCAACTGCGGCGAAAAAATAAGTTTCGGTAATATCGAAGGCGATCCTTTACCGAGATTTTACTGTGCGCACTGCTGCGAAATTCATTATCAAAATCCACGCATCATTATCGGCTGTTTACCGATTTGGGAAGATAAAGTGATGTTGTGTAAACGCGGTATTGAACCGCAATTCGGTTTATGGAATCTTCCCGGCGGATTTATGGAAAACGGCGAAAATACGGAAACCGGTGCATTACGCGAAGTTTTTGAAGAAACCGGTGCACACGTGCGCATTTTGCATTTGCATTCCGTATATTCCGTCGTGCCGGTGAATCAAGTGCATTTGCATTATTTAGCGGCGATGTCGGATTTGAATTACCAACTCACACCGGAAAGTACGGATATACAAATGTTTGCTGAAGCGGAAATCCCTTGGCGCGATATTGCCTTTACTTCCAACCTTTTCTCACTGAAAAAATATTTTGAACATCGAAAAAATAATCCGATTGCCGTGCATTCCGGTGCTTATCATTGATACCTGTTTAATATTTCCGGAAGACGGTTTTTAAATCTTCAGAATCGTATCTTTTCAAACACAGCGAGTCGAGCGAAAAAAAAGTAACTTTATTCAAGTCGGTATTAAAATATTTTAATAATGATTTATAAGCCGCTGATAAATTTTCTTTAGACACTTCGTCTATTCTTAGTCTATCGTCAGCATAAACATAAACTTCTTTGAAATAACCGTTGTGTTTTACGGTAAAAATGGTTTGCGTTGTTTTTTGAAACATCGAATCTTGTTCAGCATCTTGTAGTGTTAAATTATTAAACAAATGTGCCGCTTTTCCGTCGCGCAACAAAACGCCTTGCGAATAAAGCGGTAACGCAACATTGAGCGGTATCGGATATTTGTTTCCGGAAATTAAATACGATTTTAGCGTCGACAAATCTAAAACGGCATTCCTGTTTTCGGCATCATCTACTGCGTTTAAATTATAAACCATCAACATTCCGTTTTGAACGGGTGGTACGCCGGCATTTTTAAAATCTTTGTATTGATGCAAACGGATGGTGGCGGAAAGATTTTTTTTGGTGTCTTCGGAAATATTTATAGTAGCTTTTATTTTTTTAAGAAAATTGAAATATTTATCGCGGGTCATTTCCGTCCAATCGCAATCGAATTGAATTTCTTTGATGCCGGAAAAATTCGGATAAGAAAAACATTTTTCAACCAACACTTGAGCGAAAGAGTCCAATAAATTTTCAGAAATATTTGCGAAAGTGAGATTTGTAATAAAAATAACGGGCGTAATATTTATTTTATTATTGGACTCGGGAAATGAATCTATCGCTGCAACAAGAATAGGGAATCGGTTTTCTTCGCTCCAATCAATATCCAAAATTTTTACGTACAAGTTGGATACTCTACAATCCGTTAAAAATTTTTTTTCGAATGCGTTGAGATTAAATCGGGTGCGCCAAAAATAAAAAGAAACGGAAATATTTTTTTGCTCACCCGAAACGCAAGCCGAAAAAAAAATAAAAAATAAAAAATAAAAAAATAATTTTCTTTTTATAAAAATTATTTTAAAAATATTTTTTTTGAAAAGAAATCCAGTATAAAAATTTGTAAAATCGACGAGAAATATTTTTTTCAAAAAATAAAACTTTGAAGAAATTAAGAGATTGATGGTGTAAATTTACCGAAAGTCTGAAATTATTTTATCATTTTTGTAGTTTTTCAAAAAAAAACCGCACACATTTTACTGCGACGGGCATATGTCGTGTTAGTTCTGTTAAAAAAAACAAACGTCAGTATGATGCAAGGATTTTATCAAGTCACAAATTTGTAATTTCTTTAAACTTTTATTATGAAAATTGCATTGATCGGTTACGGAAAAATGGGGAAAACAATAGAACAAATTGCCCTCGCAAAAGGGCATGAAATTGTTGCGCGTATAGATTATAACGATGAGTTAACAAAAAAAATATTGAACAATGCCGATGTTGCTATCGAATTTACGCAACCTGCCTCCGCGCCAGATAATTTGCTTAAATGTTTTGATGCCGGTGTGCCGGTTGTTTGCGGAACTACGGGGTGGTTATCGAATTATGAAAACATTGTCGCGCAATGTATAGAAAAAAACGGTGCATTTTTTTATGCCTCCAATTACAGTTTGGGTGTTAATATTTTTTTTGAAATCAATAAACGTTTAGCGCACATTATGAATGATTACGCGCAATACGATGTGTGCATGACAGAAATCCATCACACTCAAAAATTAGATGCACCGAGCGGAACGGCAATTACTTTGGCAGATGGCATTTTAAAAAATTTAGAAAGGAAACACCAATGGATTTCGGATTTCGGATTACGTATTTCAGATATTAAACCCGATAACTTAATTATAGAATCTAAACGGATTGATCCCGCACCCGGAACGCACATCGTACAATATATTTCGGAAGTGGATACGATTGAAATATCGCATACGGCGCATTCGCGCATAGGTTTTGCGATCGGTGCTTTAACGGCAGCCGAATGGATTGTCGGAAAAAAAGGTGTGTTTGGTATGAAAGACTTGTTGGGATTTTAGATTAACCTAAACATTTAATCAATCGTCAATAAATTTAGAAACACTTAAAATCATACCCAGTGCCGTACAACTAAACAACAGCGATGTGCCGCCCATAGACACCATCGGTAAAGGCAAACCTGAAACCGGTACCAAATGTACACTGACAGACATATTCGCTAATGCCTGAATCGTTAAAATTAAAACCAAGCCGATTGCGAGCATAGCCGGAAAAGTTTTCGGTGATTTAGTAACGAGCCGAACCACCCGAAAATAAAGCATGAGATACAAACCGAGAATAAAAAATCCGCCGATTAATCCGTATTCCTCTAAAATAATGGCATAGATATAATCGGTATAAGCCATAGGCAAATAATTTTTTTGAAGGGAATTGCCGGGACCGGTACCGATAAAACCGCCGCGCGCAATCGCCATTTTTGCTAATTGTGTTTGCGGTGAACCTTCCGAATCTGATCGGTACGAACGTAAACGCTCTTTCCAAGTATCCGTGCGTACAATCCCCGGATACGCATCGCCGACAACAATGAGTCCGGCAAAAGCAATCACACCGCACAATATGAGCAGTAAAATATATTTCATCGCCACGCGCCCGATGAACATCATCAGTAAACACGTCACGAAAATAACCAATGCCGTAGATAAATCTGCCGGCGCAATAAGTATGCACACAATAATAATGGGCAGAATAATCGGTACGAAAGCACCCGTAAAATCGGCGATATAATCTTGTTTGGCAGTTATTGAGCGCGCGACGTACATAATAAGCGCAATTTTTGCCAAATCCGATGTTTGCACCGTGAAGCCGATGCCGGGTACTATCAACCAACGTTGTGCATCATTTATTTTAGGACCAATTAATAACGTAAGCAACAATAACGGTATTACGGTCGCCAAAAAATACGGTGCTAATTTGCTGTATCTTTTGTAATGAACTAAATAACATACGTATGTGATTAAAAGCCCGACGGCGAGCAAGATGAGTTGTTTTACCAAATAAAATTCAGTGTTGCCGCCTTTGTCTTTAAAAGCCATAGTGCTGGACGAACTGTAAACGGCAAGCAACGAGAACAATGCTAACAAGGCGGTAATTGCCCAAATAACTCTGTCGCCTTTTAATTCTGCCGATATGCGATTGGCAATGGACATATTATAGTGTTATATTTAATGGTAAATTAAAAATTACGGATTGCGATGGAACGCTCGTTTTTTCAAATATCAACAAAGTTACGCAAACATACGCCTAAGAAGAAACTGAAAATGAAAAATATTTTTGCACCCTGTTCCATATTTTATTTATTTTTGTATAATGGATAAACTGACACCGGCACAACGTACAAAAAATATGCAAGCCGTAAAAAATAAAGGCTCAAAAATTGAAATTTTGCTCGCTAAGACTTTGCAAGAAAACGGTTTTGTGTTTGAAACAAATGTACTTGATATTTTCGGAAAACCGGATATTGTTTTTCGTGTGCATAAAGTCGCCGTTTTTTGCGACAGTGAATTTTGGCACGGTAAAGATTGGGCGACTAAAAAAGATTATCACAAAACCAATAAAGCATTTTGGATAAAAAAAATTGAAAGAAACATCGAACGCGATAATGAAGTCAATTTATTTTTAGAGTCAAACGGTTGGGTAGTTGTTCGATTTTGGGGTGATGAAATAAAAAAAGATACATTCGGATGCAAAGAAAAAATAAAATCGGCTCTGAAAGAGACTTCCGGTTACTTAATTGATACCGAAAATTATAATTTGGCTGCAGAACCGGAGGTTAAATTAATAATTAATAATTAAAAAATTAAGAAATTAAAAAAACCGTTTGAAACATTTCAAACGGTTTTTTTAATTTCTTAACATTTCAAATAATTAGTAATTAATTATTTGAAAATATTTCCCAAAACTTTGCCACCTACTTGACGCATTAAATCATTTAAAATGTCGCCGCCTTGTGAAGATTGTTGTTGTGCTTGTTGCCCTTGTTGTGCATTTCCGCCACCTAACACACTGCCTAAAATATTACCCAATCCGCCGCCGCCTAAAACGTGAGATAAAACTTGCATAATCGGATTGTTACCTTGTCCGCTCACTGCACCCATTAAAATACTTGCCAATCCGCCAGCATCCAAACCATTGCTGCCTTTAACTTGTCCTAATAAACCCATCACCATCGGTGCTAATTTAGACAAAATATCGCTTACGCCACTCTGCGATACGCCGCTCATGTGAGAAATAGTTTGAGCAGCAGTATCTTGGTTATTACCCAAAATATGACTCAAAATACCGTCGCCGTTCAGTACATTCGGATTTGCAGTTTGCGCATTACCGGTCACTAAACCCATCAAATTATTTAAAATACTGCCGTCGTGAATATCCAATGCACTGTGCAAATCATTGGCACCTTGTTCGGTTTTTGTATTGTTTGCCAAACCCGTCAGCAGCGCGGAAATGGCGCCTTGAGCAGCCACTTGAGTTTGTTGAGGCGTTGCGCTGACTTGATTACTCAATTCGTTTATAATGTCAGGTGTTAACTGACTTTGTAACATACCTAATAAATCCATTGAAAGGAAGATTTAGTTGTAATTGTAATTAATTTTAAGACCGAAAACGTTTGATATTAGATCAGGGAACGTCCTTTTTCTTCTTGTAAAAAAATGAAAAAAGCGTTTCAGAAGAAAACGAAACAAATATGCGAAATTATTTTAAAAGTTAATCGGTTTTCGGAAATTTATTTTAATCGGTTTATTAGGCAACAAATTATTGAACTTGAATTTTCAAAATAGTTATTTAACGCCGCCCGGAATTTGAACCACCCAACCTTCCAATTGTAATTTCAAAACACTCGGCGTACCGTTACTGATGACAGTAATGAGCGGTTTTTGCGGACCGACTTTGTTACGGGCGGTATATTTGACTGTAATTTTATTTTTGCCGCCGGGCGGAATCGGTGTACTCGGAATTATCGGCATTGTGCAGCCGCATGAACCGGTTGCATCTATGATGACCAAATCCGATTTACCGACGTTGGTAAATTCAAAACTTTTTTCTATGACCGCATCTTCTTTAATAGTGCCGAAATCTATTTTATTAACCGCAAATTGAATGGTAGCCTGTTTTTCTTGAACCGTTCTTTTTGTTCGCACATTGGTTTTTGCAGACTTTGATTTAAAAACAATATCCGCAGTCTGTGATTGGAGTACTGAAAATTGACATAAAATATTAAAACTTAAAATTGCTATAAAAATTTTCATTTTTAAATAGTTTTAATTAAAATTGTAATTAACATTGTTTAGTTTTGTGCAAAGAGGTTCGATTAGCATAATTTCTTAAAAGCATTTAAAATAATAGTATTTGCAATAACGAATATTATTGAGTATAATTTTAAGTATCGAACATCATGAAGACTTTTTTATAAATTAAAAGTCACAATTCTTTAAAAATTTTATTTAAAGGAATTCATAAAAAATAACCTGCCAATCTTAACTACTCTCTTGTCTTTACTCTGCAGCAAATTCTTCTTAAATGTTCCAATATTTCTCAAAAAATTTGTCTTGATTAAAGAAAACACAGCAGTAAATATGGGTAGCCTAATTTTACAAATCTCCTAAAACAGGAAATAGTGGAAACGAAAGAAAAGCACAAGTGGGAAGAATTTACTCAGGTCTCGAAAAAAGAGTGGTTGGAAAAAATCCGAAAAGATTTGAAAGGGCGCGACTTACACGATTTGGATATTAAAACTTCGGATTTAGTGATCAGTCCGTTTGCACATTCAGATGATTTTTCGGTAAAACCCTATCCGATTAAAACCGGTAGAGGTAATTGGTCAGTCGGAGAATTTTTTTTCATTCAAGATAACGATTTTAAAACGGCAAACAGGCATATACTTCATGCACTCATGCGCGGAGTGCAATCGCCCGTTATATTCTCTGAAAATTTTCCGAATGCAAAACACCTTGAAATTTTATTGTCGGATGTCGAATTGGATTTTGTTTCGCTTCATTTTTCGGGAAAAGCCGCACATAAAAACCCGGAATTATTTTTAGAAACTTTTTATGATTATGCCTTATTCATGAATAAAAATCCGGAAAAACTGACCGGTAGTATTCGCTTCGATCCGTTTGCCGACCGACTTCAGGAAATAAATTTAACGCTCGATGCACTTCTATTCGGAAAAAAACATTTGCCGCAATTCAAAATTATTTGTATTAATGCCTGCCGATTTTTCGGAGATGCCGATAATATAGTTGAAGAACTTACTCAAACTTTACTGGCTTGCAATACTTACTTTTCCGAGTTGACCGCTCAAGGAATTAATACGAAAGATATTGCCGACCGTTTAATGATAAGTTGCAAAATCGGCAAAAATTATTTTATGGAAATAGCCAAGCTTCGCGCACTTCGGATTCTTTGGCAGCATTTATTGAGTGGTTATATGGAAACAAAAACCGAAAAAACAGCAGGACGACCAAAAAACAATCTAACGATAGAAGCACATATACAACCGCAACAAACTATCGGTAATCCGCATCAAAATAAAATAAGTGCCTCTACTCAAATTATGAGTGCCGTTATCGGGGGTGCTGATTATATTTGTACCGACGTATCAACCGAATCCGAACAAAGCGGTACGGAAGCATTTAATCAACGCATTCTCACGAATGTTCAGCATTTACTCGCGCTTGAAAGTTATTTTGATCGCGTTGCCGATCCGCTCGCCGGCAGTTATTACGTTGAAACTTTAACGAATAAAATTGCAGAAAAAGTTTGGGAAAATTTCAAAAAATCGGCAGCATAATTTTTCGAAACAAAGAATAAAAAATTTTCAAAAAAATGAAAAAAAAACTCTATTCAAAATACAAACAAAATTTATTTTATTTTCTGAATTTATTTTTTGCGGTAAGTTTATTTTTTTCGACAGCTTGTAAACCGACGCACACATTTATCGCCGATCAAAAAATAAGTCAATATAAAATAAATGCCGCCGATGACCGCGATACGAGCATAGAAAAAACCATACAACCTTATCGCGCCAAAATGTCGGCGCAAATGGATGAAATCATCGGAACGGCAGCAAAAGAGTTATTGTCGGGAGGAAACGAATCTACGCTCGGTAATTGGGTGTGCGATGTAATGATAGAACAATCCGTAAAATTTATCGGTACCCAAGCGGATATGGCTTTCACCAATTCGGGTGGTTTGCGCATTCGATCCATTATGAAAGGTAATATCACGGTCGGAAAAATATACGAACTCATGCCGTTCGATAATTTATACGTTCTCGTCCAATGCGACAGTGCAATGATGCAAAAACTTTGCGACGTATTGGCACAAAAAGGCGGCGGACCGTTATCCGGCGTGCGGTTCGAGATAGATCATCAAAAAGCAAAAAATATAACCGTTGGCGGTAAGCCTTTGAAATCCAACAAAACGTATCAAGTAGCAACTATAGATTATTTAGTCAATGGTGGCAGCGACATGGGTTTTTTGAAACCTTTACCACAAAAAAATAAAGGCGTTTTCCTGCGCGATGTTTTAATAGAAGGTGTGCGTACCGCCAAACGAAAAGGAAAAGCCATAGATGCAGTTGTGGACGGAAGGGCTAAGATTAATTATTAACTACTAAACTTTGTATCGTTTCTCTTTTATCGAAAGGCACTTCCCAACACCATAATTCGCCGTCTTCAGCATCATAAATTTGTTCGGTAAACAGCATTCCGCATTTTTCCAACACGCGGCAACTGGCGTTGTGGTGCGCTCGCGTGTGTGCTAATATTTTTTTTACTTTCCGGTTTTCAAATGCATGATTCACTAAAGCCCGTGCCAATTCGGTCGCTAATCCGGTGTTTCTGAACGGTTCATAAATTTCGTAACCGATTTCTACCACGCCGGCTGCATCGGGTTTACCTTTGTAGCCGCCACTGCCGACCAATAAATTTTCTTTTTTCAAAATCGGTAAATACGCCCACCAACCCACTTCCGAATGATGCGCTTTTATGGTTTCATAAGCAAATTCAAACGGCGAACGATCATCGTCCGTCCAACCATCCGGCACTTCAACGGATAATAATTGAGACAAAGCGGCATTACCGATTAAAATTGCTTCCAAAATTTTTTTGTCGCAAGGAATTATCTTTAAACGCGCTGTTTCAATTTGTTTTTTCATTCAATATTATAGGGTGTTAAAAACCGCAAAATTATGTAAAACTACTGAAGATAAAATTTATTCAACAATTTTTCCTAAAAATTTGCCGATGAAGATTGAAAATACTATCTTTGCCCCACTTTTTTAAATGAATTATTAAATTATAAAATCAGACTGTTCCGATGAAAAGAACTTTCCAACCTTCGAGAAGAAAACGTGCCAATAAACACGGATTCCGCCACCGTATGTCCACAAAAAACGGTCGTAAAATATTGTCACGTCGTCGTGCGCAAGGTCGTCATAAATTATCTGTCTCCGACGAAAAAAGACTCAAATAAATTATGAATTATAAATTACGAATTATGAATTATAAAACCAGTTTTTAATTTTATCTTAATTCATAAATTGTAACTCTTAATTCAAAATAATATTCTAGCTTTTGCCTCCATGAAAAATACTTTCGTAAAAGCAGAACGCCTTAAAAGTAAAAAAACAATCGCCCATCTGTTTTCAGGTGGGCGTTCTTTTGCGGCGTACCCTTTACGACTTATTTACACTTCGGTTCCTCTTGATGGCGTTGCAAAACCTGTTCCTGTCTTGTTTTCGATGAGTGTGCCGAAAAAAAATTTTAAACTTGCCGTCACTCGTAATTTGCTGCGCCGCAGAATCCGAGAAACGTATCGCTTACGTAAATCGGTTTTTTTTTCGGAATTATCAGAATCCGGTTCCGAAATACCTCAACAATTTGCTTTTATGTTTTTATACACGGGCAGAGAAATATTATCGTATGCGGATATTGAAATATCTATGACGAAAATCCTGAAACGTTTTTTTTACGATGCCGGATTAAAACAAGCCGTTAATGCACAAAAGCCGAAAATTTCAACGACTGACAGAATGCCTGAATAAATGTCCAAATATTTAATCGTCATAGCCGGTGCAACAGCAACCGGAAAAACAGCGACGGCAATTGATTTAGCGAAAATGTTTCAGACCGAAATTATTTCTTGCGATTCAAGACAATTTTATCGCGAAATGAATATCGGGACAGCAAAACCTAGCGAAGACGATTTAAATAAAGTACCGCATCATTTCATCAATAATTTATCTGTTCACGACGATTATTCTGTCGGACAATACGAAAAAGAAGTTATTGCTTTTTTAAACGAATTTTATAAAAACCATGATATTGCTGTGTTGGTTGGCGGAACCGGTTTATTTATTCGTGCGGTGTGTGAAGGTTTAGATGAATTTCCGGACGTTCCCGAAAAAATAAAAAATGCCGTTGAGAATGATTACAGACATTATGGTTTAGAATTTTTGAAACAAAAATTATCGGAGGCTGATCCTGTTTATTATCAAATCGTTGACCAAAATAATCCTGCCCGTTTAATGCGCGCTTTATCTGTTTTTGTAAGTACCGGAAAACCGTTTTCTGAATTTCAATCCGGCAAAAAAGCAGCGCGTCTTTTTATTCCGATTTATATTTGCTTAGAATTACCGCGCGCAGATTTATACGGGCGCATTAACGATAGGGTAGAGGTAATGCTGAAAAAAGGTTTATTGGATGAAGTTAAAGGATTTCGGGTTTCGGATTCTAATACAAAGAGATCCGATTTAATAAATCCGAGTTCGGAAACTACATTGTCCGCTCTTCAAACCGTCGGTTACACGGAATTGTTTGATTATCTGGATAAAAAAATATCTTTCGCCGAAGCCGTCAATAAAATAAAACAGCATACACGCAATTACGCCAAACGGCAAATCACTTGGTTCAAAAAAACAGGCGATTGGAAATATTTTTCTCCCGATGATTTTGAAGAAATTGCATCATATATTCGCGTTGAAATGCAATAAAAACAAAAGTCAAATCATATTAAATACATCAATAAAAATGCTTTGGAAAATAAAATCCACTCCTGAAATAATAAATAAGATAAGTGAAAACACCCTGATAAGTAATTTAGGTATTGAAATAACCGAAATAGGGGACGATTTCATCATTGCAAAAATGCCTGTTGATGCGCGCACTGTTCAACCCGTGCGAATTTTACACGGCGGCGCATCAGTTGCGTTAGCCGAAACATTAGGTAGTTTCGCTTCCGGTTTGTGTATAGCCGATAATCAGAAAAAAAAAGCGGTCGGCATTGAAATAAATGCTTCGCATTTAAGTTCTGCACGTGAAGGTACATTTGTTTATGGAAAAGTTACGCCATTGCGCATCGGCAGAACGATGCACTTTTGGCAAATTGAAATTACAAACGAAGACGGAAAATTAGTGTGTATCAGTCGCTTAACGGTGACAATTGTGGAAAGATAATCTGATTGACGATTATGATTTACGATTGAGGATTGAGAAATCGCTGAAATCGCACATAGCACATCGCACATCGCAAATTAAATTTATTTGGATTTTCGTTGGAAAATAGCGCAAGCAGCAGAAATTCGTTGGTGGCAACGATATTTGAAAAATAAAAATACGGCAAACTATGCGGTATGGAAATCCGATTATTGGAAAAAATTATTGAATGAAATCGGGTTATCGGTTTTGGAAAATTATACTGTGCCGGCTCAAGAAATTTTAGATGCCGGTTGCGGTCCTGCCGGTATTTTTATGGTTTTAACACCGCAAAATCATCTGACAGCCTTAGATCCGTTGCTTGATGAGTATGAGAAAAAACTGCCGCATTTTAAAAGGGATTATTATCCGGAAGTTAAGTTTGTATCGCAATCGTTGGAATCTTTTGATAGCGCGGATAAAAATTTCGATTATGTTTTTTGTTTAAATGCCATTAATCACGTCAATGATTTAAAAATTGCTGTTGATAATTTGATTCACTTAACAAAACCCGGCGGTATGCTTATAGTTTCCATAGATGCTCACCGTTCGCGGCTTCTAAAACATATATTTTCCGCTTTACCCGGCGATATTTTGCATCCGCATCAACACACGCTTTATGAGTACCGGCGAATGTTTCAGTCACGCGGTTGCGCAGAAATAAAGGTGGTTTTGAAAAAAGAAGAATTGATTTTTAACTATTATATTTTAGTTTTGAAAAAATCCCAAAGCACGGAATAGGGTAGGGGAGCGGTAATGAAAATTTGTTCCTGCGTCAAAAAATGTCGGAACGCGCAAGTGTGGGCATGTAAAAAAATTGATCTGTCTTCATTACTCCTGCGCGCGCCGTATTTTACGTCACCTTTAATCGGACAACCGATTGCCGCAAGCTGCGCCCGAATTTGATGAAAACGTCCGGTGTACAACGTTATTTCCAATAAAAAATATTTGTCGCTTTGTGCTTTTAAACGATAAGATAGTTCGGCGCGTTGTGCGTTAGCGCGATTTTCGACATTGGCAAAATTTTTATTTGTTTTTCCGTTTTGAGACAAATAATGCACTATTGTATCGTTTTCTTTCGGCGGCGCATTTTCAACGACTGCTAAATAGGTTTTTATTATTTTACCCGCTCCAATTTGTTTGGAAACAATTGCAGCAGTTTCAGAAGATGTAGCAAAAATAACGATACCGCTTACCGGTCTGTCAATTCTGTTTATCAACCAAAGTTTTTTTCCGGTCTCTTGTTCCAACAGTTCATGCAGTGAAGTGTCATTTGTTTTATCGTTTTGAGTCGGTATCGTAGCGGGTTTATTAACTATAATCAGGTATTGATCGGAAAATAAAATCATAATTTGTTTAGGAAATACTTGATTGGAGATAGGGTTTAATAATTAATAAATTATCAAATCTTATTTTATCTCTTCATAATCAGTAAAGTCTTCGTTTTTAGGTTTAGCGGCTTTATTTGTTTTTTTTTCATAATGATGGTGGTGCTGAACGATATTCTTCGGACGGAAGAAAGTGCGGTACAGAAATATCAATAGTACAAGATAAAGCAAATCTTTTACAATCATAATTAATTGAAATACTTTACAATTAAACGCCTGCAACAATTTCAGTCATATCGGCGCGGTTAAAATATTTTTGAGCAAGACGGCGCAAATCATCGGGAGTGACGGTTGAAATAGTTTGAATAAAATTATTGAAAACGCTGAACGGTACATCATCGAGTATGCACCCGCGTACTACTTCTCCAACCGCAAACGGACCGTCCACCATATTAAGAGAATTGCCGAGCAAATAATTTTTTACCATCTTTAATTCATCATCACCGACTAAATCATTCTGTAAACGTTCCAGTTCGATATAAATTTCTTTTAGTGCTTTATTCACGTGTTTATTGCCCACTTCTGAACTGATATAAAAATATCCGTCGTGTTTGTAGGTATCCGCCGAAGAATAAATATTGTAAGTATATCCTTTTTTTTCGCGAATATTCAACATCAAACGTGAACCGAAATAACCGCCGAGTATTGTATTGAGCATCATAAAACCGAAATAATCGGGATTGCTTTTTCTGCTGCCGATCCGTTTGCCGATGCGAATGGCGGCTTGCAAAGTGTCGTCGTTTTTTATTTTAATTTTTTGAGGTATCGTCGTCAAATCCGAATAAGATTGAATAATTCCGGCGTTTCTTTTCGTTGTCATTTGTCCGAAATATTTATTTGTTAAAGCTATATGAGCAGCATCGGTTTTTCCGCTCAAAAAAATAATGCAGTTATCGGCAGTAAAATACCGGTCGTGATATTCAGCTACGTCGTTGCGCGTAAGTGCATTGTAATCTTCGGGCACCGACGAATAACCGTAAGCGGTTTGAGAACCGAAAATGGTTTCCGTAATTTTTCGGTACGCCAAAGTTTCATTTTTGGTGAGTTCTATTTTTAATCTTTCAATATTATTATTTGCCCAAGTGCGTAACTCTTTTTCTGGATAGGTCGGTTGATGAATCACCTCCGCTAAAATCGGTATAAGCGACGCGAAATGTTTTGTCATACAATACAATCCGACGCTTGCCGTATCGAGTTGCACGGGTGTTTGCAAAGTGCCGGCAAAAAATTCAATATCGTCCGCAATTTGAAAAGCATTACGCGATGCAGTACCTTCGCGCAACAAACGCGAAGCAGCACGTGAAGTGAGTTTTTTAGTCTCCTCAGGTCTCCCGCACATAAAAACGACATCAATTTTCATAATATCCTGCGTGCCGAGTTGAGTTTCGTAAACTCGGATCCCGTTGTCAAGGTGGTGCAAAACGGGTAGCGGCAATTGAATATCACGTACTTCATGAATCGCCGGCGGAATTTTTCTGTTCAGTTTTTTATCTAAAATCATATTTAATTTCAGTATTTCTCTGCAAAATTACGGTATAATTTGGTTTTTCCATTAATTTTTGCATTAAATCTACAAAAATGAAACCGTTTGAACGTTGGAAATATGAAGAAATTGAATTGACTTTCTGTATCCAAAGAGTCACCAACTTAACTACTTTAGATGTTTAGCTTGAAGCAGACGAGCCGGCTGACGATTTTGAACAACGAATATTGAGAACCTATCACAAACAACTGGTTCGAAAAGTAGAGGACCGTATGAAGAGGAATTAAAATAAACGGTACCGATTTAAAATGTATGCTTTGTCTTACGCAGCATTTCAATTGAAAGTATAGGCTTTTATGAAGCCGTAGTATTTATAAAAGCAGACGGTTTCTCTGCAAAGGCGTTTCAAATGCGTTCTGAAATCGCGATTACGTCGTTCAATATTAGTTGTTTTAGCTTTCGATATAATGTGTTTATATTCGGGACGGTTTTTTTATGCTTCCAATTCGAGCGGAGAAATTAATTTTCTTTATAGATGGGTTTTTATTTAAAGAAAAATGAAATATTATTTTTAATACATTGAAATTTATATTATTTTTGTTTTTGAAAAAGGAAAAGTACACAAAATATAACATACAAAATAGAAAACTAAATAAGCAATAACTTAAATTTTGTTTAAAAACTTTCTATTTATGAATGAATTAATAATCCCTATTATTGTGTTAGGTTTTTGGACAGTATTTGCATGGATTTATGTTCGACGATTCAAACACGGACAACTAAACGGCTCTGGAAATAACAAACCCTTTTGGAATAATCAATACATCTTTGATAACCTCCCGTCCGTATTTCCAACACTTGGTATATTATGTACTGCGTTGGGTATCACAATCGGAATATGGAATTTTAAAACCGACGATATTCAGCAAAGTATTTCCCAATTATTAGGCGGGTTAAAACTTGCATTCGTAGCCACAATGCTGGGTATTATTGGTTTAGTTATTTTCCAAAAAATCATCGCTATTGTTCAAAAGTCAATAGATGACAGTCCGCTTAGACCTAAGCGTCCAACCGATGAGCTTTCAGCACTTGAAACTTTAAATTTTACAGTTAATAATTTACAAAATAAAACTGAAAACGGATTTTTGAGTTTAATCAATTCTTCTAAAGAAGAAGGAAATAAACTTAATTCGCAAGTTATTAAATTGCAGTATGAGTTAAATTGTCTTCAATTATTATCGCAAGAAACCAACAATAAATTATTATCGCTTCAAACTTCTCTGACTACATCAACTGAATCTAACACTTCTGAAAACAAAGGGATTTTATCGGAACTGACAAATATCAAAGACCAACAAGCAACAACAGGTAAAAAGGCTAACGACAATACGCATGAAATAATAGTAGCAATGGGTGCGAGCAATAAATTGATTACTTACAAATTTGATGAATTTGCAGAACTGCTGGCACAAAATAATACGCAAGCACTAGTTGAAGTAATGAAATCTGCAACAGAGCAATTTAACAGTCAAATGAGTGAATTGATAAATAAATTAGTTCAAGAAAATTTTAAAGAACTTAATACAAGTGTTAAAAGCCTCAACGATTGGCAACAAGAAAATAAAAATCAGATTCTTAAACTAACTCAACAATTTACAACGGTTTCAGATGAATTACAGTTTTCTGCCGAAACACTTAACAAAGTTGCTCAAAATACAAAAGCTCTTACAGATGATAATGGCAAGCTCGCAGAACTTGTATTCACACTTCAAAAGTTATTAATAAATGATACAAAATTTAGTGAAATGGCTGAAAAAATAGATAAATCAGTTAAAAGTTTAAATGTGGCTACTGCAGATTTTGAAGATTTTGCCGACAAAGTAAATAAATGGGCTACTGGTCAAACAAACATGAATAATACAATGATAGAAGTTGTTGCTCAACTCAAAGATTTTAAAGATTTTAACGGAAATGTGTGGAATAACTATAGAAATGAAATGAATAAATCTGTTGAAATTGTCCGTAATGCAAGTCAGATGCTGAGTAGAGATATTGATAAAATTAATGAAAACTTTATTTTAATGCTAAATGATACTTTATCGAACCTTGATACTAGTATCCAAACTTTTATGACTGAACGTATTTAAAATGAGCAAAAAAGACAATTTTTGGATACCTTATGCCGATTTAATGACTTTATTAATGGTTATTTTTTTATTCATTTCTTTGGCATTTATGGGTTTGGTACAGAAACAAAAACAGGTTTACATCCAAACAAAACGTGATATTTATCATGATTTAGACAGTGCATTCCGTACTAATCTGATACAATGGCACGCGGAATTAGATAGTACTGACCTTTCGATCAAATTTAATAATCCTCAAGTATTATTTGAATCGGGAAGTGATTTGGTTAGAGATAGCTTTAAGATTATCCTAACAAAATTTATCCCGAAATATTTAAAAATAGTTCTACAAAAAAAATATGAACATGATATTTCGGAAATAAGAATTGAAGGGCACACTGATACTAAACCAACTAATAAAACCGACGACCCTTATATTGATAACGTGATGTTATCTCAAAGTCGTTCAATGCAGGTATTGCGTTACATTAGAAAACTTGATAGTTTTCAAAATTTAAACAATAAGGAGAAAGAAAGATTAGAATATTGGTTAACAGCTAACGGTCTGTCTTATGGGCGAACCTTAGGAGATGATAATAAACCCACGCATGACACCGGTAAAAAAATTAACGAAGAATTATCGAGACGTGTTGAATTTAGAATAATTACAGCTAGTAGTAAGTTGACAGAAAAATTTTGAAATCTTAAAACACGCAAAATGGTTGAACTTTATAACTTTAAAGACCAAGTATCAAAAAAAACTAAAAGAAATAATAAAACTCTTTTAGAATTTTTGACTGAAAGAGATTATGAGATTAAGTTAAAGTCTTCGTCAGTTAAAATAATTAAAACGGATTTAATAACTGAAGAAAAAGCTGGTAAAATCAGATTTGGGAAAGACGGCGTGTATCTCACAAGTGAAGGTATCGAATATCGAGGTTATATGCACCTTAAAACATATAAAATTGAACTTTACAATCGTTTTCCAAATTTCCATATTACAAGATGTTCAACTGTAATTGAAATTGAAAATAGAAAAGATTTTGTTTGGCATAATTCTAATGTGACTGAAGTTCAAGATAGAAGTAGTAAAAATCTATATACCCGAAATTTAATTCTCTGCGGTAATTGTCGAATTGAAACTAAAGCAAAAATACAGAGCACTCAAGATTTTTTTGACGAATTGGAAAATTCACAAATTACAGAAACTAATAAGAGACAAGTAGATCTCAATGGCTACACTTTAGAATGGCAAGATATAAGTAAAAATTTTAGAGAGAAAAAAAATTATACTTGCGAGTGCTGTAATATTGAGTTGAGTGATGATAAAAGGTATATCGAATCCCATCATAAAAACGGAAATAAAACCGATAATTCCTTTAATAATTTAGAATGTTTATGTGTCTTATGCCATTCATATAAAGATGAAAGGCACGTACAAAATTCTACTAAAAGAAGTAGTAGAATGAAACTTGATCTTTTTGTAAAAAAATATTCAGATGAATTAATTGAATGCGGGAATAAATATTTAAGTCTTTACTCTAAAATTTGAATTTTGAAAACTTCAATATACCGCGATACAGTTCAAATTCAAAAATATAAAACCCCATCCCAAATCTCTAAAACTCTGCGAGCCAATTTTATTTTATTTGGTAATATTTCCAAAAAAGAGTAATTTTGTAAAAAAAAACCGTAAAATGGAAGTAACAATAAATGTTAAGAATTGGGCGGACTTTGAAATGCTTTTGCCGCTTTTAGAGCGATTGGATATTTCATTGAAACGCGGTTCGCAAAAAAAAATAAGTGAAAAAGATGTATCAGTTGAAATAAAACTTCCGATAACTTTTGCTGAAAAACCGGATTTTATGTCTCTTGCCGGCATTTGGAAAAATCAAAATAAAACTTTAAACCAAGTCAGAAAATCCGCTTGGGGAGAACGTGAATGATATTATCACATCTTCCGAATTAATTTACTTATAACAGAACCGAAAATCATCAAAATTTCTCAAGCGCAACTCGATTCTTGGGAATGGAAAGAAAAGGCTTATGAAAGTATAAAGCATTTGCCGGTGGGCGAACGCTTAAAGTTCATTATGGAACGTGCAAGAGCAACTGTCGAAGCATTGCAATTTAAAGGTGTTTTTAAAAATAATAATCCTATAAAACGCGGATTGGATTAAAACTTCGGATCGTATTTAAAAAAAACGCGCAAAAAAAAATTTTTCTTTGCGCGTTTTTAATTTTAGTAAAAACTAAAACCTACAATTTTTCCAACAAATTCCGCATATTAGTATGCGCCAAAACCGTTTTTTCTATGTCTGAAATAGAAATGCGCTCTTGTTTGAGCGTATCGCGGTCGCGAATAGTAACCGTATTATCTTCTAATGTTTGAAAATCAACTGTAATGCAATACGGCGTACCGATGGCATCTTGACGGCGATAGCGTTTGCCGATGGCATCTTTTTCGTCGTATTGACAAGGCAGAGCGAATTTTAGAGTATCGAAAATTTTTGAAGCGGCGGTAGTTAATTCATCTTTGTTTTTCAAAAGCGGCAATACCGCGCATTTTATAGGTGCCAAAGCCGGATGGATTTTTAAAACTGTTCTCATCGCATCTTCGCCTTGTGCGTCCGGCACATTTTCTTCGGTAAAGGCATTTGTGAGAACGCTTAAAAACATTCTGTCGCAACCCACCGATGTTTCAACCACAAACGGAATATACGATTCGTTGAGTTCCGGATCGAAATACTGTAATTTTTTTCCGGATAATTCTTGATGCGCGCGCAAATCGAAATCGGTACGCGAGTGAATACCTTCCAATTCACGAAAACCGAAAGGAAACTCAAACTGAATATCTACCGCAGCATCGGCATAATGAGCCAAATTATCGTGGTCTTTAAATTTTAATTTCGATTGCGGCGTGCCGAGTGCCAAATGCCAAGCCATGCGTGCCGCTTTCCATTTTTCGTACCAATCTTTTTGCGTTCCGGGACGAATAAAAAACTGCATTTCCATTTGTTCGAACTCGCGCATCCGGAAAATAAATTGTCGCGCGACGATTTCATTTCTGAAAGCTTTTCCGATTTGTGCAATACCGAACGGGATTTTTTGGCGCGTGGATTTTTGTACGTTCAGAAAATTAACAAAAATGCCTTGAGCCGTTTCAGGACGTAAATACAATTTACCTTCTTCGCCGGCAATGTTGCCGAATTGCGTATTGAACATCAAATTGAATTGTCGCACATCCGTCCAATTTCTTGTACCGCTTTCAGGGTCAACTATTTCGAGTGCATCAATTATGTTTTTCAACCCCGCCATATTATTATTCTTCATCGCTTCACCTAAATCCGTTTCGATTTTATCTGCTTTTTCTTTATATTCAGCGCAACGCGGATTGGTGGCACGGAACATTTTTTCATCGAAACTTTCGCCGAAACGTTTCGCCGCTTTTTCTACTTCTTTATCAATTTTTGCGTGAATTTTTTCAATTTCCCCTTCAATCAATTGATCAGCGCGGTAGCGTTTTTTTGAATCTTTATTGTCCAACATCGGGTCGTTAAAAGCATCTACGTGACCGGACGCTTTCCAAACTTTCGGGTGCATAAAAATCGCGGCATCAATACCGACAATGTTTTGATGCAATTGCGTCATTGCTTTCCACCAATATTCTTTGATATTATTTTTTAAAGCCGAACCGTATGGACCGTAATCGTACACCGCCGCCAAACCGTTTTCATATATTTCTGACGAACCATAAACAAAGCCGTACTCTTTTGAGTGTGCTACTATTTTTTTAAAAACTTCTTCTTGTTGAGCCATGTTGATTTCGGATTTCGGGTTTCGGGCTTTTAATGAAGTCTTCGCTCAAAGCGAAGACTTCATTAAAAGCCCGAAACCTTGAATAAAAATTCCGCAAAGATATATGCGCAATAATAATTCCAATTGCAGGATCGATTGATTTTCTTTGCATTTTAAAAAATAATTACCGGAAGTCGGAAGTTGGATAGTGGATGTTAAAAAAAGATTTAGCATACAAATTTTAATTTAGTTTTTAATTCATCGTCCGAAAACCGAAATCTAAAAATCCGAAATGGAACTAATATTCGCCACGCAAAACGCGCACAAAGTAAAAGAAGTCAATGAAATCATTGCCGATATTCCGAATTTGAAAGTAGTTGGTTTAGCCGAAATGGGTATCACGGATGATATTCCCGAAACGCAAGACACGATTCGCGGGAATGCGATTCAGAAAGCAGAATATTTGTGGCATAAATTCGAAAAAAATTGTTTTGCCGAAGACAGTGGTTTAGAAGTAGATGCCTTGAACGGTGCGCCCGGCGTTTATTCGGCGCGATATTCCGGAGAACCGAAAAATGACAAACGTAATTTGGAAAAGGTATTGAAAGAAATGGAGAACAAGAAAAAACGTACGGCGCGTTTCAGAACCGTCATCGCTTTTATTTACGAAGGTCAATTAAATTGTTTTGAAGGAATTTGTGAAGGTACTATCAGAAAAGACACTGCCGGTGACGGCGGCTTCGGCTATGATCCGATTTTTCAACCCAATGGTTACAATAAAACTTTCGGAGAACTTTCATCAGAAATTAAAAATAAAATAAGTCATCGGGCAAAAGCGATGAAATTATTTTTACAAAAACTCAGTGAATAAAAAAAATATTTTATTTGCAAAAAAAACAAAAAACGATTTATTTTCTAAATAATTAGTGTTATGCACGATCTCGTTTAGTTTGCAAAGAAGCTATCCGCGTGTACTAAAGTATATTTGACTACCGTTCCTGCGGACATAAACGAATTTTTTAGCAAATAATCACCAACATCGGTAGAATTATGTTGATTGAGTGGGTTTATTTGTTTTTTGGCAAATCGAAAAATAAGTAAACCACTCAATCAACCCCCTTTTTTCACCTGCTCCGGAGGAGCGGCAGTTGAATCTATTTCAGCACATGCGGATAGCTTTCTTACAAACTAAATAAGATCGTGCATAATATCATTAAACAATATTTTCAGTATTGTCATCCCGTTAATTTTAGACGAATACCAACTATTTTAGGACTATAACCTCAAAAAAAATCCAACCGTATTTGTCTGATAATAAAATTGGCAATATTTATGCAATGTTTTTAATACTCGGATTTAGTAACCAAATATAGCAAATTTATTTTTATATAAACTTGCTACATCGGGCTTTTAAAATTGAGTCGATACAAAGACGGGAAATAGATATTTATTTTTGCCCATCTGAAAAAATTATAATTCTCACAGAACATTCGTTTTATTTTTTGTAACTCTCTGTGACTTAATAAATATAATTCAACCGCAACTGCAACATCACTTTTCTAAATACTGCAAAGAAGGAATTTCTTTAACAATAACATCCTTTGTTGCTGAATTAAACAGTTATCTCTTTTTTACAAAAATACGTACCATGAAAAAGCTATTGACAAAATTAGCAATTTTATTCTTCTGCTATTCTCCCTTATTATTAAAAGGACAAACCAGCGAAACTCTTACCTCGGGTGCTTTCATTATTGATATGGGTGTTGTGCCTCAAACATTCGGGAACGGGTTAAAGCCTTACGGGTTGCTTTACGATTTAATAAAAAACTATTCCGTACCGGTTAAGTGGGTTTACAGCTCAACAAAAATTAAAGACGGAATAGATTTTACTTACAATTCGATTGACTATAAAGGCGGACCCTTCATTATTCCTTTTGAATATCGAAGTGCGGCGGTTAATGCGCGTATAACCTACTGGCAAGGTCAAGGTGTTGCGGGTACAACCACAACCGGCGCAATAACCGTTCCCGTCCAATTCACTTTGAGAACAGCTCCGAATTGGACAGTGAATACCACAAATGCTTCTATCGTTATCGCTTATTTGACCAATGCGGGCATTCCGGCATCGGCTTACAATATGTTGTTACCCGATCAATTGACTTGTTGTAACGATCTTTTTGTTATGCCGCACTCCGATCCGACATGGGCAACGCACAATAATTTATTGACTTGGAATCAAACTTGTAAGGGTAGCATTTGGGCGGGTTGCCATGCCGCATCGGTTCTTGAAGGTCTTTTCGACCCTGCCGACACGACTAAAAAAATGAATTTTTTAAGCACTCCGCTTCTATTAGATTACAAAAACCACTCGGCAGGCTCGCCGCCTTACGTTTATAACAACCCCGCGGATGCCGTTATGCAGTTTATGGGCACATACGACGGCGCTCAACAAAACGGTTCGGAACAAATTTATTTGCCCGTATCGGGCGGTGCCTGGCGGCCCACAACAAGAGTTGAAGTTAACGACCCTACTCAAACTGATGTACCCGCAAATTCACCGGGTCCGGCAGCAACAACCGTGTTCGGAAGAGCATTCGGCGATAACAGTCGCGGTTATGTTTTGTATGAAGCAGGGCACGATTTCTCAAAGAGCGGTACTACTGCCGAACAAGTCTCGGCGGAACGTGTTTTTTTAAATTTTTCTTTTCTCGAAACTGTTGATAAAGAAGTATTGCCGATTCTGTCGACAATACCCGACACCATGTTTTCAGGAACGAGTTATGCGGTAACTTTCACTCTTCCGGCACCCGCGCTTGTTTCGGATTATACCGTTCTGTGGAGTTCGGTTAGCGGCGGAACTTTTACACCTAACAGTACACAACAAACGGTTAATTTTACGCCGCCCTCAGTGAACGGAACCGCAACAATTATACTCGGTGTACAGATAAAAGATGCTTGCGGAAGGACATTTACGACCAATAAAATTATAACGGTTCAATGTAGTCTCACTGCCACAACAACAACAACTAATTCTGCTTGTAATGGTGGTACGGGTTCGATAGCATTAAATGTGAGCGGCGGAACGACTCCTTATTCCTATAATTGGAGCAACGGATCAACAACGGGCAGCGGTACGGGAACCGCAATCAGCGGAATCCCGGCGGGAACTTACGCCGTAACCGTAACCTCTGCCAACGGCTGTTCAACTACTTTATCAGCTACTCTTACCGAACCTCCGGTACTTAGTATTACTCCTACAGTAATCAATGTTTCGTGTAACGGTAATTCTAACGGTGCTATCTCAATTTCAGTAAGCGGTGGTACCTCACCTTATACTTACAGTTGGGGAGGTGGCATCACCACCCAAAACCGATCAACAATACCGGCAGGTACATATACTGTTACAGTAATCGATTCTGCACTTTGTCATGCCATTACATCTGCTACGGTTGGGCAACCGACAGCACTTACTGCAACCATAACTACAACCCAGCCATCTTGCCCCGGTAAGAACGGAGTTGTTTTCGTAAATGCCACTGGCGGAACTTCGCCTTATACTTATTTATGGTCAAACGGCAATACATCTCAAAGTCAAAGCGGGTTGAGTGCAGGTACATATACCGTAACAGTTACCGATGTAAAAAATTGCACTACAACTGCCTCTGCCTCATTGACTGCACCAGTTTGTATGCCACCTGTTGCTGTTAATGATACATTTAGAACACTGGTCAATATACCATTAACTCAGACAGTTGCGTCAAATGACAGCGATCCTAAATATTCGTTAAATCAATTGACTTTTTCACCTGTTGATTATCCGGCGGGAGCTCAAGGGACGCTTGTCTATAATGATATACATGGTAATTTTACGTTTACGCCCGCCACTGGATTTACTGGTCAAATCAGTGTACGTTACAGTGTTTGTAATCCAATAGGCTTATGTGACACGGCAAGACTGATCATTAATGTCTCTGCGCCGGTGCCGAATCCGGATGTCGCGACGGTTCCGAACAACGGTATGCCGGCGAACATTGCAATACTTTCGAACGACAAAGGAGGTGACGGCAGTCCCGCCACACTGGGCAACGTAACGCTTCCGGTAATCACGAGCG
>JBBRQS010000033.1:0-37449 GCA_038226035.1 Chitinophagales bacterium | reverse complement strand
TATCGAACATACACGTCATAGAAGTCCGTACAATGCAATGGCTCACATAGTCGCAAGTTTAGTTGCCTATTCTTTTTTAGATAATAAACCCTCTCTGATTCTTAGTAAACTCATCGGGATGTAATCCCGAACTCACGTTAAATATTAATATTTATTTCAAATATCTTCTTAAAGTCCAAGAAATAGTTTCATGTTGTTCCATTAAGCCGGTCAGAAAATCCGCAGTACCGACATCATTGAATTTGTCGGCACATTCATTAACGGCTTTACGCAGTTCAACGATAACCGTTTCGTGATCTTCAAGCAGTTCGCCCACCATTTCCTTAGACGAAGGATATTTGTCCGGATTTTCTTTTACGGTAGCTAATTTTCCGTATTCGTGCATAGTTCCGATAGTTTTGCTACCCAATTTACCGATGCGTTCCGCTACCTCGTCGATATCTTCTTCCAGCATTTTGTATTGCTTTTCAAACAATTTATGATATTCCATGAAACTGTCGCCGGCAACATTCCAATGGAATTTTCTTGTTTTAATATAAAGTGTTACTTCGTTGGCAAGAACGAGTGATAGTAACTCGGCAACGGCACCTAAATTTTCTTTTGAAATTCCTATATTCGGTTTCATATTTTTATAAAGTATTAATGAGCGATGAAAATTGAACTTTCAGAACGACGAACGATAAATCTTTAAAACGATAAACATTTTCTGCTTTTCATTGATAATTCGTCGTTCTAAAAGTTCATCGTTAAAAAATTAAAAACTATCTGTAGATAATACAACTTGCGATGCCGGATTTTGCACGCTGCCATCATCTTCGGCAGTGATAAATACTTTTGTCGGTTTCGTAGCAGAAACTGCTTTAAAAGAAGCCTTCAGATTTTTATTCAAAAAGCCGGTAGTACTTTTTATTTGACCTACGTTTTTTACTGTAGCATCTTCGAACATCAACCAAACCACGTAAGTACTGCGCGAGGGTATAAGTCGCGTAGATTCAGCCAAATTAAAAATGTCCAAGTTCGTAACATAATTTCGGTTGTGGTCTCTACTTATTTTTACATCTCCACGTGCCGCCGGCACGACAGATGAATTCATAAAACTTATTTTTTTACCGCACGAGCCGAAAGAAAAAACGATGAGTGCGGCGAACAAGACTGCAAAAAAAGTTTTTCCTCGCGAAATTGATTTTATTTTTTTCATTTATAAGTTTATTTTTTTTATTTTTAAAATTATTTTCAGGAAAGTTTAATTATTTTTTTTATTTTTTTGTGACATCATCGAAATGGTTCTTCCCAATGAATCTAAATCTTCGTTAAAATTCATTTTAAAAGTTTCCCACTTCTCCTTTGTACTTTCTTTGTAATTGCGTATTCCGGCTTTCAGGTTTTCATTTTTTTGCGTCAAAACCTCTAACTGTTTATTATAATCCATTTGCATTTCCGCTTTTTGGGATTTTATTTGATATTTTAAAGTGGCAATCTGCGCGTCGTTATCATTTAGTTTTCTTTCAGATGCTTCCTTGAAATTTAAATATTCTTTCATTGAGTCTAATCGCGCTTGCTGCAACTCCTTTTTAGCGACGACTAAATCTGTTTTTGCTTCTTCGACGTTTTGTGCTTTTTGTTCGGGTGAGTTGGAGCAACTTCCCAAGGTAGCAGCGATAAGTACAAATACTATCGCTTTGAAAATATTTTTTGACATTCTTTTTTAAATTTTAAGTGTCTGATTTAAGTTTATATTCTGTTTGTAACAGATTATCACGGTACAAAGTTGCAGGTGGGTTAAGCGTGAATCATTACATAATTCCGACAATAATTTACATAATTCCCACTTTAAGCTGTGTTGCGTTTTTTTAATTTCAATTTGAATATGGAAATGGGCGGCATCGTATCTCCGAGTAAAAATCCCCAAGGTCTCAGTACTTCAATATCGTCGCAAATAACTTTTACAATGGCGGTAAGCGGTATGGAAAGAAACATACCTTGAATACCCCAAAGTTCACCGAAAGCTAAAACAGCTATAATAGAAATAAGTGCGTTGAGTTTTACTTTGGAAGCTACTACTTTCGGAATTACGTAATGGTTGTCTATAAACTGAATAATAATGTACAAGCCCATCACTAATAACGGATAAGTTAAAGAAGATATAGTGACAAATGCTATCGTCATTGGCAACGCTACGGCAATAATGCCGCCGATGAAAGGAATAACATTTAATATAGCACCGATAACACCCATGATTATAGCGTAATCTATACCGAGCATTAACAAGCCCACCGAATTAAGCGTGGCGATGATGACGGCTTCGAGCAGCAATCCACTCAAATATTTTTGTATAATGGTTTTGGTTGAAACGAGTACGCCGTGTACTTCATCGCGATTAGCTTGTCCGAAAACGCGATATACAAATTCAATTAACAGGGGTCGGTAAAACAATAACATAAAAATATAAACCGGAATCAAAACCAATACTATCAATAAACGACTCATTGTGTTGACGGTAGTGCCGATCGCCGCTTCACTGCCGTTGAGCAAATCATTTTTTGTATTTGCTATTAATTTATTAAGTTGAACGGGACTGATATTAAAACGTTTAGAAGCCCATGCAACGGAATTATTTAAGGTTTGATAAAACTTATCTAACAATTTCGGAAAAGCCTGAGCGAACACACTCATTTGTGAAGACAAAATCATGCCTATCAAAACTGTCGTAAAAAGCACAATCAAAAGCGATAAAGCAATCGCCATAATTCTGTTCATTTTTTTACGCACAAAAAAATCTACGAGCGGACTCAGAGCTATGGCGAATATAATGGAATAAATAATAGGTACGATGATACTTTGCGCCACGTAAAGCACCGAAAAAAAAGCAAACAATCCGATAAATATTAAAGAAGCCTTAGCGTAAAAAGGTATTTTCGTTGTCTCCATTACTTCTGAATTAGTAAATTTACATTCCTTTTTCGGGTGCTTGTTGAACAGTTCGGTAAAGCATTAAATTAATACCACTGAATACAAATACCACACCGGAGATTAAAACTGCTTTATTAGGATCGGAGTAAAAAGTAGCTAAAACTGATACAGCACCCAATGAAATAAAAAGCCCTATAAATAATCGAATACCCACTATACGGGAACTAATAGATCTCTGCCGCATTAACAATAACTGGAAACAAAAAACTATTTCCGAAATACCATAATACAGCAGAAAAAAAATGGTAATGTCTAAAAACTTTTGAAGATTAACAGCAAAAAACAAAACAGCAGTACCATAAACCAACATTGCAAATGCGTGAAGTGCGTGATATTTTAAGGCAAGTTTGAAATCTATGCTTTGAAAAGCCGTAAATGCAGCAAAACCAGCACCTAAAAGCATCACGATAGCTACAATAAACGTTACAGGATAACGGCCGCCCGCGAGTGAATAATTATCATAACTTAGAACCGAATATTGCCCGCGCATGACTAAAATAATACCGGTAATTATTATCAGAACCGCATATACAGTAATAGATAGGTTTCTGCTCATAAATTTGCGTGCAGTGAATTGAGTTTATTGATGATTTAAGAAGGATTTATATTATGCAATAGGTGAAGCGCACCGTTTGTATTTATTGCAAAGCGGCATAAATAGTTTCCAATGCGCTGCACCAATTGCATAACCTTTTTTAAATTATTCTGTAAAGTTCGTCAGGCATAAAAGCATCATGCAAAATCGGATCTTCTATACTCGGATCTTCTCCGCGTAAAAACTTCAATAAATCCATGTTCAATCTTTCTTTTTCATTATAGAATAAGCCATGTGGTGCGCCTTCGTAAATAAGCAGTTTGCTGCCTTGAATGTAGTTAACCGATTGTTTTCCGGATGCCTCTATAGGCACCGTTTTATCGGCATCGCCGTGGATGATTAAAGTCGGAACTTTAATGGTTTGCATTTCATTTCTGAAATCAGTTGAAGAAAAAGCTTTAGCACATTCTTCCATAGCACGCGGCGAAGCTAAAGAGCACAACATTCGGTAATAATCCAATAAAGGTGTACTTAAAGGTTTACTGAATACGCCGACACCGAAAAACGTTTTTCCGAAATCGTCGAGAAAAGCAATGCGATCGTTTTGCATATGCTTCAACATATCTTCAAAAGCAGCTTGCGGTGTGCCGTTTGGATTTGAATCCGTTTGCAACATATAAGGTGTAATTGCCGAAATAAGCACGACTTTGGTTACGCCCATACCACTGTACCGACTGAAATAACGCACAACTTCGCCACCGCCCATAGAAAAACCAACCAACGTGATATTTTGAAGTTTAAGTTTATCTATCAGCGATTTTAAATCATCGGTCAGCGTATCGTAGTTATAACCGTCCCAAGGTTGAGAAGATTTACCGAAACCGCGTCGGTCGTAAGTAATTACGCGATGACCGGCATTGACTAAATCATTGATTTGGTACTCCCACATTTCGCCACCCAAAGGCCAGCCGGCAATTAAGATGACAGGATCACCTTTTCCGTAATCATTGTAGTGAATTTTTACCGCATTACCTGCGGTATCTTTACCCGTTTCAATGTAATTCATTGTGATTTTTTTTGTGTGTGAAAAAAGATTTTTAAATGCAATGAACGCTCAACGGTGCTTCGTGTTAAAAAGGCGAAGCTACCTCAATATTTTTTTTATCTGTTTGCCTTATTAACCAAACACCACTACATTCCTTTTCCGCCTTGCGGAACAAGCGGTATAACTTCGGGTGAGCCTTGGGTCAGATCTTTTGTTTTTTTAAGCGCAACGCCGTATGCCGATGTACTTTCATGTTTATCTTTATCCGGTTGACCGGCGTAAACTTCGTATAGATATACCGCACTTTCATCGATGGGTGTCGTACTGACGACACAAATTTCGGTACCCGGTTCATTGGCAGATAGCGTATTTGCAGTATCCACCAAATACTCTATTAATTCTTCTTTTTTACCTTGAACAGGTTTGAATCGCGTTAATACGCTTACTTTTTGAAATTGCATAATCCTGACTTTTAAATTTTAATTTTAAAAAACCTTCGTACGCTTAATCTCCTTTATCCTCTTCGAGATCATCGTGATTATCGCCGCCTATACTGTAATAATTATTTTCTTCGTCTTCACTTCCGATTTCTTCTTGCGCGTCATCTAATTCTGATCCGGGAACGTCGAGATCATCGCCGGACACATCGTCTTTAAAACCTTTCTCATTCGGCTTTTCGGGTTTTTCATTCGGTTCGTCGTTTTCGTCAATAGAGCCGTACTTACCCTTTTTTATTTCTTTTTCATTGTTGTAAATGTCTTCACTCGGCGGATACATGGGGTAACCCGGGAAATCATTTTTTTCGCTGTCCGGTGTTTTCGGATTTTGGATTTTATTTTTATCTTTTTCCATTATGGGTTGAATTTTGTATTCTGAAGAACTATGCTTTTTTAACCATATCCTGTTCCAAAACGTTTTTTCTTACTTCATATTCTTCTTGAGTAATATCTCCGGCAGCAAATCGTTGCCGTAATACTTCAAGCGGTGTATCTTTCCTTCTTCTTTGACCAGGTACATCATAAGGTGTAAAAAAAATCCAAAACAATAAGGCTAACCACACAATCCACCAAATAGGGTGCATACCCCAATAATCATAAGCATCGTAGAACATAGCTTAGAAATTTATTTAATTAAAAAAAAATCCAATAACCTTTTTATTTCAACAACGCCTGTTATTGCCGGTTTTAGATCTGAATATACTGATTATCGAATCCGCTAAAATCGGAATAATGAACGAACCTTTGTTGTCGGAATTTGAATCGTCGAATCTTTCAGCCGTTAAAGAGTTTATAAAACCTTTTAAGGTTTTGTTTTTACCGAAGATTTTATCTATCGCGAAGTTGGCGGCGGCGTACAAACCCATTTTGGTCATATCGAATTGTACTACGCTATCCAAGGCTAATTCGTGTAAAGAAGTTTTTATGATTAGGGACGGATTAAAATTAGCTAACACTTCTTCATAAGTATTTTTAATGCGCCGCTCTTCATTCGTTTTATTGATTTTGAGTTGTTCTATGCGTAAAAGTAATTGCGAATGTGCAGAGTTTTCTGTGTTTTGCATTTTTAATTGTCAATAAGGTGAATAAAATCGAGTATTTTAAAACCAGGTAAAAAGCAAATTTCAAAATCTATTTAATGGATGGGAATATTTTTTTTATTAGATTTTCGCGCACCGGCTCAATGATAATTTTTTTTCTGAATAATATACAAAGCAAAAAAAGCAAAAAGTAAAACCCGGATACGATTGCAAAACCCGAATAAGAATCGTTCATACGCGCAGAAAACCAAAAACCGGCAAAAAGGCTTAGAAAGAAAACCAATAAAAACCCTAAAAGTCCTATAATTAATTGACTGACTAGACTCGAACCTATATCCGATGAACGTTCAGTCGCTTCAAGTTTTAAGAGTTCGTAATGTATGCTTATGAGGTTGCTGATGCTTGCGGTGAGTGTCTCGATGTTTCCCGGCTCTTGCATATTAATATAGGTGTGGTTAAGGGTAATTAATGGATAAAGCGCACGCATGGTTTGTGCCCGAAAATTGGTTTTATCCGCATTAAAATAATTTAAAAAAATAACAATGCGGATTATTCAATGTACAACTCAAACCATGCCGACGCTTTATGAAACACAAAATTTAACTCAAACTGATTTTACATTTGCTGCTTAATGTGGTCCGCTTGATGTTTCATACTGTCTGCCTTCGTTTTAGCTGCTTGAGTTACTTCGGCCATTTTGTCTTTTGCTTCGCTTTCCAATCTGTCGGCTTTATTGCGCAACATACTTATCTCGTCTTTTAATTTCTGAACAGCCTCATGTGCCATATCAGATGCGTTATTGGCGAGTTTGTCGCGTGTTTTGCTGCCTTTGTCGGGTGCAAATAAAATACCGAGTGCAGCTCCTGCCATTGCGCCGAGTATGATAGAGCCCAAATGACTTCCTCCTTCGCTTGAATTTTGCATGATAGTTTGATTTTAATTTTTAGAAAAAAGTTTAAACAGGTCTTTGGCCACTTATGACGCGCAACAATACCGTGATTATGGCTATCAAAAGCAGAACATGAATAATGCCGCTTGCACCGTAAGCAAAAAAACCTATTGCCCAGCCGATAATCAGTACGACGGCTATAATATACAATAAATTGCCCATTACGTTTTTAATTTAAAGTTTTATAAGATTGGTTTAAATTAGATGAATGTGTTTTTGAATATTTTTTATAATGTCTGTTTCTAAGTTAAACGAATAAAGTTTGTGAGATTTAAATTTATTCAAGAAACTGTTTCCAAATAAGTCTTAAATTCGGTACGTATTTTTCTTTTTTTATCAGCGTCACTCATTATCACTCCATTATCTTTTTCTACTGTCGGAAATTGTCCGGTGAACAGCATATTCAGGACCGCGTCACCGGACAAATTTTCCGTTTTAGGTACTATATCTCGATTTTTTAATTCGGATAAAGTGTAAGTATAAGTGTATTTCAGAATCGGGCTGCATAGTACAATATGATGTACCGAAATAATGTTTTTTGTTCTAAGACTTATAAAAGTTGCCTTTAAAATTTGCTCCGCAATAATCTCTTCCGGTATCAGTCTTAGTATTATACTGTACATAATACCGGCGTATTTTTCGTAAATGGACTCCCATATTTGTTGCTCCTGCGTATGCGCTTCCATCATCGAAATAGTTGAGGTGAATAAAAAATTAAAGATACGTTGCGCCGATTTTCTCCCTGAATTGCCGTTTTGATAAAACGGTTTAAAAAAATTAATGACAGTGTGGGTTGTTTCTATTTTTGTATCTGAAACTGTAGATTTATTTTAAATGATCCATAAGATTTTAGACTTCAAAAATTAGAGAATGCGTATAGACAAATAAACCTGTAAACTCGAATTACGTGCATCCGGAAACTTATACGTCGTACCCAAAAAAGATTTATCTTTTCCAACCGTTTTCAAACCATAGTCATAACTTAAACCTAGGCTCGCTCTACTGAAATCAAAACCTAAACCTGCAGTTAGCCCATAATCCATGGTCTCGAAGTTATCTCTGTTCAACTCTTTGTTAAAATCGTATGAACCATCACCGGCTACATTTTGTATGTTAGCACTCGCTAAATACGCACCGTAAACACCGCCATGAATATTAAAGTTTCGCGTAAGATTTACGACTCCCAATACCGGTATTTCAAAATAATTGAGCGTAAAATTACCCGAACCGGTCACTATGGTATTGTATTTAAGTTGTGCACCTTTTTGCGCATACAGTAATTCCGGTTGAATGGCTATAAAATCCGTTATCGGCATTTTAAAAAATACACCGCCGTTAAAACCTAAAATCGTATTTTTATCACTCACGTTTTGAGCATATAAATTGGAAATACTTAATCCGCCTTTGATACCGAATCCGCCGTTGCTATCCGACTGTGCTTTCAAATTTGTTGTAGTTGTGAAAAAAATTACACATAACGCTGTTAGTCCAACAAATCGCGATGCTTTGAATTTCATAAAAATTAGTTTTTAGTAGTGTGAAACAATAAGTAATAACATCGGACAAAAGCCCTCGGCTCTAAAACCGAATTTATAATTCTGATTATACTTTTGCAGTTGAGTGCATTGCATACAACTTTATACTTGCCAAAGCACGTTCTATGCCGTGCAACTGTTCTGTTATGAGTTGCTTGAACATCACATCGAATTTTTCGTCGGTAACTACTTCGGTATAATTTTTTACAGCCGCTTCTTCACCCGTTATACACGCTTTAATGATGGAATCTTTATCACCTGAAGTAAAAGACGCTTTCATATCTATCCAAATTCTGTGCATTGAACCTAAAGTACCGCCTTCGCCGTTAGCTTCCGATTTTCCGCCCAATTCAAAAATTTTGTTGCGCAACTGCAAAGCATAATCAGTTCTTTCCTTAGCAATTCTCGTGAATAAGTTCTGTACGTCCGAATCATTCACATCTTCTGCCGCGCTTTCGTAACCCATTTTGCCATCCTCGCAGATGGATACCAAATGATTTAATTTATCAATGGTATATTGATTGTTGTTGTCCATTTTTTTTTACTTTTAAATTTTTGTTAAAGATTTTTGAGACAATTTTAAGAAAAGAAAATCAAAAAATAAAAGAAACCGCATATTTGCTGATCCCAAATTCGTATCCGGAGAATATTTGTGTAGCAAACGATAATTTTTTTATTTTTACTAACCGACAAAATATCCCCCTATTTAATTCAGGCTTTTATGTTTTTAAGTATTTAGTGTTTTGAAAGAGTTCTTTGCTTTTTAATAAATGTATGTACGTCGTAAGTTTAAGAGGTTTTTTTATCGGATTGCGTAAAGATGCTTTTTTGAAAGAAAAAATAAAAGCGCGCCGCTCGCGCAGAGCGCTTTTAAAGAAAAAAAACAATATCAAATTACAATTTAGCTTTTCACGGTACGTTCTTCAGAAACATTTTTATGTGCTTTCACTGCTTCTCCCAACTGCTCACTTGCCTTAGCCGTACTTTTATCTGCTTCGTCATGATTACCTGCTTCGGTTTGTGTACCTGCTTCAGTATGATGGCTTGCTGCGGCTATTAAATACTTTGCAGCTTTTCTATGATTGCTTGCCCTATTCATTCTGTCTTTTTCATCGGGCATCATCGCTATATTGTCTGTTCTTACCGGCTCCGTTGAAGATTTCATTTTAATTTTGTTTAGAAAACTTAATTAATAATTATGATACAAAGGTGGGGGTATTAATACGCTTAAACGTTACACATTTTCAGTTTAATCTTACACAAATCACATATTGCGCAGACTTTTTTAATTTAATTGAAGATTATTGAAAGAAAAGAAAATAAGTATAGTCGAAAAGGAGGTTTTTTCGGTAAATATTTTTTGATAAGCGGGGATTCAGAAATAATTTTTATTACTATCGGGAAACATATAATGTAAAAATCCCTGAACTCACTTTAAATTGTGGCGTTGAATGGAGATAAATAGGCAAACAGATTTAATCTGATTTAAGAATCCGATTAAATCTGCCTCATCAACGTAATAGGTACGACTATTAACACTAATTCTTTTTCTTCGGCGGCAGTGGTTGCGGATTAATGTCGGTATGAATTTTATTATTAGAAGTGGTGCCGCTTGATTTTTTATCGTTATTAAATTCCGCTACAGCATTTTCAATCAATGCACCGTTAAAGCCGCGTTGTCTTGTAAGTCTGATAATGCCGTGTTCAAAATTTTGTATGCCGCCAAAATTCAAAGAAGTACCTTGTTTTAAATTGTCGGGAATAAAATCGGAAATCGGATAACCCAATTTCCCTTTCTCCCAATTATTCGAACCATAGGTATTTATGATAGGTATGATGTCCATAGAAAACGTACCATGCGATGAACTGTGTATAAACCCTTTTTCAAATCTTTGAAAACTGCCGTTATCACGCAAATTGCCAATATCTGTTTGAGGCCAACCCAAAACGCCGCGCTCAGCGTTTAAAGTGTTGTACTTTTTTCTGATTTCTCCCCAATTGGCATAGGCTTTTTTGTATTTAATCGGATAGTACAATACTGACCAAGGCGTATTGCCCAACATAAAATAACCACCACCATTTCCGGTTGAATAAGCAGGTAATTGTCCGGCAGGAATTCCGCCAATAAAACTTTGATAAATTTGAGCGTGTTGACGCATAACTACTTCTGCAGTTAAAGCATCTAAAGATCTACCGCCCAAAACATTGTTTTCTACCCATTTCTGTTGGAAATCAAAACAAAACCAATGTGGATTGTTACTATCAGCAGAATATGTATGCCCGTAAGTCCCGTCGATCATCGCCGCCTCAGATTCGATTGGGAAACTGCCGTTCAATCCTTTATTACAATCGGGTATGTAACTTGCCGGCGAATTTCCACCCGAATTAAAAAAACGTGTAACCATCGCTTGTCTACCGTAATGCTGGATTTGCCATACGTGGGCGAGTTCGTGAATAAAAACTTGACCAGGTACTGTATAATTGCCGCTTGTGTATGTCATCGGATGTTCGAAACCTCCGTCGTCTCCCAAATTCATATAAATATATTGATTGACACCGGGCCAAGTAAAAAACCCGTGCGATTGATTGTCTAATTTTGAAAAATTGAAAATTTTTATTTTATCCGATTGCTGTAAAGCACCGTGAAACAATTTGTCATTTGCCCAACGAAATTCATCTTCACCAATATCGCGTACTTTCGGCAAATCGCCATGCTGAACTAAATTTACCAATCCGGCAGAAGTCATATAAAAATATTGACCGGCTTGATTGATAAAAAAACCTGTTACATCTCCAAGTCCGTTAAAATCTTGCACCACACAATTTGCCAAACCGGGAATCACATTGCCGGTAATATCCTTCAAAGTTTTATCGAAAGTGTGTTCAATGCCGTGAAGAATACCTGTAACTGCATTACCGGTATTTTTTCCACCGTCACCGAAAATACCCGAGACTATATCGCCAAAATCATCGAATCCGAAACAAGTTTTACAATTCGATTTATTGCCTTGAACACCGATATTGAAATCAAGATGTGTAATATCGGTTTGACTGCCTATGAGAGAATAAACACCGAAAATAATATTTTCGGTTCCGAAATGTTTTAAATGTTGCGGTGCATCACTTTTATAGCGGTACAATCTGCCGACGTGTTGTCCGTCGGAAGGTTTGCCTTTTATTTTTAAACTTATTTCGGCTGCCGGAATCGCTGCATAAACGACGACTGCCAAATTATTTCCGGCGGCGGCATCTGCTATTGTGTAATTGATACTTGTTGCGCTTGTTTTATAAGAAACTTTTGCCGTTTGCTTTTGCACCAAAAAAATATCTGTTGTTTGCGCGTCGTTTTTTTCGGGTGCGTAGCGTACTTGCCACAACTCCGCAACGATTTTATGAGCATTTGGTTTTGCCGGATTTGCGGCAACTTGATTAATTTTCGCTAAGTCATCGGCTGAAATGTTTATACTGCCTTGTAAGGTTTGTGATTGCGTCGAGTTTATGAAAATTAAACCGGTAAAGAAAAAAGGAAAAAAATACAGAAAACTGAAAATTGTTTTCATTAGAGAAAAGTATTAAGTGAAAAAAATATTTAAGCAGATATGTTATGTAATAAGTGCCGATAGGCACAGTATATCGGTATAAGAGGATTTCAAGCCGCCGTAAAACAAAATAAAAAATTATAAGCCTCGTAGAGACAAAGTAAGTAGTTGAATAAAATAAACGGCTTTAAAATTTTTTTTAGAAAATCCGTCGTATCCGTGTCATCCCTATTCCATTACTTCTTTCTATAAATGGAACACGGATGACGCGGATTAAACGGATTTTATATGGATTTTCTAAAATTTTAATCTTATTCCTTAACAAATTTTATTGGATTTTTGAGACTGTTCCCTGTTCTCAAAAAATAAATACCGCTAACCAAACTTGCAACATTTATTTCAAAATTATTGTCGCCTTTGGAAAGTGTAAGCTGTTCTTTTAAAATTATTTGCCCGAAAGCATTCGCCACTTGTATTTCAGAATTAGTTTCACTTTCGACATTCAGTGAAACTAAAAGTGTTTCCGAAACCGGATTCGGCGAAATATTCATAATTTGGTTTTTTGAAGCACTTATTGATAAATTAGAATTACTGTTTTGAAGAGGTGTAGTTGTTACAAAAAATTCGCAACTGGCTTTATTGCCACAATTGTCGGTAGCAATATATTCTTCGTAAGTCAAACTGTTTGGCGGAAAAGGGTATTGGGAATAATAACCAGAAGTTCGTGTAACATTAACGATTGGAGAACAACCACCTGCGCTTGCCGACGGTGAAAACATATTGTACTCATCCCAAGCCACAACCGTTCCGTAAATAAAAGTTGAAACAACGGTCATATTTTGCGGACATTTAACGTTAATCGCATTCGAAACATAATCGCCGCGACAATTGCAATCGTTTCTTACGCGGTCGTTTACGGTTTTTGAATTGCCGTCATCACAAGCCTGTCCGAAATTTTTATGTATTTGCGGACAGTTGTATTGATAATCTGTTCCGCAATTGTATTTGTATGTTGTACTTGTACTCGTAAGCAAACAATCGTTACTGTCGTAAGTGTTCGAAGTATTTGTTGTACCATCTAAAGTTTTATCGCAAGTATTTGTCGTCGTGTTTGAAAAAATCGGATTAGGACAACAAAGTGCCTGTACATAATTGTAAGTAACAAGTACACTCGTCAGCAAACATTTGTTGGCATCTTGGGTAGTATCCGTTCGCGTCGTTTTATCCAATTTCAGGTCGCAAGTATTAACGCTTTTTGTAGAATAAATCGGTATTGGGCAGCAGGATTTAAAAGTAAAATTAGATACAATCACCGAATCAATACAACCTGAGATTTTATTATACACGGTATCTTTTCGCGTGGTTCCGTCTTGGGCGATATTGCAAGTAAACAAAGATTTAGTTAGCGTTATAATATTACCGGCGCAACATGGTTTAAGAGCTAATTTAGTCGTATCACTCGTAAGCAAACAAGTACCGTCAACATCGTAGGTATTATTCACTGAAATTATAAAACCCACCGAATCTAATCTGCAAGTGAGTTGGATTTTATTATTATGTGTTGTTGTCGGGCAGCTGAAAGGCGTACATGGAACGGTACAAATTGATATCATATTATTTATGTTCGCCGGTTTATTTGGGAGGCAAGTTATTTTTGTACCGTCAATTTCTAAAGTAGATAAACCCGAAGGTAATGTTGGCAAGCAACTTAAATTTGCATTGTTCGAAACGCGTAAACTAATCAAAGAATTAGGCAAAGCAGGTATGGAAGTTAATTTATTACCGATACAAGTTAATGTTTTTAAATTAATAGGCAGAGCCGGCAAACTTTTTATCTGATTAATATGGCAGTCTAATCCAATTAATGTGGCGGGCAATGGCGGTAAACCTGTCAAAACATTATTATTTACAGTTAAAGATTTTAATGACGTCGGTAATGTAGCCGGTAAATTTGCAAGACTGCCTTGCGAAAAAATAACAGTTACTAAAGAATTTGGCAATGTAGGAACAGTTGTAATGCCTGTTGCACCATTAAAAGATAGATAAGTTAAACTTGTAAAACTGCCGATACCTGTGATGTCTGTAATATTGGCGAGATCTGCGAAAGTTAAAACGGCAAAGTCTAAATTGATTAAAGTGCTTGCGTTTGGATGCACCATCGGGTCGGTCACTAATTCGCCCGTCATGTCGGCATTAATCGTGATACAGGTTGAGCAATTGAGTTTAATACCGGCTGCAAACTCTGTATCCGGAATGTGTTGTGCCTTAAGACAAAAAAGAAAAAGAAAAAAGAAAACGAAAGAGAGAGAGCATCTCATACTCATAATAGTTTTGAAATAGTTTTGATACACTGTGTTCATTTTAATTTGATTTTTGAATTGATAAAAATATTTTTTTTGAAAAGAAAGAAACCACCAAAAAGGTTTTATTCTTTTTGTGTAGCAAAAGTCCGATGAAAACAGACTTCGGTCAATCACATATTTGGGTGAAAATTTTAATCAACGATTTTGTCGCGAAGGGCTTTGGCAACAGCTTCGGTACCGCAATTGACGTGGAGTTTTTCGTAAATACGGCGTAAGTGTGTGCGAACTGTATCTAGTGCAATGTGACACTCGGAAGCTATGAGTTTGTAGGTGTATCCTTTTACGAGTAAAACTAAAACTTGGTTTTCTCTTTCTGTAAGATTATATTCATTTTTTTTCGCCGGGTTTCGAAACGACTGCAATACTCGACGCGCAACACCCGGCGACATGGGCGCACCTCCGGTAAAAACATCTTGAATGGCCGTTAACAATTGCGCAGGTGCCGTTTTTTTCAATAAATATCCGTTAGCACCTGCAGATAGAGACGCAAAAATTTTTTCGTCATCTTCAAAAACCGTGTGCATCAATATTAAAATATCTGCAGATTGTTCTCGAATCAATCGTACTCCTTCAATGCCATCTACTCCGGGCATATTAATATCCATCAACACAGCTTCAGGTTTCAGTGTGCGGATGTTTTCAATTACTTGACTGCAACTTTCAAAAGCACCTACTACCGACATACCTTCAGTACCGTCAATCATCAGTTCAAGTGATTGACGCAGTTTGTGGTTGTCTTCGTAGATAAGAACTTTCATAAGTTGGTTGTTAGCTTATAGTTGATAGCTGTGATTGTGAAAAGATTAATTTAACGTGAGTTCGGAGATTTTATAAATTAACCGCGAAGAGGGTTGAATATGAATTGTACACGTTGAGAGCAAAATTCACATTCAACCGCTTGGAGATTTCAAATACTTTTTCACGTATTACCCGCGTTTCACGCGGGTCTATTCATATTCAACCGCTTCGCGGTGTGTTTAGTGTGTATCGAATTTTTAAATTTTTGTTGTAGAGATGCAATGCTTTGCGTCTCAATCAAGAGCAGCAAATTACATACACCCTTTAAAACGCGAGACGCAAAGTATTGCGTCTCTACAACAATATCGTATAATCTAATTGATGCTAAACACATACTTCGCGGTTGGTTTATAAAATCTTCGAACTCACGTTAAACTAAAAGCCAACAGCCAATAATTAAACCGCAAATATGCACAAGTAAAAACTCATTCGCAATCGCATATTTGAGTGATTATTTTTTTTTGCCTATCGGAATTTCGAGTTGCACAATCGTACCTTTTCCTACTTTCGATATAATTTTTAAGTTGCCTTTCATTTTTTGGGCGCGTTCCGGCATCGTTCTTAAACCATTTCCTTGTATTTGTGTACTTGTATCAAAGCCTACACCGTTGTCTTCAATCGTAAGAATTAATTTTTGTGAAATTGTTATTAATTTTATTTCAACTTTACTGCACATCGAATATTTGATAAGGTTGTGCAATGCTTCTTTATAGATGAGCCAAAAATCCCGGCGTTTCGACATATCGAGTTTAAGTGATGTAGTTTCATCCGGTAAATCAATGATGAAATTTATATTTTGTGCTTCAAAAACTTCAACCGCATACCGCCTCATTCGCGCCATGAGTTGATCCATTGAATCATTTAACGGGTTTACGTTCCAGATAATATCGTCTAATGCATCTGTACTGTGTTTCACTTCTTCATCAATTCTGTTTAAAAATTCATGAGACGGATGTATTTCCGGAATTTTTTGTCCGACAAGCATTCTGAGAATATTAATATTACTGAGCGTTGCACCTATATCGTCGTGTAAATCGCGTGAAATATCGTTGCGCACTTTTTGTAGGTGTAACAATTGGTTGAGCCTGAACTTGTACAATAACCAAAACACAAAACCTATTAGACAAATTAAAACAAAAGCAAACCAAGAAGTTTTCCACCAAGGCGGACTGATTTCAATATCCAATAAGTTTGTTATTATTCCCCAATTATCGGAACTATAGGCAGCTTTAACTTGAAATTTATAATTACCGGAGTTTAAATTTATAAAGTTTACCATCCTCTTATCGCCAATATCTATCCAAGCTGTATCCGCACCAATTAAACGATAAGCGAAGCGAGCATCTCTACCGCGAATAAAATCAAGCACTGCAAATTCAATTTGTAAATTGTTTTCCGTGAAAGACAATTCAATTTTACGGCTATAACTCAAAATTTTTTCATGATTGCTCACTAAAAAATTTGTCAACACAATTTTTGACGGTTTCTGCCGAATTTTAAAATTTTCAGGTTCAAAAATTGAAACGCCTTTTGTGTCGGCAACAAAAATAGAATCTCCGTATTGTTTTATGCCATTGATGTAATTATCAACTAAACCGTCTTTAGTATCATAAAATTCAAATTTCTTTTTTATCGTGTCAAAACTATATAAACCGTAAACGGTGCCGACCCAAATATTTCCTGATTTATCTAAAAGTAAATTGCTAACATTCGTTGTTTTCAAACCCGATTCTACACCGTATTTTTTAAATTGTCTTGTCTTGATGTCGAATTTTACCAAACCAATCTGAAACACACTCAACCATAAATTACCTTTACGATCAGAAATAATATCCAAGATAATATCATTTTCAAATTCTGAATTGATTTGAGGCAAAATAACAGAAAAACTATCTTGCATACGATGCCATTGCGCTAAACCGCCGCCGCGTTGCGTTCCGAACCACAAATCTCCGTATTCATCTTCTGCAACACACATCGGGTGCCTTAACGGAAAATTTCCACCCTGCGAAACCGGTTTATAATATTTTAATTCTTTTGACCTCGTAATGTATTGCACCAAACCATTGCCGCCACCAATACCAAACCATAAATTTTTTCGACTGTCCTCAAACTGTACACAACCGTTAAATTGATCGAAAACTGCGGGTTTATTTGGTAAATTTATTCTATCGGCTTTAAAAGTCGCTGTATCGAAGCTGCAAAAACCGTATCCGAAACCCAACCACATTTTATTATCGTCGTTTAATCGGAAATTCCAAATCAAATCGGCGTAATAATTTTTAAACCGAGTGCCGGGTCGCCATTGTATTGTTTTTTTTGTGGCTAAATTATATTTCAAAACACCGGCATTGGAAGTGCCTATCCATAGCGTTTTGTCGGTTAAATATAAAGCACCGGTGCTTTCAGAATTAATTTGACTGATAAATCTGTTTAATGAATCAATGGGTTGGAATTTGCGTTCATCCTTATAAAAATGATGTAAACCATCACTTCCTAAACCCCAAAAGGTATTTTGATTGTCCTTAAAACCGCGATAAATTAATTTGAAACTCGCGGTGATAGTATTCATTTCCGGCGGAATGCGTTTCTTTAAACGGAGTGAGTCAAAAACTGATTCCGGAAGTTTTGATGTAATATCTGTTAATTTATTGGAAGCAGTATCGAAAACGACCCACCTGTATGTACCTGCTTTATCAATCCACGTAAATACAGAACTATCCGGTGCGAAAGTAAATACGTGAGCAAAACTGAGTTGATCTTTTAAAATCCAATTCGGTTCGGCATAAAAAGAATGTATAAACTTATTTTTTTTTGTATCGAAAATGTGAATCCCGTTGTAAGAACCTGCCCATAATTGATTTTTTTTATTGTCGAACAACAAATAATTGAATTCATTATCGTTAATGCCGGAATTGGTATTATTCCGCTCAAGATTAATTTTTGTAAAATTATATTGTTTTAAATCAAAAATAAATAGTCCGTTGTGCGTAGCCAATGCCATACGGTTATCGGGTAATACTTCTAAATCGGAAATTACATTGGCTAACGCTTTAAATTCGGGCGGTAAATAAAAAGTTTTAAATTGTTTTCCATCGAATCTTGATAATCCTTCGGCGGTTGCAAGCCAGAGAAATCCTGTATGGTCTTGTTTTATATTATAAATTACATCACTCGGCAAACCATTTTCTCTGGTAAAAATTTCTTCCCGATATTGTGCCGATTGTCCGTACAACAGTATAGGAAAAAAAATAAAAAGCAAGAACCGCATGCCGATTGAATTTTACATTAATTGCACCGTAAATAAAGTTTTTCTACTTTTACACATCTTCTCCGGCAAGAACCAACGATAATTTACTACACAGTATATTAATACTACACTCCCATCTATTTCATCGGCATCAACACGGCATTTGAAAACAAAAATTTACCTTGATACCAAAATGCGCGAAACAACGGATTGTCCGACATATATACAATGCTGCCGTGCCGAACCATTTGTACCGCAAATACCATTGAACCGCTCAAATTTTGTTTTGCCCGATAGCCGACAAAACCAATCGGTTTCGATTTTTCGTCCATCACACCAACGTTGTAACTGTTTTTAAGCGGTTGATACGCACTACTCGAAGTTTTTAAACTGTAATAAATATTACTCATGCCGTAAGCTAAAGGATGTGTATTGTCCAAATTCACTTTTACAATGGCACCAGGTACGGATTCGCTGAGGGCATCGCGTTCGTAATCATCATAGTGCAAAAAACGGTGTTTGAGTGCTATTGCCGTTTCGGATTCTTCGGCAGCCTCTTTATCTTTTTTGACGGCAAATTTTGTAAGTTCAAAACCTTTCTTATCTTCGAATGCCGCGAGTGCTTCACCGATGAGAATGAGTTTACCGCCGTCGTTTACCCAAGACCGAATTTTATCGAGTTTAGCAGCATCTAAATTACTGTAATTACCGTCTGTCATACAAATAACATTAAAACCGGAAATTTTATCGCGCATCAAATCAGGGAGTTTTATTTGCGTCACGGAAGTATTCAAATCTTGCTCAAAAAAATACCACATTTGTCCGTAACTGTTATTGTCCACATCATCGTCTTGAATGATAGCAATATTGGGTTTTTGCATCAAAGTAAATTTAGAAGAACCGAAATCGGGACCGAAATCCATGAATCCGGTAGCAACGGGCGTTAAATCTTGATTATTTTTGAGTGCCGTTACCGTGATTTCCCTATCCAATCTTTCGCCGACATCCTGATTATCGCCGCGTGTTATGACGAGTGAACCGCGCGGAAAAGTTTTTCCGCCGACATCAAATGAAGTGGTTGCAACACGGATTTTTACGCCCGAGTTGAGCAATGCGATTGCGAATTTGGCATTATTCAAATCTTTCCAAGCAGCAACATAACCGTAAGGTCTTTCAGCCGGTTTTTGCAACATCTGAAAAGTTTTTGAGTAAGGTTGCACAGTTACATCCAGTCTTTCTTTCGATGCAAAAGCATTCAAGCCGTAAGCATAAGGCAATGTCCACGCCGTAATATCGTAAGTAGCCGAGTCGTTAAGTTCGGATTCCGGATCCAATAAAATTTGTGCTAACACGGCGTGCGGTTGATACGCCGAAATAACGACATCATCGGCGTTTACCTCCGTTGATTCATCGCGCTTTGTCAAATAATTAAAAGCAAAAACATTGCGCGTGCTGTTCACTTTTCCGTAACGAATATTGTGTTTGTCGAGCAAATCGCAAAACGCTTTGACGCGGTAAGGCGATGTCGAATTTTTTACGATATAAGATTTGTAAATACCGGGCGGTGTTGTACGCGATTCGGCATAAAATCTTTCAAAGTTGATACACAGTTTGTCGGCATTTTTCGATGCCATTTCTATCGTAGAAAGTGCCGTGGCGAGATGATGCGCGATGCGATCTTTCAACGTCAAATAATTACCGCTGTTGATTTGAATGGTGCGTCCGGCACCGATACCACCTTGTTCGTAAGTCATACCGATAGCTCCGTTGTAAGTCGGATACGTATCGCCGTAACTCGGATAAAATAAATCAAATTCTTCTTTCGTAAAATAGAGCCATCCTTCTTTATCGAAATATTTTGCATGATTGCGCCCGATTTCGGTTTGAAAATCTTTTTGAAACGGCGTTATATAATGGTGAAAAGGTTGTGTTGCCGGTGCAAAATAATACGGCTGATTGTATCCCATTTCATGAAAATCGGCACAAATTTCCGGCATCCATTTTTGATATTCCGCAACGCGTTGCTGCGATTCTATTTGCGACAACCACGCCCAATCGCGATTCAAATCAAATAAGTAATGATTTACGCGACCGCCGGGCCACGGTTCGCGGTGTTCGCGCGCATCCGGATTCGGATTCGGTATTTTATCTGCCGCCGTCAAGTACCATTGCGTATAACGGGTGTAACCGTCCGGATTCACGCACGGATCAATAATCACGACCGTATTTTTCAACCATTCTTTCACGTCCGTCCGATTCGGATTGACTAAATTATATAACAGCGTCATCGAAGTTTCCGAACTTGCCGGTTCATTGCCGTGCACGTTCATTGAAAGCCAAACTATCGGAATGTTGGGCATTTCTTCGGGTTTTTCCGAAACTAAACCGGCGCGATACAAATTGCTCAACCGAATTTTTTCCAAGTTCGCTAAATTTTCTTTCGACGACACGACCGTGAACAATAACGGGCGATATTCGTTCGTGCGTCCGTATTCTTTCAATTGTACCAACGGCGAATTGGCGGCAACGTGTTTGTAATAATCGACGAGCAAATTGTGCGGCGTGAATTGCTCTCCATATTTATAAGGTAAAAACTCTTCGGGAGAAAGTAATTTTTGAGCGTTTAAAACAAATATAGATGTGAATGCAATAAGCAAAATAAAAATCGGGCGATAAAACATAAATTTTTGCAGGCGTTTAAAGGTGAATCGAGTGATATTATTTTTGCAAAGTTAATCGTTTTGAGGTTAAAAATGTGTGTATGAATTTTTTTGTTATTTTTAAGGAACGGGCATGACTTGTCTCAAAAACCGAAACAATCCGCATACTTTAATGGTTGCACTACGTTGCAGAAGGTTGCCCTCAAGGACAATAATATACTGTGCTATCAGTTGAAGATCTTCTGCCGCCGAATAAAATCCTTTTGACAGTGCCGCATTCGAACTATATTTTATTTCTTTAATTATTAAATTACCGGATGAACCGCGCAAAATCAAATCCACTTCCGCTCCGGTTTGTATTCTGAAAAACGAATAATCAAATTTTTTTCCACCGACTCGAATAATTTCTTATGCAACATAAGTTTCCCAAGAATACCCAACCAAATACTACCGTGTAATTATTCCAAATCTCTGATACCGAGCAACCGGTGCATTATGCCGGGTGCCAATAAAGCATCAGTAAATCTTCCACTAAACCAATGTTCTTACATTGTTTTCATACCCGCAATTTCGGTTAGCGAGAAAGGCATAGGTTCAAAATAAGCAATCCGCCCTGCTAACGATTCCTTACTTCCGCGTGTAATATCCTGAAAAGCGGAGCTTGTTGATGTATATAGTACCAATCGCCGGTCTTTGTCCACGAGCAATCGCAGTAAAGGTAGTAAAGTCGGGGTATTCTGAATTTCGTCACTGATGACGCAAATATTTATATATTGTGGCAAAAAAATTTCAGGTTCCGCGAGTTTCAGTCTATCAGAATCGCGTTCTAAATCCAGAAAAACAGCGGGTATAGCTAAAGTTTTACCAAAAATTTTGCTAAATTCGTTTTGCCAACCTGTCGCGGTCCCACAATGCCTATTACCGGAAAAAAGTGAGTGCCGCTTCCACCTGTGTTTGTATAGTTCGATGTATCATTGCACAAAAACAGTATTTATCCTTGTAAATCCATCAGGATATTGATAGATTTACAAGGATAAATTAAAAAAGTGCACAAATTATGATACTAAAAGTAAATAAATTTTCAAAATACCATGTGCGCGTACATTTTCAATAAAATCAATGCCGGAAAATATTAAAACGGCTGCAACGTTTTTAAAAGTCGAGAGTTAAAAGTCAAGCGTATAAAACAAGTTTCGGGTGTTTGATTTTCATTTTGATTTTCATTTTGATTTTCATTTTGATTTTCATTTTGATTTTCATTTTGATTTTCATTTTGATTTTCATTTTTGATTTTCATTTTGATTTTCATTTTTGATTTTCATTTTGATTTTCATTTTGATTTTCATTTTGATTTTCATTTTGATTTTCATTTTTGATTTTCATTTTTGATTTTCATTTTGATTTTCATTTTGATTTTCATTTTGATTTTCATTTTGATTTTCATTTTGATTTTCATTTTGATTTTCATTTTGATTTTCATTTTGATTTTCATTTTGATTTTCATTTTGATCCCCTATCCTAAATTATTAATTACTCCATGTTGCGATACTTAATTACCGGTTTAATATTTTTTTTCGGCTGCACATTATCTTTAAAAGCGCAAGCGCCCGCTACTTTTTCCGAACAACCCGAAGAATTTTTGAAACAGCTCAATGAGTTTGTCAATTTCGGCAAAGAAACGGAAACAGCTAAAATTTATAAAGATTTTGAAACCAAATTTCACGGCGGATTCAGTGATGTAGAAGTGAAACGCATTATCGCTACCGTGAACACAATGCGCGTTTTGCATTTGCACGCAACGCCGTATTTTTCAGATTATTTGAGATGTCTTGTTGTCGTAGATCCGACGATTAAAGATACGAGCCGATTCGAGCAATGGAATATTATAACGGATACGCTTTTGCACAGTATTCAAGGTGACAGATTCGGTCCGATACAAGATTTTTTGGCGTTTTCCAAAGATTTTTTAGAACACAATACGCTGTTGTACGGTGCGAATGCCAATATTTGGGCGGCAGATAATAAAAATTATAAATGGAATTTCGTGAAAGGTTATCCGTCTATTCAATGGGATAAAGTGGCGATAACTGCGTACTATAAAACGGATTCTATACGCATAAAAGATACGAAAGGTTATTTTTTTCCGCTTCAAGGACAATGGAAAGGGGAAGGCGGAAAGGTTTTTTGGTCAAGGCAAGGCGAGAGCGAAACTTACGCCACACTCAAAAAATATTTGTTGGACGTATCAAAAGGATATTACAAAGCCGACAACGTCCTGCTGCATTACCCTTTAATGTTTCCGGGTAAAGACATTGAAGGCGCGTTTGAAGATAAAATAACATTAAAAAAAGAAAAAGAAGAACCGTCCTATCCGCGATTTGAGTCGAAAGAAAGGCATTTGAAAATAGAAAATCTCGGCGGTAATGTACACATCGAAGGCGGTTTCCGGTTATGGGGAACTACGGTTTACGGTTACGGTACGCCCGAAGATAAAGCGGTAATGACCGTTAACAGCGAAAAAACCGGTAACCGCATTTTCAAAGCACAAGCAGAGCAATTGATTATTCATAAAGGCGAAAGCGTTCTTGCCGACCGAACAGAATCTACGATTTATATGGACGGTGATTCACTTGCGCATCCGTCGTCGGATATGAAATTTGACATTTTAAAAAATAATTTATCCCTCGTGAAAGGTGCACGCGGCGGCGACCAAAATCCGTTTTACGACTCCTATCACCGCGTCAATTTTTTTCAAGCCGTGCGCTTACAATGGTTCATCAATCAAGATTCACTTATCATCGGTTATAAAAATCCGAATTTTGGTATCAATAATCAAAACGCATTATTTGAGTCGGATAAGTATTTCAGTGCCGACATTTTCGATCGTTTTCAGAATATTTCGACTTACAACCCGATTGCCAACATAAAACGTTATGCCGACCAAACCGGCAAACGCACGTTTTCCGCAGACGAAATTGTAAAAGCCCTTGACCCGAAATTGGACGTGCCTTCGATACAAGGTTTGTTATTCGATTTAGGTTCGCAAGGTTTTCTGAATTATGATGAAGACAGTAGACTCGTTGTACTCAAAGAGAAAATTTTTCATTACACATTGTCGAGTAATAAAAAAGTGGATTACGATATTATCCGGTTTTTATCCGAAACAAACGATAACAATGCCGTAATGTCCACGAAAGATAAACTTTTGCACCTTACCGGCGTAAAATTCGTTGATTTAAGTACCAAACAAAAAGTACGTGCCGTACCGGCGAATACAAAATTAGTAGTCAAACAAAACCGGGATTTCGATTTCGATGGAAAAATAAACGCAGGTATGACAGTACTGTCGGGCAAAAAATTTCATTTCAACTATGATATGTTTGACTTGAATTTAGATTCGGCGCGCTATTTTGATTTGTATCTTCCAACCTCGATAGATAAATTTAAACGCATTACGGCATCGCCTATCGGTTCGCGCATAGAACACGTAAAAGGAACTTTATCCATTGATGCGCCTGACAATAAATCCGGACGCGAAGACATTCCGATATTTCCGGCTTTGCAAACCCGCGATTATTCTTATATTTTTTACGATGCGCCTGAAACACAAGATAGCGTGTACAAACGAGACTCGTTTTATTTTAAATTAGATAAATTTTTATTGGAAGGCTTGGATAGCTTAACGCGAAAAAAACTCGCTTTTAAAGGTACGCTTTATTCTTGGGATATTATGTTGCCGTTCGGCGAAACGGCGGTGTTACAAAAAGATACTTCGTTGGGTTTTATTACCGAAACTAATTCCGATGGTAATTCTTTATATAAAAATAAGGGCAATTTCGCCGGAAAAATAAGTTTAAACAACAAAGGTTTTTTCGGCAACGGTACTTTGAAATATTTAGGTGCGGTCGTAAAATCCGAAGATATTGTTTTTAAACCCAAAGAAACGCTCGCGACTTCCAAGAATTTCGATATGAAAGAAGACCGCACTAAAAATACACCGGAAGTCAACAGCAGCAATGTACAAATTCATTGGAAACCCTACAAAGATAGTTTGTATGTAACCGTAGATACGTCGGTGTTTAATATTTTCAAAGAACATAATCATACGCTGAAAAATACAATTGTTGTAACGCCAGCCGGTGTAAAAGGTAAAGGCGTTTTCGATTGGGATAAAGGCACGTTGCAATCCAAATTATTTTCTTTCGGTGCGCACAGTGTGGAAGCCGACACGATGAACATGAGTATCCGCACACTCGATAAAGCTATTGCCGGTAATCAATTGGCATTCGATACAAAAAATATAGCCGGAAAAATTGACTTCGATAAACAGAAAGGTCATTTTAAAGCCAATTCCGAAAATTTGGAAACTGCCATGCCGAGTGTTCGCTACAAAACTTCTATGAATCAGTTTGAATGGGATTTACAAAACGAAAGCATCGTTTTCGATGCAGGCGGAAAAACTGCTGCTTTTCTTTGTACGGATCCTGATCAAGACTCACTAAAATTCAGCGGCGTAACCGCTTCTTATGATTTGAAAACAAATGTTCTCAATGCCGGCGGTGTCGAGTATTTGCGCATTTGTGATGCGTTTATTTATCCCGACAGTTTGAAAATAACAATTCCGACCGGCGGAAAAATTCTGCCACTCACGAATGCGCGTATTGTTTGTGATACCTCCACGCGCTATCACGTAATCAATCGTGCATCTGTACGCATTGACGGCAAAAAAAATTACGGTGCGGAAGGTTTCTATGAATATAATATCGGCAAGAAAATACAAGAAATAAAATTCGATAACATCATCGGTACCCGTGTCGGTAAAGGTTCGCGCGGTGAAAAAAAGACTGAAACACGCGCCACCGGCGAAGTAAAAGATTCCGCTAATTTTTATATCGACTCTAAAGTATTATTCAAAGGAAAAATTTCATTGGCTTCCAGCGAACCGAACTTACTCCTGCAAGGTTTTGCAAAATTAGATTTGGACCGTTTGACGGATAAAAATTGGTTCGATATTAATTTCAAAGGCGATAAAAAAAATCTGAACATCGTCTATAAAACACCGAAAAATGAAAATGGCGATCCGCTCGCCACCGGAGTTTATATCAGTAAAGAAAACGCAAATGCATATCCGAGAATAATGACACCGCTCACGTTTCGTAAAGACCGCGTCGTGATTGACGTGCGCGGGGTAATGAAATACGATGCGCAAAAAGATGAATTGCTCGCCGGTGATTCTCTGAAACTTGCCGGCTCAGCAAAACGCGGTAACCGTTTTGTTTTTTCAAACAGAACCGGTAACGTGCGTGCCGACGGTAAATTGGGTTTGTGTTCCGGCTTAACGGAAGGCGTTCGGGTGGTTGCCGCCGGTCGCGTGCAAACACATTTTTTGCGCCCGGACGAAACACAATCAGATACACTGGGCGGGATAGCCGGCGTACCGGTGGCGATTGAAGCTATGACGGGAATAGATTTAGGTATTCCGGACAAATTATTGAAAATTATGGCGCTTGATGTGCAAAGCGGCAGTTTCGATGCCGCTGATATTGATTACAAAAAAGACGATTTTTACGAAACCGCTTTAACGGAATTTATCCCCGACGAAAAAGATTATCTCAACGTCAGTAACGATATGCGCAACCGCACTTTGGCGATACCGGATAAATACAACAAATTCGATTTCGTGTTCAGCCGCATACCCATGAAATGGAATTCGGAATTACAAAGTTTCGTTTCTTCGGCTAACAAAGCCGAATTAAACAGCATTACCGGAATTCCGTTGAATAAAGTTGAAAAAACTTTGATTGAGTTTAAAATGCCCGGCAATGAAGACGATCGCGTATACGTTTATGTTCGTACGAGCGGCGACACGTATTATTTTTTCGGATACCAAAAAGGTATTTTGAGCATCACGTCCAACAATCCGCGCATGGAAGAAGAGTTCAATAAAATAAAACCCAAAGAGCGTATCAAAAAAATATCCGGCGATTTATCAATTGAAATGCAATGGGTAGAACCCGGCACCGCAGAAATGTTTGCAAGGCGTATTGCGAATGCGCAACATTGAAAAAACCAAAAAAAAATGGCAGCTACTTGAAGTAGCTGCCACCTAAACTAATATAGAAGGACACATTTTTTTATTTTGTGTATTTTACGTCCACTTCAAATTAGTGGTCGTTTTTCATTTTGTCGCCGGCTTTTTCCATTTTGTCGCCCATTTTCACTTTAGCGTCGTGCATTTTGTCGCCCATTTTGTCCATAGCAGCACCTGCTTTAATTTTAGCAGAATCGGCAGCCATTTTAGCGGCATCGGCAGCAGAACTGGCAGCATTTACAGTTGCAGTTACAGCGGAACTTGCTGCACTGGCAGCTGAATTAGCAGCAGAAGCAGCCGCATCAGTGGCTTTAGCTCCAGCGTTATTAGTAGCATCTTTAGCTGCTTCAATGGATTTAGGAGCGTCTTGACAAGCAGTAGCTGCAAGAACAGAAAAAAGAACTAGTGATTTTAATACGTTTTTCATTTTTTTATTTTAAGAAATTGAGAAAAAACCTTGAAATATCGGTTTACTTGATAAAGACGCATACTATATTTTTCGTCACACCTATTTTTATACTTTTTCTTTGCAATTCGAAAATTATCCGGCGCGTATTTTTACTCGAAAATTTTATTAAAAAAGCGAAAAAGTACAATATTATTTATTTCGGGAATCCGGCAAAAGCATAATTAATTACAGTAGCTCTTTTTTCGCGCCTCTCACAAGCCGGTTAACATTTTACGGGCTTATGCCGGATAGCGTTAACTCTAAAATTATTTGAAAAGTTAACAAAAATTATCGGAAAAATTTGAAAATTATTTTTAAAAATAGTTTTCCTTACCTACATTTGCACCGTTTTTCAGAATTTTCTAAGATTTCACATATAATACATGCTTTTTCAAAGAATATTTTTAGCGATAACTTTATTTTTTTCGGTTTCAATCAGTTTAAAAGCACAAAATGATGTCACACCGACAACACCTGCTCAACCGATTGTTAAAGGCGAAGAAAAATATGATCCGACCGATGAAATCATGTACCATATCAGTAATGCCAATGAATTTCATTTATTCGGGCATTACACAATTCCGCTTCCTTGTATTCTTTATTCCAAACAAGATGGTCTGAAAACATTTATGTCGTCGGTGTTTGAACACGGCGAACGCGCTTACGACCGGTATGTGAGTGAACACGGCATGATGCGCAGAATTAAAGACATGAATTTTCCGACCGGTGAATTGGATTTGGAAGCGTTTAAAGAAGGCGAGTATGTTGAAAACGAAAAACACGCCGATGCGTCCGAAACCGGATATATAAAATATAAAGGTACAAAATACGAACTCGAAAAAGCGTCAGGATTAGTATCACCGACTTCCTTTTATGATTTTTCGATTTCAAAGAATGTGTTTACTATGCTTTTGGCTGCCGGATTACTGTTATTTCTTTTTATTTCCGCCGCAAAAAATTATGTCACACGCAAAGGTATGGCACCGAAAGGTGTTCAAAGTGTGTTGGAGCCGCTCATTACTTTTATCCGCGACGATATTGCTAAACCGATGATAGGCGACCATTACGAAAAATATTTACCGCTTTTGCTTTCCATGTTCTTTTTTGTTTTGACCCTGAATTTATTCGGTTTAGTACCTTTCGCGCCTTTCGGTGCTAACGTTACCGGAAATTTAGCAACGACGGCAGCACTGGCACTCATTACGTTCGTGATAACAAACGTAGTAGCGAAAAAAGATTATTGGAAACATATTTTTTGGATGCCGGGCGTACCGCCTGCCATGAAAATTTTTTTGGCACCGATTGAGTTTATCGGCGTATTCACCAAACCGGTATCGTTAATGATACGTTTGTTCGCAAATATTACAGCCGGACACATCATTATCGTATCGTTGGTCAGTTTAATTTTCGTATTCGGTAATGCCGGAAAAAGCACGATCGGTGCAGTAGCCGGAACGGCTATGGCGATACCGTTCGCTTTGTTTTTAAGTTGTATTGAATTGTTGGTAGCATTCGTGCAAGCGTATATTTTCACGATGCTTACTGCTTCTTATATCGGCGGTGCGATTGAAGAACACCACCATTAATTAATTTAGTCGGTGAGTCAGTTGGTCGGTTAGTCAAAACGTGTACTTGTTCACTAACGTACCAAATAACTAACCTACCAAATTAATTCTTAATTTTTAATTTTACAATTATGTATTCAGCAATTGGTGCAGGTTTAGCGGCTATCGGAGCCGGAATAGGTATCGGGCAAATTGGCGGTAAAGCGATGGAAGCTATCGCGCGTCAGCCGGAAGCAGTAAACGATATTCGCGCAAACATGATTATCATGGCGGCATTCGTTGAAGCGGTGGCACTTTTCGGTCTCGTTATCGCATTCTTGAAGTAATTGTTAGTTTTTGGTTCGTTAGTTATTGGTTGCCGGTTTTCTAATTTTCAACTTATCACTTCTAACTCCTAACTCCTAACTAAAAAAAGCCGGTTGGCGTAACGGTTGGTTATTCTGCCGGCGAGTTTTTTATTAATGGTAAATGGTAAACGGTAAATTGTAAATCTCATATAGAAAGCATTTATCGCAAGTATTTATTTACCATTTAGCATTTACCATTTACCATTAAATAATTATGATTTTCTTAGTCGAATTTTCACCCATAAAACCGGAATTCGGTTTATTTTTCTGGACGCTATTTATTTTTCTTGCCTTTTTCTTTTTGATGAGAAAATTCGCATTGGAACCGATTGTTACTGCATTGAAAGAACGCGAACAAGGTATCACGGATGCATTGGCTTCCGCCGATAATGCACGCATGGAAATTTCGAACTTAAAAGCGGAAAACGAAAATATTTTAGCTCAAGCCCGTGATGAACGCATGAAAATGTTGAAAGACGCAAAAGTTGAAGCCGCAAAAATCGTCGCGGAATCAAAAAATACGGCGAAAGCAGAAACATCTAAAATTTTGGCAACGGCGCAATCAGATATCGAAAATATGAAAGCCAAAGCGATGACGGATATAAAAAATCAAACCGGACAATTGGCAATTTCCATTGCCGAAAAAATATTGAAAAAAGAATTAGCAGGCAATCCTGAACAACAAGCCTTCGTCAGTTCGGTGGTAAGTGAAATGAAATTAGGATAAAAAAGGAATTATGAATTATGAATTATGAATTTTAAATTTCTGAACGAGATGTTATTCATAACCCTTAATCCATAATTCATAATTCAAATAATTATGTCTCAAATTCGCATATCGCAACGTTACGCAAAAGCACTGATGGATTTAGCGCAAGAACGCGGTAAAGTACCTGAAGTGTTAGAAGATATAAAAGGTTTTGAGCGCGTGGCTCAAAACAGAGATTTTTATTTATTGCTGCAAAGCCCGATTGTTACGGCAGATAAGAAAAAAGATATCGTTGATAAAATTTTTGGCGGTAAAATCAGCGATATTACATTCGGTTTCATTAATCTGTGCATCACCAAAGGACGTGAAGGCGTTTTGCCTGATATGGCTACTGCTTTTATTAACGACTATAAACAAGATAAAGGCATCATCAATATTAAAGTTACAACTGCCGCCGCACTTTCAAACGATACATTAGCCGCGATAAAACGTAAAATTATCGCCGATGTGCCGCACGCAAAAGATGTGGAAGTAGAAACGGTGATTAAACCCGAACTCATCGGCGGTTATATCGTCGAGTTCGGCGATAAACTTTACGATGCTTCTGTTACACGCCAGCTCGAAGATTTAAAAAAAGGATTTACGGGTAATGTGTATGAAAGTCAAATAGAAAAGAGGTAGAGACGACAATTTATCGCGTCTCTGCCACAAAATGCAAATAGGATTTGCCGATTAAGCAAGAGACACAATAAATCGCCGTATCTGCAAAATAACAATTCAAAATTCAAAATAAAATGGTGGACGTAAGACCGGAAGAAATATCCGCGATACTCAAAGAACAATTAAGCGGTTTTTCAACTGCCGCCGAATTAGAACAAGTCGGTACGGTGTTGCAAGTCGGTGATGGCATTGCGCGGGTCTACGGTCTGAACAGTGTTCAAGCCGGTGAGTTAGTTGAGTTTGAAAACGGCACACAAGCCATTGCTTTGAACTTAGAAGAAGATAATGTCGGTATCGTACTACTTGGTGCGGGCGATGGTATTCGCGAAGGTTCGAAGGTAAAACGTACCGGTCGTATCGCTTCACTTGAAGTCGGTGAAGGATTGGTAGGGCGCGTAGTAAATACACTCGGCATACCGATTGACGGTAAAGGTCCGATTCCGGGCGTGAAATACGAAATGCCTTTAGAACGCAAAGCACCGGGCGTAATTTTCCGCCAACCTGTAAACGAACCTTTACAAACCGGTGTGAAAGCAATTGATGCCATGATTCCGATTGGTCGCGGACAACGCGAACTTATCATCGGCGACCGTCAAACCGGAAAAACGGCAATAGCGATTGATACCATCATCAATCAAAAAGAATTTTACAATCGCGGCGAAACCGTGTTCTGTATCTACGTGGCTTGCGGACAAAAAGCATCCACAGTTGCACAAGTAGCGCGCATTCTTGAAGAGTACGGCGCGATGCCTTATACTATTATTGTTTCCGCTTCTGCTGCAGATCCGTCACCGATGCAATTTTACGCACCGTTTGCGGGTGCTGCTATCGGGGAATTTTTCCGCGATACCGGTCGTCCGGCATTGATTATCTACGATGATTTATCCAAACAAGCCGTTGCTTATCGCGAAGTGTCGCTGTTGTTGCGCCGTCCGCCCGGACGCGAAGCATATCCCGGTGATGTTTTTTATTTACACTCCCGTTTGTTGGAACGCGCGGCAAAAATAATTGCCAATGATGAAATCGCGAATACAATGAATGATTTGCCCGAATCTTTGAAAAAAGCCGGCATAGTTAAAGGCGGCGGTTCACTCACTGCCTTGCCGATAATAGAAACGCAAGCCGGTGACGTTTCGGCATATATCCCAACAAACGTAATTTCCATCACCGACGGGCAAATTTTCTTGGAATCCGGTTTGTTCAACGCCGGTGTGCGTCCTGCGATTAACGTGGGTATTTCGGTAAGTCGGGTGGGTGGTAATGCGCAAATTAAGTCCATGAAAAAAGTATCGGGTACTTTGAAACTCGATCAAGCACAATACCGCGAGTTGGAAGCATTCTCAAAATTCGGTTCCGATCTCGATGCCGCCACAAAAGCTGTTTTGGATAAAGGTGCGCGCAACGTGGAGTTATTGAAACAACCCCAATACTCGCCCGTATCCGTAGAAAAACAAGTGGCTGCGATGTATGCCGGTACAAATAATTTATTGCGCAATGTACCGAGAAATAAAGTACGAGAGTTTGAAGAAAATTTGTACCTCGCACTCGATGCACGTCACGCCGATATTTTAGAAAATTTCCGTAAAGGCAAACTCGATAACGCCGACTTAGATACATTGAAAACTGTAGCGGCGGAAATTGCTAATCAACTTAAATAATGGTTTTTTAAAAATGGTAAATATCTAAATGGTAAATTTTAAGAGATACCATTTACCATTCGGATATTTACCATTTACCATTTAGCATTAATAAATAATGGCAAGTTTAAAAGAAGTACGTATCCGCATCATGTCGGTTATCAGTACGCAACAGATTACTAAAGCCATGAAAATGGTATCGGCATCGAAATTGCGCAAAGCACAAAACGCAATTACGCAAATGCGCCCGTATGAAACCGCCTTGAATAATATGGTGCGCAATGTCATGGGTAGTCTCAATGGCGGCGCGTCGTCCGCATTCGGTGCCGATCGTCCGATAGAAAATGCTTGTGTGGTAGTCGTTACTTCTAATCGCGGATTAGCGGGTGCTTTTAATACAAATATTATCAAAGCTGCTGTTGAAACAATTAATAACAAATACGCCAAACAACGCGATAACGGCAAACTCACGATTATTTGCATCGGTAAAAAAGGCAATGATTTTATGCGCCGCCGTTATCTGAATTGTAAAATCGTGAGTGATTACGTTGATACTTTCAGCGATTTGGGTTTTGATAACGTAAAAAAAATTGCTCAAGTCGTCATGTCGGATTACGAAGCTAAAAAATTCGATAGCGTTTCAATAGCTTACGGGCGTTTTAAAAATGCGGGTACTCAATTTCCGGTGTGTGAACAATTTTTACCGATAACCAAATTAGCTGCGGACGGTGAAACAAGCACAAAAAGTACAAAAAAAATGCGCTCGGATTATATTTTCGAGCCTGGACAAGAAGAACTGCTTGAAAGTTTGGTGCCGAGTATTTTGCAAACTACTTTTTATAAATCCCTCTTAGACACACACGCCAGCGAACACGGCGCTCGTATGACGGCAATGGATAAAGCCACCGAAAATGCAAACGATATGCTGAAAAACTTGCGTATCAATTACAACAAAGCCCGTCAAGAAGCCATCACGAAAGAACTTTCGGAAATTGTGGGTGGTGCTGCGGCGTTGAGCGCATAGTGAATTAAAAATTAATAATTATTTCAAAAACGTGAAAGAACTTAGAACTTCTCTCGCGTTTTTTTTATACATTTAGTGATGTTTTTGAAAAAAATTCATAATTCATAATTTATAACTCATAATTATTTATGACTTCTCACGAAATAGATTATAAAATTTATGGCGAAGAACTTCAATGCGTTGAGGTTGAATTAGATCCTCAAGAAACAGTTGTTTCAGAATCAGGAAGTTTCATGATGATGGAAGATGGCATTCAAATGCACACCATTTTCGGAGATGGTACTGTACAATCCGATTCTTTTCTCGGAAAACTTTTTGCTGCGGGTAAACGCGTCATCACCGGCGAAAGTTTATTTTTAACCGCGTTTACAAATGAAGGGTTAGGAAAATCACGTGTTACATTTGCTGCACCTTATCCGGGAAAAATTATCGCGTTGAACTTAGCCTTGTTAGGCGGAAAAGTGGTGGCACAGAAAGATGCATTTTTATGCGCAGCACGAGGTGTAACAATTGGCATTGAATTTCAACGCAAACTCGGTACGGGTTTATTTGGCGGTGAAGGCTTTATTATGCAGAAATTAGAAGGTGATGGAATGTGTTTCGTACACGCAGGCGGTTATGTAGTAGAAAAAGATTTAGGCGTCGGTAATACTTTGCGCATTGATACCGGTTGCGTTGTCGCATTCACAGGCAGTATAAATTATGATATAGAATTTGTAAAAGGCATACGCAATGTAATTTTTGGAGGCGAAGGTATGTTCTATGCAACTTTGCGTGGTCCCGGAAAAGTTTGGGTACAAACCATTCCAATCAGTCGTTTAGCAAGTCGAATTTTAAGTTATGCTGCACCTACAAACAATCGCGAACAAGGCGGCTTAGTAGGTGGTTTAATGGATACTTTTTTGAAAAGCGATGAATAAGTTGAGTTGGGTTAGTCGAGTTAGTTGAGTTTGACTTTAAAATATGAACAGATAAAAAAAGATAAAAAACCGCCCAGAGAAATTTTTTCTTTGCGTGGTCTTTTTTTCATTTTCGTGATTGACAAAAAAATTTGTTGTACTGAAAAATTTGATTAATTTTGTTTTGGTTTTAACAAAAAAATTTTTTTCGTAATTAAAAGAAGTGGCGCGCGATAAATATCATTTTCATGTACGGGAAGCATTAGAGAAGGAAGGGTGGATTATTACACACGATCCTTATTTCATTCGTTTAGGTAAACGAAAAGCATTTATTGATTTAGGTGCAGAAATTATTGGTGCTGAACTCGGTAATGAAAAAATCGCAGTTGAAATAAAAACTTTTGCCGGTGCTTCTGAAGTAGACGAATTTGAAGATGCACTCGGTCAATTTTTACTTTATAAATTTGCTTTAAGAAGTAAAGAACCGGATAGGATTTTATATTTATCTATGCCGAGAGACTTTCACCGAACTCTTTTTGATGACTTTTTTTTTATTAAAGTACTCGCCGAATATCAAGTTCGATTAATTATCTACGATTATAACCTTAATATTATTGAAGAATGGATAAAGTGATAAAATATAAAAATATAGTCCGTGAGTTAGCGGAATATGTTGCATCAATGGTTCCTTCGGATGAAAAAGTTGAAACTCAAATCATCATAGATGAACAAAGAGGACATTATCTGTTGTATTCCGTCGGTTGGGAAAACGGTGATTACAGAGAATACGGTGCTTTCTTTCATATTGACGTAAAACCCGACGGAAAAATTTATATTCAACACGACGGTACAAGTTTAAAATTAGCTGAGTTGATGTACGAAAAAGGCATACCTAAAAGCGATATGGTTTTAGCTTTTCGCGCACCTTTCCGCAGAAAAGACGCGCCGGAATTTGCAGAAAGTTAGGATTTGTTTTGATACATAGATTGGGCTATATAAAAAAAAATAAGTCATCCCGAATTTTTGCGAATCAGTAAATCCGTTAGATTTAAACGTTTATAGACCTGAAAACGAAAAAATACCGAATCCGTTAGGATTCGCACAAAATATCCAGTTAAGATAAAGTGCGAATCCTAACGAATTCGGTAAAATATCTGTTTTTGTTGCCTATAAACGTTTAAATCCTACGGATTCGCTAAATTTGAAAAATTCGGGATGACTCATGTTTTTTCAAACGTTTATCAACAACTCCAAAACTATACGTTTCAATCAGCGATCGGTTTTAACTACCCGCACCGTTTCATTTCCTACCCGCACGATATACATGCCCACACCTAAATCCGAAACTTCAATACTTTCGGGTGTGGTGGCGTATTCGCGAATAACACGACCTATTATATCCGTTACCGTTACGGGCAAAGCGCTGTTTGCCGATAAAATTCGGATGCGGTCTTTAAAAACCGTCGGATAAACGCGCACTTCCGCATCGGCGATTTCTACCGATACTATGGGCGAAATTTTTGATGTGCCGTCGTTGTCGATTTGATTTAGGCGGTAGTAATAAATACCGGCAAACGAAATTTTATCGTCCATAAATTGATAGTCGTGCGATACTTGGGTAGTACCGTTGCCTTTTATTTGCCCGATAAGCGTGTACAATTGTCCGTCCGTCGAGCGTTCGATATCGAAACGGTCGTTGTTGCGCTCGCTTGCAGTTTGCCAAAGCAAATGCACGGTGCGGTCGTTACCGGGTTTTGCCGTAAACTCGGTCATCTCAACAGGCAACGCGGCGCATTTCGGATACTTTTCACCCAAACCTAAATAGGTGCCGTTTGCATCAAAAAGTTGTAATCCCATACCGGAATAAGTTATGCAGTGGATTTTAGTGGTATCAAAATGTAAATTCTGCAACCCGGTCGGTAATATCGGCAGGCTTGTGATTTGATTATTTTGGCAATATACAGTCCCCATTCCAGTCGGCAAAGGCGGCATTATGGTGATTTGATTAGCCGGGCAACTTAAAAAAGCCAATGAGGTCGGAAAAGCCGGCAGGGCGGTTAATAGATTTTGATAGCAATATAAAACCGACAATCCCGTCGGTAAAGTCGGCAGGCTTGAGAGTTGATTCGCACCGCAACTAAAAAATGTCAAACCGGTCGGCAAAGTCGGCATGGTAGTGATTAGATTTTGATCGCAACGAAAATCCGTCAAACCGGTAAAGCCCGATAACCCTGTCAAATCCGATATGTTTTTTGAGGAAACATTTAATGCAGTGAGATTGCCGGCAGCGGGTTGTATTAATGTTCCCGTGCCGTCTCCGTTAATAAAGATGCAAGAGGGGCAATTATAATCTCTAATGGCGCTTGCAAAGTTTTTATCCGGTACAGTTTGCGTCTTCAAAAAAGACAAACCGGTTAAAAAAATAAAAATGCACAACAGCCCGACTGAGCGCGTGATTTTTAAAGTGCTTGTTTGTGCAAAAATTATTAACATTGGTTTAAAATTTAAAAAATGAAGAAAAGTAATTTCATTGTTTTAATTTCATAACAAAATTATAATATTTTCAAACATAAAAAAATTTTTATTGTCTTTTATTTTTCGGATAAATGTAGAGACGGCGATTTATCGCGTCTCCGCCCGCAAACAATAAATCACGAGCAGAGCCCGCAAACAATAATTTACGAGCGGAGCCCGCAAACAATAAATTGCGAGCGGAGACCGCAAACAATAAATTGCGAGCGGAGACCGCAAACAATAAATTGCGAGCGGAGACCGCAAACAATAAATTGCGAGCGGAGACCGCAAACAATAAATTGCGAGCGGAGCCC
>JBBRQS010000032.1:0-38711 GCA_038226035.1 Chitinophagales bacterium | reverse complement strand
TGATATCGAACATACACGTCATAGAAGTCCGTACAATGCAATGGCTCACATAGTCGCAAGTTTAGTTGCCTATTCTTTTTTAGATAATAAACCCTCTCTGATTCTTAGTAAACTCATCGGGATGTAATCCCGAACTCACGTAAATTAAAAAAAGTATTTTCAAACTGCTGGATTTGTGTAGTTTTATGTGCGTCTTCTAATTCTTTTTTTTGTGTTTGGTAAGTTAAGTATACTAAAATTGTTGTTGCGATAGTAAATAGGAGCCCCGAAGAACCAGCAATAAAACTTCCGAAATCATTAAAAGCAACTGTATTAATGTTTCCATCTAAGTTAATTCCTGTTTTACGTAAAAATAAAACTATCGTAACAATTGTAATTACAATTCCTATTATTCCAATCCAAAAAATAGATTTTTCTATATTTTCTAACTTTTTGTATTCAAATTTCATATTTTTTTTAGAATTTAATTCTCAAATTAATTTAAGTAAGAGCTTATTTTTTCAAATTCAAAATTAGTATTTTTAAAATAAAAACAAATAAAATATAGATTAATACATCGTTTTACAAGACGAACGTTAACGAAATAGCAAATAAAAATTTTAAAAAACAAAAAAGAAGTTTAAATTTGCTGAATGATAAGGTCAACCGTCTATTTAGATACTTCCACCATAAATTTTCTTTTTGCTGACGATGCACCGGAAAAGAAAGAGATTACTGTTGATTTTTTCGATAACTTTGTGAAATTAGGTATTTACGATACTTATGTTACGGAATACGTCATCACAGAAATAAATCAAACGCAAAATACAGAACAAAGACTCCGACTTTTAAAAGTGATAGAAGATTATCCGATTGAAATTTTACCGATAAACAAACAGGAAGAAATCGGTAGTCTCGCACAAGCCTATTTAGATAATGGTATTATGCCGCAAAAAAATGTTTTCGATGCTTTACACGTGGCGTTTTGTGTGGTAAATAAGATTGATTATTTGGTGAGTTGGAATTTTAAACATTTAGCCAATATTAATCGGGAAAGAAAAATTTTATCGAAGAATTATGAAATAGGCTATATTCATCCATTACGTATTATCACACCGTCAGAATTAACAGGATATGGAAATTAAAATTTCAAAATCTCAACTTGAAGTTTGGGAATGGAAAGAAAAAGCATACGAAGAAATCAAACATTTGTCAATTTCAGAACAAATGCGTTTCATTCATGAGCAAAGTAAACAAACCATTGCCCTAATTAATAAAAAAAAGAAAGCTGTAAAACTTGATAAGTAATTTTGCAAAACACAGTGATTGACTTATGCACTCAAAAAAAAATCGCGCAAGAAAAATTAATTTCTTACGCGATTTTTTATCTCATATCTAAAAAGTTACGCATCCACTTTCGCGTATTTCGCATTGGCTTCGATGAATGCACGACGGGGCGGCACTTCGTCTCCCATCAACATCGAAAAAATACGGTCGGCTTCGATCCCATCATCAATCGTAACTTGTTTCAGAATGCGTTCTTGCGGATTCATCGTGGTTTCCCAAAGTTGTTCGGCATTCATTTCACCTAAACCTTTGTAGCGTTGCGTTTTTACGGAATCGTCGTTTTCGCCTTTCCCATATAAACCCACTGCTTCTAATCGTTCTTCTTCTGTCCAACAATATCTGAATTGTTTATTTTTGGCAACCCGATACAACGGCGGTGCGGCAATAAAAATATGTCCTTGCTCTACCAACGGTAACATGTAGCGGTAGAAAAACGTCAAAATTAAAGTGGTGATATGGCTGCCGTCAATATCGGCATCACACATAATAACGACTTTGTGATAACGCAATTTTTCAGTGTTCAAGAAGCGTTCGCCGTCCGGATTTTCTGTAATGCGCACGCCGAGTGCGGTGAATATATTTTTTATCTCTTCGTTTTCGTAAATTTTATACTCTAAGGCTTTCTCGACATTCAAAATTTTTCCGCGCAATGGAAGTATCGCTTGAATATTTCTGTCGCGCCCCATTTTTGCCGTACCGCCCGCAGAATCTCCTTCCACTAAAAATATTTCGCACAATGCCGGATCTTTTGAGGCGCAATCCGATAATTTTCCCGGTAATCCGCTACCCGTGAGTACGTTTTTGCGTTGCACCAATTCGCGTGCGCGTTGAGCGGCATGACGCGCCGTTGCTGCCATGATCACTTTATCAACAATAATTTTTGCTTCGCGGCTGTTTTCTTCGAGCCAATATTTCAACGTATCGCCGACTAACTGACTCACGATTGCCGTAACTTCGGAGTTACCGAGTTCGCCTTTTGTTTGTCCTTTGAATTGCGGTTCGGGCACTTTTACGGATATTACCGCCGTCATACCTTCTTTAAAATCGTCTCCGGTAATGGTTTCTTTTATTTTTTTGAATAAACCGTTGGCATCGCCGTAATTTTTAAATTCGCGCGCAATCGCCCGGCGGAAACCGTTGACGTGTGTACCGCCTTCGCGTGTACTGATATTGTTGACATAAGAAAAAACATTTTCTTTGTAATCGGTATTATACGACATCGCCACTTCCACTTCTACATCATCTTTTTTACCTTTTATGTATACGGGTTCTTTAAGTATCGGTGTACGACTTTCGTCGAGGTACAACACGAAACCTTTTAAACCGTCTAAAGACAAAAATTCTTCGGTTTTGTAAGCTTCGCCGTGTGCGTCTAAGCGTTCATCATCAAGCGTTAAAACCAAACCACTGTTCAAAAAAGCCAATTCGCGGAGGCGGTGCGAAACTGTTTCGTGCTTGTAAACCGTTTCCGTAAGAATCGAAGGATCAGGTTTAAACGTGATGACAGTACCGGTTTTATCGTCGGTACCGATGACATGAACTTCATTCAAAGGTTTACCGCAACTGTATTCCTGCTCGTATATTTTTCCGTCGCGGTGTATTTCCGCTCTTAAATAAATTGAAAGTGCGTTCACGCACGATACCCCTACACCGTGTAAACCGCCGGATACTTTGTAAGTATCTTTATCGAATTTACCGCCGGCGTGCAGTACCGTGAGTACAACTTCAAGCGCGGATTTTTGCAATTTTTGGTGCATACCGGTCGGAATACCGCGACCGTCGTCTTTAACGGTTACAGAATTATCGGTGTGAATGATGACGTTTATATTTTTACAATGTCCCGCAAGGTGTTCATCTATGGAATTATCCACGACTTCCCACACCAAATGATGTAAACCTTTTGTATCCGTCGAACCGATATACATTCCCGGACGTTTGCGCACAGCTTCCAAACCTTCGAGTGCGGTAATGTTACTTTCGTCGTAACTACCCATCATTTTGTTGCTCGTTTCTTCAACGACCGCAACTGTTTCCAAATCTTTTTCCATGTTTTTTATTGCGCGTTTTCAGTTTAACGCATTTTATATCAATTGAATTATCTGCACAGAAGCATTTTAAAAAAGTATACAAAGATACGGTTTTTTGAGGAAAATAACAAGTTTGTTGAGGGGGAAGATGTGCGAAAAAATTAAACTTACGCTCCATGTTCAAACAAATTCATCTGTCTTTGAGAAGGTAAATGTTCCGGATAATTAGAAATAAAAAGTTCTTTACCGGTTTGGTCGGAATCATTAGTAACATTGTGCATACCGCAAGTTAAATCCCAAGGAATAATATGATCAAAAGTTCATTTTTCCGCCCAAAGATAATTCATTGTTTTGTTCCTGCATTTATTGAGCATAGTGCCTTATTTTTACCCTCAAAATTTTAATTATTCGGAGAAATGCGCTCTGTGTTTTGTTACGGGCAAAAAAAAATGCCTGAGAGGGAGGTCCTCAGGCATTTACTAAAACGAATTTTACAATTCTTTAACCAAAACAGTAATTATAGGGCTAATACCGTGCCAAAAATAAAATAATTTCATTTTGAGACACTTTTTTTTAAAATTCGGCACAATTATCGCATTATTTGCCGTTGCTTTTTTGGTTTTCTGTTTGCGCTTCGATATTCGTATGCTCAATGTGACGAACACTCAGTGGTTGATGCATTGGAGTTTGGATACCGGATCGTATTATTTGATGGAAAATTATTTTCGGCAATCAGCGTGGTATTTTCCCGAAATCGGAATTTTCACGGGTCCCGAATATCCCACAGTAACCGCTATCGGTACCAATGATATGGTGTCGCTTTTTGCGGTTGGCACCAAGTTTTTGTCGCCCGTTTTACCCGAGCATTTTCAGTATTTCGGTATTTGGTTGTTGTTGTGCTATCTGATGCAAGCGTTTTGGGCGTATCGTTTTTTGAAAATACTCGCCGCGTATCGCCGAATCGCGCTCTCGGATGCGGAAATTTTTTTCGGTAGTCTTTTTTTTATTACCGCGCCTTTGTTGTTGTATCGCGCCGGACATCCGAATATGTGTATGCACGCTTTTTTTTTGGCGGCGTTTTGTAATTATTTCGGTACGGCAACACCGCGAAAAAAAATTTACGTGCAACTGATGCTCGTTTTTTTATGTACCACGATTCACCTGTATTCAACGGCAATGCTTTTGGTAATCGGTGTAGCACTGACGGTGGATCTTTGGAACAGAAAAAAAATATCTTTCCCGCAACTCATCGGTGCGAATTTGGCGAGTGCGGCAACGGTCGGTGTGTTGCTTTATTTTCTCGGATTTTTTTATTTGCCCTTCGATACCGTTCAAGCGGAGGGTTTCGGAAAATATTCTTCAAACCTCAATACTTTTTTTAATCCGCAGGGATTTTCGCAAATTTTTTCGGACTTAAAAAATTCTACCGAAGGTCAGTACGAAGGTTTTGCGTATTTGGGTGCAGGCGTTTTTTTTATTTTATTTTTAATTGCCGTTTCCGGTCTCTTGAAATTTATTTACAAAATAATTTCTGCTCAAAATAAATTTTTTCAAAATAAATTTTTTCAAAATAAATTTTTTCAAAATAAATTTTTTCAAAAAAACAAAAATAAAAATGAAACAAATATCTCACAAAATCTTTTCCAAAAAAAATCGCGCGAACGACCCGAACTCTATCCGATTTTATTCGTCACGGTACTTTTTTTTATTTACGCATTGAGCAATAAAATCGGTTGGAACGGTTCAATGATTTACGAATATCGTTTGGGTGAATTTACGCAAAAAATTTTTCACGGTTTGCGCGGTTCCGGCAGATTTATTTGGCCCGTTTTTTATTTATTGCTCGGCTACGTTTTAACTTCGGATTTCGGATTTCGGATTTCGGATTTCCAACGTACTAAATCCGAAACCCGAAATCCAAAATCCAACGTCCAACATCTCATAATTTTACTCGCTTCTTTTGCGCTGCAAACTTACGATACGCAAAAACTGTATCACTTGCACGACGAAAAAATAAAATACTGCAACGGCAATTGTACTTACGAAAAATGGTTGCCGATAATAAACGAAGCGCAAAGGGTATTGATGTACAAACCTTACGGTTGGAGTTATGTGCGCGGCGGCGATTTCTATGATTTTTGGCAAGCCGCGATGACGCAACACAAAGCGATTACAACCGGTTATTGCGCGCGACCGGACGTAGCAACGCAAAGTAAATACCGAGAACAATTGCATAGAAATTTCATTAAAGGCGATTGGGGCGACGAAAAAAATTCGATTATCATCAGTAATCCGGAAAATTCAGCAGATTTGGTGCCGTTAGTAAAAAATAATTCGTGTAAAACTTTTATTTATGATGGGTATCTCATCACGGTGCCGAACACTTTATTTAAAACACAATCGCTGCTCGCGCAATTGCCGGATTGCAAACCGGCGACAATAGAAAAACAAACCATTGCCGATTTTATGAATAAATACAAAAACGAAACCGTTATTTGCGTAGCAGAAGAAGAAGCATCGTACAAACTCGATAGCGCGGCACGTAAAGCATTGGCGGATGCCGGCATAGAAAAAATGACAACTTTCGGTTGGTGTAATACTTTGGCAGCAGTAATTTGGCACGGACGAGCCGTATTCAGTGAAATAAAACCGGAAGGTGTTTACGAAACAAAATTTCAGGCAGGTAAAAACTTGAACGGTTTTGTTCTCGGCGCATCTGTATTGTTGCGCACCACCGGAAACATTCACGCGGAGCGGGCGGAAATAAATATCGGCGGCAAAAGTATCGGTACGATGAGACGCGGTATAAATTTTGCGGTGATAGACAAAAATAATATCGTCATAAAAACCGCGAGTTTCGATACGTATGATGCGTCCGAGCGTGTGGAATACTAATAGATTTTGAAAGAAATAACCGGATTATAATTATTTTCTGAAAATTAGTAAAATCCGGCTTATTTTTAATCCGATTTTTTAATCGTCATTACAACCACTTTAAAAAAAAATTATAAAATATGTCTCAACCAACAGCAGATACCACACCGTCGGCAATCATAAAATCCGACAAAATGCCTTCCGCGATTCCGTTCATCGTTGGTAACGAAGCGGCGGAACGTTTTAATTATTACGGTTTACGAGCGATACTCGTAACGTTTTTGGTGTCGCATTTTTTCATGAAAGACTTTAACGGCGATAGACCGCAAGCAGAAGCAGCCGCTAATGCCGCAACGCATAATTTTGTCGCTATGAGTTATTTACTGCCGCTTTTCGGTGGTATGATAGCCGATTGGTTTTGGGGAAAATACAAAACTATTCTTGTTTTATCGTTAGTTTACGCTATCGGCAGTATTACTTTGGCACTTACAACAAACAGTGAACCGCTTTTTTTAGCGGCACTGATGTTGATTGCGATGGGTGCCGGCGGCATAAAACCATGCGTATCCGCCAATGTCGGCGATCAATTTGATGCAACTAACCAACATCTTATTCCCAAAGCATTTGATGCTTTTTATTTTTCTATCAATGCGGGTTCAACGCTTTCTATACTTTTAATTCCGTATTTAAATTATCGCTACGGTCCGGCTGTGGCTTTTGGTGTTCCGGCAATTGCGATGCTGATTGCTATTGGCTTTTTTTATGGCGGCAGAAACCGGTATGTGCGCGTTGTGCCGAAACCGCAACCGAACAATAATAAATTAATTATTTTTCTCACCGCTTTCATTTCGCTCATGGTGAGTTACTATATCTGGGATTATAAATTGAAGGAAACAACGGGTCACGTACTTTTAATGTGGGGATTTTTAGTTTTGATATTGGCTTTTATTTTTAAAAAACAATGGTTCGCTAAACCGGGAAATTTTGTGGGGATTAATTTATACGCACTCACGCATGGCGGCTTTGCGGCAGCCGAACAAGAATACGGTAAAGAAACTTTAGTCGGTATTAAATCGGTTTGGAATGTTTTGGCGGTATTTGCTTTTGTACCGATTTTTTGGGCACTCTGGGATCAAAACCAATCGGAATGGGTGATTCAGGCTACAAAATGTAATTTGAATTTTGCGGGTGTAAAGTGGGAAGCCGAACAAATCAGCGCGGTAAACGCCGTACTTATTTTGGCATTTATTCCGTTGTTTTCTTTTGGGGTATATCCGTTACTGGGTAAAATGGGTATTAAAGTCACACCGCTTCGCCGTATCGGTGCCGGTTTTGTTTTTACGGCTTTATCTTTCGTCGTGATTTCGCTTTTGCAAACCCGTATTGATGGCGGCGAAACACCGACGATTGCTTGGCAATTATTAGCTTATGTGTTTTTAACCGCCGGCGAAATTTTAATTTCTATCACCGGCTTAGAATATGCTTATACACAATCACCGACGAGTATGAAATCAACAATTTCGGCGTGTTGGTTATTGTCGGTGACATTAGGTAATACATTGGTGGCACTTATTCAAAAAAGTATTCAACACAAAGGTTTTTTTGCGCAATTCCAAGGGGCTAGTTTTTTTTGGTTATTCACGGTTATTTGTGCAGCCACTGCCGTTTTGTTTATGTTCGTTTCACCGTTTATAAAAGAGAAAAGTTATATCGGAGTAAAGGAATAGGATATAGAGTTTTTTGGTTCAATAAAAAAACGCACTTCGGAACAAATCGGAGTGCGTTTTTTTATTGTCGGTTATGTTGTCTCAAAAATATTAACTCGGTTGAACGGAAGCCGTAGAAATCGGCGCAGTAGATTTGTAAATATCTCCTGATTTTTTCTTAACGAATGCTGCTACTTTATGCGCTTTAAGTGTTCTTAAAGCCGCTTCGGCACCGCCTTTGTATGAATAACTTCCGGCGATGACGTGCAACGTAGCGGAATTATCCAATTTTACGATTTCCGCTTTTGAGAAACCCATTTTTTTGAGTTTGCCGATAAGCGCGTCCGCATTGTCTTTGCTGGCAAAATTACCGGCTACGACCATGAAGTCACCTTTTTCGCTGCCCGGATTAAATTTTTGTTTTTTCTTGACGTGCTTAGATACATGAACACCTTTTGTAGTGACTCGGGTTTTAGTCGAAGATGCAATCGGATCGGAAACCGACGGGCTTTTGTCCGTGAGCGACGGATCTTCGGTGGTAATAGTTTCCGGCGAAGAAGAAACGCTTCTTCTTACTTTTTGAGTACCGTAATTCGTAAGTTCGCTTGCACCGGCAACAGTAGAAGATGCTGCCGACGAAGCGCCTTTTGCCATACCGGTAACTGAACGGTTCATTGAGTCAGCGTGCAAAGCTGCCGGACTTGTTAAGTACAAAGATGTATCATTAGATACACTTGAAGCGCTACCGTTATTTAGAGACGCGCTGTCATAAGCCGGCGATTTCGTGCGTTTAGCGCTATTAGTAATATATACAGCGTAAATGAGTGCGCCTACCGCCGCTAAAACGAATAAGTAGGTCCATCCTCTAGAGGAATTTGTTCCCATAGTGCGTAAGTTTGTGTTGATTAGAACTGGTTAAAAAATATAGTGATCAAGACTTGATACGATAAGAGAATTATCAATCAGAGCCGAAAGTTAACGGTTTATTTACAAATAAAAAAGCCGTACGATTATTTTAACAAAAAAAATGCTTTTTTCAACTCCGTTAAGCATAAGTACGGGTAAAAAAGTAAAAAAAAGCAATCAAGAGCGTATAAAAACTCAATACAAAAATATACACCGCACGCCAAGTTTTAAAAATCGGCGGTTGATCGTCAGGCAAATTTTCCATAAAAAATTTTATTTTAACTTGAGTTCTGAGATTTTATAAGTTAACCGCGATAGCGGAATTTTGTTTACTTAAATAATACTATCCGGAATTTAAAGCCCTGAAAGGGCGAAAGTAATAACGCAGGGCAATGCCGTGCGAAAAAAACGAACTAAATACAAGTCCTGAAAGTGCAAAACCCGGCTGATTTTCGGCATAATTAGTTTATTACGCCTTTTCAGGGCTTTTAAGTAAATAACATTACACTTCGCGGTAAATTTTTAAAATTTCCGAACTCATATTATTCAATGTATGGCGATATCGATTTTTTTTAAAATTTCGGATAAAGCACTAAATTTTTTCTTTATCATAAATTTCTATCGCCGCGTTTAACTCGAAACCGATAATTAAAATCATGGCATTGAGTTGCAGCCAGATAAGTAAAACGATGCCGCCCACAAACGAGCCGTACACTTTATTGTAATTACCGAAATTATCTACGTAAAAAGAAAAAGCGAGTGAAGAGAATAAAGATAAAACCGTGGCGACATTGGCACCGAGTGAAAAGTAAGGCACTTTGCGGCGCGTGGAAATGCCGAAACGATATAAAATGGCGATAGCGAGATACAATGCGCTGATGACGATAATCCATTTAATGCCCAAAAAAATTACAGCCGATATCTGACTGAGTTTCATGATTTTGAGAACCCACCCGAATATTTGAGTTCCCAATATCACCAAAACGCTGCTCAGCGTGAGCAAAAAACTGAACATCATCGTGATGCCGATAGCGGTGATCAATTGTTGCCAATAACTGCGCTTTACGAAAGCAATATCGTTTTTTTGGAATCCGTTCATCAGCGTCATTACGCCGCTGCTTGAAAAATAAATGGCAAGAATAAAACCGACTGAAAGTGCATCAGAACGTTTCTTTTGTAATAAACCTTGAATGACTTCAAATAAAGATTCGCCGGTTTTATTGGGCATAACTTCGCGGATACCGAAACCGATTTGGGAAATTAAATCTTGTTTATTAAAAGGCAAATACGGTATAATCGAAAACAAGACGATGAGTGTCGGAAAAAGCGACATGAAAAAACTGTACGCCGTGGCATTGGCGCGCGTAGTTAAAGGCGCATTGAAAAATAATTCGTGATACAAAAATGATAACATATCATACACCGGTACACCGCGCAATCCGGGCAACGACGCTTGTTTCAACCACACGATGCGCTGCTTGACGAAAGGCGCGTTCAGGATATACGTTTTTAAATCGGTCACTGGTATTGTTTATGCTTGCGTTGAAAAAGGGGAGGTTGCTACACAATAGTTTTTAAAAAATCATTTTTACAAATCCTCTTATCGGCTTATACTTTTAAACAAACCGTAAAAAACGGCAATCCACAACAAACCTTTCAATAAAAAAAAGACAAAACCTGCCACACCGATACGTTTGAGCCACATCGCCCGTTTACCGGTGTGGTCCGTCGCATTCCCGTTATTATTTGTATCGAGCATATCGAATTTAAGAATTTAGTTCAACGGTCAACGGGCATCGTTAAAAAAGTTCGTGGTTTAAACATCTAAAAACAAACTTGTAGGATCTTCCAATAATTCCTTCACCTTTACGAGAAAAGTAACCGAAGTAGAGCCGTCAATGATGCGGTGATCGTAACTCATGGCTAAATACATCATCGGGCGAATAACGATTTGTCCGTTCATGACCACCGGTCTGTCTTTTGTGGCGTGCATACCGAGTATAGCGGATTGCGGTTCGTTAATAATCGGTGTTGACATCAAGGAGCCGAAAACGCCACCGTTCGTGATTGTAAACGTACCGCCTTGCATTTCTTCTATCGTAAGTTTGCCGTTGCGTGCTTTGTCGGCTAAAACTTTCAGTTGTTTTTCTATATCGGCAAAACTTAAGCTTTCGCAATTGCGTATCGGCGGTACAACCAAACCCGACGGCGTAGAAATGGCGAAAGAAATATCCGTGTACTCGTGATAAATAATATCTGTACCGTCAATGGAAGCATTCACGTCCGGCATTTCGAGCAAAACTTTGGAACAGGCTTTGGCGAAAATAGACATGAAACCCAATTTCACGCCGAATTTTTTTACGAATTTATCTTGATATTTTTCCCGTAAAGCAATGATGGCAGACATATCCACTTCATTAAAAGTGGTCAGCATCGCCGTTGTATTTTTTGCCGACACCAAACGTTTAGCAATGGTTTGACGCATCCGACTCATTTTTACACGGCTTTCATTGCGCGAAAACGCCACTTGCGGTTTTGCAACCTTTACGGGTGTTGCCGCTTCAGGGGTTTCAGTTTTTGCCGCTTCCGTTTTAAGTGTTTCCGTTTTTGCAGGTTCGGTTTTCGGAGTTTCGGTTTTCGGTTCGGCTGCAACAGCGGCTTTATTTTCTATCGCTTTCAGGGCATCGTTTTTTGTAATTCGCGCATCTTTACCGGTACCTTCAACGTCTTCGGGTTTTAAGCCCGACTCTGCCAAATATTTTTCTGCCGCCGGCGAAGGTGTTCCCGTCGCGTAATTAGCGGTTACGGGTGCCGGTGTTGCGGTTGTTTCTTCTTTTTTTGCCGGTGCAGGTTCTGGTGTTGCGGTTGTTTCTTCTTTTTTTGCAGGTGCCGGTGTTGCGGTTGTTTCTTCTTTTTTTGCCGGTGCAGGTGCCGGTGTTGCGGTTGTTTCTTCTTTTTTTGCCGGTGCCGGTGCTGGTGTTGCGGTTGTTTCTTCTTTTTTTGCCGGTGCAGGTGCCGGTGTTGCGGTTGTTTCTTCTTTTTTTGCCGGTGCCGGTGTTGCGGACGCAGATGCTGAAGTATCAATGCGGGCAATCAGGTCACCGATTTTTAAGTCAGTGCCTTCTGCGGCAACATGAATAAGCGTTCCGGCAGCTTCGGCGGGCAATTCCAAAGTGGCTTTATCCGATTCGAATTCGCAAATCGGTTCATCAATTTTTACGACAGAGCCATTTGGTTTCAGCCATTGCGACAGTGTGACTTCTGTAACGGATTCTGCAATGGTCGGCACTTTTATGTCTATAATAGCCATTTGTATTTTATATTGGGAATGAGGGTGTGACGATTAATAATGTTAGAACTCTTTTTGAAATTTATTGTTGCAAAATTCTATGTGTTACGCGACAAAACCAAACAAGCGGCGCGTTTTTTTTAAAAGACAATAAACAGCGCGCTGAAAAATCGATAATAAAATCCGGCGGCTTAAAAAATTCGGATTAATTTTGCGGAGCTGGGTTTTTAAAACTTCCTCAAATTTTAAATTATATTTTAAATTGTATTTTACTTTCTCCCATGAATAAATTTACTTTAGCTGCATTTTTTGTTTTAATCGTCGGCTCTATTATTTCGGCACAAAAACTATCCGCTCTCGAAACCGCGCCGCGACTGCCGGAAAAAATTAAAAAAGAATTTCCTTACGATATTCTTTTAGCCGACACTTCCGGCAAACAACTGTTATCGCCGAAAATATTGAACACGAAAAAAAAATTAATAGTCCTCACATTTTGGGCAACTACTTGCGGACCTTGTCGTACCGAACTGAAAGCGTATAACCAAAAATGGGAGGCATGGCAAAAACAATTTTCCGATTTTAATTTAATCGCAGTTTCCATTGATTTCGACGAAAGGCAAGCGGCAGCGATGGCGGTTCCGAAAAAAGAAAATTGGCAGTTTGCGTCTTACGTAGATGTGCGGCGAGAATTTCCGCTCGTTATGCCGGGTGCGCTAAACGGATTGCCGCAATTATTTATCTTGGATAAAACCGGAAAAATTTTGTACCAACACAAAGGATATTTAGCGGGCGGAGAAGATGATTTATTTCGAAAAATTACGGAATTAGGGAAATAGATTTTAGATTTCGGATTTATAAAAAACTGAAAGTCCAAAATTCAACGTCCCAAGCCCAATGCTTAAAACCCAAATCTAAAATCCAAAACCCAAATATGAAACTACTCGGACTCATCGGTTATCCGTTGTCGCATTCTTTTTCTAAAAAATATTTTACGGAAAAATTTGAAGCCTTACACATCGCCGACCAATGGCGATACGAACTTTTTCCGATTAAAAATATTAAATTTTTGTCCGAGATTTTAGTTCGGCATCCGGAACTCGTCGGATTAAACGTAACGATTCCTTACAAAGAACAAGTTGTGCCGTTTTTAAATTATATGGATGCGGATGCCGAAAAAATCGGCGCAGTCAATTGCATTGCGATCGAAAACGGAAAATTAAAAGGTTTTAATACAGATGTCATCGGTTTCGGTGTATCGTTGCAAGCACTTATCGGCGATGAAAAAAATTTAGAAGCCCTCATACTCGGCACAGGCGGCGCGGCGAAAGGTGTGGAGTTTGTTTTGCATCAAAACCAAATTCCGTTTCTGTATGTATCGCGCAACAAAACAAAAAATTATTTGACTTATGATGACCTCACGCCGGAGGTGATGCAAAAATACCGCCTTATCATTAATACTACACCACTCGGCATGTCGCCGCATACCGAAACTTTTCCGCCGATTTTATATCAACACCTGAGTACATATCATTTTTTATACGATCTGGTGTATAACCCAACCGAAACTTTATTTTTGAAGCGCAGTGCGCAGTACGGTGCAAAAGTAAAAAACGGACTCGATATGCTGCATATTCAAGCCGAAGCTGGTTGGAAAATCTGGAATCAATAACACTGCACGTTTTAAATTCGGACAATCGTGGCATAAGGTTTGTATTAAATTATTTAAGCATAGATTACAAAATAAAGGTTAAAAGAATTTTCGGTTTTTACTCTAAATTTACTCAGTATTCACTTTTATAATTAAGCGGTGAAGGATAATTTTCTTCACCGCTTTACTTTTTTACCACACTCCGTCTTTTAAAACCGAAAAAAATACCCGAAATGAATTTCTAAAAAAAAAATTAACATTGAAAGTGCAACTTATGTTTTTTCTTTGCAGTATCAAGTTTTTAATATTAAGTAATTGTTAAATTAAAAATCATAAAATTATGACTGCATTCGACAGCATACCGAAAAATTCTGAGCTTTTACAGCAAATTTTCGAAACTGCCAAAACAGCGCGCAAAGTCGCAAAAAAGAAAAGAACAAAAGCAGAAAAAAAATTCAAGAAAGCCGAACAAAAAAGTACGGGCAATTTTGAATTGCAAATCTTACATCTGAAATACCTCAAAGCGAAACACAAACATAAATCGCTGATAGCCGTGTACAAATTAGCCGAATTTCAGTGGAAACACGCGCTTAAACACGCCGGTGCTTTAACCGAAGAACATACCGTTACAACGTCATCGGAAGGAAAAGCACACGCAAAAAATCCTACTCAAAATACTAATGTATCCTTCGTTCATCCTGAAAAATTGAAAAAAAACGCAGATAAGGAAAAAAAACACGTCGATAAAAACGAAAAAATCAAGGAAAAAAAACAAGGACGCAAAGAAATAACGGACGCAAAAATTCATTCGGAAGGTCACAAAAGTGTTCAACCGGAACACACTTCGGCGGAAAAGAAAAACGACCATAAAAAGCAAAAACAATCGGTCGTACAAAAATCAACAGTAGATACTGCACCGAACTCTCCCATTTTGCCGCCGCAAGGCAAACCCGATACCTTAAAATCCGCACCGGTTGTTCAAACCATAAAAATTGTTGCCGCTACGCCGCCACCGGCTGAAAGAGTACAAAAAATCGCACCGGTAATGAAGACTGCAGATGCGGTGGATTATTCTACGAACGATTTGACTTTAATAGAGGGTATCGGAAAAAAAGTCGCGCATATACTGAACGAAAACAGTATTATAACATTTAAAAATTTATCCGTCGCTGATACGGAAAACCTGAAATTGATTTTGAGAAAAAATCGATTACAAATGATGAACCCTTCCACTTGGGCGGAACAAGCGCAATTGATCGTTGATGGTAAACTTGATGCGTTGAAACAATTGCAGATTGAACTGAAAGGCAGCAAAAGAATATAATAAACTTTTTCTGAGACAGTATGAAATTAAGAATTGTGAATTGAGGCTTATGAATTTTCTTGCGGTGATGCGCTTCCGGCGCATCACCGCTTTTTTTATACCTGAATTTTATCGAAAATAAAAAAACCTTTTTCGCTTTGCAGTATCACAAAAAAAAATTATTTTCGTTGTACTGTTTGAAACGATGCTTCCATCGGTTTCGTTTATTAGGAATGAAATTTTAATAAGGTACTAATTTTGGGCTGATTATTTTTTTTGATTGAGAGATTTTATTTTTAAGAAAATATCGGGAATATTTGATTGAAAATAAGGTTTTTCTAACGACAAAAAAATAGTTTAAAATTAGTACCCTATTGAGATTTCATCCTCAAACACTTTTACATGAAACAAATACTTTTTTTAGGGATGCTTGTTTTTTCGTTTGTCAGTACTGCCTATTGCCAAAACGAAAAAACATTTACACACGACGATACGCTGCGCGGTAGCATAACACCGCAACGCGCTTGGTGGGATCTCACTTTTTATGATTTGAAAATAAAAGTGGATCTGAAAAATCAAACCATCAGTGGCAGCAATACCGTAAAATATACTGTACTCGACAAAAACAAAAACAACGAACTGCAAATTGATTTGCAGGAACCGATGATTTTGGAAAAAGCCGAACAAAACGGTAGAGTTTTGGAATTTTATAAAGCCGGAAAAAATGCATATTTTATAAAAACCGGCGCGTTCAAAAAAGTCGGGGAACATCAATCCGTTACCGTTTATTATTCCGGTAAACCTAAAACTGCCGTGAACGCACCTTGGGATGGCGGATTTTCTTGGAAAACCGATGCACAACAAAAACCGTTTGTCGCTACATCTTGTCAGGGTTTGGGTGCAAGTGTTTGGTGGCCCTGCAAAGACAGCCAATACGACGAACCCGATTCGATGCACATAACCGTCACGATACCGGATACTTTAACCGAAGTTTCAAACGGTAGATTGACGGCGGAAACAAATAATAACGACGGTACAAAAACTTTCGAGTGGCACGTAATGGAACCGATAAATAATTACGGCGTGAATCTGAATATTGCAGATTATGCTCATTTTTCAGATAATTACGCCGGCGAAAAAGGAAATCTAACCCTGAATTATTATGTTCTGAAAGAAAATGAAACCAAAGCGCGCGAACAATTCAAGCAAGTACCTCAAATGCTTAAAGCGTTTGAATATTGGTTCGGTCCGTATCCGTTTTATGAAGACGGTTATAAACTGGTGGAAGTACCGTATCTCGGCATGGAACACCAAAGTTCTGTCACTTACGGCAATCATTACGAGAACGGTTATTTGGGTAGAGATTTATCCGGTACGGGTTGGGGATTGAAATGGGATTTTATTATTGTGCATGAATCCGGTCACGAATGGTTCGGCAACAACATTACTTCCAAAGACATCGCCGATATGTGGTTGCACGAAGGTTTTACCGCGTACAGCGAATCTTTGTTCACGGAGTTTTATTACGGAAAAAAAGCCGGTGCGGAATACGTAATCGGTACGAGAAAATCTGTTGAAAACGATAAACCAATTATCGGACATTACGGCGTTAATAACGAAGGCTCTAATGATATGTATTATAAAGGCGCGAATATGTTGCACACGATTCGGCAAATAGTGAATAATGATGCGTTGTGGCGCAGCATTTTGCGCGGTTTGAATAAAAATTTTTATCATCAAACCGTGACCACAGCGCAAATTGAAAATTATATTTCGGAAAAGTCCGGAAAAAAACTCAACAAAGTTTTTGACCAATATCTGCGCACGACCAAAATTCCGGTTTTGGAATATCAACTCGCTCACAATCATTTGCAGTATCGTTGGGCGAATTGTACCGAAGGTTTTGATATGCCCGTAAAAGTTTTTTTCGATAAAAATATATCACCGACTTGGTTACACCCGACGACTGTTTGGCAAAAAATGAAAACCGGCGCGAAAGAATTAATCGTGGATAAAGATTTTTTTGTAGAAAAATTAATAGTTACAGGTATAAAATAACTACCTTTGCACAAAAATCAGCAGAATAACGGATAATTATTGACGGCAAATCGGATTTTCAAGACCAAAATTTATTTTTCCGATAAAAATCGTCACGACGAATGCCGTTTGCTGCACACACACCCGATTTCAGAATTTGAAACATCGCACATATAATGTTTAAACTTTTCAGATTTTTTACGCAAGAATTAGCCATTGACCTCGGAACTGCCAACACACTCATTATTCAGAATGATGAAATCGTGATTGACGAACCATCTATAGTTGCCATTAACAAAAAAACAGGCGAAACTATCGCCGTTGGCACTCGAGCGATGCAGATGCACGAAAAAACACACGATAATATTAAAACCATTCGCCCGTTGAAAGATGGTGTCATCGCCGATTTTCAGGCGGCGGAAAGTATGATAGAAGGTTTTATAAAAATGACGGGGGCGCGTCGCCGCTTTTTTACGCACATGAAAATGGTTATCTGCATTCCGTCCGGCATCACGGAAGTAGAAAAACGCGCTGTGTTTGAATCGGCAGACCACGTAGATTCAAAAGAAACGTATTTAATTTACGAACCGATGGCAGCCGCGCTCGGTATCGGTTTAGATGTGGAAGAACCTGTCGGCAACATGATTATTGACATCGGCGGTGGCACAACCGAAATTGCGGTAATTGCTTTATCCGGTATTGTTTGCGATCAATCCATCCGCATTGCCGGCGACGAATTAACGACCGATGTGGTGAATTATATGAAACGCCAACACAATATTCTTATCGGTGAACGTACAGCCGAGCAAATAAAAATAAATGTCGGTTCCGCTTTGCCGGTGTTGGACAATCCGCCCGAAGACTATTCCGTTAACGGTCGTGATTTAATGACGGGTATTCCGAAACAAGTGACCGTATCGTATAGCGAAGTGGCTCACGCGATTGATAAAAGTATTTCCAAAATAGAAGATGCAATACTGAAAGCGTTGGAAACGACGCCGCCCGAATTAGCTGCCGATATTTATAAAACCGGTTTGTATTTGACCGGAGGCGGTGCACTTTTGCGCGGATTGGATAAACGCATTGCCGCCAAAACAAAATTGCCGGTACACGTAGCGAACGATCCTTTGCGAGCCGTCGTACGCGGCACCGGTATAGCGCTGAAAAATACACACAAATATTCTTTTTTAGTGGATAGAAGAAGAGTTTAAGAAAGTATTTTTTTGATAGAAACTCTCGCAGGATTTTAAATACTGCGAGATTCGGGATATTAAACTTCAACAAATATTTTATCACTGTATTTTTTACAGAAAAAATATTCTTCAAAATAAAAAAATCGCACTCGAAAAAATTTCTTGTGCGATTTTTTTTTATTTTTATTTTTTTTCCAAAAAAATTATTCCTACATCATGCAAAAAATAAAAAATATTATTTTCGATCTCGGTAACGTTATCATGGATTTAGATATTCCGCGCACGTGGCAGTCGTTCAAACATTTACTCGGCGAAGATTTTGAAAAAAATTTAAGCAAAATAAGTCCCGATAAAGATATTTTTATCGCGTATGAAATCGGACGCATGACGGAAGAAGAATTTTTCGCAACCTTGCGTAAAGCTACCGATGCGCCTGTTTCCGTCAGAAGTTTGAAAGAGGCTTGGAACGCGATGTTGTTGCATATTCCGAAAGCGCGTTTGGAAATGTTGGCGGCACTGAAAAAAAACTACAACGTCTATTTACTCAGCAATACCAATCACACGCATCTGGAATTTGTACACGGTTATTTGAAAACCATGTACGACATTAACGATTTTGAAACGCGCTTTTTTCATAAACCTTATTATTCGCACCTCATCAATTTACGCAAACCGAATTCCGATATTTACGAATTTATCTTGAAAGATGCCGGTCTGAATCCGGAAGAAACACTTTTTTTCGATGATATGCCCGCAAATATCGAAGCGGCAAAAAAATTAAATATGCACGCCGTTTTACATCCCGAAGGCGATGATATTACGACGCACGTAAAACAACACGTCAGTTATTAGTGCATAAAAAAAATAAGGCAGCCTGTCGTGAGCAAGCTGCCTTTGGTGTGTAATGGTTAAAATTGTAATAATTCATCCGAGCAGTTTCCGATGATATTACCGGAAGTTATTTTTTTTCGCCGTGCGCGTAGTACTCGACTCTATTTCATACAAACCTTCTGCTTCTTGTGTCGGTTGAAATTGTTTTTTCAAGGATTTCAAACGGGTTCTATCGATATTTTTAGTCGAAGCAGAAGCAGAAACTATTTCAAAAAGCCCTTCCGAATTATCTCCAGCATCTGCTGCATTATCAATTATGTACGCACTTGTATAAGTCATTGTATTGTTCGTAATCTTTTTTTGCGGTTGCTTTTCCGGTATCGGTTGCACATTTAACGGAGCAACATAGTTACTTATGTTCGAGTTTTTATTCTCTTGTTCGTCGTCAGGTTCCAGCATTGCCGGAATATCGTAATTGTCCAACTTGTACTTATTAATTAAATTCACGAGCGAATTGGCGTAATTTTTTTCGGTAGCATAATTACACTCCTGTAAACCTTTCGACCAACCGGCATAATCGGTGCGCAATAACTTAAACAAAGGACGGTAACGCGGATAACGCATCAAAAAATTCGTATGATGCTGAAACGATGCTTCCGTAGAACTATACACTACAAAATTTGACGGTATTTTTTTTCCGGACAATTTGTCATAGTCATCATCTAAAGCCGTTGTATGTTCGTAAGGCATACCGTCAATCCATTTTATACCGAAATGATTGTTAGATCGGCGCGTGAGTTCTGAATTTCCGGCGTTCGATTCTAAAATGCCTTGCGCTAAAATAACACTTGCGGGTATACCGCTTTTTACGGATTCTTGAATTGCCAGCGACGCATATTTTTCAACATACAGTTGCGCGGCATCGGGGGTGAAAGATAAAAATGCAAGCAAAGACAGTATGCCTGCCAGCACACTCGGAATTAATTTTCTCATAGATTTGGTTAAAATGTTGAATTGCAAGTTTTCTAAAGCACTAACCTAAATTTATTTCATTTTTTGATTTTGATTTTTAATTTTAATTACGATTGTCTTATTGAAAGAGCAAAACCTATGCCGGTAGATATAAAATATTGATTTTTAACTTTTTAGTGTACTAACCGAATACGCAATTTGTTTTATGCAATTATTAAAAGAAAAAGTTAGCCGGAAAAGCCCGTAATGTTTTCGTAAAAAAGAAAACCTGTAATACCGTTTCCGATAAAGTTGTCGTTAAGTTTTTGAACAAATGATTGAAGTGATTGAATGATTTTTTCATGATTAATTTTTCATAAAAGAACCATCGATAATAATACAAATTTAATATCCCTTACCGGCTTTTTACATTACTATTTCAAAGTATTGTGACACAGTATAGGAGAAAATATCCGTCGGAAGTTTTTAAGAAATGTTTTTAACGGCAAAATTTATGGGATTATAATGGAGATTGCTCGCCCGTGTACGTGGGCGGGCAGTTTTTTTTCGGGCATTATGTGAAAGATTTTTTTATCTTATTTAACGTCATCGCATTGCCATAGCATGCCGGATAATTTGTATTGTTTGACGTTGTAAGAAAAATGCCACCACTCGGTTCGAATACCACTGAAGCCGGCTTGTTCGAGTGTTTGGCGCAAAAATTGACGCTGAGTTAAAATTCCTTTCGGTAGGTCTTGATAATCGTAATGTGCTTTATCGGAAAAAGTATCGTAAGGTGTTCCCATATCTATTTCGTTGCCGTTTTTATCGAGTAAAGTTAAATCTACGGCACTGCCGCGACTGTGCATCGAACCTTTTTTTGGGGGTGTAACGTAATCTTTGTCCGGTTTTTTTTCCCACAATCGTTGCTGATACAGTTGAGGACGATAACAGTCGAACATTTTGAAACCGCCGTAACCTTTTTGCCGCACTATTTTCTGTGCTTCCGCGATCGCTTTTGCTACTTCCGGACGTAGATAACATTTGCCGCAATCATAAATTTTGGTTTGCGTAAAATTATTGGTCGTTGCATAACGTATATCTGTTACGATAGTTTTATCGAGTTTTGTGACATCGGTCCAATTTTTATTATCGGCAGTTATCATCTTTTGTGCCGATACGGAACAAGTACAAACCAAAAAAAAGAGTAGTAAAAAAAATTTCATAAAAGATGAACCGAATACGAAATGTGAATGAAAATTTTTCAACCACAAAAAAATACTTCATATTTTATACCTCATACTTCTAATCCTACATTCCGAAAATATCTTTTAAACGTTTTTCCAATTCTTCGCCGCGCAAATTGTGCGCCACTATATTTCCGTCTTTATCCACAAGCACCGTGCGCGGAATACTTTGTACGCCGTATGTAGCGGCGGCGGCGTTGCCCCAATTTTTCAAGTCGCTCACGTGGTTTGCCCACAATAAGCCGTCTTGATTGATGGCATTTATCCAAGATTGTTTATCGCGATCAAGGCTGACGCTGAATACTTCAAAACCTTTTTCGTGATACTTTTTATACATTGCTACCACCGTCGGATTTTCTCGGCGACACGGACCGCACCAACTTGCCCAAAAATCTATCAAAACATATTTACCTTTCAAGTCGCTCAATTTACGCATCGCACCGGAAGTATCGGATTGAATGATTTCAGGTGCCGGAACGTCCACCATTTGCGTTTTCATATTATTTATGGTTTGCGCGAGCGTTGCCAAAAAATTTTGATCATCTTTCGGATACGTTTTTAAATATCGGTCACCGTAGTTAAGAATCAGTGCGCTTTGTTTTTCCATCAAAGACGCTAATACACCGCTCAAAGCAAATTTATAGGCTTGGCTTTGCGCGGGTAAACGGTTCAGAATATCGTCAATATATTTTGATTGCGTTTCTTTCGGTAATTTCAATTCGCGTATCGTTACCACGTTCACGTAGTTGCGCATGGCACTCGTTAGTAGCGGTACTTGATTGTAAACCGTATCCGATAAATCGGCGTATTGAAAATATTGTTTACCGAAGTAATCTATCTCGGAAGCGAAATCATTTTTTTTCGGATCGTTTTGGTAACTCGTATATGTCTCTAATGCCAATATTTTTTCAGCCAGAGGATTTGTTTTTTTCAATTCGTTGAGCAAATCGCGTTTTTTCTTGTCCGTAACAAATAAACGCGCTTCGTTTTGCGTGCGTTTTGCCACATCACTGTAGTTTTTTTGATAATCTTGAACAATCGAATTTGTTTCTTCTTTCAGTGCATTCGATTTGGCGATAGCGTCATCGTAACCGGTATTTATCTTCGAGTTACCGGCTTTCGCTTGCGTCATGTCGAAACAAGGACCTGTTATTTTTACGTTGTCCTCGGTGCCGAGCAAAAGTAATTTCAAATGTTGCGCATCGCCGTTTACAGCTAAGCCGAAGAATTTTGATGCCGATAAACGCGGTATTTTAAATGTAGCAACACTTTTTGCATCTAATTTGGCGGAAGCGATTTTATTTTGCATCAATCCGTTTATCTCGTACAATGCGAAAGAGTCAACGACCGAACAATTTTCAAACTGACAAGTTACGGTGATGTCGGATACCGGTTTTTGCGCTCCTACCGATAAAATGCAAAAAAAAGAAAAAACGGATAAGACTATTGATTTCATGATTTTATTTTAATTGTAACCGAACATTGCTTGCTACCGGTTATCTGCTGCAAAATTAATGCTGATTACGGTAAACTTAAAATATTTATATTGACACTGCGGTTTTTTTTGCTTCCATCAATTCTTTTTCTTTTTTGCAAGTGCCGCACGCACCGTACAAATTTAAGGCGTGGTGTGAAATATGGAAATTAAGCAACTCTCCGACCATCGTTTTTATTTGTTGGATACGCGGATCGCAAAACTCAACGACTTTGCCGCACTCGATGCAAATAACATGATCATGCTGTTTAAACCCGTAACTTTTTTCATACAGTGCCAAGTTTTTTCCGAATTGATGGCGTTGCACCAAGTCGCAATTCACTAAAAGTTCGAGTGTGTTGTATACGGTGGCACGGCTCACGCGATAATTTTTGTTTTTCATGTGAACGTATAACGCTTCGGCATCGAAGTGGTCTTCGCGCCGGTATATTTCTTCCAGAATCGTGAAACGTTCGGGCGTTTTGCGAAAAGCAGATTTTTCTAAATGCGCCGAAAATATTTTAATTACTTCTTTAATGATTTCTTCTATATTGTTGTGCGACATTTTTTATGGAACGATGAATGATGAGCGAATGAACGGTTAATTTTCAGGTTCAACAAATATAACACTATTCTGATTGAATAAGTTGATAAATTTTTTTGCCGCAGAATTTAAAAAATCTCTCCATTCTTAACTCCTCTCTTCTAATTATTCAAGGCGAATATGATTTCGGTCAATAAAATCTTTGAAAGATTTGCGGTATGTATCACTCACCGGCAGAAAAACATTTCCGATTTGTACTTTTTCTTTTAGTATCGCATCAATCCAATTCAAAGCCACTATATAAGAATTATGAATGCGCACAAATTCAGTTTTCGGTAATTGCTCTTCCAAATTTTTTATGCGCTGCAAAGATACTATTTTTTGGGTGGGTGTATAAATACTCACGTAATCTTTCAAACCTTCTACGTACATGATTTCATTGAGTTTTATTTTTACCAATTTAGTGCCGTCTTTCACGAATATATAAGCAGGTGCGGTTTCCGTTAACTGCGAACTTGTATCTTGAACGGTTTCGGTTGGTACTTCGTTCGCGGTTGCTAAACGTTGCACTTTTTCAATCGCCTTCAAAAAACGCTCGAAAGTAATGGGTTTGAGCAAATAATCCGTCACGTCGAGTTCGTAACCTTCTAATGCATATTCCGAATAAGCGGTCGTGAGTACGATATAGGGTTTTTTTTGAAGAATTTTTAAGAGAGAAATACCCGTTATCTCCGGCATTTGAATATCTAAAAATAAGACATCAACGGTGTTCTTACGCAAAATTTCAATTGCCTCCACCGGATTGCCGCATGAATGGAGCAAATCGATTTGCGGAATTTTTTTTATGTATTCCTCAAGCAACTGTCGCGCCAAAGGTTCGTCATCCACGATAAGACACGATAATTTCATTTCAGTTGGGTCGTTTATGGGTCCGAAAAATTTTATTATTTACCCTTCCCTTGCATCAATACTACAAGCGTATAAAAAAGAATTTTAAAATCAAGCAGCAGCGACATATTTTCGATGTAAAGAATATCGAACTTCAAACGTTGAATCATTTCATCTACCGTTGAAGCGTAACCGTACTTCACTTGCCCCCACGACGTGATACCCGGGCGCACTTTCAAAAGATGCTTGTAATGCGGTGCGCGGCGCATGATTTGTTCGATGAAAAATTGTCGTTCCGGACGAGGACCTACGAGCGACATATCGCCTTTGAGTACATTCCAAAATTGCGGTAATTCGTCTAAACGCCATTTGCGCATCGTTGCACCCCAAGCAGTACAGCGATCATCACCGGTGCGACTGAGTTGCGGTCCTTTATTTTCCGCATCGGTATACATGGAGCGGAATTTAAAAATCATAAACGGTTTTCCGTTGATACCGATGCGTTCCTGACGATAAAAAACGGGACCGGTAGATGACATTTTTACGCGCATTATAATATACAAAAATAACGGACTCAGAATCAATAAACCGAAAATACTCATCGTTACATCGAAAAAGCGTTTCAAGATTTTTTGCCACGTCGGCATTATTTCCTGCTTTATTTCTATCAGTACCGCACCGTAAAGATGATTCATTTTTACGGTGCCGAGCATAATATCGTACATATCCGGTATCACTTTTATCAAAATTTTATCACCGAAATCGAATAATACGTCTAATATTTGTTTGAGTTTATTGTGTTCGGAAGTTTCAATAGCGACGATGACTTCTTCGATATTTTGTTTTCGGATAGTCTGACTCATTTCCGAAACCGTACCTATTTGCGGCAGAAAGTTTTCTAAAACCTGCTTGCCGTTGCCGTTGGAATTGATAAAGCCGATAAATTTGTATCCCAAACCTTTTCCGCGATTGGCAATTTCTTCATACAAATCCAAAGCATTTTGATTGCCGCCGATGATGAGGGTATTAAAAGTCACTTCATTCGATTTCAATCGCCGACTGGCGCGGGTAAGCAAAATCATACGCACGGTGACGGTAATAAAAAAATGCAGCAGCAAAAGAATTAAAAAAGACCGCGCATAAGTCGGTCGGTCGGTCATCACATCGTCTAAAAGGAGCGCGAAAAATAAAAACAAAACGCCGATGAAACTTAAAAAAAAAGTTCGTGCAATGGTATCCAAACGCGAGAGGCGATAAATATCTCTGTAATTATCGAAAAGTGCGTAAAATAAAGACCAACCGGTAGGAATAATAAGGATGCCTGCCCAAAATTTCCAATCATGCAACACTTCCCAATGCCCGAATCCGATTTTTTCGGCAAACCATTTTCTGTATAAAAAAAAACACGCCCACGCCGCCATTGCCGAAAAAAAATCAGCAATGGTGTAAATTAAAGTATCCGTGCGGCGGCGATGGTTCATTCCTCAAATTTTGACTTTCACCATTTTGGTAAATTGGGTAACTCGGGAATTTATTTGTTCTTGTGTTAAGTTTTTCAAGCCTTCAATTCCGAATTTTTCTACACAAAAAGAAGCCATTGCTGAACCGTAGACGATGCCGCGTTTCATATTCTCGAATGTCGGTTTTCCGTTAGCGGTTAAGTAACCCATAAAACCGCCGGCAAAAGTATCTCCCGCACCCGTCGGATCAAAAACTTCTTCTAAAGGTAAAGCCGGTACATAGAACACTTCGGTTTTATGAAACAACATCGCACCGTGTTCTCCTTTTTTTATGACGAGAAATTTCGGTCCCATCGTTAAAATTTTGGTTGCCGCTTTTCGCATGGATTGTTCACCGCTCAACTGACGCGCTTCTTCGTCATTAATAATCAGCAAATTTACTTTTTTCAATACTTTAAGTAAACTTTTTAGAGCAATGTCCATCCAAAAATTCATGGTGTCGAGCGCAATAAATTTCGGTTTGGTGGTCATTTGACTGATCACACTCATCTGTACATCAGGCGTTAAATTACCGAGCATCAAAAAAGACGTGTGTTTGTAACTGTCGGGCAAAACCGGATTAAATTCGGCAAGTACATTCAATTGCGTTTCCAGCGTATCACGTCCATTCATATCTTTATGGTAACGTCCGTGCCAGAAAAAAGATTTCTCTTCTTTTTTTATTTGCAAACCTTCCAAATCCACGCCGCGCTGCGTCAAATAATCGAGTTCGCTTTGCGGAAAATCACCGCCGACAACGGCGCATAATTTAATATCTTTTGTAAAATAAGCCGCCGCCATACTGATAAACGTGCATGAACCGCCCACAATACGTTCCGCTTTACCGAATGGGGTTTCAATCGTGTCGAATGCGACAGTTCCGATAGTTAAAAGACTCATAAAATTAGTAAGTTTTTTCTTGATTAGACTTATTTTTTAGAAAAAATTAAATGCAGAATTTAATTTATAAAATTTCGCCGCTACGCCGCAAAAGGGACTTTACAGGAGGCAAAAGAATTTTTTATTTTTATTTGAGGCAAAGCCGTAAAAAAAAATAAAAAATTCTTTTGCATCCATGCCCTCTTTTTCTAGCACCGAAGGCGCGAAAATTATTTTTATCCTATATTTTCAATAAAGAAACAAGTCTTTTAATTCAAAACTTCCGCTACGTCGTGAAATTCCATTTTCCAAGCGTCCGCAACGCCTTTGTAAACAATTTTTCCGTTCACGACATTCAAACCGAGTTTTAAATCATTGCGATCGGCACAGGCTTTTTTCCAACCTTTATCCGCCAATTGCAGTGCGTAAGGCAGCGTCGCATTCGTAAGCGCAATCGTTGACGTGTAAGGCACGGCACCGGGCATATTCGCAACGCAATAATGTACGACGTGATCAATAATATACGTCGGCGATTCGTGCGTTGTGGCGTGTGTGGTTTCAAAACAACCGCCTTGATCCACTGCCACATCTACCATAACAGTTCCCGGTCGCATGAGTTTGAGCATATCGCGCGTGATAAGTCGCGGTGCTTTAGTACCGGGAATGAGTACAGCACCGATAATTAAATCCGTATCGCGTATCAATTGTCGGATATTATATTCGCTTGAATACATCGTGATGACATTTGCAGGCATTATGTCGCTTAAATAACGCAAACGATTTAAGTTGACATCAAGCAAAGTGACTTGCGCGCCCAATCCTGCCGCCATTTTTGCTGCTTGCGTACCGACAATACCGCCGCCCAACACCAAAACTTTTCCGGGCGGTACACCCGGTACACCGCCGAGCAAAACGCCGCGCCCTTTAACGGGTTTTTCCAAAAATTTCGCGCCTTCTTGTATCGCCATTCTGCCCGCTACTTCGCTCATCGGAATTAAAAGCGGCAGCGATCGATCCGGTAATTCCACTGTTTCATACGATAAACATACGGCTTCGCTTTTTATCATCGCGTGCGTGAGTTCTTCACTTGATGCGAAATGAAAATAAGTAAACAGCAATTGACCTTTCCGAATAAGTTTATATTCAGGGCGAATCGGTTCTTTTACTTTCATTATCATTTCTGCAATTTTGTAAACGGATTCTATATCCGGTAAAATTTTCGCACCAGCACCTGCGTATTCTTCGTCATCGAAACCCGAACCTTCGCCGGCTTCTGTCTGAACGTAGACTTCATGCCCGCGTTTTACCAATTCTAATGCACCGCCCGGTGTGAGCGCAACGCGGTTTTCGCTGCTTTTTATTTCTTTCGGTACGCCAATAATCATGTCGGGTAAATTTTAATTGTTATTGCTATAAAATAATTTTGTGGCGCAAAGCTAATAATTAGTTAGGAGTTAGACGTTATGAGCGGATAGTTTTTAGAATTATTCAAAATTAATCTTTTTTATCGCAATTTTACGGCTCAGGAATAAAATCTCAAAATTAGTACGTTATTAAAATTTCATTCCTTAAAAATAAATATGACCATGCGACCGCCTGCTTTTTTACTCAACATCGAAACCTCGAACAAAATGTGTTCGGTGTGCGTCTGTGATTTAGACGGATATATCCTAATTGAAAAAGCGCAGTTCGCACAAAGTCACGCCGCCGTTTTGATGCCGATGATTGATGCGTGTTTGCGCGATAAAAATATATTATACACCGATTTGGCGGCGATCGCGATCAGTAACGGACCGGGTTCTTATACTTCGTTGCGTGTCGGTGTCTCTACGGCAAAAGGTTTGTGTTTTTCGTTGGATATTCCATTGATAGCGGTAGATAGTTTGAAAATGTTAGCGGAAAAAATTTTTGCTGCGTTACAAGATGAAAACGCCGTTTATTGTCCGATGTTCGATGCGCGGCGTATGGAAGTGTACACCGGTTTTTATACTTTTAGGGATAAAAAAACCGAAACATTATCACCGCCACACGCTCTTATACTGACCGAAAATAGTTTCGACGCATTAATTGAAGGCAGAAAAAAAATTGTTCTTTGCGGATTCGGTGCCGAAAAAGCGGTTTCGCTTTTTGAAAATAAAAATATAGCGTTTTATGATACCGATATTTTTCCGACTGCCGATATGATGTGCGCCGATACAGCCCGATTTTTTCGAGAAAAAAATTTCGTTGATTTAGCCGAATACGCACCGCTTTATCTTAAACCGCCGAATATTACGGTGTCCAACAAAATAATTTTTCGCTAAACACGGCATTTTTCCGGACATCTCGTTCATTCATTTTATTTTGAGTTACATTTGCAAAAATTTTCTTGCCGTAAAAAGTGTAGTGATAACTATTTCCGGGATGCTTACCGCTTCGCTCGAAATTCGCCCTTCGAGAAAAGTTTTTATGAGGTAGCGTGATTTTTACAGGAAAAACTTTTTTTCGGAAAGAATTCAGAGTTGTAATTAAAAATAAATTTCCCTAAAATAAATTTCAAAAAAAAATAAAAATAAAAATGAAAAAAAATTTTCTTTTCGCTTCAATAATTTTTTCCGGAATTTTTTTTTCCGATTGTAAAAATCTGGAAACTTCTACGCCCGCAACCGTGATAAAAGATGCCGGCGTTGCGGCGCAAGCGAGTATGGCAAGTGCGCGCGTTGTGTTCGTAAATTTAGATTCATTGCAAGAAAAATATGTATGGTTCAAAGAACAAAAATCGGTGTTCGAGCAACGAGAAAAAGCCTTGAGCGCGTCGTTGGAATCGAAAGGACGCGAATTGCAGAACGAAATGTCCGCGCTGCAAGAAAAAGCACAAAAAGGTTTGGTGGCGCAAGCGCAACTGCAACAAGAAGGTCAGAATTTACAAAGAAAACAGCAAGCTGCGATTGCCGACCGCGATAAAAAATCGAAAGATTTGTTGGATGAGTCGCAAAAATTCAATGAAAATCTGCAAAAACGTATTCACGATGTACTCTCCGATTTGCAAACTCAAAAAGGTTATGATTATGTAGTGAGTTACTCGAAAGCGGGTGGCAGCAATTTTCTGTACGTGAATGATAAATTTGATATCACGAATGAAGTTATAACGATTTTAAATACAAAAAAATAATTATAGCTGTTAGCTATTGGCTGATAGCTTATGGCTAATAGCCAATAGCCAACAGCCAACAGTAAATAAATGGCTAACGAAAACTTTATAGACTACGTAAAAATCATGTTCCGTTCCGGTAAAGGCGGTGCAGGCAGTTTGCATTTTTACAGAGCAAAATATATTCCGAAAGGCGGACCGGACGGCGGAGACGGCGGTCGCGGCGGTAACGTTATTTTGAGAGGTAATTCGCAATTATGGACTTTGTTGCACCTTAAATTCCGTAAACATATTTTTGCAACGGATGGTACAAGCGGAAGCGGACAAAACAAAACCGGTGCCGACGGTGCGGATATGATTGTGGAAGTGCCGCTCGGCACTGTGGCAAAAGATCCGGAAACGGGCGAAAAATTGCAGGAAATAACGCATCACAACGAAGAACGCATATTGCTGAAAGGCGGTCGGGGCGGACAAGGCAATCAACATTTTGCTACGGCAACGAACCAAACGCCGCGTTACGCTCAACCGGGCGAGCCGGGAATGGAAAATTGGATTATTTTGGAATTGAAAGTTTTAGCGGATGTCGGCTTAGTCGGTTTTCCGAACGCCGGAAAATCTACGTTGTTGGCAACGCTGTCGGCAGCGAAACCCGAAATCGCATCGTATCCGTTCACGACTTTAGTACCGAGTTTGGGTATTGTAGCGTATCGCGATCACCGTTCGTTTGTGATGGCGGATATTCCGGGTATTATCGAAGACGCACACGAAGGAAAAGGTTTAGGGATTCGATTTTTACGGCACATCGAGCGCAATGCCGTGCTTTTGTTTTTAATTCCGTGCGATACCATGCAAGGTATAGCCAACGAATACCGTATTTTGTTGCACGAGTTGGAAATGTATAACGAAGAATTGTTGCATAAACCGCGCGTCATCGCCATTACTAAATGTGATTTGATTGATGATGAAATGCAGGAAATGATTTTACCCGAATTACCACCCGATATTCCGCACGTTTTCATTTCCGCCGTCGCGCAAAAAGGATTAGTTGAATTGAAAGATATACTCTGGGATGAAATAAACTGGGTCAGTGATGATGCCGAAAAAGTGAAATTAGGTTAAGGGAATTTGTAAAAAATAACTTATCCGTCTCAGACATTCTATTTCCTTTACTCTGCGGCAAATTGTTTTTAAATATTCCAATATTTCTCAAAAAATTTTGCCTTGATTAAAGAAAATATAACACCAAATATGGGTAACCTATTTTTTACAAATCCCCTAAGATTAAATTTTTTCCGAAAATATTAATTTTCATCAGCACGATTTATTACAAAGGCGTATCTTTACAAAAAGAATACCTTCTTTCATCCATAAAAATTCACAAAACCTTAAACTCTTTAAACTATGGGTCTTTTCGGAAATAAAACACAAACCAACACCATCGGTGCGCCCGCACCTAAACCGTCGCATTGGCGCAGACGATTGTATACGATCATTGCTCTGATTATTTTAGCGGGTATTGCTTATACCTTATTCGCGCTCTATTTTCCGTACAGTGACGGAGAGCGGACGGGTGTTATCAGAAAAATTAGTCAAAAAGGTATTGCATTCAAAACTTGGGAGGGCGAATTGCAAATGTCCGGTATTGCGATGCAAAGCGACCAAACTCAAATGAATCAGGTTATAAACGGCGGAAATGTTTGGGAATTTTCGGTGGAGCGTGACCACGACGATATTATTAAAGCCATTCAAACGGCGGAAGCAAAAGGCAATCGGGTAACGCTGCATTACAAACAATATTTAAAACAATTCGACTGGCGCGGCGAAACTTCTTATTTTATAACAAGCGTGGAAGAAGCACCGAAATAAAATAAAACAAAAAAGGCTGTTCGATGTATTCATCGAACAGCCTTTTTTGTTTTGTCACTTTGTATTTATTTTGCTTTCACCGCGTCGTGCGTCATCAAACTGCGCATATACATATCGTAGTAATATCCGCGCTGCGCCAACAAAGTATCGTGCGTACCTTGCTCTACAACTTCGCCGTTATCCAATACAATAATTTTATCGAACGAAAGCAAACCATAGATCCGGTGCGTAATTATAATACTCGTTTTATCGGCAAGCGCATCCGTTAAATAACCCAAAATCGTTTGCTCGGTCGTGGTGTCTACGGCGGAAAGTGAATCATCCATTATCACGATGTCCGGTTTTTTTATCAGCGCGCGCGCAATGGAGACGCGCTGTTTTTGTCCGCCCGAAAGCGTAACGCCGCGTTCGCCGACCATCGTATCGAATTGTTGCGGCAAGCCGAGAATATCTTCATGCACCGCCGCGAATTTTGAAAACTGTTCCACTTCCGGACGTTCGGCATCGGCGCGTCCGAAAGAAATATTACCGGCAATGGTATCACTGAATAAAAACACGTCTTGAGGTACAAAACCGATATTTTTGCGCAAAACCGATAACGGATAAGTTTTTATGTCTTTACCGCCGATTAATATTACGCCACTTGTCACATCGTATAAACGCACTAACAAATCGGCTATCGTTGTTTTTCCGCTACCCGTTCTGCCGATGATGGCTAATTTTTCGCCGCGTTTCACCGAAAAATTAACGTTTTTCAAGGCTTGAATATCCGTATCCGGATAAATAAATGATACGTTTTTGAATTGAATGTCACCGCTGAGTTGGTTAATTGGCTGGTTGATTAGTTGGTTAATTCCGTTGGCACTTGGATTTGTCTGACCATTGGCCACTGACCACTGATCACTGATTGCCGGCACCGTATTCATGAACGCATTGATGCGTTTTTGCGAAGCGGCGGCTTGTTGCGACAACGACGCAATCCAACCGATAGAGGTAACGGGCCAAGTGAGCATATTCACGTAAATAACAAACTCGGCAATATTTCCGGGCGTAATGCTACCGGAAACCACTTGCAATCCGCCGACATAAACGGTGATGATAACGCTCAGAGAAATCATCAGCAGCATCGTCGGAAAAAAAGCGTTGTCTATGCGCGCCAAATTCATCGTTTTATTTTTGTATACATCGCTTTCGCCGGCAAAATGTTTTACTATCGGTGCTTCGCGCACATAACTTTTCACGACGCGCACACCCGAATACGCTTCTTGTGCCGAAGATGTTAAATCGGACAGTTGAGACTGAATGAGCGTAGAGCGTAAATTTATTTGCCGCGACACATAATAGATACCCAGAACCAAAAAAGGCAACGGGATAAGACTGTAAAAAGTGAGCGACGGACTTACTTGCACCATCGAATAAATCGTGAGCACAAAAAGCGAAACCAAATTGGCACCGTATAAAATAGTCGGACCTAAATAATTGCGCACTTTATTTACGTCTTCCACAATGCGACTCATCATATCGCCGGTGCTGTTGCGTTTGTAAAATGCAATATCGAGTTTCTGGTAATGATCGAAAATTTCTTCGCGCATGTCGAACTCAATCAAACGGCTCATCCTGATAATTGTTTGACGCATGAAATACATGAACAAACCCATCAGCAAAGCCAAAATGATGACGGTCATACCGAAAAAGAATAAACTTTTTGCCAAAATGCCGTGCAATTCCGATTGTAAAGCAAAACCGTTTGTTGTTTTATAAAAACTGATGTTGTCCACGACCAAATCCAAGGCGCGGCGCAACATTTGCGGTTGTAAAATTCGGAAATAATTGGAAAGGGAAACGAAAAAAACGCCGCTCCACAGCAAGCCGCCGTATTTTACGAAATATTTATTCAGATTTGATAATTCGCCCATGAATATTAACGGTAAATGCTAAAAGGTAAAAGGTATAAGCTAAATGCTAAATATTTTTCTAAATTGAACGAAAATTTATCAATTTTGTGTTGATTTTCATTTTTTAAAATAAGAAGTACAGCAATTAAACTTTGAAATGCTTAATTTTGTTCTTTAATTTGTGTTGAAAGAAAATTCAAGCACAAATATAAGTATTTAGTTGACTTGTTGGTTAGTTGGATATTTGGCTTGTCTAAAAACTAACCAACTATCTAACAAGTTAACTTACCTATTTTTCACCATTAAATAATTCATTTGAATACGCAAGCAGCTTATCAAAAAAAGACAATCGTAACGATAGATCAACTCAATGATGCCATTGTAGAAGGAATGCAAAACCTGAAAGCAAAAAAAATCGTCATCATTGATATGCGCAAAATTTATGACGCACCCGCCCGGTTTTTTATTATTTGCGAAGGTGAATCGAACGTGCAAGTGCGCGCCATATCCGATAGTATTTACCGCCATTTAAAAGAGAGTCTGCAAACGACGGCAGCGCATATTGAAGGCGGAACGCAATCTACATGGGTGTTAATGGATTATTTTGAAACGATGGTTCATATTTTTTACCGCGATACACGCACGTTTTATGACTTAGAGGGATTGTGGAGCGACGGTAAATTTACGGAATACGCGGACCTGAATTAATTTGAAGTCATCGGATTAAAAAAACGTAAATGTTGCTCGAATGTGTTCCTAATTTCAGTGAAGGACGCGACGTATCTATCATAAATAAAATTGCGGCGGCGATCGAAAGTGTGCAGCACGTCAAGATATTGCACACAGATATCGGCTTCGCAGCCAACAGAACTGTCATCACATTTGCCGGCAACGCCGAAGCCGTTATAGAAGCAGCTTTCCGAGCCATAAAAATTGCCTCAGAATTAATTGATATGACAAAACATACGGGCGTACATCCGCGCATCGGAGCAACGGACGTATGCCCGCTTGTTCCGTTGTCGGGGACTTCTATGGAACAAACCGTTGAACTGTCCGAAAAATTAGCGCGCCGCGTAGGAAATGAATTAAATATACCCGTCTATTTGTACGAAAATTCCGCATCCCTACCACACAGAAAAAATTTAGCTGACATCCGAAAAGGTGAATACGAAGGTTTGCAACAAAAAATACTGCAACCGGAATGGCTGCCGGATTTTTTCGGCGGGCAGAAGTCGATGGTCGGTAATAATTTTTCAACCTCAAATCAAAATCATACTCCTTTAGCATTAAAAGCGGGTACAACCGTTATCGGAGCGCGCGATTTTTTAATTGCGTACAATGTCAATTTGAATACGCAAGATGTTTCTATCGCTAAAGAAATTGCTGCGGATGTGCGCGAATCCGGTAGAAAGAGGAGAGAGGAGAATTTAAGCGTCAATTCAAATCTCATCTCTCATAATTCATCTTTCATCTCTAAAAATTCATCTCTCAAATGCGTTAAAGCTATCGGTTGGTACATTCCGGAATATCAACGCGCGCAAGTATCCATGAATTTGACGAACATAAACATAACTTCCGTACACACGGCATTCGAAGCGTGTAAAAAATCGGCACAAAAATACGGCGTGCGCGTCACCGGTTCCGAACTCATCGGTTTAATACCTGAAAAAGTATTACTCGAAGCGGGAAAATTTTATTCTGACGTAGGACGTAGAACGTTTGACTCCGAAAAAGAACCCGATCTTATGTTCAACACCCAAAGTCAGACATCTTTAATAGAAGTCGCCGTAAAACATTTGGGTTTAGACGAACTCAAACCTTTCTATCCGAATGAGCGCATAATTGAATACGTTTTGGAAAAAAAATTCTCGTCCGGCGCATTGCGGTAATTGTTTTAGGTGGTATGAATATATTTAAACCCTCGAAAGTTAAATTTTTTTTACAAATACAGTTATTTATATACGACAAGCCGCGCGTATCTTCACGCGGTTAAAATTATTTTTATTGAAATTTTAGTGCGATTATTTCCGAAAAAGTAAAATTTGTATCGTTTTTAGCTTAGAAAATGTCTATTTTATATCTTTTGCGAATTTTCGCAAAAAAAAACATTTGAAAAATACGATTTAGAAATTTTTCTTTTCACTTTTGCAGAATATTTGTATCGACTTAGCTATCGTAGACTTAAAAATTTCTGTAATTCAGTAAAATTACAAACGAATTTCCTTTTCAATTCGGCTTTCAAACGGTTTTAAGTGTGTATTAGTTTTTTTACTCAGCCCGCTTAAATGAACTTTATCAATAAATATTTTATCATTTTTCTCTAAACAGATTCGTTTTTGTATGAAAAAAATTTTCCAAATTTTAGCAGCTTTACTGTTTATCGGATTTTCGGCAACCGCGCAGCGCGTTGTTACGGGTACGATAACTGAAAAAGACGGTTCGCCGATTCCGGGCGTTAACGTCGTTGTAAAAGGTACGACTATCGGTACGCAAACCGATGGCAGCGGTGTTTTCAGTTTGCAAGTGCCGGCAGGTGCCAATACATTGGTGATGTCGTTTTTAGGTTATACAACAGCCGAAGCGGATATTCCAACATCCAATGTTTTGAATGTAACGATGGAAGCGGCGGCAAGCCAATTGAGTGAAGTCGTGATTTCAGTCGGTAGCCGCAACACGCAAAGAACGATAACGGACGCGCCGATTCCGATTGACATAATCGGTGCAGCTGATTTAAAAGCTACCGGACAGCAAACTTTCGATAAAGCTTTGCAATACCGTGTACCTTCATTCAATACGGTAATGACACCTGTTAATGATGCAACATCTTTACTTGACCCTTACGAAATTCGTAACATGGGACCAAGCCGTACTTTGATTTTGATAAACGGTAAACGTAAAAATACAAGTTCTTTAATTTACATTCAAACATCACCGGGTCGCGGTGAAACAGGTGCAGATATTTCAGCTATTCCGGTTGATGCTATCAAACGCGTTGAGATTTTGCGCGATGGTGCTTCCGCTCAATACGGTTCGGATGCAATTGCGGGTGTAATGAACATTATTTTAAAAGATCGCTACGATTATGGATCATTCAATATCAATGCTGGTGTAACAGGCAAAGGCGACGGTGGTTATTACGGCGTGAGTTTAAACAACGGCGCAAACTTAGGCGAAAAAGGATTTGTTAATTATACAATTGATTTATCGGATCGTTCTTTAGCAAATCGCCCCGGTACTGTTGATGCACAGGGTGATGCAAATGATTTTGGTGCAAGCTTAAGTACTGTACAAGCATTTTTAGCAAAATATCCGGATGCGGGTAACATAAACGGTAGCCCTGCTACATCAGCAGCAAAATTTTTAATCAACGCCGGCGTTGATTTAGGAAAAAACACACAGCTTTACGGCAATGTAGCCTATGTTTACAAAAAAGTAAACAGTTTTGCAAACTATCGTACGCCCTATTGGAGACCAACTGATTATGGTTTACTAACACCTGCCGGTCAAACTTATGTTGGTTATGTACCGAATTTTATCGGTGATTTAAATGACTACAATGGCACAGTTGGTTTAAAAACAGAATCGAATGGTTGGAAAACGGATGTTAGTTTTACAACCGGTGGCAACCAACAAGTGTACACGGTAAGCAATTCAATTAATCGTGGTTTGAAAGAAAACAGTCCGACTTTCTTTCATACAGGTGGATATGGTTTCTCGCATAACGTAGGCAACTTAGATATCACTAAATCTATTTTAGATAATTTAGTTTTAGGTATAGGTGCTGAGTATCGTGCAGAATCATTTACGATTATGGCGGGCGATACAGCTTCAAACGGTAAAGCGGGTACTGCCGACTCTTTCCCGGGCATTCCGACTACAAGTGCGGGTAACTTTACGCGTTTCAACTTTGGTGCTTATGTAGACTTAGGTTGGGATGTTTCAAAAGATTTCTTGATTAACGGAACAGTTCGTCAAGAAAAATATTCCGATTTCGGTAATGCATTTGTCTACAAAGTAAGTTCACGTTACAAATTAGCAGACGATAAATTCGTTATTCGTGGTTCGGTTTCATCGGGTTTCCGTGCACCATCATTGCACCAAATTTACGAACAATTATCTCAAGCATCTTTCGTTCCGGGTCAAGGTATTCAAATAAAAGGTTTAGTAAACAATGTCAGTCCGGCTGCATTTTTATTGGGAGTACCAAAATTACAACCTGAAACCTCTACGAACATTACTTTAGGTCTTGGTTTCAACCCGACTAAAAATTTCAGCGTTACTTTAGACTATTATAACATCGCACTTAAAAACCGTATTATCTTAAGTTCAAACATTGCACCGGGTGGTATTCCTGCTTCAGCTAATTTGGATAAAATTTTATCTAATGCCGGTATCGTGGGCGTAAGTTTCTTCACCAATGGTATCAACACAACTACATCCGGTATTGATTTCGTGAGCAGTTACCGAAACTTATTGGTAGGTAGCGGTAAATTGTCATTAAACTTAGCCGGTAATTATACGCTTACAAGCGGATTAGATGGCGGTTTGACAGGTGGTGTTATCAATCCAAAATTGATTTCGGATGCAGGTCAAAGTGTTTTTGATGCAACACAACAATCATTGTTATTGACTTCTCGTCCGAAATTTAAAATTATCGGAGGCGGAGATTATTATATCGGTAAATTCGGCTTTAATTTGAACGGTACGGTATTTGGTCCGGCAACTTTCCATCAAGATGGTATTGATGCTAACTTGAATACAGAATTTGATACAAAAATCGTATTCGATTTAGGTGCATCTTGGAAAATTACAAAAGATATTATCTTGGCGGTAAACGTTAATAATATCTTGAACACCATACCTTCTTGGCATTATGTTTCATTGAACTCAAAAGGCGACGCACTAATAGGTAATGCTGCGGGTTTGAAAGATATCACCAACGCAATAACTTTCAACGGTCGTTATGCTATTACTACTTACGACGGTTCGCACTTTAGTCAATTGGGAACTATTTTTGATACACGTTTGACGTTTAAGTTTTAATTCAGAGACGGCGATTTATCGCGTCTACCGTTCGAGGTTTGCTCATTGCGAGGAGAGGTTTGCTCATTGCGAGGAGAGGTTTGCTCATTGCGAGGAGAGGTTTGCTCATTGCGAGGAGAGGTTTGCTCATTGCGAGGAGAGGTTTGCTCATTGCG
>JBBRQS010000031.1:0-38811 GCA_038226035.1 Chitinophagales bacterium | reverse complement strand
GAATTTTCATTTTGAATTTTCATTTTGAATTTTCATTTTGAATTTTCATTTTGAATTTTCATTTTGAATTTTCATTTTGAATTTCTATTTTGAATTTCTATTTTGAATTTCTATTTTGAATTTCTATTTTGAATTTCTATTTTGAATTTCTATTTTGAATTTTAACTTGTAATTTATTTTTTAAATTACCATTTACCATTTCCGAAGGATGTACCATTAATTTTAAATCCTTCTTGCAAGGACTCGCCGCGCAAAATAAGTTTATCATTATAATACGGAGTGCAAGGCAACGGGCGACAATAACAACGATCATCTTTTATCGGAACGGATAAATTGAAAGTACCGAGTTTTTTAATCGTATACTCAATCGGGTTTTGAGAATATTCAATATTTTTATCCGCACCCTCCACATCAACGGAGCGATAAAAAGTTTGACTGTCGGGCGCAAGTGGTTTTACTAATTGAATGCCGGAAACAGCATCGTGCCGAATAAATAAAAATTGTTTGACCTGAACTATAAATAACAACCCAACAAAAATGTACGGATCGTATTTAAAATTAAGTCTCGTTACATCAAATAAAATACTTAAAGGTTTTTCTAAAAAAAATATAAACGATAAACCCGCAGCAATAATAAACGGAAAGCCGAAACGGACATCCGGCGCAGTAAAAAACCAAAAACAAGTACCTGTAAATGCCGTTAACCATATCGGATTTCGGATTTCGGATTTGAGATTAAGCAGGAAACCTTTTATGGAAGTTTTCGATGGGAATAATGATTTTATTAAAATAAATATCGGACTCGAAAATGCAAGTAGGAACAAAACGCGCCAAGTCGTGCTGATACCTTTAAACCATGACGGAAACCATTGCCGGATGGACATTTTTTCGACATCCATATAATTTTTACCTTGCATTTTAGCCCAGTCTGCAACAGAACGGTGTTCAAAATCTGCTGCCGCATAAGGAATTTTCCAATCCGGATTAAAAATATCAATACTCGGAAAAGGAAAAATTAAATAACCGGACAAATAATAATTTCTAATCAGCCAAGGTAAAACTATAAGTACGCACGTCAATGAAGTTCTAAAAAATAATTTTCGGCTCCACGCCGGTTTATATTTCAGTGACAACAGAATCGGAAATAACAAAATCGGCAAAGAACTTAGCTTAATGGTAAGTATATAAACCGAAATAATAATAAAAAAGGCAATCGTAGCAGGAGAAATCTGAAGATTTTCGTTTTTGGAATATAAGTAGCGCATGAATAAATAAAAAGGCAATAAACCTGCCGCCAAGTCCGGCGTCGGATAAGATACGCGCGCACTTAAATATAAAATTGAAAAAGCACCGAGAAAAAATAAAAAAAGAATATCTGATGTCGATTGTCGGTTGTCGGCGATATTTTTTCCGAAAACCGATATTGTACTGATGACAAAATATAAATAAACGATGCCGAAAAAAACATTAACCGCATAAATCGGTTGCCCGAAAATACCTGAAAAGGAAAATCCGGCACTTAAATTAAAAAAATTCGGATTAAAAGCTAACCGTCCGTGCAAATTACCGAGTCCGGGAACAATGGCATATTGTTCAATCCATTTTATCGCTTGAATATGATAAAGACCACTGTCGTAATGTATCGGAACGGACGCGGCAATATAACAAAGAAGAAAAGCGAAAGGAAGAGTAGCGAGTGCCGTTTTTTTTTCAAACCCACCGAAGAATTCCCGTAATCCGGTTTTCAAAAAAAATAAGATAAAAAAACAAAGCACCAATAAAATAAAAACCGGTGTAGCGTCGGTTTTGAAAAACAGCGAATAGCTTGTAAAAAAGGTATTGACGACTGCCATACCCATAAAAATAAAATCGGTAGGCAACAAGACTTTTTCGATTTTCAAAAAACAGAAAAAAGATTTACCGAGAGTAAAACAAATAAAAAACAAGAGTGCCGATACCGAAAACATGATGAGCATTACCTATTCAATTTTAATTTTTCATCGTCTTCTATCAATCGCGTATTTCGGCATAACGGAAATAATATCATGACAAAATTGTTGAACGGTAATTTTAGAAATAACGCAACCCATAACAATCGTCACGGGAGCTGTATCGTTGTTGAAATTATCTGCAAGAGTACGCAAATTTTTATCTTTCAGCACCACCAATGCTTGAAAAGCATAACACCGCACGGCAGGATTTTTGTGTTGAAGCAGCAACAAAAGTTCTTCATGCGTCGCTTTTTCTACCAGCATATAATATTCAGACCATAAATGCGACGGTAAACCGGCAAAACCTACTGTTGAAGTCTCGATTTTATTACCTTTTTCTAAATCGTTGGCTATTGTTTCTATTTCAGGGCGCAAAGTTGCTGTTTGTGCCATCATACTCACGTTGAAGACGTGCAAAAATAAAAAAGTAAAGATAAAACAAAATATCCGATTCATAATACAATAGATATTACTTGTGGGTGAAGGAGTTGATTATGGTAATAGTTCTGACAATAGACTAATTCGCCTACAACTATCCGCTAAATTCTTTATTAAGACGTTGATTTTTCGATTAGTTTTGCAGCATCTTTTAATTTAACGTCTATTTAACTTTATGAAGATAGCTTTTCCGATAGATATTGTAGATTTTTCTAAAAATAATTTAATTCCCGCCGTAATTCAAGATGCCATAACGCGGCAGGTATTGATGCTCGGTTATATGAACCGCGAGGCACTTGCACAAACTTGCGAAACAGGCGTTGTAACTTTTTTTAGTCGATCCCAAAATCGTTTGTGGACGAAAGGCGAAACGAGTGGTAATTTTTTGCACGTCACCGATATTAAAAACGATTGCGACGGTGATACACTTTTGATAACAGTAAATCCGGACGGTCCAACGTGTCACACCGGTGCCGATACGTGTTGGCAAGAAACAAACAAAAAAAGCTCCGCCGATTTTCTACAAGATTTGGAAAACGTGATCCAAGCGCGAAAAAAAGAAGATCCCAACGTTTCACCAAGTTATACGGCAAAACTTTTGGCGCGCGGTATCAATAAGGTAGCACAAAAAGTCGGTGAAGAAGCTGTAGAATTGGTGATTGAAGCTAAAGACGATAACAAAGATTTATTTTTAGGCGAAGCAGCCGACCTCATGTATCATTATTTGGTACTGCTCGCTGCAAAAAATTTTACACTCGCCGATGTCGTAGAGGTTTTAGAGAAAAGGCAGAAATAATTAACGGTAAACGGTAAACGGTAAATTTTTCCTTTAACAGTTACTGTCGGAGAATTTACCATTTACCGTTTACCATTTACCGTTAATTAAACTGCTCCGTGGCAATTTTTAAATTTTTTGCCACTACCGCACGGACAAGGTTCATTGCGCCCGACTTTGGGTTGATTATTGATCACAGGTACGGCACGCTGCGTTTCGTTGGACGAAGAAATGGCTTCACGCATTGCACGGCGATTTTCTTCCGAACGTTCGATATCTATATTCGTGACGAGTTGTTTCGGTTTCTGCTGTTGCGATTTTGCGGGCAAAACAGGTTGCTCTTGAACGGACAGCAACATACCTTTGGATAAATAACCGGTTACTAAACGATTTATTCGACCGATGAACACTTCAAATTGGTTATAGGCTTCTACTTTATAAATAACCAACGGATCTTTTTGCTCGAAACTCGCGCCCTGAACGGATTCTCTGAGTTCGTCCATGTTGCGAAGGTGTTCTTTCCACTCGTCATCAATAATAGAAAGGGTAACGGCTTTTTCAATATCTTTCCAAATAGATTTGCCTTCCGATTCAACGGCTTCCTTGAGATTAGCGGCGATATTGAGTGCGCGCAAACGACCGTCCGTAAAAGGAACAGCTAATCGAGCATACCGATGACCTTCGTTTTTATAAACTTCTTTGCACACGGGTAATAATTGATTAATCACGCGCTGCGATTTGTCGTGATAAAATGTATGAAATTCATCTTGATAAAGTTGCGTCAATTCGGGTAGCGGCAAAGTTTTAAAATCCACTTCCGAAAGTTCCGGATCAAAACCCAATATTTCCCAACTCGTACGTTTGAAAACAGCGTAACTATCGGTGGCGCGGGTTTCGGCGACGAGTTCGGCGGTGAGAGAAAGGAACATAGTATTGAGATCCACTTCCAAACGCTCGCCGCTCAGGGCGTTGTAACGTTTTTTATAGATAGCGTCGCGCTGAATGTTCATCACGTCATCATATTCGAGTAGGCGTTTGCGCATACCGAAATTATTTTCTTCTACTTTTTTCTGAGCGCGCTCAATGGATTTTGTCACCATCGAATGTTGAATCATCTCGCCTTCTTTGTGTCCCATTTTATCCATCAGTCCGGCGATGCGTTCGGATTGAAACAGACGCATCAATTCATCTTCCAAAGAAATATAAAAATGCGTTGAACCCGGATCGCCTTGACGACCGGCACGTCCGCGCAACTGACGATCCACGCGGCGCGAATCGTGGCGTTCCGTACCGACGATAGCAAGTCCGCCCGCATCTTTCACACCCGCGCCGAGTTTAATATCCGTACCGCGACCCGCCATGTTCGTAGCGATGGTAACGGTGCCCGCTTGTCCGGCGGCGGCAACTATTTCGGCTTCTCTTTGATGTTGTTTTGCGTTCAGAACTTGGTGCTCTATGCCACGCAATTTTAGCATTCGAGAGAGAATTTCGGATTTATCAACGCTTTTAGTACCCACCAAAATCGGGCGACCGGCGGCGCGCAATGTACCGATTTGCTCGACCATAGCGTTGAGTTTTTCGCGCTCGGTTTTATAAACGACATCCTCATCGTCGAGGCGCGTAATAACCCGATTGGTCGGGATAACGACAACATCAAGTTTGTAAATTGACCAAAATTCACCCGCTTCAGTTTCGGCAGTTCCCGTCATGCCGCAAAGTTTGTGGTACATCCGGAAATAATTTTGAAGCGTGATAGTGGCGTATGTTTGCGTGGTTTCGCCGATTTTTACGTTTTCTTTTGCTTCCAACGCTTGGTGCAAACCATCGGAATAACGGCGACCTTCCATCACGCGCCCTGTTTGTTCATCTACGATTTTTACTTCACCTTCAACGAGAATGTATTCGACATCTTTTTCAAAAAGCGTGTACGCTTTCAAGAGTTGATTGATACCGTGCAAACGCTGCGATTTTATCGAAAACTCTTGAGCCAAAGTATCTTTTATGGCGTGTTTATTTTCGGGTGCGATATCATTATCCGCATCAATCTCCATCATTTTGCCGGTGATGTCAGGTAAGACGAAAAAATTATTGTCGCCGTGTCCTTTCGACAGCCACTCGGCACCGTATTCGCTCAACTCAACATTTTTATTTTTTTCGTCAATATGAAAAAGGAGCGGTGCATCTACGAGACCCATGCGTTTACTTTGCTCCTGCATATAATTATTCTCGGTTTTCTGGAGAATCACGCGCACACCGTCTTCACTCAAAAATTTTATCAACGGGCGATATTTCGGCAAAGCGCGGTAAGAACGCAGAAGTGACATGCCGCCGTCATTTTCTTCAACACCGGTGTTTCCGCTTGCAATGAGGCGTTTGGCATCTGTGAGATATTTATTGGCAAGTTTTCTTTGTTCGTCAATCAGTCTTTCCACTTCCGGTTTCAAAGCGATATATTCTTGCTCGTCCTGACCGGCAGTAACGGGTCCGGAAATAATAAGCGGTGTACGCGCATCATCAATCAGAACGGAGTCAACTTCATCTACCATTGCAAAATGATGTTTGCGTTGCACGAGTTCGTCGAGCGCATGCGTCATATTATCGCGTAGGTAGTCAAAACCGAATTCGTTGTTGGTACCGTAGGTAATGTCGGAAGCATAAGCAGCGCGGCGTTGCGGCGAATTGGGTTGATACTTATCTATACAGTCTACCGTTAAAAATAAAAATTCATAAATCGGCCCGTTCCATTCCGCATCGCGTCGTGCCAAATAGTCATTCACCGTGACAATGTGTACGCCCTCGCCCGACAAACCGTTGAGATAAGCCGGCAGAGTGGAGACCAGAGTTTTTCCTTCTCCCGTTGCCATTTCTGCAATTTTTCCGTCGTGCAGTACCATACCGCCAATGAGTTGCACATCGTAATGCACCATATTCCAAACGACTTCTCCGCCGGCAGCCGTCCAACGATTTTTCCAGATGGCTTGGTCGCCATCAATAGTAATATAATTTTTTCCTTTCGCTACTAATGCTCTATCGTGATCTGTTGCCGTAACAAACAAGGTTTCGTTTTCCGTAAAACGGCGCGCCGTTTCTTTCACAACCGCAAAAGCTTCCGGTAAAATACTTTTCAATACTTCTTCTATATGTTCGTCGCGCTCTTTGATGAGTTCATCTACTTGTTTGAAAAGCAATTCTTTTTGGTCAAAATCTTCGGTTTCGATGGCAGTTTGACGCACGTTTTGTATATCTTGATCAATACCGGCGAGATGTTCTTTGATACGTAATTGAAACTCCAAAGTTTTTTCGCGCAGTTCGTCGTTACTCAGAGAAACGTAGGATTCAAAATACGCGTTAATATCTTTAACAGGTTTGCTATAAAGGGAAATATCTTTATCGTTTTTGGATGCACCGAAAAGCGGTTTTATAAAATCAAAAAAGCCCATGTGGTAATTTATTTAAAATGTATTTTATTGAAAGAAGTCATCTCTCTAAGCAAAAACTTCTTTGAAAAATGCGCAAAGATACATTATCTTTATGACGGTTGAAAATCAAATTCATTGTGCGAAATATGTTCCGGTTTTGTTTTTTAACAAAACGGCAGGAGGTTATATATTCTTAAAACAAAAAGCCTGATTATAGTGCATTGTATAATCAGACTTCGGGTTTGTAAAATTTAGGCTTTATGAATTGAATATCTTCTCACCAATAACCGGCAATTTTATAGAAGTTTTATAAAATTGAGTAAATGCACTTATTTCTGTCCCTTTCAAATCATCCTTTAATTTTTCATCCGCGTTTTGGTCGGGATAAATTATTAAGCAATCAACAATTGTATTATCATCAACATCTAATTCTTCAAGAATTTTTTTATCTCTGGCATAACCACTCAACTGCCTGATGTCTTTAGCAATATTATCTCTTTTCCATTTTTCTTGTCCTTTAAAGTTTTCTGAATAATAGACTTTATATTTTGCATCAATTATCATTTTTGCTTTTTCCGCCGTTACAATGTAATCAGCATCACCATAATTACCTCCTACTTGAAATTTAACATCATTTTGGAATTTTTCTTTCAATAATCCTAAAACATACAACTCAAACAACTTCGACATATCAATCCAAAACGGTGGTACTTTAACTTTGGGTTGTTTTTGTGCAGCATGGATATTATAACCAAAGCGTTTTAAAATCAATCGCGCCAAACGAATGCCTTCTTCGTATTCTTTGTAAAATGCATTAATCTTAGTGTGCTTAATATCATTCAATTCAATGTCGTCATTCACGTTTACGAATGCCGGCAGTATAAAATTGAAGGCTTCTTGCGTAAAAATTTCACTGCTTTCTATTTTCATATTCGGCAAATAACGCTGAACAAAAAGCAAAGTTTTTTTCAACAACCGATTTTCTAATCCGTTATAACCGAATTCTTCATATTGACAAACTGTATGTGTTAGATTATTTTTAGAGATATTGTTTCTAATGGTTTTTGAAACTAAAATTTTTCCTTTAATACGCCCATTTAAATTATTTTCAACCTTATAATACGATTTTTTTAATCCTTTACGTACAATTGTTTTAACGACTTGCAAAAATTGTACAACCAACAACGGTGTGAGTAAATCTTGTTCTTGATCTACTTCGATATACGGCTCATCAAATTTAATTTCAAATAAATCCTCTGTATGCGAATCAGTTTCACGATATTGTAAAGCAGAAAAAAGCATTTTCAAATAATCTGTTTCTTTGCCTTCCTCGTTTATTTTAGGTTGAACATAAACGGCTTTATTATCTTTTTCAATCCAATCTGCACCGATGTAATAGGAAGCAGAAAGATGATATTCACCGTTCGGATTTTCATTTATTTCAAGACATGTTTTTTTTTCATTTCTATTGAAAATAATAAATCTTGAAACTGTATATTTAATTTAGACTCTTTGCTATGCTCCGTTCGGTCAAAAGATGCTCCTACTACCCAGTAATTCATAAATTTAAAGTTTTAGATAGAGTTAATTAGAAAATGAAAATATTATCAGTAAATATAATAATTATAACTTTAAAACGGAGATAAATTATTATTTTTTAACAATATAAAAATTTAAAAAGCGAAGTAGATCAGCAAAAAGTATTTCATGCTTATAAAACTCTTTATTAAAATTCATTAAAACCGCAACAATGAAAAAAAAATTATTGATTATTTTTCATTACGGGTTACACCAACTGAAAAAATCATTAAATTTGGGGATTGAATCACATTATAAACCGTAGAATTTATTATGAAAAAACCGATTTTAATTATTTTAATACTTTGTTACTTTCAAAACTTATGGGCGCAATCGAGTGTTCAAGACCCTTTAAAATCTATTAACATCCGGAATGAACCGAATTTTAAAAGATTTTCGGTGGGTTTGGCAACCGGTATTGAGCAAACCGCATTTCGTTTTGACAAACTGGACTTAGATACCATTGCCGCGCAAGCCAAAACATTTAACGGCAAAAGTATTACGGGTTTTACGCTCGGATTGTCTACGCGAACCCGTTTCTCGAAAAATTGGGATTTATTGATTGACTTCGCCACACTGTTTAAAGATAGAAGTTTGTCTTTTAATCCCGCCGACAACGGCACTGCTATCGGTAGTTTCAAAATAAATGCGTACCATATTCCGGTACATTTGCGCTATACGTTTGATAGATTTAGGATCAAACCGAATATATATACCGGTGGAGAATTAGATTGGCGTGTAAATTCGAATGCCACCGATGCAGCATTTAATTCAAGCTCAAGTTTTGTGGATGTAGGTGTGGGTTTTCAATTCAAAATTTGGAGAATAACGTTTAATCCGGGTTTCAGTTATAATTTCGGGATTAATAATTTGTTGAAACCGGGCAGTTCGATTCTCGTGAATGCAGAAAATATATTGAGAGCAAATAAGTTTGGGGTCAGCTTGCATATTTTTTAGTTGATAATAAATGTTAAGTGGTCAGTGGTCAGTGGTCAGTATTTGTTTAAACTGTCCACTAACCACTTAACTTTGCTACCTTATTTTTACCCCATTTTTACTCTACTTTACTCAATTTAACCGTTTGTTGTTGTTTGCCGTTGAAAGTCAACTGCACGAAATACAAACCTTGCGGTAAATTCGCTCCGTTAAAAGGCACTACATAATCACCCGCAATTTTGTCGGCATCTTCCAAAACTTTTACGGATTGACCGTTCACGTTATAAACCGTGATACCGATGCGTCCTTGAAGTGTTGAGTGGTAATTAAGCGTTGTTTGTTTATTGAACGGATTACCTGAAGCTTGCATAAATACAACCGGTGCGCCTAAACCTATCGGACTTTGATCCACTAAACCCGTTGTTTTCGGATTCGTTGTGAGTACACCTCCGCATGGTCCGTCACCGGCATGCGGTGCTGCAACGTAAGGAAATTTAGTCTGGAACGGTTTGTCGTTGTGGTCAATATCGGTATTGAAAGTAAGATTTTTCAATAAATTCGGTGTCACAGGCGATTGTCCGATTACCCAATCATCATACCACAAACCGACTGCTGCTAATACGACACCACCTACGGCTTGTAATTCGATACGCGTTACGTCATCTTCCAAACGGCGACCGTTCGGGAAACCATCCATATTCGGAATAAATTCTATATTGGTAGTTTTGTTGTACGTCGAATCCGTTAAACCGGCAACTGCTGCCGCAAGAAGACCTTCGCTCGAAAATTTAGCATCGTTGCGTTGTGTCACCGGTGTTGACATATTCAAGCGCAACATATCGCCGAAAGTCGGTAAAAAATTATTGATAAACGGTTTACCCGCCGTTAAAGGATTGCCGGGTGTTTTACCGGTTGCTAACTGATACGGTGCCAAATTCGGTACACCGGTATAAAATATCGGCAATAAATCCACGGAACGCGGATTGCCTTTGCGCAATAAATAATTTCCGAAAATCGCTGTATCCAAAGCCGTACCTTTCGTTGCCGGGTGACCTTTGATGACGAACAAGCCGTCTTTATTGTCACCGAAATCTACTGCACCTAAAACCGTTTGCGATTTAGTTTGAATACGCAATTTAGCTAAACCCGGTACTGCACCGCCGAACAAACGGTCGTCTAAATACAAACCCAATTCCGGGTTGGTGAAATAACCTTCGAACGCAGCTTCGTTGCTGTAAGGCGTAGTAAAATTCCATTTGTCTTTCAAACCGATCGGAATAATGGCTTCGTTCGTCAAAGGCATACCCAAACGACTGATTTGGACATAATTACCGCTCGTATAAGTAGTGTAGTATGATGAATCAATCGTGCGTAATGACGGGCGGCTTGAAGAAGCCCAAACACCTACTACGAAGTCACCGTCTAAAATATTTTTAGCTTGGTCAACAGTTTTGCCGTCTTTCTGCAAAGTAGCAATCGGAATTTGAAGTGCTATGACGTGAACATTAGTACAACCAACTCCATCGCGTGCCGTACCCGTACCCTGACGCACGCCACCTAAATCGAAAATACCACCCAAATCTACGAAGAACGGATCGTCTGCAGGACCGCAAAATATTTTTTCTCCTGTGGAAGCCGTTGTGATGCCACTTTGCATAAGGGCATCGTAAGTTGTGTTTAAACCTACAGGAGTCGTAATAGAACGCACTCCGATATTATTCGGTGGTACTACGCCGTTTGTTACGATCGGAGTGAAAGGACCTCCGTTTACACTTTTAGTACAAGTGTAAGTCGTTTTCAAATTTTGTTTACCCAAACGAATGTTGAAAAACGTTGTCGGATCTTCGTTCGTGTTCGTGAAGGCAAAGCGGTAAGTAATGTCATCGCCTTTTGTCGCGGCATTGTTTTTTACATGGACTTCGTAGTTGATGTTGGAGCCGAAATTTGCGTAATTCGGTCCACCTTGCGGCAATTCTAAACCAATATAATTGGCAATAACTGTTACCGTATTCGGAGCGTCCGGACTGCGGAAAGCATATAAATCCGTATTATCCGCTTGCGGATCATTCGCGATGAGCGGTGCTTCGCGGTGACTGGATGCTTCCAAAAATCGCGTTTCCGCACCGAAATAACCAATGGTTGCAATTAAACCTGCTACTACCGCAGATTTCAAGACCAAATTTGTAATTCTTTTCATTGAAAAGTTTTTTTTAAAATGTTAATAAATGAGTGAGAAACTGAAAATATTATCGAAGTGCTTCTCTTAATAAAATGGTTTCTGATTCAGATGTTAAAATATACGAAGTAATTATCAGCTTGGATTTTTGAAATCGAATTTTAAATCAGATTAGTTTGTGGAGACAAAATTCATACTGACTATCTATTATATTTTTTCTTAAAAATATTTTTTACAAAGTAAGGTATATTTCAAAAAAAGAGACATTTCGGTTTAAACGGTCAAAGATTTTGACCGTTTAAACCGAAATGTCTCAAAAAACTCTATACTACTTTGTATAGAGATGGAAGAATAAAAATATCGGGCTTAATACCAATAAAGGTAGAAAGCCCGAAGAGACATACACAAAAGCAAATTTATTTCTAGATATGAGTTAGGAATTAGAAGATATTTTACATGACAACTTCTAACTCCTAACTTCTATCTCCTAACTTTTTTACTGCGTTTTATTCAATTTTACTGTTTGTACTTGTTCGCCGTTCACCAACAAGCGTACGAAGTATAAACCGTTTGTCTGGTTTGACGCATTCCATTGCAAATTATAATTACCGGCATCTTTGTCGCTGTCTTCTAAAACTTTAACGACCGAACCTTTCAAATCATAAACCGCGATGGTAACATGACCTGATTCAGTAAGACGGTAAGTCAAATTTGTTTCTTTCACGAAAGGATTAGCTCCAACTTGAATTGCAGCAGCAGGTGCGCCCAAATTCAATTTAGAATTGCCTAAGTTAGGAAGCGATTTGTCGCCTACTTTCAAATCGTTACCCGAAAAATTTGTTCCCGCAATAGTTCCGCCGCACGGACCGTCGCCGGCGTGAGGAATAGCTACGTAAGGAAATTTAGTTTGGAACGGTTTGTCGTTGTGATCAATATCCGTGTTGAAAGAAAGTGTACGCAACAATTTCGGTGTAAGCGGCGATTGTCCGATAGTCCAATCGTCATACCATAAACCGATAGCTGCCAATGCGATACCACCTACTGCTTGTAATTCGATACGCGTTACATCGTCTTCTAAACGGCGACCGTTCGGGAAACCATCCATATTCGGAAGTGCTTGAAGTGCATTTGAAGCGTTTAAAGTCGGGTCGGTTAAACCGGCAACCGCTGCTGCAAGAATACCTTCACTCGAAAATTTCGGATCGTTACGTTGTGTAACCGGTGCAGACATATTTAAGCGCAACATATCACCGAAAGTCGGTAAAAAGTTATTCATAAACGGTTTGCCCACAGTAAGCGGATTACCCGGAGTTTTGCCGGTAGCCAATTGATAAGGCGGTAAATTTGGTACACCTGTATAGAAAATCGGTAAAATATCCACTGAACGCGGATTGCCGGCGCGCAATAAATAATTTCCGAAAATCGCTGTATCCAATGCCGTACCTTTTGTAGCCGGATGTCCTTTAATAACATTCAAACCATCTTTACCGTAGCCGAAATCCACTGCACCCAAAACCGTTTGAGATTTTGTTTGAATGCGCAAACGGTTCAAACCCGGTACAGCCGAACCGAATAAACGGTCATCCATGTACAAACCTAATTCCGGGTTAGTAAGATATTTTTCAAACTGACTGTCATTAGAAGGTGTTTGAAAATTCCAATTGTTTTTTTGACCGATCGGAATGATAGCTTCATTCGTCAAAGGCATACCTAAACGACTGACTTGAACGTAACTGCCGCTAGTAATTCCTTCCGTTTTGTAGTTAGCTGTATCAAGCGTACGAATTAACGGACGACTTGCAGAAGCCCAAACTCCGATAGTAAAATCTCCATCCAAAATGTTTTTAGCTTGGTCAACACCTTTGCCGTCTCTTTGCAAAGAAGCAATCGGTACTTGAATAGCGATAACATGTACGTTTGTGCAACCTACGCCGTCACGTGCTAAACCTGAACCTTGACGTACACCACCCAAATCGAAAATACCACCCAAATCTACGAAGAACGGATCGTCAGCACCACCGCAATAAATGGTTTCACCGGTTGAAGCTGTTGCAATCGCGTTTTGCATCAACGTGGCATAAGATTTTCCTAATCCCGCAGTAGCATCACCGATAGAACGCGCACCGATATTCGGCGGCGGTACTACACCGTTTGTGATGATGGTAGTGAAAGCACCGCCATTTACACTTTTCATAGCAGTGTAAGTTGTTTTCAAATTTTGTTTTCCTAAACGAATATTGAAGAACGTTGACGGGTCTTCATTCGTGTTCGTGAAGGTAAAACGGTAAGTAATGTCATCTCCTTTTGTCGCAGCGTTGTTTTTTACGTGCACGTCATAATTGATGTTCGTACCGAATTGTGCATAATTCGGTCCTCCTTGCGGTGATTCCAAGCCGATGTAGTCGGCAATAATCGTTACCGTGTTCGGTGCATCCGGGCTACGGAACGCATACAAATCCGTGTTGTCAGTTTGCGGATCATTGGCAGTAATCGGAGCCTCGCGGTGGCTCGATGCTTCCAAAAACCGTGTTTCAACACCGAAGTAACCGATAGTGGCTACTAAACCTGCTACTACTGCAGATTTCATAAGCAAAACAGTACCTTTTCTCATTGGAAGAAGTTTAAGTTTGTGAATAAAAATAGGGAACTAATAAGTGTATTGACTTGTGTTTTGATTTAGTTAGTCAATAAACTGATATACGAAAGGATTTGGTTTTTGGATTTTAGATTTTAAATTAATTGGAATAAAAAAATTTCGTGGGTTAGGTAAAACAAAAAAAGCGATGCTCTGCACACTGCCGACACATCGCTTTTTATTTCGTTTGGGAAATTACTGTACAGTTTACCGGTTTTTTTACTTCTTGGTTTCAGAAAATTATTTCAACTTTAAACCACCATAATTTAACCGAACGCGCAACAAACTTTTTGTACCGGCATCGCCCACAGTACCGACAATTTCCCGGTGCGAACCGGAGGTATTATCCAATTTGGTACTGACTAACTGGGGCTTTGCTATAGACGCATAATTCATGCTCGCATCAATCTGATAAGAGATATTATTATTCATACCAACAAAACAATCCGTATAATTAGCAAAAATATCTATTGTGCCGAATCCGGGTTTCACATCATCAATTGTAATGCTGCCGTAAGTTGTGCGTAAATCGGCACTGTTCAATAATTTTTGTACTTTAAAATCCGTATAGTTGCCGGATAAACGCACGTCGGTCATTTCGCCGAAATCGAATGCACCGTAACGCGCGTCAATGACTGCCGCATTCACATTTTTTATTTTGAAATCGTCGTAAGCGGATTGCACATTGAGCGTACTGATATTTCCTGCCTGTGTTTCAGAGTATTTCGATTTAAGTTGCACATCTTTCAAATCGCCGCAAAACAGTTTTGAATACGCCAACACACCGTTCAAACCTTCGAGTTTAGTAATATTGCCGGAACCGTAAGCCAAATCTACTTCGGCATAATGCGCCGATTCTATTTTGAAATTACCGTAATGCTGCGCAATTTTTACATCTTTATTTAATGCACCGATATGGCTGTCGCCGTATTTATTCGTCAATTCGAGTTTACAATCTGCCGGCATCGCCACATCGTAATCAATGGAATAATCCGATGAACCCGAACCTTTCCACCAAGAGTGTGTGTTTTCAATTTGCGTTTCCGCTTTCACGAAATCCGGTCCGTTTGAAAAAGCGATATTGATAGTATTAAAAATTTTATCCGCTTCTTCCTGCTTCCAACAACGCGCCGTAATACGTACCGTAATAATAATTTCCGTACCGGTGCCGGGTTTTACGATAATTTTGCCGTATTTATTCGACAGTACTACCACCGTATTATTTGTTGCAGGAAAAGTTTTATTGATTGTTTTTACGAACTCTTGATTGTCCAAAATCGTATCGCTCGACTGATAGCCGATAGCTGACGGCTGATAGCCGATAGGTGATTTTGCGAATAATTTACTGCTTTGCACTGTGAGCCAACAGCCTGCAGCAAAAAGAAAAAAGCTTAAAAATTTATTAAATACTTTCATTTTTTTTGATGTCATGCTTAATGAAATGATCGGGATTTTTACCCATTTGTTTTAAAACACGCTCGAGTATATCCGCTTTAATCTGATAATTTTGTATCATTTTTTTAATGATGTCAGTTTGAGAACTCAAAGGTGCTTGTTGCAATTCCTGCCGCAATTCTTCTTGAACAGCATCAATTTGGCGTAAATCAAAATAAACAGTCGAATCGGTTTTGAAAGCCGCCAATTGTATCATATCCGATTTGATGCGCGTGTCATAAAATTTTTCGGCTTCTTTCAGGCCTTTCGCCAACGGTGTTCCCATGTCGTCTGCCGTATTTCCGCCGTATTTTTTTTGAATCGAAATGCCGATGCCCGTACCGAATATTAATAAAGCAATCGCTGCCGCAATTTTCATTGCTAATGCACTGAATAAGATGCGGCGTGGTTGTTTTTTATTCAGGTGATTTTCTAAATTTATCCAAACTTTTTCCGTCGGTATTTCCGCGTCAAAATCCGGTCGATTAGCACCAATAAATTTTTCTAAATTATCCATAAATCAATTTAAAATATTTCTGATTTTACTTTTTGCTCTCGAATATTGCGATTTTGAAGTGGATTCGCTGATTTTTAATATGTCTGCGATTTCTTCATGGTCATAACCTTCAAAAGCGTACAACGAAAACACGACGCGATAACCTTCCGGCAAAGATTGAACAGCATTTTTGATGTGTTCAACGGACCATTGCGATTCGTGATGGTCGTTCGAATAATTTGTATCGTTGTATGTATCCGGTATATTGTCCGTTAATTCCGTAAAATTCGGTCGTTTTTTATTCATAAAGTTGATGCAATTGTTCACTACAATACGTTTTATCCAAGTGCCGACTGACGATTCAAAGCGGAAATGTTCCAAATTCGTGTAAACATCAATAAAAGCATTTTGCAAAACATCTTCAGCATTTTCCACCGTTCCCAACATTCTCAAACAAGTATTGTACATGGCGCGCGAATACAAGTTGTACAGCTTGTGTTGAGCTTTACGTTCGCCGCGCAAACAATCTTTTACAATGTCGTAATGTTGGCTCACTCTTTTTTATTTTCGTTGATGTTTACCTTTACAATGACAGGTACTGTTTATAAAGGTTGCTTATTTTTAAAAATTTGGTAAAAAATAAAATTTCTTTTTATTTTTGCGGCACCTCGTTTTAAATCAAACCAAAATATACTATGCCCAACCATTTCGATAAAATTTTAAAAGAAAATATTCAAGCGGCCATACCGTTTATTTCACGTGTACTTTTGGGATTTAATGTCGGTAAATCCGAAATCCTTAAAGATAAGATTCAAATTACGGAAGAAAGAGAAGGTGACTTTCTTCAAAAAATACTTCATAAAAATCCGGTAGAAGACTTTGTGCTTCATTTGGAATTTCAAACCGATTTGAATCAGGATCCTATCAGAAGAATGCTTCTGTACTATGCCATGATTTTTCACAAATATTCGTTACCTGCCGAGCAATTTGTTTTCTATATCGGTAACAAACCCATGCCGCTTTTTGAAGCGGAAGTAAAACATAAAAATGCAAACCTTAGATACAATTTAGTAGACTTCAGGCAATACAAAGCCGAACAGTTTTTAGATGCAGACAAACCCGAAGTAATTATTTTGGCAATTCTTTCCGATTTCGGTGTTGTTCCGCCTGTTGAAATGCTATCAAAAATCATAAAAAAACTAAAAAGCAGTATAAACAGCGATTTGCGTTTAAAAAAATTTGTTCGACAATTGCAAGTTTTATCAATGCTGCGTAACTTGCAACCAATATTAAACGAAATTGAAGATCTTATGCCACTCACTATAGATTATACACAAGATATTTATTACCAAACCGGTCTGAAACAAGGTGTTGTGGAAGGTATCGAAAAAGGTATCGAAAAAGGTATCGAAAAAGGTATCGAAAAAGGTATCGAAAAAGGTATCGAAAAAGGTATCGAAAAATTTATTTTAAGAACTTCTATGACGGACAATGAAATTGCTCTGGCTTTTGAAGTGCCGACGGCGCTGGTAAAAAAAATCAGAGACCGAATGGAGAAAAAGTAATGAGTGCCTTTCAATCGAAAATTTTAAAGCCCGCGTTAATCTAATCCGAAATTTTCCGCCAATAAACCGAATTGTTTGAAATGGTGCCTGAAATGGCGTGCGTGTGCTTGCACCCATTCATCGAAGTTAAGTTCGCCCATTATAAAATGCGGTGTCGTAATGCCGCGATGTTCCGCATAATAATCATCAAAACGTTGCATTTGTTGGAAGAAAAACATTTTTGCTTGTTCTATGTCCTGAAATTGCAAAGGCATGGGTTCTTCCGGCACTGCATCTACGCGAAAATGGCGCGGCATGGCAAAATCTTTTTCAAAATAACGCATTTTTCGATACGCTAATTTTTCCGGTTCAGTGTTCGACACTGCTCTAAACCGTCCGTTGGAATGGCTCACGACAAACGCTAAATGCTCTACCATTTGTTGCGCGTTCATTTTCCCCCAAAGTGCAGGCGTTTCTTGATGCAAGTCGCGCATCAATAATGGTACTTTTTCGTACAGAAAATTTGGAAAATCCATAGAAGAATTAATAATTAATAACCGAACTTAACGTTTTCATACTTTATACCGCGTACATTTATCAAAATCCGTCCAATCCCGATATATTCAAATTCAATTTTCCTTTTGAAGAAATGAAAACGCGGATATTATCTTTCTCGACCGTGATATTATCTACGACAATATCGTCAACGGCACCTTGCAGCGATACATTATTATTATACTTGTAGTCGCGCAACATATCGTTGGTCATGGTTTTAAAATACGTGATATTATCATCAAGTTTGAAAACGCAGGCTTCCTGCATTTTTTTCAAAATCGTTCTGTCGAACATCCAACGTGCGGTATTGATCAGAAAATTTTTGGTGTGCAGTTCGTAATCCAAATCTGCCAATTCAATTGTATTTTTTTGTGCGTTGAACGTCGGTTTACCGACCAAAAACAAACTGCCGTTATAACTGCCCGTAAAAGAAGTATTGACGATGAGTTTGTCGTTTTGTCCGAACAGTTCAACATCGGTTACTTTAATTATTTTGCCGCCGGGCGTATAAGTTTGCCCGACAGCATAACTCTTAGCAATGCGTTCGGCTTCTTTTATCGGAATTTCGGTAACTAAACTGACGGCGAAATCGTTGGTGGTAGGTTGCCCCATCCGGAACGGCGGCAAATAAGTATTGGCACGGAATACCGGTTGGTCGGCACCGGATTTAACTTCAACGAGCGTAGAAATATTGATGTTGGTACTGATAACATCATCTGCGGCACTCATTGGAGCCATTTCTATGTTTTGCGGGGTGAGTTTTACCCACCATATTCCGTAAGAATTTACTTTACTTATAGGTTGTTGCATCAAAGCCCAAGCGTCTTCGAGGTTTTTACGTAACTGAAATTGCGTACGGATTTGTTTATCGATTGCGTCCGTTATCGTCGCTTTACTGCGGTCAATGATGATGTCGGCGAGATATTTTACGTCCATATTTCCGATACCTGTTTTTACCGCCATATTGCGAATCCATTCATAATTCACGACTTCGGTGTGCGGTTCCAAACTCCAATCGCCGCGAATATCGAGTGCGGTTTTGAACGTTAAAGCCAATTCACCTTCCGCTTCTACGCCGCGTTTACCCAACAAAAAATTATCAACCAGTTTCCGGAATACCCAAATTTTCAGAGGTACGCGGTAAACCATTTCAAAACCCTGCAAGTGAATGGATACGTTTTGGGTTTTTGTTACTTTCATCATCATGCCGTCATCATCCAAATTATTATCGTCGTAGATAACGCCGTTCATTTTATTATTGAACAGACGCTCGAGTTCGCTGGCTTTGAAGTGAATCGGGATATTTACGTTCGAGGCTTTTACATCCGACTCTACCAATGCTTGATAATTTTCTACCGGTCGCGTCGGTTGATTACGCGAAGTACTGCAAGCAGATAAAATAATTATAAAAACAAATAAAAAAAGGTGAGTCGGTCGAAACATTTTTTTCAGTGGTGAAATATAAATAAAAAGTGGAAAATATTTTTTCATTTTATTTTGTTTTTAAATTATTTTATTAAAAAAAAAATTTCGCAGTAAAAATGTAAAAAAATTATTTAAACCGAAAAATTAATTTATTGTAAAATTATTTTTGAGGGTGACAAAATTCTGATAACAAAATACCGATATTGATGAAACTCATTTTAAAGCATGACTGCCGTCATTTAATAACAATTTAGGACGGCTGACCTTTGCAGCAACAAAGTTAAAATTTAATTCACCATAAAACAATAAAAATCATGAAATTTGATTATAATCTCAGTTTTACCGAAATAATCTTTCGCCATTTTATTGGGCTTTTCTTGGGTATCATCGGCGGTTTTTTAGCTTATTATGTGTCACCTGTTTTTTTGATAATCGCAGTGTTGTCACCTGTTTCAATTTTAACAGCTATGCTCGGATGGTGTCCGATATATATGTTTTTAGGTATCAATCATGCCGATCTAACTCATTAATTTTCCTTAAATTCCTTTTACAAATTACATCTAAACATGAAAACACAAAAAAATATTGTTTTTCCGACTGATTTCTCGGTCACGGCACGCAATGCTTTCCACTATGCCGAAAAATTGGCGCAATCGGTAGAAGCAACACTTACAGTAGTTCACGTCAATGAATTTTTTATTCCGATTTCGGATATTGCCGTCGCACCATTGTCGAGGTATGAAGAGCCGCAGCTTAATGAAGCACTGGAAAGTTTTATTAATAGTGATTATGAAGATTCTGCCACCCCCACTTTGACACAAAAGACAATTAAGACGCGCATATTAAAAGGCAGTACGACACACCGTATCGTTGAGTTATCCGAAGAAAAAGAAACCGACTGGATTGTGATGGGGACAACGGGTTTGCAAGATATTATATCCAAAATAATCGGCTCTACATCGTTTTATGTAGCCAATCAAGCGCATTGTCCTGTATTTTTAATTCCGCGTGATGCGACTTGGCGACCTATCCGGCGCATTTTATTTGCGAGCAATGTAGTATCCGCTCATCCAAAAATGATGCGACAAATCATCCGTTTTGCCGAACAATTTAATGCAGCCATCCATTTTGTTCATGTTGACGAAGGAAATCACGAAACAGTTAAAGTCAACAACGTCATTTGCGAAGAATTTCTTTCTCGAATATCGCCGACTGATTTTTTTCAAATGCATACGATTAATTCAAGCAATGCAGCGCAAGCCTTGCAACACTATGCGCAAAACCACAATATAGATTTGGTGGCATTTATTAGTCCGCACCGATCATTTTGGCAGAATCTGATGCATCGGAGTGTTACCGAACGTTTTGCAATTGTTACTGAACGACCTGTGCTTGTGATGCACTTGGATGATGCAGAAATGAAATAAAAAGCTGAAAATTTTCGTAAAAAAATGCTAATTTTGTTCAAAAATTAGCATTTTTTTTATGAAGAAAATACTCGTCATTGAAGATAATGAAGATATACGCGAAAACCTTACAGAAATTTTGGAGCTTGCCGGTTACAATGTGCTTTCTGCCGAAAACGGTAAACGGGGTATTGAAATCGCAGAGCAATTTCTGCCCGACCTTATTTTATGCGACGTGATGATGCCGGTTTTAGATGGTTACGGTACTTTAAGTATTTTGCGAAAAAAAATTCAAACCGCAGATATCCCTTTTATTTTTTTGACGGCTAAAGCTGAAAAAAACGACTTCCGATACGGTATGAATTTGGGTGCGGATGACTATATTACTAAACCTTTCGAAAGTAATGAATTGTTGAGCGTGGTGGCATTGCGATTAGCAAAAGCCGAAAAAATTCGACAAACCGACGCTAAAAGAAAAGATGTTCACCATTTCATTGACGTTGCAAAAGGAATAGAAGACTTGAAAATACTTACCGATCGACATGAAACGAGATTTTTTTCTAAAAAAAGTGCGATCTACGTTGAGGGAACTGCGCCGCGGCATTTATTCTGTATTCAATGCGGCAAGGTGAAGGTTTTTAAAGTTAATAAAGATGGGAAAGAGTTTATTATTTCCGTCTTAAGTAAAAATGATTTTCTCGGGCAATTGGCTTTGCTTTCCGAAAGCAGTTATTCCGACTCTGCATCAGCATTAGAAGATTGTGAATTGACATTGATTCCCAAAGCAGATTTTTTTACCTTATTAAACCTTAACCGTGATATATCGGCGCAATTCATAAAAATGCTCGCTGGTAATGTCGCCGAACAAGAAGAACGACTCCTCAATCTCGCTTACAACTCAGTGCGAAAACGGGTAGCCGACGCGCTCATGGTTTTGCAACAAAGATATGGCGCAAAACCCATTTCAATGCTTCGAGAAGATATTGCCGCACTTGCCGGCACGGCTAAAGAAACTTTAATCAGGACGCTATCAGATTTTAAAGAAGAAAAACTGATTGAAGTTAAAGAAGGACGTATCTCTATCATCAAGCCCGACAAATTAAAGAACATTCTTAATTAATTCGGATAATGGAAATCGGACAAAGGGCAACTTTACATAACAAAATGAAACAAACTAACGCCGGTACTGAAAATATTTCTGATGTTTCTTCCCGTCTAAAAGCTATAATCGAAACGGCTGTTGATGGTATCATTACCATTGATGAAAAAGGAATTATTGAATTTGTAAATCTTTCGGCGTGTAGGATTTTCGCCTACGATGCCGATGAAATGGTTGGTAATAATATTTCAATGCTCATGCCTTCTCCTTATCATGAAGAGCATGACGGATACTTGCATAATTATGTATCAACGGGCATAAAAAAAATTATCGGTATTGGTCGAGAGATTCAAGGCAAAAAGAAAGATGGAACAGTTTTTCCTTTTTGGCTCTCGGTTAGTGCGGTTAAATTGGAGAACAAAAAAATATTTACCGGCATTATTCACGATTTGACGGAACAGAAAAAAGCAGAAGAATCACTGCTCGCACTTAATCGAAATTTAGAAAATATAGTATCCGAGCGAACGGAAAAACTTTCGGAAGTTGTCAACAAACTTTTATCTACCAATCAGCAATTGCACAACGAAATACTGGAACGCAAAGCAGTTGAACAAGCTCTGTTATCAAGTGAAGAAGAATTAAAGCGCATACAAGCTTTGTTGCAACAAAACATTAAGAATTTGCATGAGGCATTAAAAAAAGAAAAAGAATTGGGTGAATTAAAAAACCGTTTCGTTTCAATGGCTTCACATGAATTTCGTACCCCATTAAGCACAATTCTTTCTTCGGCTTCATTGGCATCTCAATACAAGCAAAGTGAGGAACAAGAAAAAAGAGAAAAACATTATCAGAGAATAAGTTCTGCCGTGACAAACCTTACCGGTATTCTGGATGATTTTCTTTCGCTCAGTCGGTTGGAAGAAGGCAAAGTGGAATTGCATTATGAAGCAGTTGATTTCCGGCAATATTGTTGGGAAGTAATAGAAGAAGTAAATGCCATTTTAAAACCCGGACAATATATTTTTGCGCAATACACTTCGGGGGAGTATATTTTAAAAGTGGATAAAAAACTTTTGAAAATGATATTGATGAACCTTCTCACCAATGCTTCAAAATATTCAGGCGAAGGATCAGTGATTCATTGTGTTGTATATAAACTTTCCGGAATTTTAGAAATCAGTATTATTGATGAAGGAATAGGTATTCCTGAAGAAGACAAACATCATTTATTTGACCGTTTTTTTCGCGCATCTAATGCTTTAAATATAAAAGGTACCGGCTTGGGCTTGAACATTACGAAAAGATACGTTGAACTCATGGGCGGTACTATTAACTTCAAAAGTGAATTAGGTAAAGGTTCTACATTTAAAATTCGTTTTCAAACGGACGGGTAAGCATTAAGTAATAAAGGCAAAATAAGATGCCATATTCCATAGAATATGAAAATATCATGAAACCATAAGCATTTAATCACCCACACTGCTGACGTTCGTCATTGCATAAGTCTTTTTTTTCGCTGAAATTTGTGACGAAATAAAAAATCGATCAAGAAAATCAATCTACATTCAAAGTATTAAACTTTACCAATATGACAACGTTACCGGATGCTTACAATCGTATGGGCAATAATTTTATTTCTCAATTAGCCTTAGAGTTGAATTTAGAAAATGATAAACCAAGAGTTTTCAGCAAGTTGAAAGCAGTACTAAAAAGTATCAGAAATCATTTAACATCGGAAGCATCCGGTGAATTTTTATTGCAATTGCCGGGTTCAATCAAAAATATTTATACAGATGGATGTAAGGCTTTTAGAAAACAAAAAAAATTAAGCAATATTACTGAATTATTGGATGAAATTTATAAGAACGGAGATGGGGTAACGGGTCAAACATTTAATTGTAAAAGTGAAGTTGAAATGGCGTTAAAAGCTGTTTTTAAAATTTTGGAATACAATAGTACCAGATCCGAATTTGAGAAAATTTTGATGTGTATGCCGCTTCCATTGCGTCATGAATTATTCGATTGCGTTATGGAAGGTATGTGTTTGATAATTTAAGAGGATTTGTAAAAAATAATTTGCCAATCTTAGGTTTCCTATTTCTTTTACTTTTTGGCAAATCGGTTTAAAATATTACAATATTGCTCAAAAAATTTGCTTTGATTAAAGAAAACATAACATCCGATGCGGGTAACCTGTTTTTTATAAATCCCCTAAAACTCAAATAATTTCTCTGAAATGCCCCGTCCATCTTTCAAAAGCCGCTTTTTCGAGCATTTCTCTATCGTCAGGATGCGCAATTTCTATAAGGGCTTTGGCGCGTTGTTTTAAACTTTTGGCGTACAAAAACGCTACACCGTATTCCGTAACCACATAATGTTGGTTGGCTCTTGTTGAAACTACACCCGCACCTGTTTTTAAATACGGAACTATTTTAGGAATACCTTTTGGGGTGCGTGACGATAAAGTAATAATAGGTTTACCGCGTTCCGACATAGAGGCACCACGCATAAAATCTATTTGACCGCCTACGCCTGAATAAATTTTTGTACCGATAGAATCGGCACAAACTTGTCCTGTTAAATCAATTTCAATGGCACTGTTTATACCGATAACATCCGGATTTTTGCTGATATTTCTAATATTGTTGACGTAATCTAATGTTTTCATTTGTATACTTGGGTTGTCGTGAATGAAATCATAAAGTTTTTTTGTCCCCATTACAAATGTTGCAACCGTACGACCTTTCAATAATTTTTTTCTGCTGTTATCTACAACACCGCTCATCAAGAGTGGTAAAAGCCCATCCGAAAACATTTCTGTATGCACACCCAAATGCTGGTGATGGCTGAGATTTTCTAAAACTGCGTTAGGAATTGAACCAATGCCCATTTGAATGGTACCACCATCAGGCACAAGTTCAGAAATATATTTCCCGATCTTTTTTTCTACTTCAGTTAAAGGTTTATTTCTTGCTTCTGCCAACGGAAAATCATATTCCACCAAATAATCGAAATCGCGCGAGTGTAATGTAGAATCTCCGAAAGTACGCGGCATACACTTATTCACTTGTGCGATTACAAGATCTGCGGTTTGAACAGCAGCTAATGTTGCATCCACTGATGTGCCTAATGATACGTAACCATTATTATCCGGTGTAGAAACGGTGACAAGAGCAACGTTGATAGGAATTATGCGCTTACGAATAACATCCGGGATCTCACTGATAAAAATCGGAATATAATCCGCCCGACCTTCCCATGTTGCTTGCCGTGCATTGGCACCTACAAAAAAAGAATTGAGTTCAAATACACCTTCGTATTTAGCATCTAAATACGGAGCCGCTCCTTCGGTATGTAAGTGATAAAGATTTATATTTCTAAGTTCATCGTGACGAGCTACCAATGCTTCAATCAAATGTTGCGGCGCGCCGGCAACACTGTGAATAAAAATGTGATCATTGGATTTTACATTCAAGAGTGCTTGATCGGCGGTTGCGTATTGCGCTTTTCTCATTTAGAAAGTTTTTATTTAGATGTAAAAATAGAAATACTTTCACTTGCAGATAAAAGATGAGCATCATGCTGAATAATGGGTTTTATCATCTATCTTTTTTCATAGCGCCCTGTTTTCTCTGATATTTTTATTCGAAAAACGACCTTTTTATTACCACCCGAATCAAACTGATGCGCTTCGATACCGTACATCATTTGACTTTTATCATTTGTTACCGATTGTTGTAAACGGGCAGTGAATTTTTCCATCGCCGATTTCGCATCATAGCCTTCGAGTTCTTCGTAAGTTCCCCATAAAATTACACTTTGCCAATTCTGCATATTCTCGATATGGTCAATTTGAAAACAGACATTCGGGTTACTGCGCATCATCTGCATTTTCAGTCCATCCGATGTATGGCCTAAGATATGTTCACCATCAAAACAAAAACCAATCGGTATGATATATATTTTTTTACCCTCTTGGCATCCAAGTCTCCCAATCACTTGAGACTTTAAAAGTTCGTCTATTTCTTCAATTTTGAGTTCACCTAACATAAATATTTTGATTTAAAGGTGCGTAAAAATTATTTCTGATTACTAAAACGAAATAATCTTTTATCAAAAAGTATCTTAATGATTATTTTTTATTTAAAAAAAATGACGGTGTAAAGTTGATAATAATTTTTTGTGAGAAAAAATATTTTGCAAGAAAAAAATTTTTAAATTTTTCAAATAATTTCGGTTTTCAAAATTAGTACAACCGTTCAAATCAGAAAAACAAAAATCGTATTGCGTTTTTTTCAAAAATTTTTTCGGTATTGAAAAAAGATTGAAACGAAAAAAAATTTCAACTCAAGTTCAACTCGAAAAATTCTGCAGACTGAAATCAGCTATAAACTTTTTTAAGTAATACTTCGATTAGCTTGGATACCTAATTTCAGTATATATACTGAAATTAGCGATACGCGTTTTTTGGAAAAGAACACTTAAACCAGCAGGAAAAAATATACTTGAATCTGCGGAGACTGCAACATCAGTAATTAAGTTTATACTTATCTATTACTTCTTTATAATTTTTAAAATGTTCACAAATAAAATTGCAACCTTCGTTTTCGGTTTGAAACGATTTAAACCAATTCTTACTTCCTCTTTTGCTAAAGTAACAGACTTCATAATTATTTTCCATTTCTGTTAAAACTATTCTATCGGATTTCAATTCACTATCTAAAGAAAAATAATACGAAAGAATTTTCAACATTTCAAGTTTTTTCAATAATTCAATTTTATTCATTTTCTTATTATTTAATTGGTGAAATTAAACTTTCTAAAATAATATCGCGATAACGTTGCCGACTGAAAATATCCACTCAGCCGACTACCATCAACGTTATATAATTTAAACCTTGTTGTTTCCAAATTTTGTGTTTGATCAAGTTGTTTTGGTTTTTTTATTTTGGTTTTTTATTTGTTATTTATCAATATATTATAAGTTTATTTTTTGCAAAACTTATCGGTCATAGACCGGTTGATAGGGGGTAAATCTCCGAACTCACGTTAATTTAAGTATTTGAATACAAACAACAGAAATTAATATGCAGAAAAAATCCTTAAAAATTCGCCGAATCCCCGTCATCCGTATTCCAATTACGTTTAAACAGAACGCGGATGACGCGGATTTTCACGGATTTTTTTAAAAACGTTTATTTCTATTCATTTTTTTTACTATTTTTAAAAAATAGAAATTGAAAAAAGGAAGCCTTCGCTTCAAGTGGAGACTTCCCCGGAAAATCATTTTCTTATCTCCGAAATTTTACCTGTTGTTTTATGTTTCAGAATTAACTTCACATCGCCATTCGATAAAAGTTCTTCTTTAATCAAATAATGTTCTGCATCATGTTCAGTTAATCCGGATTGTTTTTTTACGCCGGTTTTTCCGCGCCAAATATCCAACTTCACCGGCTCCCATTTTTTTGTTTTCGCCGATTTATAAGCCGCATCAATCACCGCATTCACAATATAACCATCGTAAAAAGATTCTGCGGGTTCACGTCCGGCTTCCATGCTGTTGAACATATCGGTAAACATATTCGTATAGCCGAGTTCATGCACTTCATCGCCCACAGGAAATTGCCAACCACTGTTTGATTCCGCTTTTTCTGCGACGTAAGCAGCACTTTTGCCTGAAGTAAACATTTCAAAACCGGTGCGCAAAAAACTATTTAACCAAATCGTACCTTCACTGCCCATCACTTCATCGCGCAAATCCATTCCGCCTCTGAACGTCCAACTCACTTCAAACTGACCGATGGCACCGTTTTCGTATTTTACTAAACCAATCGCGTGATCTTCTGCATCAATGGGTTTTACTTGTGTATCTGCCCAACACATCACTTCGATCGGTTTAATGTCTTTACCGATATAATTGCGCGCAATTTCAATGCAGTGACAACCTAAATCTACAATTGCACCGCCACCGGCTTGTTCAATATCCCAAAACCATTCGCTGTGTGGACCGGGATGTGTCTCTCTTGATTTTGCCCACAGAATATTGCCGATAGCACCCTCTTTTATGCTTTTCAACGATTTCAAAAATTTTGGTGTGTAGCATAAATCTTCTAAATAACCGCCGAAGATGCCGGCTTTTTCAACCAACTCCAACATTTTTTTTGCTTCAGCCGCTGTTCTGCCCAAAGGTTTTGTACACAGCACCGCTTTTTTATATTTTGTACAAAGTCTAACGGCTTCCAAATGCAAATTATTCGGCAACGCGATGACAATAACTTCTGCATCGGGGTGTATAATTGCAGCTTCCATATTTGTTGTCCAATGTTGAACATCATAATCTTTTGCGAACCGCGTTGCAGTTTCTTCGCGGCGTGCATATACAACGTGCACGCGATCGCGGTTGCGTTGTCCGTGCAATGCTTCGGCATAAAACCGACCTATAAAGCCACCTCCGAGTATGGCAATTTTTTTTCCCATAATTATATTTTTAGTTTTATTATAAATTCTGAACCTTTACCTTCCTCGCTTTCCACTTTCAATTCGCCGCCATGCCCTTTCGTTACAATATCGTAGCTTAAACTCAGTCCCAAACCCGTGCCTTCACCCGTCGGTTTGGTGGTGAAGAACGGTTGAAATATTTTATCTTTAATTTTTTCGGGAATACCGTTGCCGTTGTCCTTGATGCTAATTTCAATTTTATCCCCGATGTGTTTTGTTGAAACCGTTACCAACGGCGCGTACAAACTTTCGGAAAGTTTTAAACTTTCCGAAAGTTCCGCTCGCGAAAGTTGTTGTTTAGCCCGTTCATTCACAGCATAAAAAGCATTATTGATTAAATTCAATATCACACGCCCGATATCTTGAGGAACGACATTCAGTTTCGGCAAGCTCTCATCAAAATCCGTTTTGTAATCCGAATTAAAATTTTTGTCTTTCGCGCGCAATCCGTGATAACTCAAGCGTAAATATTCATCGGCTAATTTATTGATGTCGGTCGGTTCGCGTTCACCGGTGCTTGTGCGTGAGTGTTCGAGCATACCTTTAACAATCGAACTTGCGCGTTTGCCGTGATGGTTTATTTTTTCTTGATTACTGTTTAAATCGCTTACAATTTCACCGACGTATTCTTTATCTTTTGCGGGAATATCAAACTTTTCAACTTCCTCTTTCAATTCTTTCGCCAAACCAATAGAAAGTTCCGAAAAATTATTAACGAAGTTTAAAGGGTTTTGAATTTCGTGCGCAATGCCGGCAGTGAGTTCACCGAGACTTGCGAGTTTTTCTTTTTGAATGAGTTGGTTTTGGGTGGATTTTAGTTCGGTCAAAGATTTTTGAAGTTCTGTGCGTTGACTTTGTATTTCTACTTTTTGTTCTTGCAGTATAAGATTATCTTTTTGTTTTGTTTTGAAGCGGTAATAAATAAACCCGGCTAAAATGGAAAGCAAAGCCACTATGCCGAACGTAAAGTTTCTGATGAGCGTTGATACCTTACTTTCACTCTGCAATTTATTGATGGAAAGTTCTTTTTCGTTTATCTGCTGTTCCGTTTCAAAACTGATGTTGCGGTATCTATTTTGATCTGCCAATAAACTATCTTGGAGTGCAATGAAATGTTCATTCGTTTCGTAGGCACCTTTTATATCACCGATTTTTTTATACACTTCCGCCAATAATTTATCATCGCGCAATACTTCCAACCGGTTTTTGCGCAAATAAATAATGTCTTTTTTAAGAAAATCACGTGCTTCACTCCACCTGTTTTGTTGAATGCGTATCAAGGCGAGATAATAATCCGGAAAAACTGTTCCGACAGTTGTAAAAGCATTTAACTTTGACGAATCAATGCTAGCATGGCATTTTTGCAAAAGCATTTCTGCCTCTTGTAATGCACCGGTCTTTATTTTATAAAATGCTTTAGTTTGCAAAATGAAAGGTATATCCCTAAATAGTTTTGTGTTTACAGCTATTGTTTCCGCTGAATCCAAATAAGAAGGAACGCTATCCAATTGATTTAACATTATTTTGGCTAAGGCTAAATTTACAAAAAAATAATCGGCAGGTTGTTCCGGATTTTTACGGTAAATGTTCAGATACTTGATGCCCGACTCATACTCTCCGTTTAGTATTAATTGCGCACCAAGAAGACCATTATTATTTGCCCATAGATAATATCCGTTACTTTTTTTAAACTCACCGTAATTTTTTTCATGTTGAGGGACGGTATCGATGTAGGTTAACGACTTTTTCAAGTCATAAATGCTTTGATCTACAAGACCAATAATTCTGTTAAATCCGGACAATACAGTGTAACAAACCGACAACCCTGCCGAGTCATTATTCGATTTATATGTCTTTAGTTTTTCGTTAAAGTATCCGAAACCTTCGTATAATTTGTCGGAAGTTCTATAGGGGATTCTTAATTGGCGAAAAAAATCACTCCTGACAATAAGGGCATTAGGTCGTTTACTTTTTTCAAGTAGTTCAACCCAATGTTTGCCGTAATCTATTGCCTTGTATTTATCGGTTTGTGCAAGGTTATAAAATATGGCATCTTTCACACTATAACCAAAGTAATCATCCGGATCCGTTGTTAATCCGGTTGATGCTTTTTCTAAATTGTTTATTGCCACATCATTTAGAGCAGTTTTTCTAATGGCATTATATGCGGTTTCAAAAAGGATGGTATCCACCCCCGTTTTGGTTTTGCTTTTTTCGATTATTCGAATGATGGAATCAACCGCGTTTTGTTGTGCAAAACTTTGGAGCGAACAGAAAAGTAAAAAAATAAAAAGGTATCTCATTTTTATTTGGTTTTAATGTGAAACGAAAAATATTATCAGGTTGGTTTCAAACTTTTGTAAAGGTAAAAAAAATTCGTTATAATCCGCCGCATCCGTATCATCCGTATTACATTACTCTATGTTTGTAATGGAACACTAATGATACGGATCAGACGGATTAACACGGATTCTTTTTACGACATTTTCATATTCAAAGCATCCCAATTAATTGCTTTTCCTTTTTCTGCGCTCATGTTTGCGACCAACGACGGACCGGCGGCACGCAAACCAAATGTAGAATCTTCGACCATCGTTGCACCGGATCTTATGGATTCAAAAAAATTAATCATGTGGTCGAGACGATCGTCGTAACCTTTTTCGGGTTTGTATTCTATTTCTTTTTCAAAAACAGTTTCGGAACTAATGCCGTTGTATTTATCGTTGTACCATTTTTTAAAATCTTCTTTCTGTTTTGCGGAAAAGCTGGTGTAAGAATCATAACCGCCGTAACCCGGAGCGGCTGGTCGTTTCAATCTTTTAATTTTAAATTCATTCCAACCCATTTCTATCACGCCGTCCGTTCCGAACATTTTAAAATACGTATTACTGCCTCCTCCGTTAGATAAGTTCACGCGCATCATGAACTGAAACGAAGGATGCGTGGCTGCTTTCGGATAATCTAAAAGCGCCGTCATCAAATCGTTCGAGTCGCGTCCGTCTTTCCAATAATTCAAATCGCCGAGCGCGTAAACACGCGACGGACCAATCGAACCGGTGACTTTGTGCAAACCCGTGAGTAAATGCACAAATAAATCGCCACCCACACCTGTTCCGTAATCTTTAAAGTTTCTCCATCGGAAAAAACGTGTTGCATCGAAAGGTACTTTTGGTGCGTTACCCAAAAACTTATCGAAATCAACCGTTTGCGGCGATGCATCGGTTGGAATAGAATAATTCCACGCTCCGTTTGAGTTGTAACGATCGTTTATGGATTCCACGTAAGTTAATTCGCCAATCGCACCTTGTTCATAATATTTTTTGACTTCCAACACGCCTTTGCTGCTCGCACGTTGACTGCCGACTTGAAAAACTTTACCGCTTTTTTTATGCGCATCAATTACTTTATGTCCTTCGTCGATGTGTTTCACCATCGGCTTTTCGCAATACACGTGTTTGCCCGCCTTCAAAGCATCAATAGCGATGTGGGCGTGCCAATGATCGGGCACGCAAATTAAAACGGCATCAATATCTTTTTTTGCAATGATTTCCCGATAATCTCGCGTCGTGAAAGTATTTTTTCCGTATTTTTCTTTGGCATAATCCAGACGACCGGTATATAAATCGCAAACACCCGCGAGTTCAACGCCCGGTACTTTTAGTGCTGTGTCGAGATCATAATTTCCGATAATGCCCGCGCCGATTAACCCGACACGCACTTTATCGTTCGATGAAATGATGGAATGAGAAGGAAGGATGCGGATATCTTTTGAAAACGCATTTGTTCCTAAACTTAAAGCGGCAGCAGTGCCGCCCAGTTTCTTGATAAATTTTCTTCGATTGGTTGTGAAACTCATGTTTGATTTACGATTTTGGATTTTGGAAAATTTCTTTATAAACTAACGGGTGTTAGCCTAATTCAAAAAAAAGGAAAAGTTTCAATTAAATTAAAGTATTCCGAATAGCATTTAACGATACTTTTATTTCATTTTATTTAATCGCTTTGTTCTTCTCATTGAAAAACAACAAGAAAAAAATTAAAATTCCAATGGTTAAATAAACCGGAAACAACCAAAACGATTGCCAATCTATTTTTTCTCCTTTATGATACCAATCGGCAACCCAACCGGAAAGATTGGTGCCGATAAACATACCAACACCATAAGTTGCAAACGTTATGAGACCTTGCGCTGCATTTTTAAATCGCGGACCGGCTTTTGTTTCAGTATAAATCATGCCGGCAACGAAAAAGAAATCGAAACACAAACCGTGTAAAATAATACCGAGATACAATAACCAAATCCCATCTCCGGCATTGCCGAAAGCAAAACCGGTAAAGCGCGCTATCCACGCCAACATGGCTAACAACAAAATATATTTAATACCAAGCCGCGCAAAAAACACCGGCAACAATATCATAAAAACCACTTCCGACATTTGCCCCATTGTCATTTTTCCGGTGGCGTTAACCATGCCGGTATCCGTTAGAAATGGATTTGTGAAACTGTAGTAGAAGGATAACGGAATACAGATGAGAATGGAACCGATGAAGAAAACCAAATAAGATCGATCTTTAAATAAAACCAAAGCGTCCAATCCCAAAACGTTTGAAACGCCTGTTGATGTGTGCGCTTTGGGTGGCGTATTGGGCAAAAAGAAACAATAAACGCCGAAAATAAAAGATGCTGCCGCTGCTAATTGAAATGGAACAACAGTTGTGGCTACATTTTCAACACCTGAAATTTTCAACCAACCGATTACAAGTCCGATAACAATCCAACCCAAGGTTCCCCAAACTCTGATGCCTGAAAATTCTTTTTCAGGGTCAGTCATTTGATTGAATGCCACCGAATTTGCCAATGCTATTGTCGGCATATAAACAGCGGCATAAGCAAAAATAATCCAGAAAAAGGCACCGGGATCTTTAATTTGTGTTGAAAATAATAACAATGCACCACCCATTAAATGCAGAACACCCATAAATTTTTGTGCAGCAAAATACCTATCGGCAATCATACCAACAATGAACGGCGAAATAATGGTGGCAATCGCTACCGCTCCATAAGCAGCACCGTTCTGTGCGCCGGACGCATGCAATGTAGAAGTTAAATAGGTTCCCATCGTAACATACCAAGCTCCCCATACAAGGAACTCGAAAAACATCATGATGGAAAGTTGAATTCTGATTGTTGGAGGCATAGACAATGGACTATGGACGTTGGAAAGATTTTTGTTTTAAATGCTTTGCGAAACTTTGCATCTTTGCGGTTATTTTCAACCGCAAAGAAACAAAGAAACAAAGAACGCAAAGTTCACAAAGCATTTTTTTCAATAGAGTTGGTTGTTAGTTGTTATTAGTTTTGTAATTTAAAAGCCAAAAGCTAACAGCCAAAAGCTACACGTACCCCCAACTTTTCATAACCGCCAAATCTTCTTTCATACTATCGAGTGGTTTTTTGCCTTGATACGATTCTTGTTCGATGATGAAATTCGAAGTATTACCGATTTTTCTGCCCATGTCCATTACTTCTTTCGTTCCGATGATACCCACACCGAGAATAGAGCTTTCATATTTTTCGTTATTGTGTACCACTTTAGCTTCTACTTCATCTTTCACGTGCATCAGTTCAAAGCGACCCGGAAATTTTTTCAGGATATCTTGAGCTACTGCTCCACCATTGTACATATTACCGATGTCGAGTTGTTGCGCCACTAAACTTGGATCTGTATTGTTCAAAATAATATCGAACACGGGCACACCATCTAATTTTTCTGCGAATTCAAAATGATGGTTGTGATAACCGAACTTCATACCGGATTTTTTACACAACTCACCGCTTTTATTAAATACTTCCATGTAGCGTTTCAAATCATCTTGCGTTTTGCGCAATGAAGCATCTAACCATGGGCTGATAACATATTTTTGTCCGGCTATTGCAGCATCTTCAACTGTATGTTTCCAAACATCCGTGAAATCTTTTTTAGTAGCATCGAAATGATCTTTTCCCATTACTGTATGCCCGCTTTTCATTTTCATGCCCAAGTCGTCCAATATTTTTTTAAATTCAGCGGCAGACCAGCCATAAAACTTTCTGTTGACGTAGTTTGCATGTTCAACATACTTATAACCCATCTGCGATAACTGTTTTAAAGTATCCATCGGGTTGGCTTTCATGTCGTCGCGAACGGAGTACAATTGCAGACCAACAATTTCGCGGTATTTTTTAAAAATTTCTAAATCGGTAGGTAGTACTGCAGCACCGGCAAGCGTTACTGCACCGCTTTTCAAAAAACTTCTTCTTGATAATGATTGCATGATGATGATAATTTTGAATTTATAGGTTGAGTTCTTAAAAAAAAATGAATTGTTGAATCATGCCGACGACCGGGGAAAATGTGCTTTTACATCTAATAAATATACGACGGGAAGGTTGTAAACCTCAAGGAGCAAGTAATTGCGATCAATAATTTTTATCCAATACCACCTAATAGTAATCCGCAAATTCCGCCGCCAATTAAAAAATAAATGCCGGATATTATAAAAAGCACCTTCGCACTTTCCGGCTTAGTTTTTCTTCTCTCTAAGCCTACGATGAGCATAATTATAGCCGGACTATGCAAAATCAAATAAATTAGAAGTAATAAAACCATTTCAATTACATTTTTTATTATTTACATTGCTCTAAGTTTTTCTAAATAGGCTCTTTTATCGTCTCTGTAAAAAAGATTCATGGTTTCAAACGGAATAATTTTGTTATCCTTGTTTACTATATGAACACAAGATTTTTTAATGGCTCTGACATCAAAATTGTAAGCATCAATAAATTGCATAATAATCACCCGGAAAAGATTTTCGTAACTTAAATTCGGTGCATCAATTGAAGGTAAGCAGCACATTAATGTATGCAACTTTGATGAAGCTTTATCGGTTGAAGTACCTGTACTGAAAATCTCAAACATTTTATTCTTTAAATCTTCATCTTGCTCATAAATAATTGTATTTCTGCTGTTGTCGAGCAAATCTGCCGGATTAATATATCGCGTGAGCGGAATAACATTGCCTTCTAATTTTAAAGCATAACCCATAACTAAAGCATCCGGATTACACGGCACCGGAATCAAATCGTCAGGCTCGAATATTTTCGTTTGTTCGAGAATTTTTCTTCTCACTTCCGTTAAAGTGATGCGATCTGTTTCGGTGTTGAAATTGTCTAACCTTCCGGCAATTTGAGTGGGTTGCAACGTAACTCCTCTTACACATTTTTGGGTAAGAGCGTATTCAATTATTTTTCCTATTTCATGATCGTTCAGTCCTTTTTGTAAAGTAACAACTAAAGTAGTAGCGAGATTGAGTTGATTGAGGTGTTCAATTGCTTTTTCGTGTATTTTTTTTAAATTTGCTCCACGCAAAGATACTAATGCAGCTTCTTCAAAAGAATCGAATTGTAAATAAATTTCGAAATCAGGCGCGTAAGTATTTAATCGTTTTGCAAATTCAAAATCTTTGGCAATCTCGATGCCGTTTGTATTGAGCATGATATGCTTTATAGGCAGTGTTTTTGCATAATCCAGAATTTCAAAAAACTGCGGATGAATTGTAGGTTCCCCGCCGCTAAGTTGAACGACATCCGGTTCTTTTTCATTCTCCACTATTGTATCCAACATCTTTTTTACTTCATCTAAAGTACGGTGTCTGCCATGTGTAGGAGAGGAGCCGGCATAACAAGTCGGACAACTGAGGTTACATCTGTCCGTTATTTCAATTACCGTCAGACAAGAATGTTGCTCATGGTCGGGACATAATCCGCAATCGTAAGGGCAACCGAAATGCGTTTTGGTATTAAATTTATGCGGTGTTTCGGAAGGCTTGTTATAATTCCGTATATTTTTATAATACGGAATGTCATCTGCAATTAAAACTTTAGAGTTGCCGTGTTCGGGACAGCGTTTCAACATATAAACGTTGTTGTCTTCAAAAACGATTTTTGCATCTATTCTTTTTAAACAGACGTGACATAAACTAATAGTATAATCGTAGTAAGTATAATTTCTAACCGGCATTTTTAAATAATTTAAAAAGCGTTTTACGATAATAAATCCAACATATCACACACAACCATTGAATACTGCTTAATCCGAAAATAAAAAAAATATTCGGTTTAATAAACTCAATTAGAAATCTAAAACCGAAATACGAAATCATGAACAGCTTAAACAATAAACCGTTTTCATGCTTTAAAACAGATTTAAATTTTTGAAGTATTAGAAAAAGTAGTGTGAGAAAAGCAATTTCATACAACGCAATCGGATGCCTTAATTGCCCGTCGCCTAAATTCATTCCGGTAAAAAAATTTGTCGTAACACCATAAGTAAACTCATTAATACCGGTTAAAAAACAACCCACGCGTCCTATAATTATCCCTAATAAAATGGGAAATGTGAATAAATCTCCGGAAGAATGTTTTTCATGAATAATTTTTTTAGTAATTTCAACACCTATTAACCCACCGAACAATCCGCCCATTATGGATTTTATATTCAGTAATCGAATGACATTTACGATATTGAAACTAATCATCGGGTTTTCCAAATACCCGATCAATCGGGAACCAAATAATGCTCCGATGATTGCTCCGAGAATTATAGAAAGCCTGTTTCCGTTTGATATATAATCCTGATAACCTTTGCGTAAAAAAGAATAGTATCTGAATGCAATAAAGAATGCAAAATACTCGCAAATCAGATGAATATTTATTTTTATCCCTAGAACTATCGGTTCAAACGGTATGGTCAAAGCAGAATTATCTAAAAAAATTATTCAGCAATATGATATTTTAATTTTTTACAAAAAAAAATATAAGTTTGAACACGTTTTTTAAAGTGTACAAACTCATTTCTTATAATTCCTAAATCCTACATCCTAATTCAATCAACTCCCAATTTTAAAACCCCTCACACCATACCACAAAATATAAGCATAACACAAAACCATAGTGATGAGAAATCCGATTTTGAAATCCCAAAGATGCGCATCAATAAATCGCCCGTAAATTTGCGGAATTACTGCGCCGCCGGCAATACCCATTACCAACAAAGCGGAGCCTAATTTCGTACCGCTTCCTAAATTGCGGATGCCGAGCGGAAAAATAGCGGGCCACATCGGCGCGTTCGCGATACCCAGACAGGCAATTAAACCCACTGCCAACTTGCCATCCGAAAAATAAACGGCAACGGTAATGAAAATGCCCAAAATCGCCGACCATTTCAAAGACGCTTCTTGCGATAAAATTTTCGGAATCGTAATAATACTTGCCACATAACCTACCAGCATCGCTATTAAAGTGAGGGTAGTAAAAAAGCGTGTTTGGTCGAGACCAAAACCTAATTTACGACCATAAAATCCGATTAAATCGCCTGCCATAACTTCTGCACCGACGTACATAAAAATACACAAAGCTCCTAAAACTACATACGGAATACTCAAAGGCGAACGACTTGATTTTGAATTACCGGACAAACTACTTTGCTCTTCAATTTCCGGCAGACCGGATTTGGCAATAAACAACGCCAATAATAAAAGTGAAATGGCAATAGCGATATAAGGTGTAACAATGCGGTTAGCGGCTTCATTCAATATTTGTTCGCGCAAAGCCGGTTCGGAGGCTGTTTTTATTGAAGACTCCAAACCCGAAGCATTGTTCAAAATAATACTGCCCAGAATTATCGGACTTAATGCACCGGCTATTTTATTACAAATACCCATGATACTGATGCGCGAAGCCGCAGAATCTGCCGGTCCGATAATAGAAATATACGGATTAGATGCCGTTTGCAATAAAGCTAAACCCATACCTTGAACAAATAAACCCGTTAGGAATAGCGGAAAACTGCGCGCATTCGCTGCCGGAATAAAAATAAGCGAACCGATTGCCATCACGATAAGTGCCATCCACATACCTTTTTTATATCCTGTGGCTTCTAAAATTTTAGAGGATGGAATCGCCAAACAGAAATAAGCGATAAAAAAAGCAAACGTTACTAAAAACGATTGCGCGTCGGTTTTCAAATCGCAAATTAATTTCAGAAACGGTATCAACGTCCCGTTCAGCCAAGTGATGAAACCGAAAGTGAAAAACAAAATGCCGATAATGACAATTTGATAAGTATAATTTTTTTGTGCAGAAGTTGCGGCTATCGTCGTCATGCGTGATTTAATATGGTTGGTTTTTTAAAAATTTTGCTCAATAATACTGAAATAAAAATTAGCACGTATGTTTTTTGAAAATGTTTTTTGAAAATGTTTTTTGAAAATGTTTTTTGAAAATGTTTTTTGAAAATGTTTTTTGAAAATGTTTTTTGAAAATGTTTTTTGAAAATGTTTTTTGAAAATGTTTTTTGAAAATGTTT
>JBBRQS010000030.1:0-39521 GCA_038226035.1 Chitinophagales bacterium | reverse complement strand
CAATGTCCGGGCTACTTTTAATCGAACCATTTTGGAATTGAAACAGCAAAAAGACAATCAAAATGTAATTAACAAAAAACCTTTTAATCGAACCATTTTGGAATTGAAACAGCATTGCGGCATTTTCGTTCGGTTTAAATATATCGCTTTTAATCGAACCATTTTGGAATTGAAACTTTTGTCTTTTCCGCGTCCGTACAATTTTGTATAACTTTTAATCGAACCATTTTGGAATTGAAACGGTGTATCCGGTACGAGGAAATATTATGAATTAACAACTTTTAATCGAACCATTTTGGAATTGAAACCTTGCAGGTGGTTACTCAACGGTAGCACCGAAAACCTTTTAATCGAACCATTTTGGAATTGAAACTTGTATAAAATCATATCGGATAGGATTAAAACGGTACTTTTAATCGAACCATTTTGGAATTGAAACTCTGTCCCAAGTCGCTACTTCGTTTCGCTGTCTTTCTTTTAATCGAACCATTTTGGAATTGAAACTGCGATAGTCAGACTCTGCAGATGCCCGAAAGCTGCTTTTAATCGAACCATTTTGGAATTGAAACCCATCTCGGCAAATTTTTTAACTTTCACCCGTAAGCTTTTAATCGAACCATTTTGGAATTGAAACTGTCTTGAATCATTTTGAATTGCTAACTCGGAAAATCTTTTAATCGAACCATTTTGGAATTGAAACTCTTGATCTTCGTCCGTTACCGCCAAACACGGAATTCTTTTAATCGAACCATTTTGGAATTGAAACCATTTGTCAATTTGCGTTGCCACGCAACGTTCGTTGCTTTTAATCGAACCATTTTGGAATTGAAACTACGGAGTTTCAATCGGCAAAAAGAACTTACTATTACTTTTAATCGAACCATTTTGGAATTGAAACGCTAATGTCGGTTGGTACAGCAACGCGACCGATCAAACTTTTAATCGAACCATTTTGGAATTGAAACATACGTACAGACAAAACGTAATGAAGCCGTAAACGCTTTTAATCGAACCATTTTGGAATTGAAACTCTATATAGCCGTTTGTGCATCGCGCGCCGTCTAATTCTTTTAATCGAACCATTTTGGAATTGAAACTCGCTTGTTAAAGTCGCCGAAAGTCCATCGGATAAAACTTTTAATCGAACCATTTTGGAATTGAAACAGTAAAAGCATGTGTAGGCGTTGCTCCGACATAATTCTTTTAATCGAACCATTTTGGAATTGAAACTAATTAGAATACTTGTTATCAGCAGAATTAAGTAAACTTTTAATCGAACCATTTTGGAATTGAAACCCAGTTACGCAATTTGTTTTCGTAAGCAGAACTAAACTTTTAATCGAACCATTTTGGAATTGAAACCCGTTTACCTCAACCGCGCATTCCAACGCGCCGCATCTTTTAATCGAACCATTTTGGAATTGAAACTTACGTGGGTTTGGTTTGCAACAATACCTTTTTCCGCTTTTAATCGAACCATTTTGGAATTGAAACATTTATACGGTTAAAGCCTTAAAATCAGCCGTAACGCCTTTTAATCGAACCATTTTGGAATTGAAACGCGGATGTTGTTTGCCGAGCCCGAAAACTTTATTTCTTTTAATCGAACCATTTTGGAATTGAAACCTTAAAACGGTCGTTGCGGATTACGAATTAATTTTACTTTTAATCGAACCATTTTGGAATTGAAACTGTCCTATAATTTCAAATTCTGTTCCGTTCCTGAACCCTTTTAATCGAACCATTTTGGAATTGAAACTACAGGAGTTGATACGCATAAAACGGGTCTATCGGACTTTTAATCGAACCATTTTGGAATTGAAACGGCAAAGATTTGACGACTTCCGTAAAAAATATCCCCTTTTAATCGAACCATTTTGGAATTGAAACGTAAGAACACCCTGACTTGCAGCGGTGTTAACGATACTTTTAATCGAACCATTTTGGAATTGAAACTGTCAAAATGTATCTCGCGGTCAACTTGATGCAAAACTTTTAATCGAACCATTTTGGAATTGAAACCACAAAACATAAGAAAGATGTCTTCCCGGCAATGCCCTTTTAATCGAACCATTTTGGAATTGAAACCACAAAACATAAGAAAGATGTCTTCCCGGCAATGCCTTTTAATCGAACCATTTTGGAATTGAAACCAAGATGCGATTGGGCACAAAAAAGTAATGCGTAGCTTTTAATCGAACCATTTTGGAATTGAAACCTATCAAGAGCAATTGTGATTCTTTCACACATTTCGCTTTTAATCGAACCATTTTGGAATTGAAACAAAGGAGTACGTCCGGCAAAAGAAAGAGGTGATACAACTTTTAATCGAACCATTTTGGAATTGAAACAAGGTTCAGTTGATTCGGTTACCGATGCTTACGAAACTTTTAATCGAACCATTTTGGAATTGAAACAAAAAACGTAATCGGATTCAGGATTAAAACCGATTCTTTTAATCGAACCATTTTGGAATTGAAACTTTACAGAGAGAACTTTTATAAATTCCATGCAACACTTTTAATCGAACCATTTTGGAATTGAAACACAAAACCGCCAACGAAACCACGTTCGGATTTTCGGCTTTTAATCGAACCATTTTGGAATTGAAACTAAACTATCGTAAGACTTTCAAACGCCCGATGTCATCTTTTAATCGAACCATTTTGGAATTGAAACCGTAACGCTTGTATTCTATTTTGCCTATTTTGTCGTCCTTTTAATCGAACCATTTTGGAATTGAAACTGATAATTTGCCGGAGACTGCCGGCGCAGGTTCTTAACTTTTAATCGAACCATTTTGGAATTGAAACAGCAAAAAGACAATCAAAATGTAATTAACAAAAAACCTTTTAATCGAACCATTTTGGAATTGAAACGAGCTGCCAATACGTTCAATCAATTTTTCCAAGTATGCTTTTAATCGAACCATTTTGGAATTGAAACTTTAAATCTTTGACGCAGGCGGAAATTGCCGTACAAACTTTTAATCGAACCATTTTGGAATTGAAACAGTTTTTCGGGCAATTACTTATTTAAAGTAATTGCCTTTTAATCGAACCATTTTGGAATTGAAACATTCTTTTGACAAGCGAAATGGGCTATATTAACAATACTTTTAATCGAACCATTTTGGAATTGAAACTTGTCAGATGTTCAAAATAACGAAGAAAAACGCACCCTTTTAATCGAACCATTTTGGAATTGAAACTTTCTGTGGACGTATCGCAAGTCGTTGGCGGCACTGTCTTTTAATCGAACCATTTTGGAATTGAAACGACGTTACTACATTTTTACCGCTTATTTGAGTATTCTTTTAATCGAACCATTTTGGAATTGAAACATTTTGCGCGGGTCTTCCGGATTATCGTTTGTTTCCTCTTTTAATCGAACCATTTTGGACTTGAAACCGATTTCGGTATGGTCTCCTATGAGTTCGGATACGGCTTTTAATCGAACCATTTTGGAATTGAAACACGCGATGTGCAAAGGCAGCATGACGCACCATTTAACTTTTAATCGAACCATTTTGGAATTGAAACCGATATGGTTTTAGAAGTACCCGACGGCAATTATCCCTTTTAATCGAACCATTTTGGAATTGAAACACTCATCATGTTTCTGACATGCGACATAGCGTTGTACTTTTAATCGAACCATTTTGGAATTGAAACGCGACAAACCGCCGGCGGCATTAGCGGTTGCGCCTTCTTTTAATCGAACCATTTTGGAATTGAAACTGTTTTATCGCTTGCATGTGCTTAAGGCTGTAAGTTCTTTTAATCGAACCATTTTGGAATTGAAACATTTATTTTATTTATTTAACCTTGTGCCGCTTTTCTCTTTTAATCGAACCATTTTGGAATTGAAACTAAATACAAACCGCGTGTCCGCCTAAAATATTTTCGTCTTTTAATCGAACCATTTTGGAATTGAAACACGTTTAATTGATCGAAAACAAGCACCGGCATCGTTCTTTTAATCGAACCATTTTGGAATTGAAACCAATTGCATCCGCTTTAACAATCGTGACGGGATACCCTTTTAATCGAACCATTTTGGAATTGAAACTAAATTAGCGCAAGGATCAGCTTCTCCTTATCCTTCTTTTAATCGAACCATTTTGGAATTGAAACAAACTCACGGCGGCGAAAACGCCGACTTACGAATCGCTTTTAATCGAACCATTTTGGAATTGAAACCCGTCGATTTGAGCGAACTCAATTTGAGTGAACTCACTTTTAATCGAACCATTTTGGAATTGAAACTCGCATTGTTCAACATTAAAAATGTTGTAATACTTTCTTTTAATCGAACCATTTTGGAATTGAAACAACGTAAATGTAGGGTGTTACATAACCGCAATCACGCTTTTAATCGAACCATTTTGGAATTGAAACGCGCCATGCTTCCGCTCGCGCTTTTTACGAAATCAAACTTTTAATCGAACCATTTTGGAATTGAAACTATACGAAATCGCCGGTTGCAAATTTTCCGGTTTTTCTTTTAATCGAACCATTTTGGAATTGAAACGCGGGTATGTTGTCCGCTACCTCGCGAACGTAAGTCCTTTTAATCGAACCATTTTGGAATTGAAACTCGGAGTTGTACCCGTCGACGTCGTACCCGTCGGCCTTTTAATCGAACCATTTTGGAATTGAAACTCTTTGGTAGTTATTGCGACGCTGCAATTATGAATGCTTTTAATCGAACCATTTTGGAATTGAAACCAATTGTAAAAACGGAAGTTTACGGCAACAAAATACTTTTAATCGAACCATTTTGGAATTGAAACTTAATAAACTGTAACTTTTGCAGTCACCCGCTTTGCCTTTTAATCGAACCATTTTGGAATTGAAACAACTTATCGCAGTAGGCGATGTGGTTGAATATGAGGCTTTTAATCGAACCATTTTGGAATTGAAACAAAACAATAAAATCAACAGAAACCATTCGGCATACCCCTTTTAATCGAACCATTTTGGAATTGAAACCAAAGACAGATATTTTAGGATAACTGTAAAGCGTGGCTTTTAATCGAACCATTTTGGAATTGAAACTAATAAGTTGTCAAAGCTGTGCAAGCGTAAATCAACTTTTAATCGAACCATTTTGGAATTGAAACTTTATTTAACCGGTTTACATTGTAGTCGTTTAACTGCTTTTAATCGAACCATTTTGGAATTGAAACCTGTGCAAGAAATTGTTGCGCCTCCGTCGTTTGATACTTTTAATCGAACCATTTTGGAATTGAAACTTTGCCGTTACCTGTATATACGGCATCTTTTGTGCCCTTTTAATCGAACCATTTTGGAATTGAAACTTACAGTTGTAGAAAATGCGCAACAAAAACAAGAGTCTTTTAATCGAACCATTTTGGAATTGAAACTATACACTTAATTATCAATTTATTGCAGAGGTCGAGCTTTTAATCGAACCATTTTGGAATTGAAACCCCAATCGCGCAGCAACGTTTGCCATTTCGCCTCGACTTTTAATCGAACCATTTTGGAATTGAAACCTAATTTTGAAAATAAAATTATAGCGGGTGATAAAACTTTTAATCGAACCATTTTGGAATTGAAACTTAACAATGGCTCGTTTACATGTACTAAAGTGACACTTTTAATCGAACCATTTTGGAATTGAAACCCGCCACCTGTTGATAACGACCAAGCACCTGTGTTCTTTTAATCGAACCATTTTGGAATTGAAACTTGCACTGCACTTGCGCCTAAACTCGACATCCATTGCTTTTAATCGAACCATTTTGGAATTGAAACTGTTTATTGCGGTGGGGTCTACGGTTGTAATATCGACTTTTAATCGAACCATTTTGGAATTGAAACCGAAACGTACCTTTTATCGTTCCGCCGTTTTGTTCGCTTTTAATCGAACCATTTTGGAATTGAAACTATTCTACGCTCACCATCAAAACAAAAAAAAATACACTTTTAATCGAACCATTTTGGAATTGAAACTGAGTATCGCATACAATTTTTACTACTTTCCGTTTACTTTTAATCGAACCATTTTGGAATTGAAACATTCGTGTTCGAGAAATCTTACTCCGCAGATTTGTCTTTTAATCGAACCATTTTGGAATTGCAACTGATAAACTTTTCGAGCCCGGTAGACAAGCTGCCGACTTTTAATCGAACCATTTTGGAATTGAAACCCGCGAAGAATCCGTCAAACGCCGCCGCCGCCAAACCTTTTAATCGAACCATTTTGGAATTGAAACCTTCGAGCATTTCCGATTATGGAACGGTGTTTTGCTTTTAATCGAACCATTTTGGAATTGAAACCGTCAACACCGCAAACAGTAGCGCCAACGACTTGCCTTTTAATCGAACCATTTTGGAATTGAAACTATGAGACGCGGCTTTAAGCCTTTGTTTAAATTTTCTTTTAATCGAACCATTTTGGAATTGAAACACGTTTATTAAATTCCTGTATTAATGCCGTTGTTGCTTTTAATCGAACCATTTTGGAATTGAAACTGCTCGTTCGGATAAACAAATACATCAGATGCTTTCTTTTAATCGAACCATTTTGGAATTGAAATAAAACAGAAATATTGATACAATAACCGATAGGTATCTTTTAATCGAACCATTTTGGAATTGAAATTGAAAAAGATTTTACTTAACATAATATTAATTATAATAAAATTATTTCAAAAAAAATCCGCTCATAAATATATTATGAGCGGATTTTTTAATTAGTAAAAAGACTCAATGTCATAATCTTTGACCCGTTCTGATATCGGCGAGCAAATTTTTAATATCGCTTAATAGCATTTCTTGTGCGGACGGTACAACCGGAACTGACTCTTCTTTTTTCTTGGTTTTATCGTAAGCCTTTAACATTAGATACAAAATCAAACCAATAATAAGAAAATCAATAATAGCTTGAATAAATGCGCCGTACTCAATTTTTACGCCATCAACTGTAGCTACGGCAGAGCTGAAACTTCCGACGCTACCCAAAATAATACCCATTAAGGGCATCATTATTTTTGAAACGAGGGCGTCAACTATTTTGGCGAATGCTCCGCCAATAATAACGCCGACAGCTAAATCAATTACATTGCCGCGCATTAAAAATTTAGAAAAATCTTTGAACATAACTTGTATTGCTTAAAGTAAAAAAATAACGTGAACACAAAAATTGACAACGTGATTTCAGGCTTTTGTTATCATAAAAGTAACGTTCCGGGTACCTTTTCGTTTTGTTTAAGTTTTAAAAATAGTTCAGTTCCTCAGCACGTCTTTTAGCGATAAGTTCTTTTATACCGCGCCATTTTTCGCCCAATAGACGGTTCATACTTTTATCAACCACGTAATGCCGTGCAATGGAAAATGCGCCTTTTGCACGGCGCACATAACTGTCGTTAGCGCGCAAAGCAATCGAATAGCCGCCGTCTGTATATTCTATATAATGCCAAAATCCGCTCGGAATAAAAATTGTTTCACCCGGATTTAAAGTAACTTCGTAACCCGAAACATTTGCCAAAGCCGGGAATTTTTTATAATCCGGTTGATTAATATCCACATAACTCGCAACCGTATACGGATGATGATACAAATTTTTGGATTGTTCGGGTGAAAACAATACAACACGCTTGCGCCCGTGTAATTGATTCAGAAAAACATGACTCATATCTATATCATAGTGCATCGGCGTTACTGAACCTTTTCCGCCGAAAAACATGAAAGGAAAATCTTTAAAAAAACCATCCATAATGGTCGGCAGTTCAAAATCGTTCACCATTTCGGGTGCGTGTTTGAATATGTTCCACAAAAAAATTCGATAAGGCATTTGTCCGCGCTCCAAAAGCGTTAAATACTCTCCGAAACTCATGGACATATCAGCTGCCATATATCCTTTTCCGGGTTTTGAATAGTTGGGCGTTACTACGGGGACTTCCAATTGCCCGTATTTTTTTTTCAGTTTATCTATCGTCCAATTGTTTTTTGCTTCCCAATCATTCATTAAATCAGTGAAAACAACGGGTTGTAACGGTTCAAGATATTGTTCAGCAAAAATTTTTCGTGTTAATCCGCTTTTTTTTTCGATTGGCTGTAATGTCATCATTCTAAACGGTTTGAGATGAAATAATTAAATTGTATTTTGATGAGAAAAGTCTATGGAATAATATTTATAAATGTATTTTTCACTCCTCTCCTACTCTATTGATTGAATTATAAAATGGCATAAAAAAAATGTAATCTGCAAACCCTGCACTCTGAACAAAGATACTGAAAGTTTTTAAAAAGACTTGAAATAAAAAAAATCGTCACGTTAAGATTGTTTTAAACGTTTTTAACTTTTTTTTGTTTAAAACCATGAATAGTTTTGGTTTGCGGAAATACCATTAAAATTATAATCAAAATATAATTTCCCACATAAATAAATACATCATGCCTAATTTCGGTTACCGATTTTCTAATTATATACCCAAACCTGAAGGCGATACACCTTTCGACAGGCTTTTCAAAATTTTTCAAGAACTTCTGTTGCACACTTCCGGTGATGTTCAAGAAGCATTATCTTGGCTGACAGAACTTGATAAGCAGTATAAACTCACAACAAATGAGTACGGTATCGGTAATTTCGTGCAGGATTTAATAGACAAAGGTTTTATTCAACCTCAAAATGATCAACCGGGCGGTTTCGGTTTGGCGGCGAAAATGGAAATCGGTTTGCGCCAAAAAGCATTGGAAGATATTTTCGGTACGCTGAAAAAATCTAAAGGCGGTAATCATAATACGCGCACAACCGGAAAAGGCGACGAGTTTACGAGTGACGTTAAACCTTATGAATTCGGAGATTCTTTAGATAATATGGCGGTTACGAACACGCTGCGCAATGCACAAATCAATCACGGTCTCGACGATTTTAAACTCGGTAACGACGATATCGAAATTCACGAAACGTTTTCGCAAAGCCAAATGAGTACGGTGATGATGATTGACATTTCGCACTCCATGATTTTATACGGGGAAGATCGCATCACGCCGGCAAAACGTGTGGCTATGGCGTTAGCAGAACTCATATCAACGCGCTATCCGAAAGATACTTTGGATATTGTTACTTTCGGTGACGATGCTCAGCAAATCGAAATAAAAGATTTACCGTATTTGCAAGTCGGACCTTTCCATACAAATACTGTTGCAGGTTTAGAGTTGGCTATGGATCTTTTGAAACGCAGGCGTAACCCGAACAAACAAATTTTTATGATTACCGACGGTAAACCGACTTGTATTAAATTGGGTAAACAGTATTACAAAAACTCTTGGGGGCTTGACAGAAAAATTTTGACGCGCACATTGGCTTTAGCTGCGCATTGCCGAAAATTAGGTATTCCGATTACCACTTTCATGATTGCGCGAGACAGTTATTTGCAGGCTTTCGTTGAAGAATTTACGCAAGCCAATAACGGTAAAGCGTTTTACAGTAGTTTACAAGGACTAGGCGAATTTATTTTTCAGGATTACAAAAATAATAAAAAGAAAAATACACGTTGATATTATAAAAAGCAATATTTTTTTCCGTTTTTTGCACTAATAGTTTATTTACGGCGGTTTATTTACGGCGGTTTATTTACAGTGCTTCAATGAAAAAAAATATTGCTTTTCTTTTTTGTTTCGTTTCTTTGATTTTTTGCCATGCTCAAACCGGCGGCGAAATTAAAACCTTTTATAACAATCGCCCGGCATTTCATTTTACCCCACCGAAAAATTGGATAAACGATCCGAACGGTTTAGTTTATCTCAACGGAGAGTATCACTTATTTTATCAATACAATCCTTTCGGCAATAAATGGGGGCATATGAGTTGGGCACACGCCGTCAGTAAAAATTTACAAACTTGGAAATCGCTGCCGTTAGCTTTGAAAGAATATAAAACAAGCGATACAACAGAAGCATGGATTTTTTCGGGTTGCGTAGTCGTTGACAGTCTGAATTCCTCCGGATTTTTTAAAAAAGGTAAAAAAAACGGCATGGTGGCTGTATTTACTTCTGCAGTGCATAGTGCAACGCGCGATGTTGCGCAAAACCAAAGTTTGGCGTATAGTACCGATTACGGTCGCACTTGGAAGTATTACGCCAAAAATCCCGTTTTAGATAATAATTCGACTAATTTCAGAGATCCGAACGTTTTTTGGTATCCGAATACAAAAAAATGGATAATGGCGGTGAATAAACCGCTTGAATATACGGTACAGTTTTACGAATCCGTAAACTTAAAAAATTGGAAACTGCTGAGCGAATTCGGTAAACAAGGCGACACGAGTCGTGTTTGGGAATGCCCGTCTCTGTTTGAAGTGCCGGTAGTAGGTATCGAAAAAACAAAATGGGTTTTGCTTATTTCAAGCGGACATCGTCAAAAAAATTATTTGGGTATGCAGTATTTCGTCGGTGACTTTGACGGTAAAACATTCGTACCGCAAAAACAACCTGAAATTTTTTATTTAGACGAAGGCAAAGATTTTTATGCTGCCATTCCGTTCGGAAATTTACCGAAAACGGAAAAAAAACCGATTATTTTAGGCTGGTTGAATGATTGGGAATATGCCGGAGATATTCCGACCGGAGGCGTTTTTCGCGGGGCATTTTCCGTGCCACGCACACTTTCATTATTTAATGACGGAGGAATCTATAAAATAACGCAACAACCTAAAATTGATTACGGTCTCACAACAAAATCTTCGACTACTTGGGCAGAAAACAGAGTAATAGATTCCGCGACTGAAATAAATACCACTTTTACGAAAAATCTTTTAGCGGAATCCTATCACTTACAACTCAAAATAGAAAATATCAACGCTGAAGGTTTTAATTTGGAAATTTTGAAATCCGGCGATGAAAAAACACTTATCAGTTATAATTTTTCCACAAAAAAACTATCTCTTGACAGAACAAAATCCGGTAACGTTGATTTTAATGCACGGTTTAAAAGTATAGAAACTATGGAAGTACCCCTTGAAGACAATAAATTAACCCTTGATATCCATGTAGACAAATGGATTATAGAAATTTTTGCCGGCGGCGGCAAAAAAGCTTTAACAGATATTGTTTTTCCAACAAAGCACGATAGTAAAATTGATTTAATCCCGTTTAAAGGAAAAATAAAAGTAAATAGTTTGCGTATTTATCCTTGATAAATAAGGCTTTGCAAAAATTTTTCGTTCTTCGCATCTTTGCGGAAATTTATAACTGCAAAAGGTGTAAATATAAAAGCCCGAAGTCAGTTGTCTATGTTTGCCGATAATTATATATCGGCGTAAACTTCATTTTTATCCACTTTTGCCGGCAACGGTCCATCGTGAGTTATTTTCAATTCCGCCATTTTCCTACCGGCTTGAGCAGCGTTCAATAAATCATAGCCGTCCAATCGTGCCGTTAAATATCCGCTCCAAAACGCGTCACCGGCACCGGTTGTATCTTTCACCTCAATTTTGCGTGATTCTAAATAATGTTTTTCTCCGGTTCGGTTTGCGACAAAACAACCCTCACCCCCCATTGTGATACACACTTCTTTAGCACCCAAACCTAAAAAATGTTGCGCCGCAGCTGCCGCGTCGGTCAGTTTTGCGCCGTATAAACGCTCCCAATCCACTTCGCTGCATTTTACAAACGCACCGTATCCGATATATTTATGAGTGATGCGATGCGCTTCTACCCTATTCGCCCAAATTTTTTGTGCATAATTAACATCAATACTCAATTGACAACCGAAACCGACAGCACATTCAGCCGCTTTTACGATATTCGTTTGCGACGGTTTTTTTGATAACGCAAAACAAGTTGTATGGAAAACGGACGCTTGTTGCAATAAACCCCCATTTAATTGCTTTGAGTTTATTTGACAATCGGCACTGCGATAGGCTTCAAAATTACTGACTGTACGCGATTTAGTCACCAATATAATTGTTGTCGGCAGAGTTGTACGGACAATGGATTCGCTATTCAAACCCAAATCTTGCAAATAATCCAATAAATAATTTCCTAAATCATCATTACCGATTGTAGAAACGAGTCGAACGTTTTTACCCAAACGTTTCATATTCATTGCCAGATTAGCCGGACTTCCGCCGGGCAATTTTTTAAATAATACGGCTTCATCCATTGAATCTGCATAATCTGCGGACATCATATCAATCAGTAATTCGCCGACGCTGACAATATCTATAGTTTTTTCTTTTTCAAACATTTTAGTGGGTACTATTTTTCAAGTAGGGAATTACATTTTTTTGCACACCATCACAAACGCCGGCGGTAAGTTGAGCGGCACAAACTGAATGTGCAAATTACCGAAAATACGTTTGTACATCCGGCTGATAAGCGTAGAATAATGAAACTGAATAAATAATCCGTTTTTGCGTAAAGCGTCGCGACTGACATGAATTATTCGGTCGCTGAGTTCGGCAGGCAACGCTACGAACGGAATTCCGGAAATAATGTAATCTACTTCTTTGTGTTGGTATTGAATCAAATATTTTTTCAAATACTCCGCAGAATCATTGATGAGTATAAAGCGCGGGTCGTCTATTTTTTGTAAAATAGAGTGAAATTCCGGGTTAATCTCGAAGCAGAAAAGTACTGCATCTTTGCTCATTTTTTCTAAAATCGAATGTGTAAATACGCCGTCACCGGCACCCAATTCCACAATCACTTTTGCGTGGTTGAATTGTATGCTTTTGAGCATTTCTCTGGACAAATATTTCGAACTGCGGGCTATCGCTCCCGTAGTGCGCATAGTACGCATACTGTTTAATAAAAAATCAATTGCATTCATAGTAAAATCAATTGCGAATTACTAGTACCGTTTTTCTCTAAAATTAATTATTAATTATTTCATTCATTTTTGCCAAAATGGAATCAATCGGATAATCCGATTGAGATAATAAATGGGTTTTATCGTTGCGTTCAATTATCATTAAGTAGCGCGTCGAATCGCGCACCGTTTCGGGTTGCATCGGTTTATATTCGTGTTGCAAACGGATGAAATAATCTTTTACGTTGAAATAAGTTGTTTTTCCGAAAGGTGTTTCAAGGTGTTCGGTATATAATTTTACCGGTTGCGTGCGCCAAATCGCGTAGGTACGCGATAAAGAAGTAAAAAATGAAATCGTACCGACAAATGATAATACCATTAATAAAGCCAAACGACGATTTTTATCCCTAATTTTTTTTTGCGCGATTACACCTGCAATGATACATAATGCCATTACCACTATCGGTATCAACAACCACGCATCAAAACCGAGTTTAATCGGCTCAAAAACGTAAAGACATTTTTCATTCATTAGCGAACGTTAGATATTGAATTTATAAAAAATAATTGAAAATAAAATACGCCTTAAAGCAATGTTCCTTGTTCGATTTTCAACACGTTTAAAAATTATTCTTTAATTGATACGTCATCATTAAATAATGCGTGCAAAATACAGTAAATTTGCGCGTTTTTTAAAACAAATCACTTTTCAGTAAATTAAGAATTGAATGAATCAAGATAACCGCAGTACTTTCATAGGAATGTTACTCATCATGCTGATATTGTTGGGTTGGAATCTTTTTATGAAACCGACCGAATCAGAAGCTGTGAAAATGAAACGCACGCAAGATTCTATCGCAAACATACAAAACGTTCGAGACAGTTTAACAAAAATATTACCCGGTGCGAATCTGACGCAAAACTTAACGCTGAATAATGCAACGGTTGCTCTGCAAAATCAAAATTTAGAGTACGGTGCTTACGCGGCTTCTGCTACCGGCACCCAGCAAGATGCGGTTATAGAAAATGATGTTTTTAAAATAACTTTTACCAACAAAGGCGGGCGAATTAAAAACGTTTTATTGAAAAAATATTTCAAACTCGTTGAAGATTCTTTAAAACATGAACACCAAACTCCGCTTTATTTATTTGAAGATAATAAAAACCGGTTCTATTTCGCATTGCCTACGCGCACTCAAAAAGGAATAATCAATACCGACGATTTATATTTCGCGCCGTCCGTTTCCGGAAATACTGTTACATATCGCGCAAACGCTGCCGGCGGCGGGTTTATCGAACAAAAATATACCATCGGCGACGGTTACGATATTGATTACAATACCACGTTCAAAGGTTTGTCCGATTTACTCAATGCTGATACAAGATCGGTTCAACTGAATGTAGAAAATTATTTGGATAAATTGGAAAAGAATACGAATTATGAACGCTCGTATTCTTTTCAATATTATAAAGAATTAGGCGAAACTCCGGACAATCAATCCGGCACGAAAACCGAAACAACGGAGTTGAAAAAAAAACTCGTACAATGGGTTTCTCAATCAAATCAATTTTTTAACACAGCTTTAATTTCCGAAGACGGCGGTTTCCGATCAGCGACGCTTGAAACGTTGGCTATGGGTGAAAACGATCCGGATTTAAAAAAACTCACCGCACATTTAGAAGTACCGATTACGGGTGATAACTCAACGACGCACGTAAAAATTTATGCCGGACCGAACGAATATCATATCTTACGCAAATACAACGTCGGTCTAGAAGATGTTGTCAATTACGGCGGTTCTATTCTCGGCACGATAAACAGATGGGTTATCCGTCCGATTTTCGATTTTCTACATTCGATAGTCGGTAACGTAGGCATTTGTATTTTGCTCCTTACTTTAATTGTAAAAGGGATATTATATCCGACGAGTTACGGAATGCTTTTATCGCAAGCAAAAACAGCATCGCTGAAACCGGAACTCGAAAAAATGAAAGCCAAATTGAAAGATCCGAAAGATCAGCAAATGGCGCAAATGAAATTGTATCAAGAGTACGGCGTAAATCCGCTCGGCGGTTGTTTGCCCACGTTGCTGCAAATGCCGATTTGGATGGCACTTTTCCGATTTTTTCCCGCTTCGATAGATTTTCGACAGCACGGATTTTTATGGGCAACCGATTTAACCGGTCCTGAAGAATTTATTAAATTTTCGTTTCATTTGCCGATTATCGGCGACCACATCAGTTTGTTTGCCGTATTGTGGGGACTTTCTCTGATTGCGTTCACTTGGTATTCTATGAAAGACGTGGATATGTCAGGTCAGCCCGCGTTTATGAAACAAATGCAGTACTTTATGCCGCTCATTTTTATGGTCACTTTCAACAGTTATGCTGCCGGTTTGAGTTTGTATATGTTATTCAGTAATTTGCTGAATATCGGTCAAACGATAATTACAAAAAAATACGTTATCAACCACGAAAAAATAAAAGCAGCATTAGAAAACAATAAAAAGAATCCGAAGAAGAAAGGTGCTTTCCGCATGAAATTGGAACAAGCCATGCAACAGTCGCAAGAAGTAGCGAAACAACAACAGGAAATACGAAAAGGTCAGAAATAATTTTGAAGTGTGAAGTATGAAGTATGAAGTATGAAGTGTACTCACATACTTCATACTTCATAGTAATTTTCTTCCCCAATTTATAAAAGGTTTTTCAACGATGTAATAAAGCAAAGTGGAAAGAAAAACCGATCCGGTGATAGTGATCAATAGAAACAGGACAAGCATTTTATTTTCGGTACCGCAAATTTTAAAAAAATAATCCCAACGCGGCATCAATAGATAATTGATAAATAACCAATGCGTGAGATAAATACCGTAAGAAATTTTACCCAAAAACAAGAAAGGTCGCCAATTTAATATATTTTGAAATTTTACGCGATTGATACATAAAGCCAAAATAGAACCCGCAGCTAATCCGGAAATATGAAACCAATCCAATCCTATTAGGTTGAGAAGATATTGAACGTTGGGATTTAAAGGAAAATATTCAACGACGTGGCGAATATTATATAATAAAAAAATTAAAAGATAGGTGAGATATCGAAAGCGGTAGAAAAGCGATTTTTCAAAATCGAATTTCTGAATGTCTCCGAAATGGTATGCGAGCCAAACACCCAAGCAAAAGTGAAAGATATTGATATTGAAATAAGTTTTACCGACAAAAAAAGTGACCAGCATCAAATACAGCAACCATTTTTGATTGTAGCGTATAATTAAAATAAAAAAAGGTACTAACAAAGAAATAGCCACCTCCACACCCAAAGTCCAATCCGGTAACAATAAAACGCTGCGACCTCGCACGAGTAAGGCTTCCTCCAACCAAAAATACTTATTCGTCGACCAATTCCAAAAAAAGTAATCGTCGTATCGATAAACATAGCCGTAATAAATTGCCAACATCACTAAAAATGCCGGAAACAAACGAAAAATACGCGCGGATGCAAACTTGGCGTAATTAAGTGTGAGGGGTTGTTCCGGGTTCAAATATCGTAACGATAAAACAAGTCCGCTCAAAACAAAAAACAAGGAAACGGCATCACCGCCATTGAAAAAAAATACGGCGATTTTTCCGCCGATATTCCAACCCCAGTGCGCCATAATAACATGGTAAACAAGTACGGAAAAAGCCGCCAAACCTCTCACGCTGTCCAAATATTTTATTCTTTGATTCATCTCTCAAAGGAAATATTTTTTGCTCAATTCTTTGTTGTAGTGAGTAAATTTTGTAAATATTTTTAACATTTTCCTATCTTTACACTCCTGATTTAAAATTTGAATAAGGTTTAACTACCTTTATTCCGATTTTTTTTATTCAATTTTATCATCTAACAATATGAAACAATTTTTTACATTTTTATTTCTCGGAATGCTCATTTTACCGTTATCGGCGCAAATGGCGGACAATATGGCTTTAAAAACAAAATTAGACGCGGTAGCTGAACTCGAAATGCCCAAAGTAATTGCTTGGCGACGTGATTTTCACCAAAATCCGGAACTTTCCAATCGCGAAACGCGCACCTCTAAAATTGTCGCCGATCATCTCAAATCTTTGGGTTTAGAAGTGAGAACCGGGATTGCAAAAACCGGTGTTGTCGGTATTTTACGCGGCGGAAAACCGGGTGCGACTATTGCTTTTCGAGCGGACATGGATGCGTTGCCGGTTACAGAACGAGTTGATATACCTTTTAAATCTGTGGTGCGTACAACTTATAATAACGTGGAAACGGGTGTAATGCACGCTTGCGGACACGATGGACACACGGCGATTTTAATGGGTGCTGCTGAAGTTTTATCGAAAATGAAAGCGGAATTGAGCGGTACGTTTGTATTTATTTTTCAACCCGCAGAAGAAGGCGCACCGATTGGCGAAGAAGGCGGCGCGCCATTGATGATTAAAGAAGGTTGTTTGGAAAATCCGAAATCGGAGGCGATTTTCGGTTTGCATTTGGAATCTGCCGCTTATGTCGGCACACTTAATTATAAATCAGGTGGCACAATGGCAAGCAGCGACCGATTTGAAATTACGGTACACGGCAAACAATCGCATGGTGCTAATCCGTGGTTGGGTGTTGATCCGATTGTGACAAGTGCGTATATTATTACGGCACTGCAAACCATTGTCAGTCGCATGACACCGCTTACACATACTCCGGCTGTTGTTACTATCGGCATGATTCAGGCAGGCAACCGCGAAAATATTATACCGGAACAAGCAAAAATGTTAGGAACGATTCGGTGTTTGGATACAAAAGTTCAATTTCAAATTCACGATGAGATAAAACGTATTGCAACTGATATAGCACATTCACAAGGTGCTACCGTTGATGTAAAGATAGAAGTGGGCAATCCCGTAACTTATAATGATCCGGCATTGGTAAAAAAAATGCTGCCATCTTTAGCTGAAGTGGTTCCCGCAAATAAATTAAATGAGATAGAAGCTGCTACCGGTGCAGAAGATTTTGCAGCTTACCAAAAAGTAATTCCGGGATTTTTCTTTTTTCTAGGCGGATTACCTCTCGATAAGAAAGTTGAACAAGCACCGCCACACCATACACCGGACTTTTTCGTTGATGAATCCGGCTTCATCAACGGCGTAAAAGCATTTTGTCATATCGCAGTGGATTATAACAGCAAAAAGTAGATGTGCGAAAAAAATAAAAATAAAGTACAGTGTTCGAATAGTTGTCCTCTCTAGATATCCAAACCTTCGTAGGGCTTTAAAGCCCTACGAAGGTTTGGATATCTATATTTTTACAGCAAACAATAAACCTTTATCCTGTCAATTATCTTTTCGTTTATAAATAATACGCATAAAACTCGGCAATACGAGTAACAACAGAGGTAAAGCGAAAATAAATCCGCCGATGACCGCAACCGCTAAAGGTTGCTGCATTTGCGCGCCCAACCCAATACCGAGTGCCAAAGGCGATAAAGCTAAAATTGCACCGATAGCCGTCATCAATTTCGGACGAATGCGCAATGCAATTGCATATTTAATAGCATCGTCTACATTTCCGGATTCTTTCAGGTTATAAAAGAATTGATTAGCGGTAAAAATTGCATTTTCTGCAATAATACCGACTATCATGATAATGCCGGTATAGCTGCTCACGTTAAGAGGAATTTTCGTGACGTAAAGTGCAGTGATACAGCCGGTGATACCGAGAACGGAAATAAAAAGTATAAGAGTGGAAATCAGAAAATCTTTGAATAAAAACAGTAATACTATAAAAACTAAAATACAAGCACCGATAAGTATAAGCAGCAATTCTTCAAAAGATTTTTGTTGTTCCGAATAGGCACCGCCATACGCCACAGTATAACCTTTCGGCAAAGCCAATTCCGATTTAAACTGAGTTTGAATATCTTTAATGGTGCTGCCTAAATCGCGATTATTCAGTCGCGCTTTGAGCGTTACGTTTGACTTCAAATCTTCTCTCTTGAGTTCCACTTCGCCACCAATGACTTTTGCCGTACACAAAAACGAAAGCGGTTTGGTAGTACCGTCGGGTAAAAAGATGAGTTGTTTATTTATTCTATCCAAACTATTATCTTTGAAATTTGTAAAACGCATGATGAGGCGGCGCATTTGTTCTCCGTCCTGAATTTGTCCGACTTGCAAACCGCCAATCATACCCATTTGCGCCGGAGACAAAGTGGGTGCGTTTGCATTTTGTCCGAGAACAACACCGTCGGTATATGCCGTCAATTGATTTTGAAAATCGGTAATTGAGATATTATATTGAGCTAATTTTGTTTGATCGGGCGTAAAAATTATGTACGGACTTGCGGGTTCTAAACCGTTTTCGATATCGGCAACCCCATCAATTTTACCGAGAATTTTTTCGGCTTGTCTGTCGAGCTTTTCTAAAGTTTTTTGATTATCGCCGAAAATTTTTATTTCTATCGGGTCGGGCGTACTCATCAAATCGCCCAACAAATCGGCGATGCGTTGTCCGAAAGAAACTTTTATACCGGGCGTTGTGGCTTCTATTTGTTTTCGCAAATCGGAAATTACTTCGGGTGTTGTCTCTTTATGATTTTTTTTCAATTGGATACTCGCATCACCGTAATTCTGCGGAATGACGGCAAAACCCATGTGCGTACCGGTGCGCCGCGAATAACTTTCCACTTCCGGATGCTCTAAAATAATTTTTTCTACGCCGCGCAAAATTTTATCCGTTTCTTCGAGCGAAGTACCGCTCGGCGTGTGATAATCCAAAACAATTGTACCTTCATCTAAATCCGGTAAAAAACCGGTTTCTAATTTTCCGTAAGCCAAAAAAGCGGATAAACAAATAATACCGATAAATAACACGGAAAATATAGGTTTATTAAAAAACCATGTCAACCAAGCAAATCGTTTTAATTGTGCGGAATGAATGTCTTTTGAATTATCAACAGATTCTTTTTGTACTTTAATTGTCTTACCGCCAAATCCGATAATTAAATGCAAAACGGGTAAAATTAACCAAGTGACAAAAAATGAACACACCATTGTAATTTGCATCGTATCGGAAAGTTCTTTGAAAAAACTACCTGCCAAACCGCTCATTAAACGGAAAGGAAAATGTATGACGATGGTTGAAAGCGATGAAGCAATCATTGCCGGAAATAAATCGTGAATGGCTTCTTGTACGACCGTATATTTATTTTTTTCGGGATGCTCTTCCTGTACACGATAAATTTGTTCTATGATAACTATTGCATCATCAATAATTAAACCGATACTCGCGGCAATCGCACCGAGCGACATAATATTAATCGTGATGCCGACGAGTTTCAAAACACTTACCGTGAAAGCTACCGTTATCGGAATCGTAATCATGACTACCAAACTCGCGCGCCACGAACGCAAAAAGAAAATCATCACCAATATCGCCAAAAACAAACCTACATAAATGGTTTCCAAAACACTTTTTATGCTGTCGCCGACAAAAGACGATTGGTCGTAATAAATTTTAAGTTCAACACCCGGAGGTAAAGTTTTTCTTACTTCTTCGGCTTTGAGTTTGATGTTTTTTGCAAAATCAAGCAAGTTCACACCTTGTTGTTTCACTAAATCTATGATAACGGCATCATTGCCGTTGGCATTAATGACCGTAAATTCTTGTTGTACCTGCAACTCAATCGCAGCTACATCTTTCAATTTAGCGATTCTGTTACCGTCGTTTTTTACAATCACTTCGCCCAATTCATCGACATTGTTGATGCGCGTATCCGTGAGGTTGACGTACAACCGCCGAAAATCGGATACGCTGCCGTTCGATTGTACAAAATTATTGTTGTTGAAAACATTGATGAGCGTGTTCGGCGTAATACCCAATGCTGACATTTTTACGACATTCGGAATAACCACATACTGCTTTGATTTTCCGCCGGTGACGATTACGTTCGATATGCCTTCCACTTGCGAAAATAACGGGCGCACGATTAAATTGGCATTATCGCGCAAACCTATTAAACTATGCGTTTTACTTTCCAAAGAATAACCCATAACCGGAAAAATAGATTGGTTCATCGCCTCAATCGAAAACGTAATACCGGGCGGCAAGAAAGGTTTTATTTCATTGATACGGCTTTCGACTTGTGTTTTGGCGGTATAAATATCCGTTCCCCATGTAAAATACACATCCATATTCGTACTGCCGCGACTTGTGCTGCTTTTTACGGTCAGTACCCCTTTCACGCGCTTCACCGCCGATTCCAAAGGTTTTGTCGACGTAATCATTACGCGATCAATCGGTTGTTGACCGACATCGGCGATGATGGTTATTTTCGGAAAAGTCACTTCCGGAAACAATGCAGTTGACATCCGATTATAAGAAAACAATCCGGCGATGAGCAATATGAAACCGATGAAAATTATAGGTTTTAGGAATACGCGAAAGTAAGAACGCATAGAAAGTATGAGATATAAATCATTATTAAGTAGTTAGGAGTTAAGAGTGTTCACTTCACACTCTTAACTCCTTATTCTTTTAAATCTGCATCAAAGATAGAAATATTTTTCTTCGTCAATACAATAAGAAATTATAAAGATTTTGGGAGCTATGAAGTTTATAATAAGTTTTATCATGTTAATAGTATTATTGGCGACGGGTTTTATAAAAACTTTTTTTCAGATTAATTTTTGATTCAAATAAAATCCTGTATTTTTATTTGAAATTTTCGTTATGATAATGTCTCAAACATCTTTCTACATCAAAGTATCCTATGCACTTGACTTGATTGAATTTGAAATAAGTATAGTTTTAGCTTCATGATTGTATGAATTGGGTAAATTAACTGCAGGATAAGATGCGGAAATGGTAGGCTAAACTAAAAGAATTTTCTTCGAATTGCTCAGAAAATTTAATGTTTCGGTGTTTGGCTATATGCTTGAAAATGAAAGTTTAGAAGATTTATGAAACGCATAATTATATTGGCTTTTAGTTGTTATCTTCAACTTTAGTTTTTCAATCAGCAACAGTTACGAGCAGACGGATTTATATTTTCCAACCCGCACAAAGCCGGAGTCAGTTTTAACTTTATTTTGACATCTATATTAAACAATGAAATCGCTAAAAAAATATTTAAGAAATCGGGAAGTTGCCATTAATTATATTTTAGCAAAACCAAGGGCTGAGTATTCCATTAGCACATTTCATAAACTGAGGGTTGAAATAAAAAAACTGAATGCCCTTTTTGATTTAATAAATTATTGCTCAAAAGATTTTAAACATAAAAAAAAATTTAAACCGTTTAAAGAAATTTTCCGTCAGGCCGGAAAGGTTAGGGAACTTCACCTTGAGGATTTGATGCTTAATAAGTATTACTCGATTAAGTCTTTAAAAGATTACAGAAATAGTTTAAAAAATCTCCGATTACAAGAACAAGAAATATTTTTCTCAATGATAAATAAATATTTTGTTGCCATACTCAAAAAAAAATATAAAATAATTATTCCTTTAGTTTCTAAAATAAGTAAAAAAAAAGCTAGTAGTTATATCGAGAAAAAAAGAAATAGTATTCAAAAATTATTAAGCAAGAGTTCCCTAAAAACGCAAGATGTTCACGAACTTCGCAAACAAATTAAATTACTAAGTTTTAATAGAAAGAGTTTGTCTTTAAAAGAGAAAAATAATCCCGACTCAAATCAGGAGTTATTATCTAATCTTTTAGGCAAATGGCATGATTGCCAAGTTATAATAAATCATCTGAATAAAACAACGGATACAGGCAACCTAAATCCTAAAGAGATTAGCCGAATTACAAAACTTAAAACAAAAATATTCACCGGAAGTGAATTATTGTTTAATAAAATAAAATTAGTTATTCCTCTATCCGAGTTTTATAAGAAAAAGAAAATAGTAAATTCATTTCAACATTAATTAGCAAACCCACCTTCATAGATAGTTTTGTGCTGACATAGGAGGACAACCGCTCGACCTACCGGAGTTGAAATTTCAACAGCCTTAGGTTCGTCCGGTACCAAAGAATCTATTGATGTGGTTCAAGGGCATAATACCGTAAAAAGTGCGTGGGAAGCAGGAATAACTTTTAAAAATTTCGCTAATGAGTCATCTCGTTTTTCCCGACGATTTAAACTTATAAGTTGTTCTTGAATGAATAATAATTTCAGAATCAAAATAATTACTTATTTTCGCACGGCTTTCGAGAAGCGAGAAACGTTACAACTTTTTATTGACATTTATGGAAAAAAAGCAAGGACAATTTTTACCGACCCTCACGTTGGCTTCTGCAACTTATTTGGTTATCAGTTCCGTAATCGGGTCAGGCGTGTATAAAAAAGTAGCACCGATGGCTGCCGATTTACATTCGCCGGGATTGGTTTTGTTGTGCTGGTTTTTGGGTGGTATGCTCACGCTTTGCGGAGCATTGAGTAATTCCGAAATTGCGGGAATGTTAGCCGGAACAGGTGGCGAATATATTTATTTCAAACGCATTTACGGAAAATTTATCGCTTTTTTGTTCGGCTGGAGCAATTTTACGGTGATAAAAACGGCTTCTATTTCTTCAATCGCTTACGTTTGTGCGCAATCTTTTAATAATTTAGTTCCGCTTCCGCATCTTTCAGCGGAGATGGAAAAGCAAACAGTGCTGAATATTTTCACACCGTTTGAAAGTATCGGCGTAAAAATTCTGACCATAATTATTATTTTACTGCTTACTTATTTAAATACACTCGGACTGAAAAACGGTGAAAGTTTCAGTCGCCGACTCACGCAAATGGTGATTGTCGGTATAGCTTTAATCGTGGGTGTCGGTTTGTTTTTCGGCGGTGGAGAAGTAGCGCACTTAACCACACCCGCAAAAGATTATGTACCGCAGGCATGGACAAGTTTCGGTTTAATAAAAATGATTTTTGCCGGTTTGCTCGCCACTTTTTGGGCGTATGAAGGGTGGAATACGGTCGGTTATATCGGTGGAGAAATACAAAATCCGAGTAAAAATTTGCCATTGGCACTGTTTTTTGGTTTAATCACGATTATTACCGTTTATATGCTGGCAAACGCAACCTACCTCTACGTGCTGCCGATTGACGATATGATAAACGTAAATAAGGCACATAACGAAATTGCCGCTGTCGCGGTTGTTCGACATTTTGCGGGTGCTATCGGCGCGGGACTTTTATCTGTTTTAATTTTTTTTACAACGCTCGGTTGCACCAACGCCACTATACTCATGCCACCGCGCATTTATCAAACAATGGCGAGCGATGGTTTATTTTTCGATAAAGCCAAAGATATTCATCCGACTTTCAACACGCCGAATCCTGCATTGTGGATGCAAGGAATTTGGGCGTGCATTTTGGTTTTATCCGGCAATTTCGATCAATTAACGGACATGCTTATTTTCGTTGCTTTTTTCTTTTACGGTGCTACCACGTTCGGCGTTTTTCTTTTGCGTTGGCGCGAACCGGATACGCCGCGTCCGTATAAAGTTTGGGGTTATCCGGTGGTGCCGGCTATTTTCGTACTTTTTTGCGCCACGCTTATTCCGATTACGATCATCAATAGTCCGCGTGAAGCAGGTTTAGGTTTATTATTAATGTTCAGTGGTGTGCCGTATTATCTGTACCGCATTCGCAAAAACCGGATAAATCTTAAATAAATTTTTTATTTTTTCAACTTCAAATAAAAAAACTCGTTTTACGATTTAGTTTTGCGTGAAAATAATTTTTGAACGATAAACTTTTGAACGATAAACGATAAACGGTTTTTTTGTTTCATCGTTCATCTTTCATCGTTCATCGTTCATTCGCTTCGTCAAATAAAAACCTATCAATTAACTGTAAATAAATTTAAAAATATGGCTAAAGTTACCGTTATCGGTTCCGGAAATGTGGGTGCAACGTGCGCCAACGTACTTGCACACAAAGATATCGTCAATGAAATCGTTACGCTCGACTTGCAAGCAGACATGGCGCGCGGCAAAATGTTGGACACTTGGCAACAAGCACCTATCGAAAATTACAGCACGAAAACTATCGGTACCGGCGATTATGCCGATACGGCTAATTCCGATATTGTCGTTATCACTGCCGGCATTCCGCGCAAACCCGGCATGACGCGCGATGATCTTGTGGCAACCAACGCCAAAATCGTTTCGAGTGTAGTGGAAAATATTATGAAACACTCGCATAATCCGATTATCATTGTCGTTTCTAATCCGTTGGACGTGATGACGTATGCGGCGGTCGTGAAATCCGGGTTGCCTTCTACGCGCGTTATCGGTATGGCAGGTATTTTAGATACCGCGCGTTATCGTGCATTTTTAGCGACCGAACTCAATGTGTCACCGCGCGATATTCAAGCCGTTTTGATGGGCGGACACGGTGATACAATGGTGCCGTTGCCGCGTTACACTACTGTCGCCGGTATTCCGGTGACGGAACTGATTGAAAAAGATAAATTAGATGCTATAATCGCGCGCACAAAAGACGGCGGCGGCGAGTTGGTGCGCTTAATGGGTACTTCCGCTTGGTACGCGCCGGGAGCTGCAGCCGCTCAAATGGTAGAAGCGATTGTAAAAAACGAACGTCGCGTTTATCCGTGCTGCGTCATGTTGAACGGTGAATACGGCATTAAAGGTTTGTGCGTCGGTGTTCCGGTAGTTTTGGGTGCAAATGGTGTGGAGCGCATTATTGAATTAAAACTCAATGAAGAAGAAAAAACGGCACTTTATACCTCCGCAACTTCCGTCAGAGAGATAGTTGATTCTTATAATAAAATGAGTTTGTAAATTTAGGATTTAGATTTTTCTTGTCTGAAATTCTGAAATTCTGCTTCAGACAAGAAAAATCCTAAATCCTAAATCCTAAATTCTCAATTCTTTCTCGAAACCAAATAAACACCGACCAAAACAATTGCAGTGCCGATCAGTTGCATAATGCTCGCCTTTTCACCTAAAAAAATATAACCCAATAAAATAGTAGACACAGGACCGACAAACCCGATGATAGAAGAATTGCTCGCACCGACAATACGAATACCTTCTACGATTAAAAAAATCGGGATAATAGTGGCAACAATTGCCAACCAAATCATTAAAATATAAACTTCTCTCGGAAACCCGAAAATATCCAATCCGTTTACCACATAGCAATGCAGTACACCCGGAAGTGTTGCACCCAACATGGCATAACACGAAAATTTAACTGAACCGAAACGATGCACCAATTCGCCGGTTCCGACAATATAAAAAGAATAAGTTATGGCGCAGCCGAAAACGAAAGTAGAACCTAACCAAATATTTTTTTGTTCACCCAAACCTTTTTCCGCAATAAATGCCAACGCAACACCTACGTAAGTCAGTACTAAAGCCCATTTTTGAACCGAAGTAATTTTTTTTCCGAGAAAAAAGGCGGAAATAAGCACGACAATAGTCGGATAAGTAAATAAAATTAATCGCTCAACGCTAGCAGAAAGGTATTGCAATCCGGTAAAATCCAACCAACTTGAAACATAATAACTCAGAATTCCCAATCCGGAAATTGCAACCCATTGTTTAAGGGTTAACCGCGTATTATCTTTTCTGAAAAATAAAATGAGTGCGACTATCAGAAAAACGGGTAGTGAAAAAAGCATTCGCATCGCTAAAACTGAAGCCGTATCAATATGATAACGGTACGCCAACTTGATAATAACCGCTTTTGAAGAAAAACCGATATTGGCAAAAATTAAAATAATAACACCCCATAAAAAAGGCGCGCGCTTTGGGTCTGTTATCATAAATAATCAGGTGATGATGAAAAAATTTATCTAAAAAAAATGTTTAATAAAATGAAAACAACCTAAAAAATAACTATTTTTACGATAGTTTATCAAAATGATATTGCGTAGTATGACGTTGAATTTTTTTTTACGTCTTATCTCAGTACAAAACAACGATTAAAAAATATTCGGCATTTACCATAAAAAATAATGTTTTCATTAAAAGGCAAAGTGGCTATCGTTACGGGTGCATCAAAAGGTATCGGAGAAGCGATAGCACGGTTGTATGTTCAACAAGGCGCAAAAGTAGTCATTAACAGTAGGAAACAAGATGCGCTTGACGAAATTGTGGGTAACATCAATAATAAACACGACGCTATTTTCGGTGTTGCAGGACAAGTAGGTGACTTAAACGATTGTAAAAAAATAGTTGATGCGACTTTAGCGCAATTCGGCCGAATAGATATTTTGGTGAATAATGCCGCCGCCAATCCGGTTTTCGGTCCGGTAGAAAATACCGATGACCGCGCTTTTCAGAAAATAATGGATGTAAACGTGCGTGCGCCTTTTGAATTGGGAAAATTATGCTTGCCGGAAATGAAAAAAAACGGTGGTGGAGCCGTTATTAATATTTCGAGTATAGGCGGCGTAAAACCGGAACAAATGCTTGGCATTTACAGCGTAAGTAAAGCGGCACTTATTTCTTTAACTAAAGTTATGGCGGCAGAATGGGGGAAATATAATGTGCGCTCCAACGTAATTTGTCCGGGATTAATTCAAACCAGATTTAGTGAAGCCTTATGGTCGAATGAAGCGATTCTGAAAAATATGCTGAAACAAGTTCCGCTCGGAAGAATGGGACAATCAGAAGAAATTGCTGCACTCGCTTTGTTTTTGGCAAGTTCGGAAGCCGGATATTGCAACGGCAGCGTTTTTGTTGCAGACGGCGGATATTTATCGTAAGTCAATTACGAATTTTAAAAGCAATTAGCAGTCATTCCTCTTAATTTGCTATTCGCAGTTAAACCTGCTCACTTAACTAACCTTAATTATTATGAAAAGAAGACAATTAATTCAAACACTCGGAACTGTGGCGGCTGTGGGTTCTTCACTTGACGCATTTGCGAACGGGTTTAAAAAAACGAAAAAAATACTGCCCGACAATTTGAAAAATAAAATTAATCACTCCGCTTGCCGGTGGTGTTACAACGACATTCCTTTAGACGATCTTGCGGCAAAAGCGAAAGAAATCGGTTTGGTTGCTATTGATTTATTGGGTCCCGATGAATGGGCTACGGTTAAAAAATACGGCTTAACTTGCTCAATGGTGATGTCTCAACCAAAAGGTTTCGGCATACCAAAAGGATTTAACCACATCGAAAACCATGAGACGTTGATACCTTTTTATGAAGATTTAATTGCGAAATCTGCTGCTGAAGGTTTTAAAAACATAATTTGTTTTTCGGGTAACAGAAACGGTTTAGATGATGAGTCCGGACTGATAAATTGTGCTCTCGGGTTGAAAAAACTCATGCCGGCGGCTGAAAAACACAATATCGTCGTTCAAATGGAATTACTTAATTCCAAAGTGGATCACAAAGATTATCAGTGCGACCATACTTTATGGGGTGTGAATTTGGTAAAAGCTATCGGCTCAGAAAATTTTAAATTGTTGTTCGATATTTATCATATGCAAATCATGGATGGCGATATTATCCGTAATATACGCGACTATCACGCTTTTTTCGGACACTATCATACCGGCGGTGTGCCTGGTAGAAACGAAATTGATGAAACACAAGAACTTTTTTATCCGATAATTATGAAAGCTATTGTAGATACAGGCTATACAGGATATGTCGCGCAAGAATTTATTCCGAAGCAAAAAGATAAATTAGCTTCGTTGGAAAAATGCGTGAAAATATGCGATGTGTAAGTTTTTAGTTAAGAGTAATAAAATAATGTAACTGTTTAAATGGTTTGGGCCGGTTTAAAAAACATACTGTTCCCGGTTTGTTTTTGCTTTATCGAAGTGCATAATGTAGTAATAGTAATATTTACTCGCTGTTTCCCGCTTCGCTCGAAAGACGTACTTGAAAAATTTTTCCCAAGTACGTCTTCGCTGCTAAAAGCGGTTATTTCTATTCAATAAACATTTTTACCGCAAAAATTCGACCTGCCGGTGAAGTCAATTGAGCGGCGAAGTTTTTTTAAAAAAAATATAAGCATATCCTAACTTACATCATTATACTTTTAGCTAATTTCTTTTAACTTCTATTTCGTACCCATAACGTTCCTTGAAGGATGTTATAATTTTATTGAGTTCTTCTTTTGAACCGTAATGTACAACGGCACCCATAATTTTCAAATCGCCTTTCGGGTGTTCATACACTTCGTATCCGTGCTGCGTAATCCATTTGCGAAGTTTGGCGATATTATTAGCATTAGCAAAACCGCCGATAATTATAGTAGCCGAATTTTCTTTCACCGAATTTTTTGCTTCTACAGCAATTTCTTTAGCAGGTACACTTTTTTTTCTCGTTGGTGCGTTAGCATCAGAAGCAAACACAGCAGCTGTTTTTTCGGCTGTCTTCGTTGAATTACCTGTAAATGAGTTGGAAGTATCTGTCGGAACCCCATTATCCATTGCCGGAAGTGTGGTATTATTCGCTCCTGCTGTATTTAAAGTAGAAGTTGCCGGCACACCCGGAATACTTGCTTCGGTGGCAGAATTTTTTTCGGCAATATTAGCTTTATTTTTATTGACTTGCGTCAAACCCAAAATAGTGAGCGTTGCCAATACGAGCGAAGAGGTGATAAAAGTACGCCAAAAAGCGGTACGTTCCAATCCGAAAACTTTTTGATCTTCTTCCACTCCGGAAGTAATATAGATATTTTTGGCGGTCGTAGCAGTGGTTGTTGCCGAGAAGTGGTTTGTTTCGGTTGGTTTATTTTCCATGATTAATTCGGTTTTAGCGGTAGCAGATTCTTGAACAATTGTTTTACCGGTTTGCGTCCTAGATACAGGTTGAAATATAACCGTCGGCAAACCGAAAGCATCAGGATTTAAATTCCGGTTAAAAGAAGCAAATTGTATTTTACCCGACGCATCTTGATATATTTTTCCGATACCGTTTACTGTAAACTGTTCGTGTTGAGCGAGGAGTTGATTAGCTTGATTTAAATAATCGTTCAACTGTGTTTGAGCTTCTTGAATTTTAATGTTTTGTGTACGCGAAATTTTGTCTACCAAAACACCATCATTAATACGCACATTAGAATCGAATGACACATCGAAAGTCGGAGCATTGAGTTGACCTTGAATATTATCAATCGCGGCTGATTTGTACTGCGCGGTAAATCTGCCGAAATACGGAATGATAACTGAACCGGTTTGTGATAAAATTTCTTTTATATCGTCGGCTATGTCGTTAGTACTGCTGCTGTTCATTTGCAATGAATTAATTTTAATTGAGCAAATGTATAAAAATTTATAAATTTTACGGCATAAATCCTTTAAAATTTATTTCAACATCAGTACTCGTCTTCCATATCATCTTCATCATCGCCTTTTTTGCGTCGGCGCGATTTGATGTAATGTTCTGACTCATCGTCGTCATCATCGTCTACACTGACATCATCTTGTTCCTTGAGCCCTTCGACGTCTAAATCTTCCAGGTTCAAGTCATCGCTGCGTAAAACCGGAGATTTTTCGTCATCTTCATCTTCTTCACGCACAATGTGGCGCGAATCGGAAATGCTTACTCGTACCAAATAAGCAAATTCTTCGGTTTCAAAGGGAAGTGCCAACACTTTTTCGCCTTTAGGTGTCGTATAATTAATGAGTTTATGCGAATAACCGTTCGGGTACTCTAACTTGATAGCCGCTTGAACTTCTTTTGGAAGTTTTAAATAATCTTTTACTAAACGCGGTTTAGAAATTTTCTTTGCCATGAAAACTATGTGTATTGGATTTATTTTAACTTGTGTTGTTTTAAATTTCGGGTCAAAATTATAATTAGTCGTGGAAAATTAAAGAATAATATAAAATAAAATTAAAAAAATTAATTTTCATGATTCCGAAATTTACATTTTTTATTTTTAGCCGATTATTTCAATTACTTTTTCTATCAAGGTGTTTACCACTTGCGTGCTATTATTACTGAAAGTTTCCAATGGCCGATTGGCCAGAACGACAGAAACGGAAACAGCTTCATGACCTAAAACCCGAGCCATACCATACAATGCTGATGTTTCCATTTCAAAATTATGAAATGTCGTATTTTTCCAGTTAAAACTGTTGAGCAAATATATTAAGTTACGCTCCGTCAGTTTCGCGCGCACGGCTCTGCTTTGCGGCGCATAAAATCCGGGCGTTGTTACCGTTACCGCTTTCGTAAAAGGTTGAACACAAAATTGCGCCAAAAGTATTTTACTTGCCGAAAAAACATACGGAAAAATAAATAAATCTTCATTTTTTTTCTCGATATGCTCCGCCAGTGCATCCGCTAACAGTAATTCGTCGGAATTATTAAAGGCGTCGTAAAAGTGCATCAAATTATCCAAGCCGACTGCCGATTCCGAAACTAAAAAACTATCAAGTGCAATATCGTTTTTTATCGCACCGGTTGTACCGATTCTTATAAAAGTTAAAGGTGTAATGACTGTTTTCGCTTCGCGTGTTTCAAAGTCAATATTAAACAGTGCGTCAATTTCAGTCATCACCAATTCAATATTATCTGTTCCGATACCGGTTGAAATAACGGTAATGCGTTTTCCGCTTTTCAAAAATCCGGTATGAGTTACAAATTCCCGGTTTCGGATTTCATATTCTACGCGATCGAAGTATTTACTCACCTCTCCCACTCTATCCGGATCGCCTACGGTAATAATCGTTTCCGCCACGTGTTCGGGTCTCAAATGCAGATGATATACACTGCCGTCTGGGTTGAGTAAAAATTCCGTAAGCGTTAAAGGTTTCATTGATTTAAGTTTTGCGAAATTATTAAACTGAAATTGGAATTTTAAATTGCTCAAAAAATGTTAATGCTTCCGGATTTCGCATACTCCCTTCATTCGCTGCTATATGTTTCGGTATACCCATCAGTATTTTTTTTACGGGTGATTCCAATTTTTTTCCGGAAATCGTATACGGAATATCATCTGCTTGAATAATATCGTCGGGTACATGACGTGGCGAATAGACTTCGCGTAATGCCGTATTTATTTTTTTCTTCAAAGCGGCATCTAAAACAAGACTTTCTTTGCACGTAACAAACAAAGGCATATAATGTTGTCCGTCTTTTAATTCTATATTAACCACTAGACTGTCTTTTATTTCCGAAATTGTATCCAGAACACTATAAATTTCAGCCGTACCGATGCGTACACCTTGCCTGTTGAGCGTTGCGTCAGAGCGTCCGTAAATAACGAGCGTTCCGCGTTTCGTAATTTTCACCCAGTCACCGTGCCGCCAAATACCCTTATAGTGTTCAAAATAACTGGAGTTGTATTTTTTAAAATCCGCATCATTCCAAAAATAAATAGGCATGGAAGGCATCGGTTTGGTTACGACCATTTCACCGACTTGTTCATAAACGGCATTTCCCAATTCATCCCAACTTTCCATGGCACACCCTAAGCATCGCGCTTGAATTTCGCCCACACGAACCGAAGCTAACGGATTACCGCCAACCCAAGCCGTACAAATATCCGTTCCGCCGGAAACCGACGAAAGCCAGACATTTTTTTTTATTTTTTTATAAACGTAACCAAAGGCTTCATCGGGTAAAGGCGAACCGGTAGAGCCGATGGAACGCAAATGTTTTAAGATTTGGAATTTAGAATTTGGAATTTCGGATTTCGGATTTTTATTTTCACGAGTGCCTTCCGAAATCCGAAATCCGAAATCCGAAATTGTTAAATCCGCTTTCATGCACCCGATCAAAAACGATGCACTTGTTCCGAAATGGTGAATCGGCAAAGTATCCGCTAAAGACCATAAATGATTCAAGTTCGGGTACGCGGGCGAACCGTCGTACAAAAACAATTTCGCGCCCGTCAATAAAGCCGATACTGCCAAATTCCACATCATCCAACCGGTCGTTGAATACCAGAAATAAGTTTCACCGGCTTTAACGTCATTATGGAAAGTTAAGAATTTTAAATGTTCCATCAAAATTCCACCATGACCGTGTACAATAGCTTTCGGCGCGCCGGTTGTACCGGACGAAAATAAAATATATAACGGATGCGCGAAAGGGACTTGCACAAAATCTACGGTTGAACATTGAACCTTAAACGACAAATTTTCTTTATTTTCTTGAATCTCAATAATTTCTTCCCAATAAATAATTTTGTCGTCGTCGTCTGTTCTCGCATTTGATACATTCTCGATTAGAACTAATTTTTCTAGTGTCGGTAACAAGGCTGCAATACCTTTAATAGTTTGCGATTTATCGTAAACTTTTCCGCCGTAACCGTAATGAGTAGCGGCGAAAAAAATTTTCGGTGCTATTTGTTGAAACCTATCCACGACAGAAGCCGTACCGAAATCCGGAGAACAACTCGACCACACTGCCCCTATACTCGCGCTTGCTAAAAAACAAACAATTGCTTCGGGCGTATTCGGCAAATAGCCCACTACCCTATCACCGATTTCAACACCGGATTTTTTCAAAAAATCAGCAACTCGAGTTGTTTGTATTTTAAGATCGTTCCAAGAAAATGATTTTATTTCCGCATTTTCAGTGGCATAAAAAACGGCTGTTTCATTGTCCGTGTATTTCCTGAAAATATGTTCGGCATAGTTCAGTCGCGTACCTTCAAACCATTTTGTATGCGGCATAGTATCGTCGGAGACAACTTTTTCGTAGCTGCCCGTCGATTTTATTTTAAAATATTGCCACAACGATTCCCAAAATTCAGCGATATTTTTCACACTCCAATCATACACCGCGTCGTAAGTAGTGAAAGAAAGATTTTTTTCTTTTGCAAGCCATTTTAAATAATGAGCGAGCTGACTATCTTTTTTCATTTTTTCGGTCGGCCGCCATAAAATTGCCGGCAGTTTTATATCATTCATTTTAAAGAGAATCGTTTTAAATTTTTTTGTAAATGTAGAATTTAATTAGATAAATTCAAAATGATACCGGATATTTCGGTAAGGACATGTAGTAAGTAGAGAAGTACAAATTTCACAAAAATAATTTTCAAGCAGTCATTTACAAAATTTGCGCATTATTTAAAATAGAAAAAATTTTCAGTAATTTTTTTATTCGTTTGTCGCAGAATTTATATATTCGTCTTGTACAGCTTTGCGCCAATACGTTCTTTTTTTAAAAAATTTAGTATCAATAACGAGTAAACCGAAAGATTCGCCGTTTTCTTTTATTTGTTTTGCATGGTGCGTTCCGTGCGCACGCAAAATTGCACGCGAGTAAGTATTATCCAAAAGCGGAAACCAACTGAACCGGCGATGAATGTATACATCGTGAATCAGAAAATAAATAATGCCGTAAACGGAAATACCTATGCCGACAAAAAATAACCACCACACTTTATAAGTAGAACCGTAGGCATAGCAAAATGCGCTAGGCACCGCGTACACAAGAAAAAAACGATCATTTTTTTCCCAAAAACTTTCTTTCCGGTGTTTCGGCAAATGATGGTCTTCATGCCATTTCCAGAGAAAGCCGTGCATAACATATTTGTGCGTAAACCACGCCATAAATTCCATTCCGATGACTGCTACCAACACTGTAAGCGTATAAAAAATCCAATTTTGCATTTAACGCGAATTTTAAAATGAGAGAGTTTGTTTTTTTTCTTCTTGAACCATCAACGAAAGAAAAAAAGTATTCCGAAGAATAAAAATTGCAAAATAAACACTAAAGTACCGATTTTGTTTTTAACATTACCTATCAATAATTGAAATAGTATTTGAAAAACGAGCGATACCGCTAACCAACCGACATAGTTTTTTATCGGCACGACGTTATTATGCCAGTGCCACATATCGGTTTTCATGGCGGTCGGTTCTATCAAAAAGTCCAAACAAACCATGAGTGATGCCGCCAAAAAAGATTTAAGCCACCACGCATATTTTTCTCCTACTAATTCATTTACAACAACACCGGCACTGTAGGTGATAAGTAACCAATTAACGGCAATCATGTAGGGTGTATTATATAATTTCGGACCCAAAACATTTCCGTAACCGTAATTGCCGAATATCTCTCCCGTTGCCACTCCTGCTACTTCTATAAAAAATCCGGCAATGGCGCAAGTTAAGCAAAATAAAAGTGTAGAAAATTGCCAAGTTTTATGAAAAAAAAGAACAAAAAATAAAGAAATAATCAACTGCACCGGCGTAAGTTGAACGAAATACGGTGAAATATCAAATAAAAATCCGATCAACCCGACAAAATAAAGAATCGTGAGTAAACCGAAAATGTTTTTTGTATTTTTTACGGAAAAACCGTGAGGCATTTATTTGAAATTGTTTTTCTTAATTTACATTTATAAACACAAAAAAGCCTCTATTGTTATGATGCAATAGCGGCTTTTTTTATTTACACACAAGCTTATGTGATTCGGTACTATTTATACTTGCGTTTAGTTTCTTTTCTTTTTGCTTGTTTGAAAGTATTTCCGCCGTTGTCATTATTGCCGGAGGGCGCACCATTACGTGTCATGGCACAACGGAAACCGATTTTACTGTCCGATTTGTCTTCATCTTTAAAGCGTCGCGAACCCGGAGATAGCCAAAATGCGCGATCTGCCCACGAACCGCCTTTATAAACGCGCGATTTATCACTGATAAGCGTACTTTTTCCGGTTTGATACATCGCTTCTGCTTTTGAAAGGCTTGACGAACTATCACCGTCCATGTAATCGTACAACTTTGTGCGTCTATAATTTTCGCGATTGACTACTTCTTCATCGCGTTGGGGCACGTAAACGATATGTCCGAGCGAATCTTTTTCAACTAATTTTTCGTTACCTTTTTCGTCCTTTTCGGTTTTCTTTTTCAAGAATAAATTACCGCGAAAAGGATCCAAATCCGAACCATCGGCATCGCGCAATGTTAAACTCGTCATCGGACGATACACATCTTGCACCCATTCGTTGACGTTACCTGCCATATTGTATAAACCGAAATCGTTCGGAAGAAAAGTACGAACAGGTGCCGGACGTGCGGCATGGTCATTCAAATTTCCCGCCATGCCCATATAGTCACCCGCACCGCGTTTAAAGTTCGCCATCATATCGCCCTGATTTTTATCATGGCGTTGCCACCGGACGGTATTGCCGTTCCAAGCATAAATTCTTTTGTCCGTGATACGTTCATCTTTACTTGAAGCCATATTACCTTGCAATCCCATTGCCGCGTATTCCCATTCTGCCTCAGTGGGCAATCGATATGCCGGCAACAATATACCGTCCTCGTATTGTACTTGACGCGCTGTTCCGGTACTTAAATCTTTCAAACTTTTACGCGTAGCAGGTGTGTATTTTCCAGCTAAATAGGCTTCAGTATTGAAGGTTTCGGCATCTTTTTGGTCCGGCGTTTGATTAATGATCCCTTTTTCAACCAAAATCATTTCGTTCACGCGGTCGGTACGCCATTTGCAATATTCCGTTGCTTGCTGCCAACTTACGCCCACAACCGGATAATCGCTGTAAGACGGATGACGCAAATAATTTTCTACAAAAGGCTCGTTGTATGACAACGCATCACGCCATACCAAAGTATCCGGCAACGCTTTTTGGTAAACTTCCGGATAAGAAGGATAATGTTTCTGTAACCAAAACAAATATTCCAAGTAATCAATATTGGCTACTTCCGTTTCATCCATATAAAATGAAGATACAGTCACGCGGCGCGGAACGTTATTCCATTCAAAAGTAACGTCTTGCTCCGTTAAACCCATATCGAAAGTGCCGCCTTCAATGAGTACCAAATTAGGTCCGGTAACTTGTCCGTCATATTTTTTTCTTTCAAAGCCACCCCATTTTTTGTTGTTGTAACCCCAACCGGTTGTGGCACTGCGTTCTTGTTTACGACATGATGAAAATAATGCAACAGCACACATCACGACGAGAAGACTTAATTTAAGCGATTTTTTCATGTAGAAGAAAAACGGTTTTTGAAAATTGCTTACAAATATACTTCAATGAAAAACAGGCAAAAAAATTGCGTGTTATTTTTTTATTTAACGTTCTGTTTTCCGATTTAGTATCAATAAATATTTTTTCAGAAAAATTTTCGAAAAAATTTGAAAAAAAATTATTTCTTAAATGAAAAAAAATTCTACAAAAAATTATCAAGTTGTCATGCCGCTCCAACCTTGCGCGAACGGAATTATACTATCCGAAGCATAAAAATATAAATTATGTCTTTCCGGATAAATCGTTTCAAAAACCACGACATTTTTGAAATGCGGTTCAAAAAATCTTTTTAAATCCTCTTTATTTTTAAATTCATATTCGTGATGACTCAATTGTTTTTCGCCCGTATTATTTTCAACAATTGTGTATCCGCTTATCACACCGTCCGGTTTTAATCTCAATTTAAAATCCGTCATGAGTTTATCTATTTCTGCCGGCGTAAAATGTTCAATGGCAGCATCCCAAGTAATATTATCGAATTTTCCTTCGGGCATTTGGTAGCGAATATCGCACAATCTGAATTCAACGTTCGGTGCTTGATTGTATCTTTTAGCATGCGGAATGGCGTCTACATCAAAATCAACGGCAATTATTTTATTGGCTCTGATAGAATAAAATTGGTACGAATTGAAACCATCGCCGCAACACAATTCCAAAACATCGGCACCCGGTTTAATCGCTAACAGACCGAATACACCGCGCTCAGCCCATAATGGATTTTTATTTTTTCGGAATTGATAAAATTGATCGCAAAAATGGTCAAACCATTCCGGTTGCGGCGGAACTTTCCAATCGTATTTGAACTGAAGATAGTGCGCAAAATAAGAAAATTTTCTTGTAAATAAACTGAAAGACTTAAACAGAAAACCCAAATTTTGTTTACCGATTAATCTCGGAATAGTAAGCACTAATTTTTTTAACATAAAACTTAATTGTGAATAAAAACACAAAGGTATTTTTTTAAACTAAAAACACATAAAAACTACTGCTTTAATACCAACTCGTTTTATTAATTTTTGACTTTAAGAGTCAAAAAAAAAGCGGCTCCGTTTCCGAAGCCGTTGGTATGTTGGTTTTGTTAGTAAAGGTTAGTCGGTTAGTTAAGGCGTTTTGACCAACCGGCTAACCGACTAAACTTTATTTTTTCTGCCTCAAAGTTTGAACCGGAAGGCAAATCACATTTGGCGGACAACCAAGATTGGAACAACCCACGCTCGCTGCTGTCGTAAATGTTTGTGATACGCATAATTTGGAATCCAAATCGCGCACCGTCAATATATAAACCGAAGTACCGTTTGAGCTGAAAATATCCGCACCGCCTACCGTTACAGGTTGACCGTAAGTTGTTCCACCCGTATTTAAAACCGTATTGTTCAACACGACTTCGTATTTTCCACTCATACCTGAATTTGCACCCGAAGCAGTTACACTCACCGTGAAATAATCATCCGTTGCGCTGGCTTGTGTACCGTTATTATTACACGCATTTTGTATCCAAGATGCCGTAATTTGGCAAGGACAATGCGTCGGATTTAAAGTAGCCGTTACATCTTTATAACACGTAGAATCGGCACCGTAAATGCGAATGGTGTAAACCGTTGCCGTTGCCGGACTCGCTAAATTTGAAATTACGGCACTGTCGGTTATCATCGGTGTTGCCAATGCATAAAACAAACCGGTCGTACCGTTTGTCGAAAACGCATATTTACTACCGTTGACGATGTTCTTTACTGCAATTTTTCCGTCGCTATTCAATGTCGATCCGTTACATGTTACCGAATCAACTCTTGTGACAGCATTAGATACATCCGGTGTCGGATTAATCGTCAATTTTACAGGTGTTCTTGTAGGCGATACGCAATTAGTTATTGTATCCATAGCTTCAGCATAGTAAGTACCTGCAATATTCGGTGTAAAAGTCAATGATTTCGATTTTTTCAAAGTTCCGTTCGTTGCTGCATCGTACCAATTGGCTGAAACATTCGCACCGCTTACTGTTGCAGATAATGTCGGTAAAGTATTTCCACTACAAACGGTTTGGTCACCACCGCCTACTGCAGGCGTAACAGGTGTGCAATTACAATTAGGAGCGTTAACGGATTGCGTTACGATACAACCTTGTGCACTTGTTGCTGTTAAAACAACATTTTGACCCATTGGAATATTGATGATGCTGTTACCTTGTACCACACCTTTTGTCGTACTGACCAATCCGCCGCTAACCGTAAACGTAATATCATATTGAGTTAAATCTTCGTGACAAGCTACAGTCGTTATAGATAATGTCGGATTCGGATTGATGACGAGTTTTATAGCCGTGCGTGTCGCGCTTTTACAATTCGTTTTCGTGTTGTACGCTTCCGCGTAATACGTTCCCGCGATTGTCGGTGTGTAGGTGTTCGAGTTCGATACGATTGCCGTTACGCCTGTTGCATCCGTATACCAGTTAACGCTGATGTTATTGCCACTTACCATTACTGTCAGCGCAGAAATTGCAATACCTTGGCATATAGTTTCATCTCCCAAATTTACAGGTGCAGCAATGATTGGGCAAGTAACCGTGAGCGTTACCGTCGTGCCCGCGCACACCGCCGTATTCACTTTGTCGCAGATTTGATACATCAGTACGTCCGTTCCCGAAAATCCCGCATTGGGCGTGTAATTCAACGTGCCGTCAGGCTGTACCGCCGCCGTGCCGTTCGAAGGCGCGCTCGTGATTACCGGAAGCGTTACGTTGCCCAGTGTGGCGGGACTGCCGTCACCTCCTTTGTCGTTCGAAAGTATT
>JBBRQS010000029.1:0-40065 GCA_038226035.1 Chitinophagales bacterium | reverse complement strand
GCAAAACCAAACCAACCGAATCCGTTAGGATTCGCACAAAAAATCAAAAACACGAAATGTACGAATCCTAACGGATTCGGAAAACATTTTCTACGTTTTTCTACAAACGTTTGAATCCTAACGGATTCATGTACATAAATAAATGAATCCTGACGAATTCATGTACATAAATAAATGAATCCTGACGGATTCATGTACATAAATAAATGAATCCGTCAGGATTCAAACGTTTATAAAAAAAGCAAAACCAAACCAACCGAATCCGTTAGGATTCGCACAAAAAATCAAAAACACGGAATGTACGAATCCTAACGGATTCGGAAAACATTTTCTACGTTTTTCTACAAACGTTTGAATCCTAAGGATTCATAAAAACGAATCAAATCTATCCGTTAAAATTCATTCATCTGAAATCCATTTGAATAAATATTTTTCTTCCATCGGAATATCAAAATTTTTTAGAAATTGTATGTATTCCTCTTTAAAAGTTCTTTGCTTGTGATGTTCTTTTTGATTTAAAACATATTTAACGACGGTATCAATTTGAGAATGGCCATACGAAAATGCTCCGAAACCTTCCTGCCAAGTAAACTTGAATTTAGATAAGCGATTATCGTTTATAAATTCGGTGCTTGATTTTTTTACTTCTCGAACCAAATCACTCAAACAACAATTCGGTTTCATGCCGATAAGTATGTGAATATGGTTTGGAATGCCATTAATCGCTAACATTTTTTGATCTTTGTTTTGTACGATGCCGGTTATATATTGGTATAACCGTTCTTCCCAAGAAACATCAATTAAAGCATCCCGATTTTGTACGGCAAATACCGTTTGAATATAGATTTGTGAAAAAGTGTTGGGCATAATGATTATTAGTTTTCTCGTTAGTTAGGAAGTAAAAATACAAATGAATCCGTCAGGATTCAAACGTTTATAGAAAACAAAAATATATCGTTCGAATCCGTTAGAATTTGTACAAAACGTGTGATGTACGAATCCTAACGGATTCGGAAAACATTTTCTGCGTTTTTCTACAAACGTTTGAATCCTGACGGATTCATGTACATAAATAAATGAATCCTGACGGATTCATGTACATAAATAAATGAATCCGTCAGGATTCAAAAGTTTATAAAAAATAACAAAACGAAACAACCGAATCCGTTAGGATTCGCACAAAAAATCAAAAACACGAAATGTACGAATCCTAACGGATTCGGAAAACATTTTCTACGTTTTTCTACAAACGTTTGAATCCTGACGGATTCGAAAAATAAATGAAATGGGTAACGGTTATTATTGTGAAACGTCGTCTGTTTTCAATATAAGTTATTTTTCGCTTTAGTAATATCATTTTTAGCATCTTGTAAATCATCACTGCCTAATGATGCTTTTGCTGAACGTATTAATGAAATCGCGGCACCCGGTAATCCGCTTATATTTAAAGCACTGTTCAAGGCTGAAACAGCATCACCTTTATCGTTAGAATCGATTGCCGCCGCCGCAGATGATAAAAAACTTCTCGCCTTTTTCATTGCCTCTTGATGTTGCTGCGCAGAGTTATCATTGCTCGAAGGTGGTGAGTAGTTATCCGATGGCGGCTCATCAACTGTTGGTTTTGGTTTTTTTGTTTGCCCGTTTTTATTTGTTACAATAACTTGTTTCGTTGGTTCGGTTTTAAGTGTGCTTGCCGGATTATTTTGCACTTGCGTTGGTATGGGTGCAGTTGTATTATTATTACCGGAAATTGTGTTAGGATTTACAGATTGCGACATAGCAGTTACATCAGGCGTAGATACAGCAGTTTGTGTTGAAGAAGAACTTTTTGTAAAATACCCGATTAAAATAATAGCTATAATAACAACACCGGCACCAATGCCGGCAATAGTATATTTTTTTTTTGAGGGCGTTTCAGTTACGGGTGCAACGATTTTATTTAGTACAACTAAACTTTCTTGCTTAATACTGTCCTGTTTCAATTTTGTCAAACGAACTACTTCAATTCTATCTGCTTCAATTTTTGCCAAACGCGCTCTTTCAATTCTATCCGTTTCTATTTTTACCAAACGCTCGCGTTCGATTTTATCCGCTTTTGCTTTTTCTAAAAGTTTTTGCTCAATTCTGTCTGCTTCAATTTTATCTTTATCGTCTTTTCCAAGTATCTCATCAATATTTGCGCGTGCTTCGGCATTGTGCTTTCCGTTCGGATATTTTCTCAAATAATCACGATAACCGATTGCGGAATCGTACATGGTGGCGTGTTTCCATGCTTTTTCATCCGCAAGTGCGTACATATTTTCTTCCGCTATTTGCACGAATTGTCCATCCGGATATTCGTTCAAATATTTTAAATAACCGGTTTCCGTGTTTTGATGTAGTGACGCAAGCCAACGATCTTTTTCCGTTTGTCGTTTAAAAAAAACAAATTGGCCGCCCTCGTGTCCGCTTTGATATATGGGAGCGCACTCTGCTCTTTGTGCGTAATTGAAACTCACGTACTTTGTAACTTGGTCGGAAAGCAAAACTATATTTATGGCTTCTTCATTCGTTTTTAAATTTTTTAAAATAGCTTCGGCAAACGGACTATTTGTACCGGCACGACCATCCGAAACTTCACCTTTACCCGACGAAAAAACAAAACGCGACGCATTTTTTTCAAAATCCGTAAAAGCACCATCGGGAAGTCGGGAAGCATCACGCGCCAAAAGCGAACCCGAAAAACAGCTGTCGGAAATTAAAAGAATATGCCGCGCTTTAATAGTTCTGATAATCGCTTACACTTCCGAATTATTTATGAGCGATGCTTTTTTTTCGCGTTTGGCATCGAAAGGCACCCAATAACCCAATTCTCCTTCCATTTTTCCGTGTCCGGAATAATAAATTAAAATCCTGTCATCAGATTTAAGTTGTGTGGAAAGGTCATTGAGTTCTTCAATAATATTTTCGTGCGTGGCTTCTCCTTCGAGCAAAAAACGGATATTTTTTTTTTGAAATAATAGTCTTGCATCTAAACGGTTGCCACGTCTTCAATATCTTTTACGGCGTTGTTGAGATGAGAATAATTTAAGTATTGATTAATGCCGATGCCCAAAAAATAATTTGTACCGCGTTTGAGCGATTCAACGAGCGGTTCAGGTATTCTTCCTATGGCTTTAGTAACGTCTTCCATGAGAAAATTTGGGTATTTGCAACAAAAATAAAAGAATATTTAGAAATATTCAAAAATTTAATGTATTTAATTTTTAATAAAATGTTAATGATGGGAAAACAAAAATAAGAAGGGAAATATATTTCACAAAATAATCAAAAAATGTTTTTTAATAATAATTTAAAAATTTTTTGTTTTAATTTTGCTCTCTGAAAAAATAAAAAAAATGTCAACATTCAAGAAAGTATTTATCTGCCGTAATTGCGGCTCAACGCAACCGAAATGGTTCGGAAAATGTCCGTCGTGTGAAGAATGGGAAACCTGCGTGGAAGAGGTGGTGCAAAAAGAAACCGCACGCGACGAGCGCAAAAAAGTATGGAAAGAAAACGCACCGGCAGTGAGCGGTGTTGAATCGAGACCGGTGGCGTTGAACGATATTATTCCGAAAGCAGCTTCGCGTTTGTTGTGTCCCGACGGTGAACTCAATCGCGTTTTGGGTGGCGGTATTGTGCCGGGTTCATTGATATTAATGGGCGGACAACCGGGTATCGGAAAATCTACTTTGTTGTTGCAAGTGGCTTTGCGTACGAAAGCAAAAGTGTTGTACGTAAGCGGCGAAGAAAGCGAAGAACAAATAAAAATGCGCGCCGACCGTATATCCGATAAACTTTCGGATTGTTATATTCTGACGGAAACCAATACCGCAAAAATTTTTCAACACGCCGCACAACTCGAACCGCAATTATTGATAATTGATTCTATTCAAACTTTAAATTCGCCGTATATAGAGTCAACGCCCGGAAGTGTGTCGCAGGTGCGCGAAACTGCCGGTGAGTTGCAACGTTTTGCGAAAGAAACAAATATTCCGGTGTTCATTATCGGACACATCACTAAAGAAGGACAAATTGCGGGACCTAAATTGCTTGAACATATCGTGGATGTAGTTTTACAGTTTGAAGGCGACCAAAATTATGTTTACCGCATCTTACGCACATTGAAAAATCGTTTCGGTGCAACAGATGAAATGGGGATTTATGAAATGCAATCGGAAGGTTTGCGTGAGGTGAACAATCCGAGTGAGCGGTTAATTTCGCAACGCGAAGAAAATTTGTCCGGATCGGCAATTTGTTCTACTATCGAAGGCATTCGTCCGATATTGATAGAAACGCAAGCACTTGTGAGTCGCGCCGTATATGGTACGCCGCAGCGCAGTGCGACGGGTTTCGATTTGCGCCGTTTGAGTATGCTACTCGCCGTTTTGGAAAAACGTTGCGGTTTTCCGTTAGCGATGAATGATGTGTTTCTGAATATCGCGGGTGGAATAAAAGTTGATGATCCCGGAATTGATTTGGCGATTGTAACGGCTCTGATTTCTTCTTTAGATGATTATGTATTGCCGAATAATATTTGTTTCGCTGGAGAAGTCGGTTTGTCCGGCGAAATTCGCGCGGTCGCTCGCGTCGAGCAACGTATTCAAGAAGCGGATCGTTTGGGTTTCAAAGAAATGTATATCTCAAAATACAACGCCAAAGGTTTGGATGCTAAAAAATTTAAAATAAAAATACATTCTGTCGGAAAAATCGAAGAGTTTTATGAAAAACTTTTTAACGAAAAAAAGTAATTAATGCTAAATGCTGAATTAATTCACACTGAAGTTAATTCATCATTTAGCATTAATCATTTGGCATTTAGCATTACACAGTGATTTGTTTAAAAAAGATGAAAGATTTGTTTTCACCATCTTTAGCAGGAAAAAGTTTTTCAATTATAATATCGCCGTTTGCTGACGGTGGACCAATCGGCGAAAAAGTATTCGCGGAAGTATCGAATCCGTAAGCGACTATCATTGCTTTATCTTTATAAAACGGGCATTTTATTTTTAAGGGCTGAAGTTTTGATAAATCACCGACAATGTTTTCTAAAATCAGGATATCTAATTTGGGTGCATTGTTTAAACTTTCGGTTATACCGGCACTGGAAATTTTATAGATGAACGGAAATTTCGGCGGCACGGTAGTTAAGCCGTTAGTTTTAAAATCGCTTAAATATTCAGATGCTGTCGGTGTAAAAACGGCGGAAAAACCAACCGGTGTTTCTATCGGAACGTTGATGGTGCCGATGTTTCGGCTGCCCGAAATAAGTGTGGACGGTAAAGGACAAACGGTTGTAAAATCAATATCGAAACAACGCCAATCCGCTAACGGTACAGTATCGGACAGTGCATGACCGATAGCACGTTTAGTTTCGGCAGTACGCATATCTAAGGGTAAACCATCTTGGTTGTGTATGTACGTGTCAATTTGGTCGGTACTGACAAATATTTTGAAATATTCTTTCAACGTATTCACGCCCCAACTTAAAAACTCCTTTTGGATATAGAGCGGAATTTCTCTTTTTTTATCGAACTCTAACCACGCAGTTTCGCCCGGATTTAAGAATTTATTGGGCATAAACTGATTCGTAATGCAGAAATCACCGGCAAAATAAACGCAACTCACGTATAAAGGTTGCGTGTAACGATTGGTCATGCACATCATCATCACCACATCTTTGGTCGCGTCAGCCTGTTTAAAAATTCGGTCTTTCGATTCTTGTTGAAGAGCATCGAAGAAAGTGATGGATATGGCGTTCTCCGGGATAGTGGAAGTCGGATTATTCAATTCCAAACGATTGCGCCAATTTACTACTGTTTTAATATCTTCTATAAATTCAACCGCCGCCGCGTTGGTATAACCTTGTACGCGCCGAAAAAGCGGAACGGTAGTGTCGGGTGTTGTCAGGCGGTAAGTATTATCCCAAGCACGAATTAAATAATCAGCACCTTTCGGTTCCGGTACGGCAATAAAATTGGGCATTTGCGGATTTTGTAAGAGCGATAGATTGAACATTTGTACGCCCGGAGTTTCACTTTTATCGCAAAAAGCTATGATACGCTTTTTCAAATGAATACTCCCGTTTCCCCAATTTTTAATTTTCGCGTTATATTGTTTACCTGTATCCGCGCCGGATAAGTCGTAAAGTTTACTGAAATTCGGTAATACTTGTATTACCGGCACATCACCCGTAATATTTTCCACACTAAAAACCGTATCCGACGATACGCCTTGTACACTGCCGATGTTGGCAATCCATCCGTCTATATTATCAAAACCGGCAATAAAATTTCCTTGCTGCCTCAATTCTCCCAAAAAAGATAATACCACATCGCTGATAGCACCGTAAGGATTCATCTGCGGTGTTTGTTCAACGACGCGATTGCGCACTTTTAAGCGCACGCGCTGAATGAGGTCGGAATAATTAATCAGTCCGCCCGTTTCCTGTAAAGTTTCTATGAGCGAATAAGTGAAAACGCCGCGCGAGGTGTTATTAATAGCATATTCTTTGGCAGTTTCTTCGTCTTTAGCGGCGGCTAAATGAATATATCGCGCACCGGGTGGTTGAAAATTGACATAATCTTGAAAGCCTACAAAATCTGTCATGCTTTTCGGTGTGTAAGTACCGGGTTCCGCCATGCGCGAGCGCACATCTAAACCGCGCGTATTGGATCCGGAGTGGCAACAATCCATTATGGCTAAAAAGTGTATATTTTTATTTTTAGTGGCTTTCCAAATTAAATAACCCAACTCTTTATTTATCAAATCGCGCCCGTCCGTTAAGCGACTGTCATAGCAGACGATTGTTTCAAACTTACCGTTCGATGCATCCCAAGCTTCGGGTGCTGCGGGCATTTGCGATCCGTGTCCGGAATAATATAAAATACAAATATCGTTATCTTGCGCAGCTTCGAAAACTCCGAAGCCGGTACCGACATCCGCACGTTTGGCATTGGTATCGAATAACTGTTTATTCACGAAATTAATGCCGTTGGATTTACAGTAATTATTCAAATAATTGCAAAAAGCGGTAGCATCGTTAACGCAGCCTTGAAGTCTGTGCGCCGGTATCGGATAATTGTCAATGGCTATTGTCAGAGCGTAAAGCGTTTTCATGCGCGGATTTTTTATGCGGTTTAGAGTTATCAGTTAACATTGCACGATATTATTTTTCCGACAAAACTAATGAACTTTTTAAATAACTGTACACGCCGGACGCAAATAAAAAAACGCTCATAACCCTTCAAGAGTTAATGAGCGTCATATGCAGATTGTTCACACTACCGAATTTATGCGTTTCTCTTGACTCCATTCACTACAATTCAAATAGAGAAACTTATATTTGTTTCAATTGCGAGGGTGAAGATACTGTATTAATAGTTTTTATTGCACTTTTCGGGAAGTTAAACACATGTATTTTGTGACATGATTTTATTAAAAAAATGAGTCGAAATTTTATATTTCCGAGCCCACTTTTTTTATAGCTCGGGTTATTTCTCTTTTGCCTAAAGGGCCGGGCAAAGGTTCAATTTGAAATCCTATGGTTCTGAGTGTTCTTTTAAAAGCACCTTTTGCGCAATAAGTTGTCAACACGCCGTTGGGTTTCATTAAGTCGTAAATTTTTTGCAGCATCGGTTGTTCCCAAAGTTCGGGTTGAGTAGCGGGAGAAAAAGCATCGTAATACACTAAATCGAATTTTTCGGATAATGCGAATTTCTTAAAATCAGCTTGTATTTTGTGCAAAATAAAATACACGTTTATAAGAATTTCTTTATTCCATTCGCATTCATGCAGTTCGAGAAAATTTTTTGTTTGAAAATTCAGTAAACCCGGATAATTTAATTGAGCAGCTATTTCTTTAGACACAGGAAACGCATCAACACCGACGTATTTAATGTGTGTTGCTTTTCCGATTAAGGTTTCAATTAAAGTTAAAAAGGCATTTAAACCGGAACCGAATCCGATTTCGAGAATATTTAATTTTTCGGGATTTTTGAGTAACAAAGGTTTTAATCCGGCTTCGATAAAAACGGTTTTAGATTCATTAATTGCACCGTTTATAGAGTGGTAAATTTCGCCTTCAAATTGATCCGTTGTTAAGGTGTGAGAACCGTCGGAAGTGAGTTTTAATTGAATCAAAATAATAAAACTGTGACAAAATAAATACTTGATAGAAGGCAAATGGTAAATGCTGAATTTTTTAATGATTTATCATTCATCATTTATCATTTAGTATTTACCATTTACCACTCACACTATACTTGTTCCAAAATTTCGGCAAGAGAAATATCCAAATGCGATGCGTCGTAAGTACATTCTCCTTTTTTGATGAGTAATACTTGCGGCGATTCGTGATGTACGCCGAATTTTTCTGTTATTTCAGCCGATATATCGCGGTGTTTCAATAAATCCAAATAATAAATTTCAGGTTCTTTTGGTGTACTTATACGCGGTTTTTCCAAACGCGATTTCGCCATTATAGAAATCGGACAAGTGGTAGAATGTTTAAAAATCAAACAAGGTTTTTCCTGTGATCTCAAAACAATGCTCTCCAACTGATTTTTCGACTCTATCGGAATCCAGTGGTTCATATAAATAATGATAAAAATTAAACAAAATTATTTTTTTGCTTCCGCTTGCATTTTGTAAGGGCAGCCGTAACCTCTGTGACAAGAAGTTGTTAATGAAAGAATTATTAAGCCGAGCGCAACGGCTAACGGGAAAAATTGCTTTTTCATGTTGAAGAAAAGAGTTTTATTGAAATGTTCTGCAAAGATACCGGAATTACATTATGCAAACGTAAACGAATGAGAAGTAAATTTATTTTTTAACAGTTAAATTACTTTTTCAAATCCAAAACCTTTGTTTCAAATTTTTTGAGTAGTATTGTTTTTATATCACTCAGCATTGTACGCGCCGTAATATCTTCTGCTGACGTAAAACCGGTCATCATTTCCGCGAATCTTTCAGTCTTTACAACAACATCTTTATCGCTTGTGTTCATTGCCGTCATTACTGTGCCGGCATTGTCTTGTCTGAAATAAACATACACACCTTCTACGGGTAAAAAATGCACCAATTTTCCGGTTTGCAAGCACGTTTTTGTTTTTCGCCATTGTGCTAAATTGCGTGCGTAATTATAAAATTCATTTTCTTTGTCGGTGCGGAAGCGTACATCGAATACTGATCGTTGATCTTCTTGCCAACCGCCGGGCATATCTTGTCGTACTTTTCCGTCGGGATCCGTAAAGCCTGTAAAACCTAATTCTGCTCCGTAATACCACTGAGGAATACCGCGCGTGGTGAACAACCACGCCATAGCGGATTTATATTTTTGCGCATTGGTATCCACGATGCTGTAAAAACGCGATAAATCGTGATTATCGAAAAATATAACGTTGTTATATGGATTGGCATAAATAATATCGTTGGCAACGTTTTGAAAAAGTTTAGATACACCGCCTTCCCATGATTGCTGATGCGTGAGGGATTCAACAATAGATTCGTAAAACTGAAAATCGGTAACGCTTTGAAGGTGACTGTTAAATTTTTTAGGCAGATATACTTCCTCGGTCGCGTATGCTTGATTGATAATATTATGAACGAAAGTTTCGCCGTACAAAAAAAAATGCGGAAACTCGGTGCGCAATCTTTGAGCCCATCGCGACATGAACAGTTGGTCATTATATAAATAAGTATCAATCCGAAACGCATCAACGCCCGTTTCTTCGAGCCACCACAAATGATTTTGCACGATATAATTTTCGAGATGCGGATTACCTTCCGGATTCATGTCTGCCATCGTATAGTCAAACCAACCGTGTTGCACATCAGCCAAATCTTTTTTGGAACCGTGCGGATCAAATGTCATTTGGTCTTTGTAAGTCGAGCGCGTAAAAGTATCGAATTGATGCACCCAAGTGGCTTCCGGAATATCTTTTATATAATAACTATTACTACCCGAATGATTCGGAACCACATCCATCACCATTTTCATACCGCGACTGTGCAAATCGGCAACTAATTTTTTGTATTCCGAAAGCGTGCCGAAACGCCGGTCGATCTTATACCAATCGGTAACGGCGTAACCGTGATATGATTCGTAATCTTGGTCATCTTCTTGCACCGGCGTTAACCAAAGTGCAGATACGCCTAAATCTTGGAGATAATCCAGATGGTTATCAATACCTTTTAAATCGCCGCCGTGACGAAAATACATTTTTCGACGGTCAATGCCTTTTTGGTGCATATCGTTGAAAGAATCGTTGGTCGTATCGCCGTTGGCAAAACGGTCGGGCATAATCAGGTAAATAAAATCTTTTTGTGTGAGACCTTGATTGCGCAACGTATCGGTGTGTCGCGCGCTGAGGTTCCAATTGAAATTGCGCGTATTGCCGTTTTTTTTGAGTTGAATAAACACATCACCAAGTTGGGCGGTCGGAGAAATATCGAGTGTGACGAATAAATAATTGTAATTGTCGGGTCGTTCTATTTTTTTTATAGTAACACCTTTGTGACGAATAACGACCTCAAAATCGTGAATCATTTTATCGTGGATCATGAGTTCGACTTCGCGTTGCGCAAAACCGGTCCACCAATTCGGAGGATCAATGCGCGGCAAAAAATTTTCCGTCGTGGCTATCGGTAGTATGCGTTTGGGTATGGGATGTTGAACGCCTTCCGGAAATCTTTGTTGCGGATCAAAAGTATCGCATAAAATAATAAAATTTTTAACCGGAAAAAAATTATTCAACGGAAAAATATTTTTTGCGTTTAAAAAAGAAAAAATTTTCAGAAAAAAAATAAAAATTAAAGCAAATATTTTTCGATTAAAGTGCATCACAAAATTTTTTAGATGATTCGGATAAAATTTTCGATGTGCAAAAATAATTTTATTTAAATGAAAAAATATTTTTTTAATTTTTCTTTAAGATAATCTTTTTTGACCGAGGGTTGGCTTTAAAAAATTCAATTAGTATTTCCTGAAAGTTGCTCAAGAAATTTGAATTTTAATTTGAAGATAAATATCGTTTGATTTTTAAACAAACCGTACTTTCGCTTTTTTACAGTTTTCCAAAAAAAATGCTCCAAATCAACACGGTTTTTATCATCACGCTTTTTCTGATTTCTATCGGGTATTTAATTAAAAAATTAAATGTTATTTCGGAAACGGAAGGCAAAGTGGTTTCAAAATTATTGATGCACACCACTTTTCCGGCGTTGATTTTTTTGTCCATGTCGCGTATAAAATTGGAAGCCGGTTTATTTCTAATTCCGTTTATTTCGCTCGCATTGGGTTGTTTGATGATATTGGTGGCGTGGTTTGTATTTTCCGGTTTGCCGAATAATTTGCGCGGCGTACTCGTGATGTCTGCCGGCGGATATAATTCCGGTTTGTTCGGGTTTCCGCTCGTTGAAGGCATCTGGGGAAGAACGGGATTGGTGTATGCTATTATGTTCGATATGGGTGTCACCGTCACCGTTTTTTGTATTGTTTACAGTATCGGGAGTTATTTTTCACAAAAAGGGAAAGGACAAGTGCGATTTCAATCGATTTTAAAAAAAATGATGGGCTTGCCGCCGCTTCAAGCTGCCGTTTTGGGTTTGTCGGTGAATGCGCTGAATATACAAATGCCGTTAATTGTTACCGACGCATTAGATATTCTCGCCAAAGCGAATAAACCGCTTGTTTTGCTTTTAATGGGTATTTATTTGAATTTTTCTTTTGATAAAACGCAAATTTCATCTATTGGTAAGTCTTTATTGATTCGTTACGCATTCGGTTTAACGGCATCAGCTTTGTTTTATTTTTTAGTACCCGTGCCTTCTCTTTACAGGAATATTATGATGGTGTGCGTTGTTTTACCGGTTGGTCTAACGTTGATACCTTTTTCCGATGAATTTAATTTCGATACAAGAACAGCCGGGGCTTTAGTGAATTTATCGTTGTTCATCAGTTTTATTTTGATTTGGTTATTGGTTATTGGTTTTAAAATGATTTGATAATTAATGACTCAATCATGTGGTGCTTTAGGAGTGTATATGTGTTTAGGGATATAAATCTTCTTGCCGGCGAAGCCGGTTTTTATCAAATACGCTAAATACTAACAGAAGCAGCGTCCTTTCTTCGTAAATCAGTTTCTCGCCAATAAAAAAAAGTGCACAAGACAAATGCTCGTGCGGCTTTTTCTACCCGCAGAAAATAATGTACCGGATACAGCCGTACCGGCAAGCGTTGCCGCGCCGCAATTATCGGTAGCAGTTGGTGCACTTTGGATACCGACGGCAGCATCATTTGTTGGATTGACGATTAAAAACAAATTGCGCGGACAATTCGTAAATGTCGGTAAAGTTTTATTACAGGTGATACAAGTTGTAGTCGGCAATATTTTTATCACGCTTAATTTGAATCGGCATTCGGCATTATTACCGGAAATTTCTTTTGTCACAATATATCACTTCCGTCGATACCACTTTTCAACTAAACAAGTTTTATTGTAAATATTCCGTTGCACTGCATTTTTGCGTAATATCAGATAAATATTTAAGCGGAACGGAATGCTCATCGTTTAAGATTAAAAATAAAAATTAACATGCCGATTTTCATTGCCGATGCTTTTTAAAACTTAAATTTGCGATTTAAAAAATAGTGATATTTTTTGCGCACTTTAAAATCGATAAAACCGGCTCAACAGATATAAAAAATATGGGTAAAATTATTGCGATTGCAAACCAAAAGGGTGGGGTAGGGAAAACCACTACAGCGATAAATTTATCTGCGGCATTGGCTATTTTAGAAAAAAAAATCTTACTCGTTGATTGCGATCCGCAAGCAAATGCATCTTCGGGATTAAATATTTTTGCGGAAGGTGATGATGATTATTCCGTTTACGATTGCCTTATCAACGGTACACCGCCGCAAGAAGTCATACAAAAAACTGAAACACCGAATTTGGATATTCTTCCGTCGAGCATTCATTTGGTGGGAGCCGAATTGGAACTCGTCGGACGCGAGAAACGGGAATATATTTTGCGCGATATTTTGTATAAAGTGCGCGACAACTACGATTTCATTTTTATAGATTGTTTGCCGTCTTTAGGTCTTATTACCGTCAATGCGCTTACCGCCGCCGATTCGGTTTTGATACCGGTCCAATGCGAGATTTTTTCTTTAGAAGGCTTATCCAAACTACACAATACAATTAATTTAGTGCGAAAAGTATTAAATCCGAATTTAAAAATCGAAGGTTTATTGCTTTCTATGTACGATCCGCGTTTAAGGTTGGCGAATACGGTCGTAGACCAAGTGCGTGAACTTTCCAAAGATTATGTTTTTGAAACTATTATTCACCGCTCCGCACGTTTGGCGGAAGCACCAAACGCGCGCAAACCGATAATGCTTTACGATATTAATTCAAAAGGTGCTATAAATTTTTTAAACTTGTGTCAAGAGTTTTTAACGAGAAACAGTTAATAAATAACGGTAAATGGTAAATATTTACAAGTAATAGTTTGCCATTTTCAAAAGATTTACCGTTTACCATTTACCGTTAAAATATTTACCATTAAAAAAAACCATGGCTAAAAATAAATTTGAATTAGGAAAAGGTATCGCCGCTTTGTTGGGCAATATTGATTCGGAAGTTAATAAAAGTCCGGAAGCGGCAAAAGAATTGGTTCGCGAACTATCGAACCGTGTTGCTTTATTGCCGTTTATACAAATAGAAACCAATCCTTGGCAACCGCGCAACGATTTTGATGAAGCAGCTTTGAATGAACTTTCGGAATCCATTAAAATTCACGGACTGATTCAACCGATTACGGTGCGGCGTATGACGACCAACCAATACCAATTAATTTCAGGCGAACGGCGTTTACGCGCATCTAAATTGGCGGGGCTAACGGAAATTCCGGCTTATGTGCGCATCGCGAACGACCAAGAAATGTTGGAAATGGCGTTGGTGGAAAATATTCAACGCGAGGAACTAAATCCGGTAGAAATTGCATTTACTTATCAACGCCTGATTGACGAATGTCAACTCACACACGAAAAACTGAGCGAACGAGTTGCTAAAAACCGTTCAACGATTACGAATTTTTTGCGTTTACTGAAACTGCCGCCCGTGATTCAGCAATCCATAAAAGATAAAAAAATTTCAACCGGTCATGCTAAAGTTTTGGTAGGCATTGATAATTTACCGTTACAATTGATGCTGCATGAACGTATCATCAAAGAAAATTTAAGTGTGCGTGACATTGAAAATTTAGCACGAAACTACGCGCAAATTCATGATAAAAAGAAATTCGCACCTAAACCGAATGCACAAAATTTAAAACCTTTCGCCGATACTTTCAGTTCTTTTTTCGGCACCAAAGTCGCTTTTAAACGTCAGGATAACGGTACCGGCAGCGTCACCATCAGTTTTAAATCCGATGAAGAACTCAATCGCTTATTGGATTTAGTTGAAACTAAATAATTAAGAATTAAGAATTAAGAATTAATAATTAATAATTAAGAATTGTTAGGTCGAAATTATTAATTCGGAGTTGATTTTTGATGCAATTTCAGCCATTTCTTCTTTTGTTAGAGTTAAAAATTTTGAAAAATTAACATCGCCGATAGCATCCAAAGGAATTAAATGCACGTGTGCGTGCGACACTTCTAAACCTATAACGACCATACCTACTTTTTTACAAGGAATAGTTTTTTTAATCGCCGTTGCTACTTTTTTTGAAAACAGCATCAATTCCGAATAGGTTTCGTCATCCAAATCAAAAATATAATCTACTTCCATTTTCGGTACGCACAACACATGACCGCGTTTCAAAGGGCGTACGTCCAAGAAAGCTAAAAATTTTTCTGTTTCGTATACTTTATAACTCGGTATTTCACCGTTGATAATTTTTGTAAAAATACTTGCCATGGCGTTTGTAAAATCGTTGTGAATTAAAAAACGTAGATTTTAACCACATATGTACGGCCTCATGTGTCCATATGTGGTTAAATTTATTTCTTACTATAAAAAATTATCTGTACCTTATGATTAAAAACTGAAAAAATCAGGCTTTTAGAAAGCGCAACAATAAAACTTCGCAGAGCAAAAATAATAAACTCAGTGCAATACACCAACGCCATAATACAATGCCTTGATTATTTTCTCCGACCAAATGCGTAAAGTTCGCTTCCGAATATGCGTCTAAGATTTTTAAATTTTTACGCGTGTAAGTTTGTAAACTTTTTTTGCCGTAGTAGGTTAGTTCCGATTCGCGACGATCGTAATTAAATGCGATTTTGTACAGCACAGAATCCGGCTTCGTAAACACATCGTAGATGCCGGCGGTATGAATCGCGCCGCGCACACCGAGTAAAGCGCGACCGGCGAGCAGCCGTTGTTCAGGAATAAATTCTTCGTTGCCGAATTTCATTTTATAATTCGCGCCGCTCAATAAATTTTTCGTATCCACTTCAACAAATTCATCTTTTCCGATAGTCAAACCGGTTTGTTGATTTTTCGATGAAGAAATTGCCATTTTATACAACATCGGTACAAAAACTTCACCGGTTCGCACCAAGTTCGAATATTTATCGTTCAGTGGCGCGGCACAAATATACACATTGCCTTTGCCGACTTTATTTTTAGTGAGAAAACTCGAGCCGTCGCGGTAAGTCATCAAGTTTTCGCCGGTTCTATTTAAGAGTTTAAAATTGCCGGTGGTCGCAGGTAATTTTAAATTCGCATTTTTATTCAAAAATACATCGTTAAAAATAAATTCATCGGCATTAAAAGATACGACTTCGCGCGCCGAGTTATCGAAACTGCCGAAACCGTTTATTTTTAAAGTATTCGTAAAATTATTATAGCTCTCGCCGTCCATTCCGATTTCCGGAAACACGACCACATTGCCGCCGTTTTGTACGTATTGAAAAAGTTCGCCCGTAAGTCCGCTCGATAGATTATGCAAACCGTTCAGAACAATCATTTGATATTTCGGAAAATCGGAGTATTGCAAAGAATTACTCGTTTGATTTGTCGTTTTAAATATTTTAGAAGCAGCCAAACCCGTTTCCAAAAATTTATTCAGTCCGCCATCGCTGACCGATAAAGTTTGAATAACGGACGGTACATTGAACGAGAAAAAATAATGATCATCGAATTGAATCGGATAATCTGTTATCGTCAACTCCGCACCATGCCAACCTGTGCGCATTATGGATACTTTTACCGTATCGTCCACCGTCGCGTGCGCTTTTAAATTTAAAAGTCCGATAGGTTTTTCCTGTGCATCTAATGTAAAACTCAATTTCACGTTTTCTACGTTATCCGCCGAATGGTTTGTCACGCGCACGATGAGCGGTGCGATTTGTCCGAGCGTTTGCACGGGTGTTTCAAACCAAGCAGAATCAATCGAAATGTTTTTTTGCTCTACCGCTTCCAAAGGTACAAGGTTTACTTCGGTAAGCGTGTCTTTGAAATTCGGTAAATCTGTTGTATTTTTTTGAAAATCGGAAAGAACATATAAAGTGGCTGGTGGTCGGTTGTCGGTGGTCAAACGTGACTGACCACCGACTACCGATAACTGACTACTGACAGTTTGTATTTGTTTTGCGAGCACATTTGAAATCGGCTGCACATTCGGCGTGGATTTTATTTCATCAATAAAACCAAGTGCTTCTTCTTTATTCACTAAACGCAAATGTCTGCCTTCAAAATCGTTGGTAAGGATTTGAAATTTATCGTCGGCAGCATAAGCCGCAACTATTTCGCGCGCTTTAATTTTTGCTTTTTCCAATAAACTTACATCGCGAGACAAAGCATTCATGCTGAAAGAATTGTCAATATACACCGATACATTTTTTGAACCGTGTTGGGTGTTAGCGTTTTTGGAAATAAAAGGTTGCACAAACGCCAATACCAAAAATAAAACCGCTAAACAACGCGCCAACAGCACCAACAAATCGCGCAACTTACGCCGATTAGCTGATTCGTTTTTCACTTCACGCAAAAAACGCACGTTGGTAAAATATACCGTTTGAAAACGGCGGAAATGAAACAAGTGTATAATGAGTGGTATCGCCAAAGCCCCTAACGCAAAAAGAAAAGTCGGAAATAGAAATTGCATTTTATATTTTAGGAGTATTTTTTTATAAACCCCATTAGATTGTATTTACGTTTAAATTGATGTTTTGTTGTTTTGAGCCGGCTTTTGTGTTTTAAAAGCGTTCAAAATAAAAAAAATAAAAAATTCGGGTCTCAAGTTTGGATATTACATGAAACCGGTTTTATATTTGCACCGCTTTAAACAACATGCAGAAGTAGCTCAGTTGGTAGAGCACGACCTTGCCAAGGTCGGGGTCGCGAGTTCGAGTCTCGTCTTCTGCTCAAAAACCACCAAATTCAAAAAATGGTGGTTTTTTTTTACGCAGTAGTAAGTTGCCCGGGTGGTGGAATGGTAGACACGCAGGACTTAAAATCCTGTGAGAAGTAACGCTCGTATGGGTTCAAGTCCCATCCCGGGTACAAATTTTAAAAGCGTTGACGGTATTTTTTCGTCAACGCTTTTTTAATTTGAAATTAATAATTTCATATCGTTACTTCATCACCCAACAAATTTATATCGGAATTAAAATTTTTATTTTTTTAATAAGAAAATATCATTTTATTTGGGCTCATGGTTAATCTCCCATCATTATTAAATTATTTGACCCGTTAAGTATCTGTTTTTATTAGATCTTCAGCAAGCATTTTTGCTTGTAAAATAACTGTATCAACTGCTTTTTCTTGCAAATCGGGCGGATAGCCGTGTAGTCTTAGGATTCTGCGAATATTACGTCTTAATCCCGATTGAATACTTTCTTTAATTGTCCAATCAATTGTTGCGTTGCTGCGAACTGTTTTTAAAAGTTCTTGTGCAATGTGTTTTAGTACATCGTCTCCAAGCACGGCAACGGCACTGTTGTTTACTTCCAAAGCGGTGTAAAAAGCATATTCTCTGTAATCTAATCCTAAAGTTTCGCCGCGTTTATCTGCGGCTTTTATTTCTTGTGCAAACGGTATTAAAACTTTTTCTAAAAACTCTACGGTATCAATCATACCATTGTGATAACGTTGTATCGCATCCTCCAACATCGCCGAAAACTTTTTGCTTTCTACTAAATTGATTTTTGAGCGTTTTTTTATTTCCTCTTTGAGTAATTTTTTCAATAATTCGACGGCTAAATTTTTTTGCGGCAGATCTTTTATTTCTTGTAGAAAACGTTCGTCTAAAATACCGATATTTGGTTTTTTCAAACCGGCGGCATCAAAAATATCTACGACGTTATCGGCGGTTATGGCTTCCGAGATTATTTGCTTAATGGCGGTATCAATTTCTTCATCTGTTTTTCCACCCTCGTTTCTATCGGATATTTTTACCAATCTTGATTTTATTGCCTGAAATAATGCAACGTTATCTCGAATCGCCATTGCCTTTTCGTTGGGAACGGAAATTGCAAATGCTTTCAATAAATTTTTTGTATTTTCCGTAAAACTTTGTTCGCCGTTTTCTTGACTGAAAATATAATCTACAATTACAGGAATAAATTTTAATTTGTCTTCGGGCTTTAAAATAAAAAATTTGCGCCAATCAAAATACCTTAGTTGATGTTCAACAGCTTCGTATAGTTCCAACATTTTAGCAACGGCTAATTCTTGGTCGAGTGTCGGTTTTCCTTCACCGCCACTTAAAGTATAATCTGCTAATGCCAATTTTAATTCTTGTGCTATGCCTAAATAATCTACTATCAAACCGCCTTCTTTGCCTTCGGTAAATACGCGGTTGACGCGCGCAATGGCTTGCATCAGACTATGACCTCTCATAGGTTTATCGATGTACAAAGTATGTAAACAAGGTGCATCAAAACCCGTAAGCCATATATCCCGCACAATAACCAATTTTAACTCGTCTTTCGGATTTTTTAAACGTGCTCCAATGGCTTTCCTTTTTTGTTTGCTTCTGATATGAGATTGCATATTCAGCGTATCGCTGCTGCTGCCGGTCATTATCACTTTTATCGTCCCTTTCTCGTCATCATTAGAATGCCATTGCGGTCTAATTTTTATAATGGCATCGTACAACTCAACGCAAATTCTGCGACTCATACATACAATCATAGCCTTTCCCTCTAAAACTGCATTGCGTTGTTCAAAGTGGTAAATAATATCTTCGGCAATTTTTTGAATGCGATTCGGATTACCGACAATTGCTTCCAATCGCGACCATTTGGCGCGCATTTGCTGGCGATTGCTCATTTCTTCTCCTTCGGTTAGTTCTTCAAACTGCTCATCTAATTTTACTTTTTCATTTTCGGCAAAATGTACTTTTGCTAATCTGCTTTCATAGTAAATAGGAACAGTTGCTTTATCTTGTACGGCTTGTTGAATATCGTAAATGTCCACGTAATTGCCGAAAACTGCTTGCGTATTTCTATCCGAACTTTCAATCGGCGTGCCGGTGAAACCTATAAATGTTGCATTAGGTAAAGCATCGCGTAAATGTTTGGCAAAACCATCTATAAAATCATATTGGCTTCTATGCGCTTCATCGGCTATTACTATAATATTTTTTCTTTCACTTAGTGCTTGTATCTCTGCACCTATATATTCAACTTTCGGTTCGCTAACAATTTTTTTACTGTCGTTTTGTACAATATCAACCAAAGCAGGCATAAACTTTTGAATAGTAGTGAATACGATACCGCCGGAAGCTACTCTCAATAAGTGGCGCAAATCTTTTCTGTCTTCTGCTTTTTGAGGTACTTGGCGTAACAGTTGTTGACAATTGGAAAATGTTTCGTGCAATTGCTCGTCCAAATCGTTCCTATCCGTCAATATTACTAAAGTAGGATTTTCCATGCGCGGATCTATAATGAGTTTTCCGGAATAAAAAACCATGCTCAAACTTTTACCGCTGCCTTGTGTATGCCAAATTACTCCGCCCCGTCTATCACCTGCGGCAGCACTTGCTTTTATTGTACTTTCTACGGCTTTATTTACGGCATAGTATTGATGATAAGCAGCCACTTTTTTGAGTGTTTTTTCATCGCTTTTTTCAAATACTATAAACTGTCGGATTAAATCTAAAAGTGTTTTTTTATTCAACATGCCAAAAAACATCACTTCAATTTGCGGTTGCAAAGGATCGGATGTTGTTTCACCGTCTTTTGTTTTCCAACTCATGAATCTTCCGAAATCACTCGTAATCGTTCCGCACAAAGCATCCCAACCATCGCTTATTATGAGCAGGGCATTGTAAGTGAATAACGAAGCGATGCTCTGTTTATAAGTTTGCAGTTGGTTATAAGCCGATTTTAAAGTCGCATTTTCATCAACGGCATTTTTCAATTCTATAACCACTAAAGGCAAACCGTTGATAAAAATAATAATGTCAGGGCGTTTGTTTTGGTTGCCTTCAATAATTGTGTATTGATTGACAGCTAAAAATTCGTTGTTTTCGGGGTTTTCAAAATCTGCGATATATACTTTTTTACCGCGAATGCTGTCGCCGATTCTTACTTCAACATCAACGCCTTCCGTCAAATATTTATGAAATTGTTCGTTGTTGATGAGTGCATTCGGGCTGTTGGTACGCAATACTTTTTTTAGTGCCTCTTCTTTGGCATCTTGAGAAATAGTTGGGTTGAGTTTATCAATCGCATCACGCAAGCGGTTAGCCAATACTACTTCGGTATATTGCCTTTCGGGGTGTTCGCCATCGGGTGAAATGTCTAAACCTTTTTGTAATTGATAATCCAATTTTTGCAGATAGTTTAAAGCGATTTCTTCTATTTCGCTCTCGCTGATGCTGTTTTTCATTTTTTGTTGCTGTTTTTTAAAAACTTTTTAAGGATTATTTTTCTTCAACTTATTATTAAACTACCTGACATCAATTTCGGCAATAAACTATCTCTTGTTTGTTTTAGGGTTTGATTATTGTAAGAATTTTCTAAAATTTTTGTCATTATTGGATTTAATAAATTATCAAATTTCAGCAGTATATTTTCACTAGGATATATTGCTGATAAATTTGAAAATTGTGAAGTATTCATATTTAAAGTTGCAGTTCCACCACTTGCTGTTGCGATAAAAGTTTCTTTCATAGATAATGCAAGGAAATACAAATAAAATTTTAGGAAATTATTTTTAGGTACGATTGTATTTATCTGTTGATTAGTTTGACAAGGTTTTGGATTTATACATACTAATCCAACTGTAGCTATTGAACTTATACAAATAGAATAAGTTGGAATTGTTTTTGGTAATTGCGAACCCAATCCTTCTTGTGTTAAAGTATCATTTGTTGATATAACGAAAACCGAATTGTGCATATCAGGAATTTTGATAAACATATACTCACCTCCAAAATATTTATCTATTGCTTTAGAAGGTGTTTTACCACACACTATTCTACCAAAGTCTCCCAAAGTACATTCTTCCCACCCTTTCGGCAAACCATCAACCAACTCCCCATCAAAGCCAGGGAAATTAAAATTCACAAACCATTCTTTAAAAATAGCTTGTGCCATGGCTTCTAAAGTTTGGTTCATTTGCAGGTTGAGTTCTATTTTATCATCTAAAGAGGTGAGGATTTGGGCGATTTGGGTTTGGGTGGAAAGGTCGGGAATTTGAATTTCTAATTGCTTTAATTTTTCTCTATTTAATTCTGTTTGGCCTGTTGAACCTTCTGCCAAACTTTCTATTCTTGGCTGTAAATTTTTAAGTCCATAGCCGACGAAAACAGAATCATGTTCTTCTTTTATTCTTACTAGAGTAACGTGCGAATCATAGGTATATAATCCGTTAAGATTTTTAACTTGACCAACTCTTCCAAGAGTGCCTGTACCAGTCGAATTGATAAGAATGTCATTTATTCTTAAATATTTTTCATCTGACACTTTCTTTACTTCTATATTATTGAATTTGATATCATTCAATTTAATTTGACCATCTCTTACACATTTTTGATTAATAACCGGTACTCCTACTTCAGAATATGTTGGAGAAATGCCCCTTACAATAATTTTTGCTAGATCTTTTAATTTATAAGTTTTCCAATTGTTTGGCACTACTTGGTTCTTATCTTTTTGTATTACTTCAAAACTATTTTCAATATTTTTATGAAAAGTTTCAGGCAGATCGTACCAATTATGCAAGTCAACGCGAAAAGGCAAATCTGATTCTTCGAGAGCTTCTTTAAGATCAAAAAAATTTATTTCTTTATCTTTATTTATAAAAGCCACTAAATCTAAATCAGACGTTGGTTTTGCTGTAAATTTCACACGAGAACCGAAAGCCCATACCAAAGTATTTGGCAAATAATGGTTCAGTAAAGTCTGTAATATTAAAAGATCTTGACTAGTTAAATCTATTTTTATTCCCACTTTTTACCGGTTAAAGTTATGTATAAATCGATGGCATCTTCAATAAAATAATTCATCAATGCCAATGCACTTTCGGCTTTATCTCCGGAATAATCGTGTGTTGTATCAATACGGGCATTTGCATATTTTATCCATTGTACACTACCGGAAACGAATAATTTATTTTCATCTGCAATTCTTAAAATAGGTTTAGGACTGTTCGGTAATTCCGGAATACCTAATTCTTCATTCAAATACCGTTTAAGCACTTTCCAAATCGAATCGTAACAAGTTTCAAATCTTTGTATAACGGATTCAGCAATGCCTTCTTTGTCTATTTCCGACAAATAGGTTTTTTTATCTAAAGTAAGATAATTATTATACTGTTCTTGAAGATGGTTTAAAGATTTCTGAAATTTTTCGTATTCTATCATAAATTGTACCCAATTTTAGAAAGATTCATTTTAATATTTTCGTCTAATGCGTTTGCTTTTTGCATCTGCTCTTTTAATGCGGCGGTGAGTTGTTTCATTTTTTCTTCAAAAGCGATACCATCGTCTTCGACACTCGCAAAATCTATGTATCGTCCGGGCGTGAGTATGAAATTATTTTTGCGGACAGCTTCTATGTCAGCGGATTTACAAAATCCGGGAATGTCTTTATACGTAGTTTCAAAATTTTTACTTCTCCAATTATGATAAGTGTCCGCAATTTTAGCAATGTCGTTATCAGTTAATTCTTTTTGTTTACGGCTAATCATGGTACCGAGTTCCCGCGCATCAATAAAAAGGATTTCTTTTTCCCGGTTTCTGAATTTGGAGTTGCCTTCTTTGTTGCGCGCCAAAAACCACAAACACGCCGGTATTTGTGTATTATAAAACAATTGTGAAGGCAAAGATACCATACAATCTACCAAATCATTTTCTATGAGCTCTTTTCTGATTTGTCCTTCCGTTGCAGTTTCCGAACTCATACTGCCGTTCGCTAAAACAATGCCCGCCGTTCCGTAAGGTGCTAACTTACTGATGAAATGTTGCAACCAAGCATAATTCGCATTGCCTGAAGGGGGAATGCCGTATTTCCATTTATGGGTTTCTGATTTATTGATGTTGTAATCACTCACATTAAAAGGCGGATTGGCAATGATATAATCCACTTTAAGTTCCGGAAATTTATCGTTCATCAAAGTGTCTCCCAATTCAATTTTAGCATCAATACCGCGAATGGCGAGATTCATTTTAGCCAATTTATAGGTAGTAGGATTACTTTCTTGTCCGAAAATAGAAATTTTACCTTTTCGGTGTTCGTGCATTTCTATAAAGCGTTCGCTTTGTACAAACATTCCGCCGCTACCGCAACAACCATCGTAAACCCGTTTTTCGGGTTCCGGTGCCAGCATTTCAACCAACAGTTGTACAATTGATTGTGGCGTCCAAAATTGTCCGCCTTTTTTACCTTCGGCATCGGCAAACTGTCCCAAGAAATACATATAAACATCCCCTAAAACATCCTTTCCCTTATTATTCCCGTTTTTATTGAGCGTAATGGAACCTATTAAATCAACGATCTCACCTAATCTTTGCTTGTCTAGTGCCGGTCGGGCATAATCTTTCGGCAAAACACCTTTGAGAGTCGGATTATCTTTTTCAATGGCATCCATCGCATCGTCAATGTCTTTGCCAATTGTCGGCAATTTGGCTCTTCCTTGCAACCATTTCCAACGCGCAGATGGAGACACATAAAAAACGCGTTCGGCTGTGTATTCGTCTTTATCTTCGGGGTCTGCACCGGTTTCATTTTTTTCAGCGTCCAATTGTTGAAACAATTCTTCAAAAGCATCAGAAATATACTTCAAGAATATCAAACCTAATACAACGTGTTTGTATTCAGCCGCATCCATATTATTGCGCAGTTTGTCTGCTGCTTGCCACAAAGTTTTTTCTAATTCTAAATTATCAGTCATTGTTTTTTCTAATTCTAAATTTATAGAGATAGAGCACATTTCTAAATTTAATAAGTAGCAGATACGCCCATAGCAGGTGCCGAAAAATATTTTCGACACACTCAACTAAACACAGCGTAATAATAATTATTCATATCGTTACTTCATCACCCAACGATGGTATTTGAATATTCGGAAAGCCGTTGGCGTTCAAAGTTTTCGCCCAAATTTGTTGCACCGCATAATCACCATGCACCAAAAAAACTGTTTTAACTGATGTTTTTTGATTGGCAATAAAATCCAACATTTCCTTGTAATCGCCGTGTGCCGAAAAAGAATCCATTACTTGCACATCGCAATTGACGGGAATTTTTTGTCCGAAAAGCCATAAATATTTACCGCCATTGCGCAATATACCTGCCGGTGTATCCGGACTTGCGTAACCGACTATCAGCACGGTGTTTTTTTTGTTGGCAATATTATTTGCTAAATGGTGTTTCACACGACCGGCGTTTGCCATGCCGCTTGCCGAAATAATTATGCACGGATCGGGTGAAGTATTTAATTTTTTTGATGATTCCACATCACGAATATAAATAAGGTTTTTGAAACCGAACGGATCCGGATCTTTCAACATCATATCGTGCATTTCTTTATCGAAACATTCCGGATGTTTAATAAAAATATCGGTAGCTTCAACCGCCAAGGGACTATCCACATAAACGGGTACTGCCGGCAAACGATTTTGTTCTACCAATTCATCTAAAATATAAACCAATTCTTGTGTTCTGCCGAGACTGAATGCGGGAATAATTAATTTTCCGCGTTTGGTAATGCAGGTATCGGTGACTACTTTCAGCAATGCTTCAATTTCGTTCGGCGGTGCGGCGTGTAATCTGTCGCCGTAAGTGGATTCGCACAATAAATAATCCAAGTTTTCCATCGGCATCGGATCATTCAAAATCGGACGATTCGGTCGTCCGATATCGCCCGAAAAACCGAGCATTTTGGTTACGCCTTTTTCGGTAACGCGCAAAGTTATACTTGCCGAGCCGAGAATATGCCCCACATCTCTGAATAAAACGTCAACGCCGGGGCGAATAGTAATCCAATTATCGTAGTTGAAACCCAAAAAAAATTTTAAAGCAGCGCGCACGTCATCGGCAGTGTAAAACGGTACTGCCGTGGCTTCGCGTCCGGCAGCAATCGCATCTTTATTCGCAAAATCGGCATCGCGTTGATGAATGCCCGCACTGTCGAGCAACATAATTGTTGTCAGGTCGCGTGTCGCATTCGTACAATAAACCATGCCGTTGAAACCGTCTTTGACTAAACGCGGAATTCTGCCGCAGTGATCTATGTGCGCATGAGAGAGCAATAAACAATTAACGGTTTTCGGATCGAACAACCATTTTTCGTTAAAATCTTTCATCGTATCTTCATGCCCTTGATACATTCCGCAATCCATCAGAATCGTAAAACCGTCGTCGAGTGTAATCAAGTGCGTACTGCCGGTGACTTCCCGTGCCGCACCGCAAAATTTAATTTTCATAAATAATTTTTTTTGTTATTGGCTGTTAGGTTTTGGCTTTTAGCGCTTGCTTTACATGTATAAAGTAAATTGGCAAAAGCCGAAAGCCAATAGCCGATAAAAAGTTGGTACAAATTTAAACACGCGTTCCGGAATATCGTATTTTAAAACAGATTACTTTTGTGCTTTAATATTTATTAAGCGAAAAAAAATTCTTCCTGTAAAAATCACGACGATCTATAAAACCCTCTCCCGCAGGGCGAATTTAGAGCGTAGCGAGAAATAGCTCGGAAATAGTTATCACTGCACTTTTTTCGGGAAGAAAAATTTTTCGATCTTTATTCATTAAAAAAATCATCATTCCGAAATCAGAAAAAAATGCAACGAGAAGAAGCGGCACAAAAAGGTATCAGATCTGTTCGACAAGGTATTTTTGTCAATTTGTTTTTGGTAATCGTGAAAGGCATCGTCGGTATAGTCGGTCATTCTTTCGCATTGGTTGCCGACGCAATTGAATCGGGAGCCGATGTTTTGAGTTCAATAATAGTTTTGTTGGGTTTGCGCACTGCCGCAAAAGCGCCGGATGAAGATCATCCTTACGGTCACGGTCGCGTTGAAGCCGTTACTGCCATAGTGGTTGCCGGCACGCTTATTATTGCCGCAAGTATTATTGCCGTCGAAGCCGTTGAAAATATTTTTACACCACACGAACTACCCAAACACTATACACTGATTGTTTTGGTCATGGTGGTGATAATCAAAGAAGTTATCTCGCGCCGCATGGCAAAAGTGGGTGAACATATTAATAGTTCGGCTGTTAAGGTAGATGCTTGGCATCATCGTGCCGACGCCATTACAGCGTCTTTGGCGGCAGTGGGGATTTCCGTTGCTTTAATCGGCGGTAAAGGTTACGAATCTGCCGACGATTGGGCGGCACTGTTTGCGTCATTTATTATTGTGTACAACGCTTATCATATTTTTAAACCGGCTTTGGAAGAAATGATGGATAAAGCACCGCCGGTAGATGAAATCGAAGAAATAAGAAAATTAGCACGACAAGTACAGGGTGTTTTGGATGTGGAAAAATGTTTTATGCGCAAATCCGGTTTCGAGTATTTTATTGATATTCACGTCATCGTTGACGGTAACGCAAATGTAAAAGAAGGTCATCGAATCGGTCATGCCGTAAAAGATTTTATAATGGCGCACAAACCAATGGTGTACGACGTGCTGACGCATATAGAACCCAACTGATTTACGATTTACGACTCATAGCAATCCTTTTTTTAAAGATTCGTTATTCGTATTTTGTAATTCGTATTTCGCAATTCGCAATTCGCAATTTCAAAATGAAAATAGCCATTATCGGAGCCGGCATCGCCGGATTAGCGGCATCGGTACGTTTGGCGAGTCGCGGACATGATGTGACAGTGTTTGAAGCCAACAGTTATCCGGGCGGAAAATTGTCGGAGTTTTCTTTGCCGAGCTTAAAAAATAAAAACCAATTCTACCGCTTCGATGCCGGCCCGTCTTTATTTACGATGCCGCAATACGTCGAAGAATTATTTGATATTGCCGAAATACCGCCCGGCGATTATTTTTCTTACCGGAAGCAAGAAATTGTTTGTCAATATTTTTGGGAAGACGGTACCGCATTGACCGCATTTTCAGATCCGGAAAAATTAGAAAAAGAAGTTCAACAAAAATTAGGTGTCAACGGGCATTTAATAATCGACGCTCTGCAAAAAGCGCGACGCAAATACGATATCGCCGGTAAGCTTTTTTTAGAAAACAGTTTGCACAAAACCAAAACATGGTTATCGTGGCGTGTTCTGCAAGCATTTATCAGGGTACTTACGCTTGATATTTTTAAAACCATGAATCAAACACACGAGCGGGCATTTAATAAAAATCCGAAACTCGTGCAATTTTTCAATCGCTTTGCTACTTACAACGGTTCCGACCCTTACAAAGCCTCGGGAATGCTCAGCGTGATTCCGCATTTTGAACACGGCATCGGTACTTTTTATCCGGAAGGCGGCATGAGCCGAATCACGAAAGCCATTTTTCATTTAGCGGAAAAAAAAGGGGTGAAATTTCGTTTCAATACACCAATTGATGCTATCAGTTACTCACTACCAAATACCGAAACCAAAACGACGGTAAACGGAGTAACCACAGCAAGCGGCGAAAAATTCAGTTGTGATGTGGTGGTGTCCAATATGGATGTTTACTTTACCTACAAAAAATTATTGCCTCAGCTGCCTTTTCCCGAAAAAACTTTAAATCAAGAACGCTCTACTTCTGCGCTTATATTTTATTGGGGCATCCGGAAAACTTTTAAAGCACTTGATTTGCATAATATTTTTTTTTCGGACAATTACCAAAAAGAATTTGAACATTTAGCTCAAGGTACTTTATATCGCGATCCGACGGTATACATCAATATCACATCCGGCTTAACGCCAACCGACGCGCCGGAAAATTGTGAAAATTGGTTTGTGATGGTAAATGCTCCGCATAATACGCATCAAAATTGGGAAGACTTGATTCAAACGACACGCAAAAATATTATTTCAAAACTGTCACGTCTTTTAAAAACCGATATTTCAGTGTTGATAGATGCAGAAGAAATTTTATCGCCGGTGGGTATCGAAGCTAAAACACAATCTTTTACCGGTTCTTTGTACGGAACGAGCAGTAATTCGATGATGTCGGCATTTTTAAGGCACGCCAATTTCAGTTCCGAAATAAAAAATTTATACTTTTGCGGTGGTTCAGTACATCCGGGTGGTGGTATTCCTTTGTGTTTGTTGTCGGCGAAAATAACTTCGGAGATTATTAATGATAAATTATAAATTTCCGAACGTACTTTAAAATGATTTATTAAGTTTCATTACTTTAAAGATAGAACTGCTAAGCCGCCTTTTAATATTGCATTGCAGATTGGATCTTACAGACGTTTATCTTAAACATTCAATCCACGAATTTTATAATAATAAATATAAGATACTGCCAAAATCGCTAATACCACTAACGGTGCCATTGCCATACCCGAAAATCCGTCCACAGCGCAAATGCTTACGAAAGCGCAAATAAAATCGAAACCGAAACCGGCGTATGCCCATTCTTTTAAACGAGCAGGTGCTTGCGGCAATATTAAAACTAATGCACCGACCACTTTAAATACCGTTAAAAGTACACCGAAATAAGCTGGATAACCTAAATGATGAATACCTTCTTTTGCCATTTCAGATTGAGAAGTAAGAGCCGGCATGACGCCTTCAAACAAAAAAATAATTCCGGTAGTGATCCAGAAAATAATTTTTTTCATTTTTCATTTTACTGAATTTAAAATTGAAAAAAAATTTTTCGTTTTATAAAACACAAAAATAAAAAAACAATTATAATTTTTAATTTTTTTTTAATTTTTAATTTTAAAATTAAAAAAATTTTTTTTTTTATTGAGCAAGTAAAAATAAGAATCGGCAGATGAAATTCTTTTTATTTTTTTTAGCATATTTTAGAATAATGAAAATTTTATTTCTATTTTCGTTGCTTAAAAATTAAATGATTAAAATGAAAAAAAAATTACTGTTAAGTTTTTTGTGTTTGTTGAGTATAAAAATAATGGCTCAACCTAAACTCATGGGCTTTTCCGTTGCTAACGCCGCCGTACAAATGGATTTAGAAAAACAATTCGACGCACAACTGAATCCGAAAAATTTGGATACTTGGATGCAGTTTATTACTTCGCATCCGCATCACGTCGGTTCGCCGCAAGATAAATTGAATGCCGAGTATATGCGCGACCTTTTCAAATCATGGGGTTGGCAAACGGAAATTGAGACCTATAATGTTTTATTTCCGACACCTAAAACGCGCGTTGTTGAATTATTAGGTGCCAATCCATACAAAGCAAAATTGCAAGAAGGTACTTTGAAAGAAGATAAAACGAGCGGACAAATATCCGAACAATTACCGTCGTACAACGCTTTTTCCGCCGACGGCGATGTAACGGCTGAAATTGTTTTCGTCAATCGCGGTATCCCTGCCGATTATGAAGAATTGGCTAAAATGGGAATTGACGTGAAAGGAAAAATCGTGCTGGCAAAATACGGCGGTTCGTGGCGCGGTATAAAACCGAAAGTCGCTTACGAACACGGTGCAATCGGTTGTATTATTTATTCCGATCCGGCTGACGATGGTTACGTACAAGGCGATGTTTATCCGGTGGGACCATTCAGGCGTGAAGACGGTGTGCAACGCGGTTCGGTCATGGATATGCCCGTCGCACCCGGCGATCCTTTAACACCTTTTATTGGTGCAACTCCCGATGCGAAACGTTTGGACAGAAAAGATGCGATAACGTTGATGAAAATTCCGGTGCAACCCATTTCTTATGAAGATGCTTTACCGCTTTTGAAATCGTTGGGCGGTGCAGTGGTACCACCATCTTGGCGCGGCGGTTTACCTATAACGTATCACGTTGGTCCGAGTAAAGACAAAGTACATTTGCAATTGGCTTTTAACTGGGATTTAAAACCCGTGTACGATGTAATCGCTAAAATGACGGGAAGTGAACTGCCCGATGAATGGATCATTCGCGGCAATCATCACGACGGTTGGGTGAACGGTGCCGCCGATCCGGTCAGCGGATTGGTAGCCGAATTGGAAGAAGCGCGCGCTATCGGCGAATTGGTAAAAAAAGGTTTTAAACCGAAACGTACCTTAGTATATTGTGCATGGGACGGAGAAGAACCGAGTTTGTTGGGTTCAACGGAATGGGTAGAGGATCATCAACAAGAATTGAAACAAAAAGCTGTGGCGTATATTAATACTGATGGAAACAGTCGCGGATTTATGCATGCCGAAGGTTCGCATACGTTTGAAACTTTTTTCAATGAGATTACAAACGATGTAACTGACCCGCAAACCGGTGTGAGTATAAAAGAACGGCGTTATGCTAAAAATATGATGGATGCCGACAAAGCCGGTCGTGCAAAAATGTCGGGTAATAAATATTTTAAGTTGGAAGCCTTAGGTGCGGGTTCGGATTATTCGCCCTTTAATCAATATTTGGGCATTGCTTCCATTGATTTGGGTTTCGGCGGCGAAAGTAGCGGCGGTGAATATCATTCCATTTACGACTCTTACGATAATTTTATTCGTTTCAAGGATCCCGGTTTTTCTTACGGAGTGGCACTTTCCAAAACCGCCGGACGCATTATGTTGCGTTTAGCGGATGCAGATTTGTTGCCGATAGATTTTACGACTTTTTCTAAAACCGTGAACGAATACGCAACCGAAGTTAAAACGCTTTTGGATAATTCGCGCGCTGAAACGGAAATGGACAATAAATTCGTTAAAGAAAATTTATACAATCTCGCTGCCGATCCGAAGAAAGTGTTTATTGCTCCCGTTGCAAAAGACAAAGTACCTTTCTTGAATTTCAGCAGTTTGGATAACGCGCTTACCGAATTAAAATCATCTGCAGACGAATTTCAAAAATTGTACGAATCCGCTATTCGATTACCTTTAGAGAAGCGCACACAACTCAACACCCTATTGTATAAGGCGGAAAGAAGTTTAATTTACGAACAAGGATTACCTCGCCGACTTTGGTATAAGCACCAAATTTACGCGCCGGGCTATTACACGGGTTACGGCGTAAAAACTTTACCGGGTATTCGCGAAGGTATCGAAGAACGGCATTGGCAAGAAACACAAGAGCGCATAGAAATTGTTACGCAAGTCCTCAAAAATTATACCGCCGAAATATATAAAGCTATGGCGTTGGCGAAACAAACACCATAAGTAGTTGTCGTTTGTTTAATTGATGGTTGCCGGTTGATAGATTTTATATCGCTAGTTCCGGTTTGTAAACCGGAACTAGCGATGTGGGATTTGGCTTTTATTGAGATGAAATACTTTTGACGAGTGGTTATAAAAATGTTTTTTATTTTTTTCAAAAAATATTTTTCGGCGTGCAGAAGCGTGAACAAAAACTGTTTGAGCGGAGCGAGTTTTTTTGTTCTTGATTTTTTCTTTGTTACTTTCTTTTGTATCAAGACAAAAGAAAGTAAGTATAAGAGCGAGCAAATCGCAGTCCGGTAAAAGACATCACAGAATTATGTATTTACTTTTTTTTCTTGACAAAAAAAAGTAACAAAAAAAGTCAAGAACAAAAAAACTCCCTCCGGTCAAACAGTTTTTGTTCACACCTCTGCTTTTCGCGAAAAGATTAACGAGCGATGTGTGGTTTGGCTTTTTATTGAGATGTAAAACTCGTGACGAGCGGAACGCGCATTTTATTCAATCAGTTTTTGTAATCCAAATCATTGATTTTTTCTTTAGAAACCAATGAAATAATATCGTGCGTCGTTAAAATGCCGACCAATTCATCCTTATCCACTACAAGCAGTGAGTGTACGAGATTTGTCCTGAAAACTTCCACAGCCACTGCAACAGTGTCAATAGGTTCAACCTTGGCTAATTTTTTTGTCATTATCTCTTCAGCCGTTAATGTTTTCAAGAGCACATCGTCCAAATGGCTTTGATCAACATGGTGTTTCAATCCCATTAAATAGCCGAAAAATTTTGATCTGCTGATTATTCCTACCGGTTTTTTTAATTCCACAACGGGTAGATGATGAAAACTGTGGCTTTCAAAAATCTCCTTCACTGTCAACAAATTATCGGTGGGTGATACTGTGACTAAGTGCGTTGACATTAAGCTCGAAACGGGTTTAATTTGATTCATTAGTATAGGTTGTATTTATTTTTCAATGAAAAAATCCGGTTTAATCGGCAAAGAAATTTTTAGATTTCAAACAAAGTTACAGATATTTATCGGAGTCTGCTGAGGTAAATTTTTTCTCTGAACAAAATTTTTGGCAATCGAAACCTATTTGACTTTGATTCAACATAATACGTTGTGTCCAGTTTACCGTATAAAGCTAAAACCGCTCGCAAAGAGTCTGTTTTAATAAATAAAAAACGAAAACTCTGGTCGAATTCTATTGACTTCGGTTAGCTGTCAGCCGGTCTCACGACAGGCGCTCAGGCTTGTTTAAAAAGAAAAACGTGTTAAAAAGATAATTTTTTTAACACGTTTTTTATTTTAAACACAGCAATATAACTTTCACAAATAAAACGACATACATGGGCAGATATCCAAATTAAAAACCGGAACGAGCTATATGGGGTTTGGGTTTTTATTGAGGTGAAACACTATTGACGAGCGGTTATTTTTTTCTTTTAAAACTAAGACGCTATTTTCAACCACTGCAAAATCGCTTTTGCCGGTTGGGCAGATGTAATAAGAATATCGTGCACTTCGCCGATTTTGAAAGAAATATAATCACCTTGACGCATTTTGACAACCCGTGTACCACCTTTTTCATCTTTAATATGACACTCACAAGTACCTTCAAGCAAAATAAAACTCTCTAAAACATCGTGATGCACTTCTTCCGGTACTTCCTGTTTGACCCAAACCAAGTTGAGTTCGCGGCGGTCATTGTTTTCTAAAAGGTGCAGATGAACAGTTTCAAAATCTTCGATTGGTTCAATAGCTTTTACCGCCGCTTCCCAATCCAAAAAATTGGCATCGGGTGTTAAAAGAGGTAAATTATCAAGTGTAAATGGTTGCCGATTATCTTCTAATGTTTTCAATTTTTTCAAGTTACCCAAAATTCTATCGCGCATACTGGGGGGAGGGCTGACAGCGTGCAATTCGGCAAAAGCCAATAAGGCGGCTTCGGTTGCGTCCAAAAGATCAGTTGTCGGCGACCTGCCTAGCGCGCCGGTTAAGTTTTTTGATAAATTGTGTCGCGATATGTCTTTACGGTTACTCATAATTTAAATTTTACAATAAGACTTAAAATACCTTGCCAAAATTTGAGGCAAAATTTCTTGCTGCGTGCGTACAACCCTCAAAATACGTCAATTTTATGACTTCGCGGCATTGAAGCGTTAATAAGTTTACTATTTGTTGTAAACCTACTGTGTCAGTGTAGGGCGTTGTATTTAAATATGCTATTACTTACGAGATTATCCACTGTCTGGTTTTTATGCCGTAGTATATGAAATCTTGAGCGTTTGAAATTAATAGCTGTATTGCGCGCTGTTTTTCATCAATCACGTTGCTAAACGCCCTTTTGTTACGTCGTATTGCTCAATATTTCGCCGAATTTTTATAAAACAATCTTGTAACAAGTTTTCGGCATCTTCTGTTTTGCCGCCGATTCTGCAAATGATACCAAAGCACATCTGTGCATAATTGTCATACAATTTTCGTACCCATCATTATCACCTTGCACCAATAACTTGATGAGGTTTTTTTGTGTTGTATCTTCATGATAAGTTAGCATCGAGGGTATTTGAAAATTTAATTTAATAAAATAGGAACGCTGACAAAATAACCCACCATGGTTTTCTTAAGTTTTGGCTGAAAACTTTGGCAACTTATCTATTTGATATTCCTTATAGTTTTTCAAATTGTAAAGCTACACTTTTCTAAATTAGTTTATAACAAATTTCACTTTTTTACTTACAAGTGCACACTTTTATGTTTAAAAATAAAAGTTCTCCGCTTTCAGGAATTATGTAAGGTTTTTAAATCAAAATCAACAACTTTGCAGCGAAATTAAAGTTTTTAAAAATTATGGATGATGCTGCTAAAAAAATTATTTTAATATGATCTCTGCTATAAAACCACAACCAACGATCTTCTTTATTTTCGGAGGAACCGGCGACCTGAACAAACGCAAAATTACGCCCGCACTTTACAATTTATTTCTAGCTAACTGGCTGCCTGAAAAATTTGCCATTATCGGTACCGGGCGTACAGAATTAACGGATACTGATTTCCGCGCAAAATTATTGGATGGCATTAATCAGTTTTCGCGCAAAGGAAAAGCGGAACAAAGCCCGTGGGATGAATTTTCTTCCCGCATCTTTTATCAGAGTGCGAACGTGAATGATTCAAAAAGTTATCAAGCGATTGCCGATACCATAAAAAAATACGAAGAAGAATGGCAACAGAAACCAATCGTTATTTATTACCTTGCCGTATCGCCCAATTTTTTTCAGGTCATTGCAGAGCAACTTTCGAAAAATAAATTTACTCAAGACCGCGACACTACGCGACTCGTTATTGAAAAGCCGTTTGGTCATGATCTCGATTCAGCAAAAGCATTAAATAAATTACTTACCGATATATTCGATGAAAAACAGATTTACCGCATTGATCATTATCTCGGTAAAGAAGCGGTTCAAAATATTTTAGCTTTTCGTTTTGCAAATACCATTCTCGAACCTATCTGGAACCGCAATTATATTGAGCATGTGCAGATTTCAGTAACAGAGAAATTAGGCGTAGAGGAACGTGGCGAATATTATGAAACAGCCGGTGCGCTGCGCGACATGATACAAAATCATCTTTTGCAATTATTATGTCTGGTTGCAATGGAAACACCCATCAATTTCACTGCCGATGAAGTCCGCAACCGTAAAGTAGATGTGCTTCGTGCCATGCGGAAATTTAAACCCGAAGATGTAAATACGCTTGCCGTTCGCGGACAATATGGCGAGGGATGGAGTGAAGGGAAAAGGTTACCCGGTTACCGCGAAGAAAAAAATGTGGCTCCTGATTCAAACACCGAAACTTTTGCAGCCGTAAAATTTTTTGTTGACAACTGGAGGTGGCATGATATACCGTTTTATCTCAGAATGGGTAAACGAATGAACCAATCTGAAATAATTATTTCCATCCGGTTTCGGGATGTGCCTCATTATATTTTCCCAACACAAGCCACCGATCACAAACAGCAAAATCGGCTTATTATGAGCATACAACCTGAAATGAGTATACACCTTCAATTACAGGCAAAACGTCCGGGATTAGAAATGGTGTTAGACAATGTGGACATGGTATTCAATTATAATGATGCTTCCAATAAAGAAACGCCCGAAGCGTATGAAACGTTACTGCTCGATATTATGATAGGCGACCAATCTTTATTTATGCGTGCAGATCAAATTGAAGAAGCATGGGATTTATTGATGCCCATATTAAATGAATGGCAAAATAAAAAAAGTGCGGATTTTCCAAACTATGCAGCCGATTCAACGGGACCAGAAGAGGCGGAAGTTTTAATTGCCCGTGATGGGTTTCATTGGTTTGAGCTTCCTGTTAAAAATAAAAAGTAGATAAAGTGAGTTCGGAGATTAAAAAAAGAGGCTTAGCCTCGACCGATTTTGTAACAACGGAATTTATTCCGTTGAAAATGTTACCAACATTGATTCGAGTTCCATGGGAACGATGCATTTTAAACGTTAAATATGTGCCGTTCCTACGGAACTCAAACCGTTTTTCTCTATTTTTCAACGGAATAAATTCCGTTGCTACAATATAAATCAAGCCTAACGGCTCTTTCTAAAAATCTCCGAAATCACGTTAAATAAAATGAAACTCAATATTTATAAAACGGAAAAAGAATTGCTCTCGGCTTTCGCCGATTATTTTACTGCAACAGCGAAAAAATTTATTTCCGAAAGCGGCATTTTTAATGTTGTTTTATCGGGCGGTAATTCTCCCAAAAAATTATTTGAATTGCTTGCATCAGCATCTTTTAACACAAAGATTGACTGGACAAAATTGTTTTTTTTCTTCGTTGATGAGCGGTGCGTACCGGAAAATGATAGCGAAAATAATGCGCACATGGTGCAACAAATACTTTTCAATCCGTTGCATATTTCACCAAATAATATTTTCAAAATTGATACGGCTCTTCCACCCAACGAAGCAGCAGCACAATATATGGAAGTTATAAAAAATCATTTCAAAGGAAATGCTTTACATTTTGATTTGATTGTTCTGGGACTTGGTGACAATTCGCACACTGCCTCTTTATTTCCATATCAACCCGTGCTGACGGAAACTTCTGCAACCGTAAAAGAAGTTTTCTTACCGGAAGAAAATCGGTATCGTGTGACACTGACTGCACCTTTAATAAATGCCGCGCACCATATCGCATTTTTAGTTTACGGTAAAGGTAAAGCCGAAGCCGTTCGTCATGTTCTGAAAGATGATACCGATATTCAAAAATTTCCCGCTCAACTTATTCAGCCTATAAGTGGTGATTTGCAATGGTTCCTTGATGAAGCGGCTGCGTCCGACTTATAATGACTTTTCTGGAACGAGCGATGTTTGGTTTGGCTTTTTATTGCGGTAAGACACTTGTGACAAGCGGGAAATTACCAATAACCCTAAATCCAAGTGTTGAGTCATCAAAACCAACATATAAATATATAATGAAGATGGAACAAAACAAAATTGAAAGATTAATTCACATAATATTTATATCAATTGTTGTTCTTACTCTATGTTGCTGCAGAACATCAGATAGACTCGTTATAGAAGGAGCATGGTTTATTGAAAGTGCGACCTTAGAGGGTGAAAATGTAGGATATAGGTATTTTGTGGGAAACAATGTAGGATTTACAAGTGATGGAATTTGTAGTTTTCCTAGACCCTATAGAGTAAATACCGGATTTAGTAGTTGGGAGTTTACCGGAAACGGTATAAGGATAATTTCACAAACACCTTTTTTTAATGATATTTTTAAAATTGATACGCTTAATAAACATAGATTTGTGATAAGAAATAGTACTAAGAGGGTTTTATTTACAAGGGCATTTTAACCAGCTAGCACAGGGTATATCTGATTAAAAAATAAAAAACGAAAACGCTTGTCGAATTAAAAAATCCGCGCAAGAAATTTAATTTTTTCTTCGCGGTGTTTTTTTAAAAGTTTTTTATTTTTTTTTCAAAAATTTTTCGCGCAGATTTTTTTTTCAAAAAAAATAATTTTTATTTGCGTTTTCAAAAATTTGAAAAAATAATTTTCGGCGCGCAAGGAATGAACAAAAACTGTTTGAGCGGAGCGAGTTTTTTTGTTCTTGATTTTTTCTTTGTTACTTTCATTTGTATCAAGACAAAAGAAAGTAAATATAACAGCGAGCAAATAGTAGTTCGTTAAAAGACAACGCCAAATTATGAATTTACTTTTTTTCTTGACAAAAAAAAGTAAAAAAAAAAGTCATGAACAAAAAAACTCCCTTCAGTCAAACAGTTTTTGTTCAATCGCAGCTTTTCTCGAAAAAAATTCCGGTATAAGATGAAGTATATTTGTACCGCAGACCTGCCGATAATTCGTTTTTCTTTGAAAATCGGAATAAGCGAGTTTAAATAAATAAAAATAAAAAAGCAGACATTTTCAAAAGAAAACGTCCGCTTTTTTATTTCCAAACAAAAATCACTGACTACTATTTAGGCATCAATACCGCGTCTACGGAATGAATGATACCGTTTGATTGATTCACATCATAAGTAACAATGTCCGCAATACCGCCGTTTTCGTCTTTAACCAAGATATTGTGCGGACCGTTCGACATAAAAAACAATTTGCCGCCGCTCACGGTTGGTAATGATGCTGTACCGCCACCTTTTTTAATGAGTTCTTTAATCGCATTGAAACTGTATTTTCCGCTCACGACATGATAAGTCAATATTTTTGTCAATGTAGCTTTATTTTCCGGTTTCAAAAGCGTTTCAACAGTTCCGGCAGGCAAATTTCCGAAAGCGTTGTTTACCGGAGCGAAAACCGTAAAAGGTCCTGCGCTTTGTAAAGTCGCCACTAAATCAGCGGCTTTTAATGCTGCCACTAAAGTTGTGTGCACTTTGGAGTTAACGGCATTTTCAACGATATTTTTCATTGAAGACATTTTGGCACCGCCTACCATTGCCGTTTTTTCTTTCATCGCTTCAGCAGGCTTGGACTGTGCCGCTAAATTATTTATTGATGCGATACAAAATACAGCGAAAACCGCCGTTTTAAAAACATTTTTCATGCTCATCTTAATTTTTTTTACAATGACTAATTTTTTAAAAAAACTTTAACTGTTTGTCAGTCGAAACCATAAACGAAAATACCGGCATTACGGTTTTCAGATTTAAGATAAAAATTAAATTCTTTTTAAAAATAATAGTAGTTTACATTTTTTTGACAATTCATTTGCAATCCGAAATAAATCGAAAATCCGAACATTAATTTAAACAGTTTTGTTACAATTCGGTATTTACAAAATTCACGACGTAATTTTGCGGACTAAATTGAAAAAAAATCATGGTAAAAGTACATTTCAAGTTTGAAGACAAAAAAATTCCTTCTAAAACCGTAGAAGCCGAAAAAGATATATCCATATTGGAACTTACCGAACTGCACGACGTACACCTCAATCATAATTGCGGCGGCGTTTGCGCTTGCAGTACCTGTCATATATATGTGTTGAACGGCGAAAATCTGTTGGAAGGCATTTCGGGTAAAGAAGAAGATTTTATTGACCGCGCCGCGAATCCGCGCTTAGAATCGCGTTTGGCTTGTCAATGCGTTATTTTACAAAACGACGGCTACATAGAAGTAGAAATTCCGGATCAAAGCGGTATTAAAGGACACGAGCATTGATAAAATTATATTCGGTTTGAGGCATATTAAAATTTATCGAAAAAAATTTAAGTGAAGTAAAAATTGTTAAAAAAAATTTTATTTTCTGAAACAACGTAATTCAAAAGAATAATGAAAGCCGACATGAAAACATAAAGCACAATCAACGGTGCTTTGTATCGAGAGAAAAACTTCGGATGAATGCGTTCAATATTTTTTTTAATTTTTTTTAAAAAACATTTTGCAATCCGAAAAACGCACGTATCTTTGCAATCCTATTTGAAACGAACGTTATTTAAATATTAATAAAGCGTGAAAATCGGAAAACATTTGTGGTGATATTTTGTATAGACTACAAATAAAAAAGTTCCTTGACAGTGTTGGAGACAGAGAGTAGTGAGAGTGATGAGATTTTATATTATGGTATCGGATTCGGTATAATTCCGGTTTTAATTTCGGGGTTTATTGGATTTTTTGCTTTGGTATAATTCCGGTTTTAATTTTATGTTTTAATTTAATTTAAGACAGGCGAATTCGAGTAGTATTATTTTTCACAGGATTTGGTTTGGGTGGGGATTTGAATATAAAGATATACTATGGAGAGTTTGATCCTGGCTCAGGATGAACGCTAGCGGCAGGCTTAATACATGCAAGTCGAACG
>JBBRQS010000028.1:0-41147 GCA_038226035.1 Chitinophagales bacterium | reverse complement strand
TTTTCCGAATCCGTTAGGATTCGTACATTTCGTGTTTTTGATTTTTTGTGCGAATCCTAACGGATTCGGTTGGTTTGGTTTTGCTTTTTTTATAAACGTTTGAATCCTAACGGATTCATGTACATAAATACATGAATTCTAACGGATTCATGTACATAAATAAATGAATCCGTCAGGATTCAAACGTTTGTAGAAAAACGTAGAAAATGTTTTCCGAATCCGTTAGGATTCGTACATTTCGTGTTTTTGATTTTTTGTGCGAATCCTAACGGATTCGGTTGGTTTGGTTTTGCTTTTTTTATAAACGTTTGAATCCTAACGGATTCATTTATTTATGTACATGAATCCGTCAGGATTCATTTATTTATGTACATGAATCCGTCAGGATTCATTTATTTATGTACATGAATCCGTTAGGATGCAAACGTTTGTAGATTAGTCGGAATCACCTTCGTCTCACTTGGAGGAGAGAGCCACACGAAAACCGAGACTGCTGTACCGATTAAACGGAACATACCTGCCACGACAAGCGACGCGACAAACACTATAACTACTGCTCCACGAACCGCCGCGAAACGTACGATATGTCCCGCTCGAAGCACCTTTCGGGTTTTGTGACGGACTGTTTGTATAATAATTTTCATCGTACCAATCGCTGCACCATTCCCAAACATTGCCTGTCATATCATAAATGCCCAATTTGTTAGCTTGTTTACCACCTACGGTATGTGTTTTGCTGTCTGAATTAGTTTTATACCACGCTACATCATCAATATTATTGCTGCCGCTGTAAGTATAATTATTAGATGAATTCCCCCCGATTGCCGCAAATTCCCATTCGGCTTCAGTCGGCAAGCGATATTTTTTTCCGGTTTTTGTACTGAGTTGCTGTAAATAAGTTTGCACTTCTTCCCAGCTTACACTTTCAACAGGGCAATCGTCGCAACCGGTAAAATTCAAATTCGGCGGATCGCTATCCCTCACTTCACGCCATTGTTTTTGTGTCACCTCAAATTTCCCGATATAATAATCACTCAATGTAACGCCGTGTACAGGTTTTTCATTTTTACCGCCCTCATTGCTACCCATTTGAAATGTACCGCCTTTCACTTCAACCATTTCGGGTTCAAAAGAATAATGCGTCGTTGTTGATGGTGTTGAAGTATTATTATTCAAAGCATTTTTTGCTTGACTAATATAATCGTTTAGTTTTTGGCGTTGTTCAGAGTTTGGTTCGCAATTATCCAAAGCAGCTTGCCAATGCTTAGTAGCTTGATTATAATCTTTTTCATTAAAGGCACTAAGCCCACTTTGCAAACGATCATCGAAACAAGGGTTTGTTTGTGCGTACATTGCCGTTTGTACGCAACCGAAAAAAATAAAAAGAAAGAGGTATCGCATAGAGTTGAGGTATTTTGTTGGCTCAAAAATAATAAAAAATATATGGTATCTGAATAGATTTAAAAAAAAAATTCTGTATTTACCGATTATACTGAAAATAAAATTTTAAAATTCACGTAATTAACGTGAGTTCGGAGAATTTGAAAACCAACCGCGATAGTGGTTGAATTTGAATAGCCCCGCGTGAAACGCGGATTTTCATATAAAGAAGATTTGCAACCGCTATCGCGGTTGAATGAGTGTACGTATTTTGACTTGTTCACGTTCAACCGCTATTGCGGTTGCATGATTCGATATAATTTTCCGCCGGTTTCGCCGGCGGCTATTCAAATTCAACCGCTAACGCGGTTTTGCTATTTAAAAATTTAACTGGCTTCACATCAACGGTTCAATCAAAGCCGTTAATTCATTTTCATCGAAAGATTTGTTGTAAAGTTGGAGAATATTATCAGAATTGTTAACGAGTAAAATCACCGGAAATCCGGTAATGCCCGAAAAATCTTTTTTTAACTTTATAGAAAAAAACGATACGTCGCCGTTTTTTAAAACCAACGTATTGTCCGTAATTTGTTGTTCGCGGATAAATAAATTATAGTCAGCTACCGAAACATTGCTGCTCGGCATGGTCACGAAAATGATTTTCAATTTTTTGGCTGTATATTTTTCCGAAATTTTTTTCAATACCTTTACCATTTCTACGCTCGATGCATTGTTCAGTTTCCAAAAACAATACAGGTGCAATTTATCCGTTGATTTTTTTATCCGGTCCACCAAAGTATCGCTCGAAATAGGGATCAAAGTTTTGCCGGCAGCATTTGCCAATTGTATTTTGTCCGTATCAGACAATTTTTGCGCTTCGTAATTGAAGGAACTGAAAGGATTGGCGGCATTGTTGTCCGGCTTATTATTTTTGCAAGCCGTTTGAAAGACTACAACTGACATGATTAAAATGAAAGCAGATAAAGAAAAAAATAAGCTGCGTGGTTTTACGGGAAACATCATGAAAAAACTGTTTAAGGATTTTTTGAAATTCAGTACCGAAATAATGAGAATGAATTTTTTACGCAAATACTTTTTTGTACTCTTAGCTTTAGTGTGTATTGTGCTGAATTTATCGGCATCGCAGGCTTGGATAGAAAAATACTATGCACGCGGTTTATACGTAATTGTACGCGGTGTGTTCGATAGTACTTTATTTTTTTTGCCGGTGGCAGGGATGTATTTTTTGGCGGTGGGTATTATTTATTTTGCTTTCCGTTTTATCCGGATTTTTTTCGATAAAAAATTGCTGTTTAAGCAAAGGATATTTCAAGCAATTTTATATTTAATTAGGTTTGTCGGAGGCGTTGTGTCCGCTTTTTATATTTTGTGGGGATTTAACTATTCGCGCATACCTTTAAAAAAACAATTGAATTTAACTTTAACGGTACCCGATAGCAACGATTTGAAACGCGAACTTATACTTTCCGCACAAGAAACGGAAGCGGCTTTAATTAATTTTAAAAATTCGGCTAACAACGCAGATATAAAATATTTAGAAAAAAAAGCGTTGGAAGATACCGTCCGAACTGCCGTTTTCAAAATCCTGCATACCTTAAAGTTACCGATACCCGGAACGCCGCGCGGCAGAGAAATAAAACCGGACGGTATTATGTTCCGTTTCGGGATTTCAGGAATTTATTTGCCGTTTACGGGTGAAGCGAATATAGATGCTGCAAACAATATTTTAGAAAAACCTTTTACGCTCGCGCACGAAATGTGTCACGGTTTGGGTTGGACAGATGAAGGTGCTTGCAATTTTTTGGCGTACCTCGCTTGCACGCAAAGTACAAATACTTTTTTGAAATATTCCGGTTGCATCAGTTATTACCGATATGCTGCACCGGCTTACCGGCGCGTAAATAACGAAGCTTATAAAAAATTCAGGGAAACTTTATCACCCGGATTTCGGCGTGACTTGGACGATATCAACAAAACGATTCAAAGATATCCGTTGTGGTTTTCATCAGACGCTTTAAACGATACGTTTTTGAAATCGCAGGGTGTAAAAGCAGGTATTAGCAGCTACAATCAAGTTGTGTTATTGGTGCCGGCGTGGCGGGAAAAACAAAATGCCTCATCTGCCACTGATAGACGGACATTTTAAATCACCGAAATAATATAAAACGCCAATAGTGAAAAAAGTATAAGCATCGGCATTTGATCCGCTACCGCGTTGACGGCGTTGAATACCGAGTTTTTTTCCATCAACGTCCGGCAAAGACGGATCGGAAAGCGCTACCGCAGTTGCGCCGCGCTGTTTCAGCAAATCATTCATATTCGGATAATTACCGCTTACGTCGTCTAAATAATTCGTAAACAATTTGCGCGCGCTCAATTCTAAATTCAAACTCCATTCTTCATTCAAAGCGAATTTCAAACCGAAACCATACACCAAACCGAGTTGAGTAGTATAGTATTCTTCACCTTTAAACTGTCCTTCGGTACCGAGCGGAGCCAAATCGTACCAAGTACCTTTTAAATTTCCTTGCGGATTGAAATGAAAAACGTTGAAACCCGCCAGCATATAAGGCGTGAAACGCGAATTTTTATCGTAATAGTTGTAAGGCAAAAAATTGAATTCAATCTGTGCCGCACCATCTATAATCTGTGAACGAAAATTCAAATTGCGTTGCCGCTCGACGATATTCGGCGAGTTTTTATCATCTGCACCTATGTTACCGTAATTGCCTGACATTTTCACGCAGATTCGTTCATTGAAATTGAACCGCGCTATCGCACTCGCCGAAAGTCCCGGATGCATTATATCGAAAGTCGTATTCAAATCGCCGAAATAATGCGACACACCAACCGCGCCGCCGATTTCCCAACCGCGTTGCGCTTCGACGTTGCGCGATAAAAATAAAATTGGAAAATAAACTAAAAGGCGTACTGAAAAACCGGAGATAAGTTGCTTCACTTTTTTTTATTTATGAAATATGTTAGCGGGATAAAATGCTTTTTGATTTTTAATTTAGGTTTCAGAAAAAAAATTAAAAAATAATTTGATTAAAATTTATTTTCAAAAATAATTAAAATTTCCGAAAAATTATTTAATAATTATTGATTACGTAAATTCTTTTTCAAAAATCGTGAAAAGCTATTTAAAAACGTAAAAATGAAAAAATAAGTACAAAGACAAATAAACATTAACTAAAACGGTGATAGAAAATCGTTAAAAATAAAAAAAACCATGTGCACGTTGTCGGTGGGCAAGGGTTTTTTGTATTCCGATTATCGAAAAAATATTTAAAATGCGTATGAATATTTTATCAATAAAACATTTCATATAAAAACGCTTTTATCCATTTAAGTAAAAACGTGAAATATAAATCACTTACGCAAGAAGTCAAGTTTTTGAAAATTTTAGTTTTGATTCAGTTGTTCTCGGTTGCCGGGCATAATTTCTACGTCGTGGGTACTGAGTTTATTCATCGGTATTATCACCATTTTTTCGCCGGATTGTATTTTCATACAAGTACTGTCGGTATAAATAACGGTGCCGGTAACATCACCTATTTTGATGTTGTCACCGATTTGAATGTGACGGCGGCTGTAAAACGAAGCTAAAAAGTTGGACATCATATCTTTTGAAGCCAAACCGTAACCTATGGAAAACGCCGCCACGATACCGCCTAAAATAATACTCAAATTATTTCTGATGAAAGACGTATCAATTTTTGCTTGATTTAGAGCACTCAGCGCAATGGTAATGAATACGAAATAAAAAACTAAATTACCGATTAAACTTGCGTTCGGCACATTAAGCGATTTGCAAGTGGTGTTGACAATTTCTTTTAAAGCATTCGATACAACTAAACCTATAACCAACACAACACCGGCAACGACAAGATTCGGAATATAATTTATTAAATCGCCGATAAGATTCGATACTGCCGGCATTCCGAGCAATTCCGTTGCTGCAATCAGGAAAAACAACATTAAGAAATAATAAATTATCTCACCTAAAATCCGGCTCGGTTTGAATTGAATATTGTATTTGTGCACCACATCAATTTCATTCAATTTATCCGCCAATTTATCTACACCAATCTTTTGAAACAAATGCGTGATGAGCCTTCCAACGCTTTTTGCAATTACAAACCCCACCAAAGAAATAAATATCGCGGCTAAAATATTCGGTACCGCCGATACGAATTTGATAAGCAGGTTTTTAAGAATTTCAAATCCCATATTTTATATTTCCATTTAGTTTAAATGAAGTATAATCCAAAATTATCTTTCGCCCGGTCCTTTCGGTTCCGAAGAACGGGAACTTCCGCCGCTGCCCATATTCGGCGGTGCGTCCGGATTTTGTTCTTGTTCGCCCCCCAATAAGCGCGTTAAAGTTCTGATAGCTTTTGGTACAAACAAATCGAAAATACCGCTTGTTGCGAGCGCGTTATCTTTTTTATTTTTCAGATTACGCGCAATGGCTTCCATTCTCGGTAAGGAAAATTGATCCTCGTAATCCGAGTTAAGCTCTTTAAAATTGTTTTTATCAGCCATGATACATGATTTTTTAATTAGCCGATTATATAATTGTGTATGAAAATCCATTTAAACAATGCTTTATACTAAGTCAGTAACCGAAGTACAAAAAACACAGTGCTTCACTCCCCTCTTTTTACTTTATTTTTCATAAAAACTTCCAATGCTTTATGTTTCGCTCTTTTTACTTTCATTTTAGTGGCACTTTCGGTTTTGTGCAGAATGTCGGCAATGTCTCTGATGCTCATATCGTCTTGATATTTCATTAGCAAAACCATTCTATCGCCTTCCGGCAAAATATCGAGTACTTCTTTGAGATGCATTACGTCCATTTCCATTAGATGCTCATCCGGTACATCTTCGTCTGCCACATCAGGCGCGCGTTCGATATCTTCGGAAAAAAGTAATTTTTCTTTCGTTTTTTTCCGCACTGCATCAATACAATAATTATAGGTAATGGAGTACAACCACGTAGAAAACTGCGACTTTTCGCTGAAACCGGAAACACTCATCATCACTTTTACGAAAATATCTTGCACCGCATCGTGCGCGAGTTCACTGTCTTTCAAAATAGAATAACATTTTCCGTACACTTTGGCAGCATACCGCCGATAAAGTGCATTAAAGTGGCTGTCGTTGTGCGTCTGTAAATACTGGCGTATCAACTCAGCATCCGATAATTCTTTGTATTGTGCTTGGGTGTTCAAAAATAAATGACTTAAATTTCAGAAATCGGGTAAAGTTATACAAACATCTTCAAAATAGACCACAAAAATTAAAACTATTGAAAGACTTTCGAGGCGTGTAAGAAAAAAATAAACCGGATACTAAATCATTTATTTGTATTATGACGCAAAAAATTCTATTCAGATACATTTTTGAAGTTGGAGATTTAACAAAATTTTAAGAAAACCAGAATTTTCATTAACCACTAAGTTAAACGCAACCGCTATTTCATTCGGGTCGTAATAAGGAAACGGATTTTTAAATTTAAATGACTTGACCATTGGTTTCAAATTTAATTCTGCAAATTTAAAGCATATTTTAAAAAGAAAAAAAATTAGATCTATAACTTTTAAAAACAAAGAATCCTTTTTTTTAAAAAGCAAATCCACTATATTTGCACCGTTTTTAGAAAAGTTAATACAAAAACCCAGTCGTATATGAATATTGGTCGCGTAAAATCAGTCATCGGTCCGGTAGTTGACGTAAGTTTTTCCGGAAAAGGCGCAATTCTGCCCGAAATTTTGAACGCGCTGGTCATCAAAAGACCCGGCGGCGACGATTTAATTCTCGAAGTTCAACGCCATTTGGGCGAAGATTCCGTGCGCACCGTTGCAATGGATGCGACCGACGGTTTGACACGTAATATGGAAGTGATAGATACAGGCGGACAAATTTCGATGCCGGTAGGTACACAAATTCGAGGTCGTCTGTTCAATGTAATCGGCGAAGCGATTGACGGAATCGGACCCGTTCCAAAAGATGCGACCTCATACAGTATTCACCGTAAACCGCCGACTTACGAACAACTTTCTACTGAAACGGAAGTTTTGTTTACGGGTATTAAAGTGATTGACTTGATTGAACCTTATTCAAAAGGCGGTAAAATCGGTTTGTTCGGAGGCGCGGGTGTCGGCAAAACGGTACTTATCATGGAGTTGATTAACAATATTGCGAAAGGATACGAAGGCATGTCCGTTTTCGCCGGTGTGGGCGAACGTACACGGGAAGGAAACGATTTGTTGCGCGAAATGATTGAATCCAACGTTATCCGTTACGGTGAAGCGTTTAACCATTCAATGGAATCGGGTGGTTGGGATTTATCGAAAGTTGATAAAGCAGAATTGGAAAAATCGCAAGCTACTTTGGTGTTCGGGCAGATGAACGAGCCGCCGGGTGCGCGTGCGCGCGTGGCACTTTCCGGTTTAACGATGGCGGAGTATTTTCGCGACGGCGATGTAACAGACCCGAACGGCGGTAAAGATATTCTGTTTTTTATTGACAATATTTTTCGCTTCACTCAAGCCGGCTCGGAAGTTTCGGCACTTTTAGGTCGTATGCCATCGGCGGTAGGTTATCAACCGACATTGGCTTCCGAAATGGGTTTAATGCAAGAGCGCATTACGTCCACAAAACGCGGTTCCATCACATCCGTTCAAGCTGTTTATGTACCCGCAGATGATTTAACGGATCCGGCACCGGCTACAACTTTTGCGCACTTAGATGCGACAACGGTACTGAATCGTAAAATTGCATCGCTCGGTATTTATCCGGCTGTGGATCCGCTCGATTCAACGAGCCGTATCCTTGACCCGAAAATTATCGGTCAAGCGCACTATGATTGCGCACAGCGCGTGAAAAATATCTTACAACGGTACAACGAATTACAAGATATTATTGCAATTTTGGGGATGGAAGAATTATCGGAAGAAGATAAATTGACGGTAACTCGTGCGCGCAGAGTTCAACGTTTTTTATCTCAACCGTTTCACGTAGCCGAGCAATTTACCGGTTTGAAAGGCGTACTGGTACCGATCGAAGAAACGATTCGCGGATTCAATATGATCATGGACGGAGAAGTAGATATGTATCCGGAAGCCGCTTTTAACTTAGTCGGCAGTATTGATGATGCGATCGCAAAAGGTAAAAAAATTATAGAAGAAGCGAAAAATTAATGGTAAACGGTAAATCTTTCAATGGTAAATGATAAATAATAATTTTAATCACTTACAAATTGATTTACTATTTACCATTGAAAGATTTACCATTGAAAGATTTACCATTTACCATTAAATAATTATGCACATCTCCATACTTACTCCCGACAAAGAAATTTTTACGGGTGAAATAAATGCCGTAAAGGTGCCCGGAACGGACGGGCAGTTTCAAATTTTGAAAAATCACGCGCCGATAATTTCTTCGCTGCAAAAGGGCGAAGTAGAAGTAAAAAAAGCGGACGGTACTAAATTAAATTTTTCTATCGAAAAAGGCTTTATTGAAAATTTGAATAATGAAGTGTCGTTGTTGGTACAAGGTGTAAAATAATGGTTAGTTGTAGTTTTTAGTTTATCAGTTGTTAGTTCTTTAAGAAACTATTGAACTAAAAACTAAAAAAGCGATGTCGCGGATTATACCGCTACATCGCTTTTTTTATGAACTCAAAAGAAATTTTTAATTACCTAAAGCAATTGTCAAAACTTCAGTCATTCTATCCACGTAACTAAAATTTAATCCGGTGAGATATGTTTGATTGATTTTGATGATATCTTTTTCATTTTCTCTGCACAAAATAATTTCTTTACAGCCGGCGCGTTTTGCCGCCAAAATTTTTTCTTTTATACCGCCGACAGGCAAAACTTTTCCGCGCAATGTGATTTCTCCCGTCATGGCGATAAAAGGTTTAATCGGTTTTTTTAAAAATGCAGAGGCTAAAGAAGTCATCATCGTAATACCCGCCGATGGTCCGTCTTTCGGAATAGCACCTTCGGGTACGTGTACGTGAATATCGTTTTCATCGAAAATTTTCGGTTCGATGTGCAATTCTTCGGCGTGTGATTTCAAGAAACTTAATGCTGTTGTTGCAGATTCTTTCATCACCGCGCCCAAGTTACCGGTCAAAGTCATATTGCCTTTACCTTTCGAGAGCGATGATTCGATGAATAAAATATCACCGCCCACCGATGTCCAAGCCAAACCGACAGCTACACCCGGCATTTGATCTTTTTCGTAAACGTCATTAGAGAAACGCGACGGTCCTAAAATTTCTTTCAGATCATCGGTTTTCGGTGCCGTAGTGTATTTTTCTTCCATCGCTACTTTTTTCGCCACATAGCGCATCATACTTGCAATACGGCGGTCGAGCGCACGGACGCCGGATTCGCGCGTGTAATCGCTGATGACATGTTCAATGGTTTCAGCACCCAATTTTATATCTTTCGGTTTCAAACCATGTGCTTTACGTTGATCGGGAACGAGGTGTTGTTTAGCGATTTCGATTTTTTCTTCTATAGAATAGCCGCTCAACCGCAAAATTTCCATACGGTCAAGCAATGCCGGCTGAATGGTTTCCAAAGAATTAGCTGTGGCAATAAACATTACTTTACTTAAATCGTATTCGATATCCAAATAATTATCTGCAAAAGTATGATTTTGTTCCGGGTCCAATACTTCAAGCAGCGCACTCGACGGATCACCTCTAAAACTGTTACCGACTTTATCTATTTCGTCGAGAATAAAAACGGGATTTGCAGCGCCGGCTTTTTTCATACTTTGAATAATACGTCCGGGCATGGCACCGATATACGTTCGGCGATGTCCGCGTATTTCCGCTTCATCATGCAAGCCGCCGAGCGACATTCGGACATATTTTCTGTTTAAAGCATTGGCAACCGATTTTCCGAGTGAAGTTTTACCGACACCCGGCGGACCGACGAGCAATAAAATCGGTGCTTTCATATCGCCTTTTAATTTCAAAACGGCGAGATGTTCAATAATCCTGTCTTTCACTTCATCAAGACCGTAGTGATCGTTATCTAAAACTTTTTTTACTTTTTTAAGATCGAAATTATCTTTTGTCAATTCATTCCAAGGCAAATCCAATAAATTTTCCAAATAATTGAGTTGAATAGAATACTCTTGCGCTTGAGACGGCATTCTTCGCGTTTTGCTCAATTCTTTAGAAAAATGGTCTGCTACTTTTTTATCCCAATTTTTATTAAAAGCACGTTCCGCCAAACGATTCAATTCTTCTTCCTGCGGATTGCCGCCAAGTTCTTCCTGAATCGTTTTGAGTTGCTGATTAAGAAAATAATCGCGTTGTTGCTTATCCAATTCGCCGCGCACTTTGAGTTCTATTTCGCCTTTGAGTTGCAGCAATTGTAATTCACTGTCCATGTGAATCAGAATCGTTTCGCCTTTCAATTTCAAGTCGTGAATTTCGAGAATGGATTGCTTAATTACCGTTTTCAAATTCAGATTGGAAGCAATAAAATTCAAGAGAAAAGAATCGTTAGCAATATTGCGAATCATTATCTGTGCTTCATTCGGAATATTAGGCGAAAGTTCAATCATTTCGCGTGCTTTGTCGCGTATCGTTGAAATGAGTGCTTCAAATTCGCGTTTACTTTTGGGTTCTTCGTATTCGAGCGTGCGCGTATCGCCTTGCAAAAAAGGTTCGAGCGACAACATTTCTTTGATTTCAAAACGTTTGCGCCCTTGCAAAATAGCGGCAGTTGTACCGTCCGGCATTTTCAATAAACGCAAAACGCGCGCTATTGTACCGATTTTGTATAAACCGTCGGAAGTAATTTCATCATCGTCGCTGTTCCTTTGAGACAGCACACCTATAAGTTTATTGCTGTCATACGCCCGTTGTACGGCTTTTATACTTTTTTCACGACCGATGGTGATAGGTATCACAACGCCCGGAAAAAGCACCGTATTTTTTAACGGCAGTATGGGTAAAATTTCAGGAAATACTTCGTTTTTTTGCGACTCGTCTTCTTCTTCCAACGACATCATCGGAGAAAACTCTGTTTCATCTTCAATCGGCAAAAAACGCGAAAAGTTATCAAGCATTATATTTAATTAATTTAGCCTAAGGATATTTGATATTGATAGATTTATCCGATTTTCTCAAAATCTTTTCTATTTATATGATATAACTCTTAAACCTTACTTTGTGTTACATTTTTCGGAAAAAATATCGTTTTCAAATGGTAACCGGTAAATTATTCATTTTGCATTTACCATTTAAAATTTAATATTCCTGTTCTACAAAACCGTCTTCATTGATGATATATCGGTGCGGTACCGAGTTGCCGGCATCGAAAACGGTATTGATTTCTAAACCTTCAGCCGTTGTTACCGAAAAATCTTCACCGATAACCGCAATCGTGCGTTTAACGGTTTTATTATCCAAAACTTTAGTGCCGGCGATTACTTTTTTATCAATCATCACACTCGTTTTAGCGGAAAAAGTAGCGATCAAGTAATCATAAGACATTAAACCCGCTTTCCAATAAACGAGCGTCACCATGTCATTGCGTTTGGGCAAATGAAAACACGGTACGTATTCCGTAAACTCATCTATTTCTTTAGGTTCGTATTTTGTGATGAAGTCCGCAATCATTTTTTCTGAAAGAGGTTCATTTTCCAATGAAAAAACGTGGTGTGTATCGTCACTCAAAGTAATCGGCGGTAAACCTTCCGGAAATTTTCCCAAAAATTGTTTGAAATACGACGTCATGCAAATTAAATCAAAAATTAAATCAAAAACGCAAAGATAAGTAAAATTAATCGAATTTTTATCTGAACAGGTTTTTCGTACAAACTTGATTAGTAAGGAATGAAATGTTTATGAGGAAGTTGCCTCCACTTTCCTTCCTTTTTTATTCAGCCGTATTTTCTTCCCATATTTGGCATAAATGAATCATTGTTTCAACGGCTTTCTGCATATCTTGAACAGAAATAAATTCGTTCCGTGAATGTATCGCTTGCTGTCCGGCAAATAAATTCGGACACGGTAAACCCATAAACGATAATCTGCAGCCGTCGGTACCGCCTCTGATAGAACCGATGTGCGGTTTTATACCGGCGCGCAAAACGGCTTCCACGGCATAATCCACTATTTCCGATTTTTGATCGAGAATGGTTTTCATATTTCTGTATTGCTCGAAAATACGCACTTCGGCTTTCGAGTTCGGATACTTCCGCATCACACTATCCACGATGTTGCGCAAAAAAACACCTTTTTCTTCTAACAAATCGTCGTAAAAATCGCGCAAAATAAACGTGATTTTCGCTTCTTCCAAAGCACCTTCAATTTTTACGGGATGAATAAAACCTTTATATTTTGCCGTTGTTTCGGGCGATAAGGCTTTTTTGGGTAAAGTTTCTACGATTTGTGCTGCGATTTTGATAGCATTTTCCATTTTTCCTTTTGCATACCCCGGATGCGCGGACACACCTCGAATCGTGACAACTGCTCCGTCCGCAGAAAAAGTTTCGTTTTCAATATCTCCGGCATTGCCGCCGTCGAGCGTGTAACCTACTTGTGCACCTAATTTTTTTAAATCTACATGATCTACACCGCGCCCGATTTCTTCGTCGGTCGTAAATAAAATGCGTATAGTGCCGTGTTTGAGGTGCGGCTTATTTTGGAGTTGGTACGCCAAATCCATAATTTCGGCAACGCCGGCTTTATCATCGGAGCCTAAAAGTGTTAAGCCGCTCGCCGTAATGATATCGTGTCCGATTAAGTTTTCCAAGTAAGGATAATCTTGTTGCCGTATAATTTGCGTTGTATCGTCGGGTAACACTAAGTCTTGTCCTTGATAATTTTTATGCAAAATCGGTTTCACATCCGTACCGCTTGCGTCGGGTGCTGTATCAACGTGTGCGCAAAAACAAATTGTCGGCACATTTATTTTAGAGGTATTAGACGGAATCGTTGCATAAACATATCCGTGTTCCGTCATCTGCGCGTCGGTTATACCGATGGATTTGAGTTCTTTTACCAGTAATGCGCTTAAATTTTTTTGTTTTTTTGTTGAAGGCGAGGTTAAAGACGCAGCGTCTGCTTGTGTATCTATTTGCACATAACGCAAAAAGCGTTCTTTTACGGTGTATTTTACGGTCATACTATTTTGCCGGTTGATGTTATCTTAATGAAACACAAAAATACGAAAAAAAATTAATACCGACCGAAAATTACTGTTCCGACAAAGATTTAGCAACAAAAAATGTTTGACCTATTTACCTTTTTTTGAGATATTTTTTTGTGTCGTTATCAAAATTACACCGTTTTTGCCGATGGTGCCGTAAATGGATTTGGCGGGTTGAGTTTTCAGTATATCTATTGCTTCAATATCGTCAATATCAAATCTTCTGCCGTTGATGATCAAATCGTTTAATTTACAAAATGAGATGTTTCCGTAACTTCTACCGTCAATAACGACCAGCGGAGCAGTCAAATCCGATGAATTACCGACGTAAATTTCTGTCGGTAGTATTTTTTCTTGTACGGACGTGGTACTTTGAATCAGTTTTTTTTGTCCGTAAATTGTAAATGAGTTGCTCAATACCAATGCACAGACAAGAAATTTTATTTTCATGACAAAAAAGATTGGAAAAAGATTGGAAAAAGATTGGAAAAAAAGTTTGATTAAAAATAATTAAAATTGAATTTCAAATTTATTTTATTTTAGTGAATAAAAAAAACAGGAAATTGTATTTTTGTGACGGGATTCAAAATACAAAAAACTTAAAATAGTATCAGTCTTAATTTTTTCGTAAAAATTTTCACAGTCGTTAAAAATAAGTTAAGAAATTGTGCCTTTTTAAACTTTTGAGTCTAAATAAAGTCTTTTAATCGTTGGGAATTTGAATTTTTCACTTTAATTTTTTTTAAAACTTTTTCATTCATGAAAATCAAAATGGCTATCGCTTCGGCGATGTTTTTATGTTCAGTTGCAGCAATGCACGCACAAACAGCTCCGGCTACTACAAAACCAAACGAGGTGAACAGTCGTATGGAAAACCAACGTGATCGTATACAACAAGGTGTAAAATCCGGCGAATTGACAAAAGGCGAACAAAAACAACTCAACAAAGATCAGAAAGCGATTCACGAACAAGTTGCCGGCGACCGCGCTTTAAACGGCGGCAAATTAACGAAAGCCGAACACAAACAAGTGAATAGAGAGATGAACGCAGAAAGCAAAAAAATCTACCGCAAAAAACACAATGCGGCAGAGAGACGTAATTAATTAATAATTAATAATTAATAATTAATAATTATCTTTCCTAAAATAAAACCGGCGATTACGATTTATTCGTTTTCGCCGGTTTTTAATTATTAATTTTTAATTATTAATTTTTAATTATTAATTCCGAATACCCGGTTGTTTTAATTCTCCTGAAATTTTTTTGGCATCTTCGACCATTTTGTGCACATCGGCTAATAGTTTTTTGGCATCGAAGATAATTCCGTCTTTAATCGTATATTTAACACCGCCTACGCGAACGGCTTCATTTTTCTCATTCAGTTTTATCACGCCCGTTCCGTACAATACTTGCAGATTTTCTAAAGGATTTTCTTCAACAATAACAAAATCGGCGAGTTTGCCGACTTCTACCGATCCGATATCTTTGTCCATGCCTAAAGCTTCAGCACCGTTGAGCGTCGCGGATTTAATAACTTCCAAAGGATGAAAACCGGCTTCGCGCAACAGTTCCAATTCGCGCACGAATGCAAACCCGTATAATTGAAAAATAAAACCCGAATCGGTACCTGTTGTCACACGACCGCCACGATTTTTATATTCATTGATAAAAGTCATCCATAGGCGATAATTTTCTTTCCAAGCCACTTCTTGCTCAGTTCCCCAATTATTCCAATAACTCCCGTGCGATACACGACTGGGTTGATAAAACTGCCATAAACTCGGAAGCGTATATTGTGCGTGCCATTCGGCAGTACGCGCGCGCATTAAATCGCGGTTGGCTTCGTAAATATTAAACGTCGGATCAATCGTATAATTCAGAGCAATAAGTTCGTTCATTACTTTGTTCCATTTTTCGCTGTAAGGTGCAGCGGCTTGCTTCCAAAGGTTGCCTGCTTCTTCAAAACGATTTTTTTCGTTGGAATAAATGTAACCCGCCGGATAATTTTGTACCGTTTTATTATCGAACATCGCCTCCGGTAAACCATACCAATGTTCCATCGAAGTCATTCCTGCTCGGGCGGAATTCAAAACATTCCAACGTCCGACATCCAATTGCGCATGATGCGAAGTAGAACGCAAACCCAATTTTTTATTTTCGTCAAGCGCAGCCGTCATAATTTCGGGTGCAGCACCGAAAAATTTTATGCCATCAGAACCTTTTGCCGCATTGTCGCGTACCCAAGCGCGTGCTTGTTCGGGCGTTGCGATTTTTTCTTTACTGCCCGCTCCGAAAAAAGTAAAAGCGACAATACGGGGTGCCGTGATTTCATTCGTTGCACTTTTTCTTTTTTCTTCAAGCACCCAATCCAAACCGTTGAACGAACCCGGATCACGAACAGTAGTAACACCGTGCGCCATCCACAATTTAAAAACATATTCCGCACCCGCGCCTTGTTCCGCTCCGCCGATATGTCCGTGCATATCCACAAAACCGGGCAATAAAAACATACCGGTGGCATTTAATTCTTTTCCGCCCGGTTTTAATTTCGGTCTGGATGCGGAATCAATCGCCACGCCCGGAAATCCGACGGTTTTAATTTCTTTGATGCGATTTTGCTCAACGACAATATCTACGGGACCTACCGGAGGTGCAAGTGTACTATTAATAAGTATCACGCCGCGAATAATCAGTTGCGAAAACGGACCTTCTCCTTCCGCGCGTGGCGGCGATTTTTTTACTTGCGCATTGATTATAAAAGCTAAAAAAAGTAGAATAAGAGCGGAAAAGTTTTTTTTCATTGAAATACAACTTAGGATAATTAAAATTCATGAAAAGCATTTGGAAAAATGCTTTTAAATTGTGTCAAAAATACTAAATTTTCGTAAAAATTAATGCTATATTAGTTTTTAGTTGCAAAGCGATAAAATAAAGTTTCAAATGGCGAAGCAGCTATTTCGACTTTCGTGCGTTTAAATAGTCTATTATGCAAATAAAAAAAACCACCTAATATCAAATTTATGTTTACACTTGTACCAATAATGAAAAAAATTTTTTTTTATATTTTATGTGTTGCAACGAGCGGCGGTCTAATGATGTCGAGTGCATGTAAAAAAAATTCGGATTATCAAGGCAGTTTGATTGATGTTCCGAAAGATTTTAACGCCAAGATGTGGCAATCATTAAATGATAATGGTGGTGATTTCGCGCTCGTACTTTCAACCACAAAAACGCAATCTTGCAACAATACGGTGGTAAATGCGTACCCGAATATTTACGGCAATAATGTAATTGTGACTATTAAAGATTTAACGGCTCCAACCAATTGTACAGGTACCGGGGATATTGCGCGTGATACAGCCGATGTCTCGCAACTCGCTAACGGCAATTATAATTTCCAACTCAATTTGAAAGATGCTGTGTTTAATAAAGGTTTGCTCTCGGTAACGGACACCAAATACACTTTATCAATGGAAACGCAAAATGGAATAATCGTAGATGCTACCGATTTGATGCGCGTTCCGAATAACATTGTTTGGGGTTTAGTGAATTACGATAACGGCAGTGACACTCAAGTTGATCAATTTTTGAGCGACTTAAAATCAGTAGCGCACATTATTTCTTTGGAAAATGGCGAATACGGTCATTTTCAAATCAATAGCAACACGATAAGTTTACCTGCGGAAGGACAAACTTTGCGACCCAATACAAAAAAATTCTTTTTAAAATTGGATAATTCCATTAATAATCTTTCCAATGTAGTTCAAAAATATCGGCAACAGTACGGTACGAAAATGAACTTGACCGTAAATACTTGGAACGGAAAGAATTTATAATTTTATTATTGCTGTACAATTAAAAAGCGCAAAGAAATTAATTTTCTTGGTGCGTTTTTATTTACAGATTTCCTAATTCTATTTATTAACTAAAAGTTGAGTGTCCGGCTGTAAAGCGTAATGCGGTTTCCGGTTTATCCGCAGCCTTGCCGGCGTTTCTATGTATCGGTAAGTTAATGACGCTAATAAAAGTGTGCCGGCAATTACCGAGAAACAAATTCCCCAAGCTGCAAAAAATGGCGGCAATGGTGGCGGTCCGGCGAGTGCATTCGGATCAGCCGGATTGAAATACGCCATCGCAATACCGATTGAGTAAAGCAAAGGTTGGTGTATCAAATAGATAGAAAACGACCAATCTCCGATTTTTTGCAAAGCCCGCGTGCTTAAAAATTTATTGACAGAAGCACTGCCATAAGCCGCGCTTAAGAGAATAAAAGGCAGAAAAGAAACGGAAAAAACATCCGGAACCGCAAAATGAAAACAAATAAATAATCCGACCACTGCTATAGTAAGGGCGTAACCGTTGGCTAAAAAACTTTTACCCCAATTTTGTTCATAGCCTTTGTGCAGCATCATACCCAGCACAAAACCAAACATACAACGCAAAAAACCGTATTGATACGCAACATTTATCGTCAGTTTTGCAGGATCTAAATGTACAAACGGAATTTCGGGCGGATTCGTTACCAATGGCACTATCCAAAAGGCGATGGCTAAATAACCGGCAAAACACAGTAATGCTACCGTCGCTTGTCCCATTGATCGGAGTTTATTGAAAGGCACCACCAAAAACGGAAACAACATATACATCCACCACTCGGTGCTGATTGACCATGAGGCATGATCCCAACTGAACCAGTTGTGCAGATTCATGGACTGCAATAAAAATAAATTGGTGAAGATAGAAAAACCCATGTTTTCGATTTGAAACACCGGCACTTTCGGTACACCTAAATAAGCACCGACCGACCAAATTAAAATAGTCAGCATGAGCGTAAAAAAATGCAACGGATATATGCGTGCAAACCGCGCAATCGTAAATTTTTTAAAATTCGCACCGGTCACGGATTCCGAAAACATTTTACCGTAAACGTGCAGCATAATGAAGCCGCTCAAAATAAAAAAGAAATCCACCATCAAATACAACTTATCGATGAACGCAAAGCCCAACATTTGCGTACCGATATTGACATGAAAAACGACGGTTAAAAGTGCGGCAATACCGCGTAACGGCGTGAGATTGGAGATGTAATTTGTTTGTGACATACGTAAGAATTTAAAAAGTTAAAAAACGCCACGCATACAAATGCGCGGCGTCAATTGATAAATAATGTAGAAAAACTGTATAAATACTAGCTGTCAGCTGACAGCCAGTATTTATACAGTGATTTATTTCGGTCCGTACTTTTCCATAAAAGCCGGCATTTGGTCGTAAAAAACTTCATGGTTGTACCGAGCATCTAAAGCTTTAAAGCGTGAAATGCTTTCAGGCGCAAACGGATTGACACCTTCGTTGTGCATATCCAAGCCCAATTGCGCCAACTCTTCTAAATAGTGCGCAAAATCTTGTGTACTCGGATACATATCTATAAACTTGGCGGGTGCATCGTGTCCGTTCCAGAAAGTATGAACAATTCCTCTCGGACGAAAATGCCAACTGCCGGCTTCCACTTCCACAACTTTATCGCCTTCTAAAACGGAAACCGTACCTTCAATAACGCACATAACTTCGTCCAAAACATGGTGCACATGTGGAGGCGGTCCCATTTGGCGCGGTGCAAGAGAAACTTCAACAGACGAAAATTGTCCGCCGGTTTAGTCGTGGCGCAATTTTACGGCTGTCGGCATCCCCAAAACATTAAGTGTCGGGGCGTTGAGTGCATTCGTATTAGCAGGTGTGTGTACTGCTTTCATTTGTTGTACAGTCATTGACTTTTATTTTTTTGATGAAAAATTAAATTTATCTAGTAAAGGTAAATACAAAATAATTAAAGTATTGTACAAATGCGACACAACTTAATATTTCAATAAAAAATTGATAAGTTCTATATCAAGCTTCACTAACTTTGTGGGTGATACGTTGGTATATTTTTTAAAATACCGAATCATGTGTGATTGGTCAAAAAATTCTGTTTTATTGGAAAGGTCTGTCCATGTGAGTCCCGTATTTTGTTCCAAATAATTAATGGCGCATTTAAAGCGATACACTTGAGCATATTCTTTGGGGGTTAAACCTATTTTGTCTTGAAAATTTCTTTGTAAAGTACGACGATTAATTTTACTTTTTCCCTCCAGCTCGTTTACGGAGATATTACCTTGTGAAACATGAATGAGTTGGAGTACTTTTTTTAAATCATCGCAATCATCTTTTACGGGTGTTAATTTTAAAAAAAATTGATTTAGAACTGTCATTTGTCGTTCAATATTGTCAGTTGTCTTCAAAGTCTCAACAAGGTTTTCCGCAACATCTTGTCCCAAAAAATTAAAGAAATCTTCCGATTTATCCTTTAATTCACTCATTTTTCTTCCGAAAAGTTGATACATACCCAAAGGCTGAAAAAATATGACTAAAAATTTCACGGGACCAAGAGTATAACCTGTTATCGGATATGTAATTTGACCAATAACATAGCTCGGTTGGTGTGCTATCGGATTACCTTGAAAATTTTCGGCAATTACATCAAAGTTATGTTTACCTGTTCTAATCAAAAATCCGGTCAAACCGTTAGGCGGTGAAAGCAGCGAATATGGTTCGGTTGCATATCCGTCTATCGTACCGTAAGAAAAAATGTACTCCGACAAGCGGTTGTCTGTCGGGTAAAAAGCGTATTTGAGCATACTGAGTAGTTGTATTAAAATAAATGATTTTAAGCATTTTCCGAAATCAAAAAGTACTTGCTCAATCCGGGCAATCTGCAGAAAAATTATTCCATTTTTCAGCAAATTACACTGATTTAGCGAAAATCGCACAGATTTACAAAAAGGTTTTTGGGGAAGTTTTTCTTTTTATATTTTTATTTTAAAAATTTCGTATTTTCATTTAACAGATCTTGGTTTCAGAAATTTAATGCAACAAATATAGAAATTCTATTTTTGTTGCATTAAATTTCTGAAACCAAGGATTAATTTATTTTTCAAAAAAAATTTAAAATTTTATTTTCATTTATAATATGTGCAGGTTTTAGAAAATTGCAAGCGTTTTTAAGAGTTTTTTTTGAATTTCATAAAGGTGGATACAAATCAAATAATATAAAAATAATTTCAACATTATCCAATCATTTCCTTTAAATTTGCACAAACCTTTTTCTACTGCCTGAACAAAAACATCACCTATGATACGAAACGTCATACGCTTTGCAGTCATTTTATTATTTTTTTATAATCCCGTTGAGGCGCAACGCATCGTTATCACGTTCGGAAATACACCGGCTGTCGTGCCGTCGTTAACATTTGCGCCCATAAAATACGATAAGGATATGGCATATAGCCTTACGTTCGACGATTCTCAAGCAGATGCTTTTACAGTGGGTTTGCCATTTTTGGGTGGCGGTTATGTAGCTTTAAATAAAACAAATTATCCCGGTTTTTTTTTCACGGACGGTTGCGGCAATAGTATGCCTTTTCGCGGCGGCATTGCTTGGAATACGGCAAACGTTTTGGGTACGGATGTGCACGTCGGAAATGCACCCTCAAATTTATCGTGGCAACAGTTAGATACTTTGTATGCGCTGAAGTGGGATGTGTTCAATCACTCTTTCGACCATAAAAGTGTTTTGGAATCGGTGCTGACAGACCAAGATTATCGCGATGAGATTGATAAAAATGCCGTTGGTGTGCGTGAAAGAACACAAAAACACATTGAAACGCCCATATTTATTATTCCTTCGGGCGATTCGAAATACGCGCCGTTTGCTTTTGAAAAAGGTTTTAAATCTGTTTTTAATCAAGCCGGCGATGTGATAGGCATCGGCGGATTAAAAGCAGATGATTCTATTCCGTTCAATAAAGTTATTTTCAGAAGCATCATCAACGAAAGCGTAAACCAAATAAACCCTTTCGACGATGCGATTCAGAAATGCGTGAATGGTGCGCATTATTGGTTCAACGAGTTCAATCATCGCGTAGACGATATTACCGGCACCAACAAAGAGCTTCAATTTTACACTTTTGAAAGCCATTTGAAATATATTGCCGGTCGTTACGGCAAAAACGGCACCGATCAAATATGGATGGCACCATTACAGGAAGTAACCGAGTATTTTTATATGCGCCGCACATTGAAATACGCCGTCAGTTACGACCAAAACAAAATGATTATTGATTTTGACATGGCAAACGTACCGGCTTGGTTTAGACGTAACACTATGACGCTTAAAATCGGAGGAGATGCCGATATTTCTACTGTTACGGTGCAACGCGGATTAAATTTTACGGTTCGACCGAAAGGCAAAAATAAAATTATTAATCTCGATTTCGGTAATGTGCGTACTGTTATTCCCACTGATTTTCCCGTTTCGGATACGGCGTATTTATTTGCAAGTACTTGTTTCCCGGATTCGGTCGGCACTTTCATAAAAAAATTAACCAACCGTTTTGGTTTAGACAGTGTTGTTTTTACGACCGTCACATATCAATCGCCTGCTTCGTTGCCGGTTACGCGAGCCGGTAATATTTTGAGCGCGGCTGATTCAAAAAAATATCAATGGTTCAAAAACGATACGCTGGTGCCGAATGCGACTCAAAAAACTTTTACAATCATTGCAACCGGTACATATCGCGTCTTCTCGGTTGACGCATCGGGTTGTACCGTTCAATCGCAGGTATTATTTGCAAGATATTTTGATTGTTTTTCCACTCAAAAAAATATCGGTGATGCTTGCGATGACGGCGATATCAATACCGTGAACGATAAAGTGCGCGCCGATTGTACGTGTCGCGGCGATTCGGTACCGAATAAAATAGTTTTAAAATGCCCTTCGGATACATTAGTTTCCATTAAAATCGGTAAAACAAATGCGTTTGTGAATTGGGAAACACCGTTTGCAGTTTCGCAATGTCTCGCCGACAGTTCGGTGTGTTTGCAAAGCGCTTTGTCGGGATTTCGGTATGTCGGGCGCATCGGAAAAAGTTTTTATTATTTATCGAATGATTTGAAGATGTGGGCAGATGCGCAAAATATATCCGCGCAAAACGGCGGCAGATTGGCAGTAATAAAAAATGAAACCATCAATACTTTTCTTACTTCGGTCATAAAAACGACTGATGCCGTTTTTATCGGTTTGTCGAATGCGGCAACAAAAAACGTTTTTAAATGGACAGACGGCACCGGCACAACCGGATTCACAAATTGGGATACAAACGAACCGAACACGCAAAACAATTTTGCGGTACTCACCGGATGGTCCGGCGGCAAATGGGCTACGGTCAATAGCAGTGTAGCACATTATTTTATCTTGGAAATAGACTGCGCGAACTATTCCGACAATGCGTTGTCACAAACCGCGGGCGGTATATCGGGTTCTAATTTTCCCCTCGGCACACATACCGTTTCTTATTCTGCAACCAATAAATGCGGCAACAAAACGGATTGCCGTTTCAATGTGACGGTAGATTATTCAAAAATAAATTCGTCTTATTTCTATCCGGTTTACGGAAACAAAATCATTGCTGTACCCAAATTTTTAACCGACAGCGCAAACACAATCAACGGCAGTATACAACCTGTGAATTATACAGTTTATCCGAATCCGAGCAACGGAATTTTTGAAATAAAACCGTTCGGCGAAATAAATTCGGAAAGCGAATGGGTGATTTCAAACAGTATCGGCAGTGTTGTATTAAGGAGAAAATATTTTTTAAACCCGAATGACACCGAAATAAAAGTCAATTTAAGTAATTATCCGGACGGTATTTATTTTTTGAATCTCGTCTCGGGCGATGCGGGTATAAATGTTTTTCGATTAATAAAAAATGCACAATAGTTTAAAGTCTCCAAAAGTGCGGTGAAGAAAATTAATACCGGCTTCATTTGAAGGAATACTTTTATTTTGTGTTGTCATACGACTCATTTTCTTAAACATTTACATCAAAATTCAAGTTATATCTTGAGTAATAAAACTGAAAAACTCAACTTGTTTTTTTAATGACACCTTTTGCTCGAATTTTTGATATACTGCATACAAAATTTCTTTCCGAAAATACCAGAAAGTCGATTGAATCTGTCGTGGTGCTCATCGCGATCGCGAGTTTTATAATCCACTTATTGCTTATCAGTCTTGCGGATTTGCATATTTTGAAGGTAAATGACAATTCCGGACTCTTAGAAAATCCGATTGTTGCCATTTACACGCCTTTCTCGTTTATTTTAATTTACGAAGTGTATTTACTCGTTTACTATTTACCGAAATCAATTAATAAATACATCGGTAAACAATATGAAATTATAACACTGATTGTTATTCGTCGGACATTTAAAGATTTATCCAAGTTGCAATTTACTTCCGATTGGTTTAACGTGAAAAACGATTTGAGGTTCACTTACGATATCATCGCTACAATTATTTTATTTTTTCTGATCCTCATTTTCTATCGCCTCAATGAAAAAAAACAAATAAAAACTGAGAATAAAAGTGCAGAATATACATCAGAAATGCTGAAGTTTATTGGTATGAAAAAAGTGATTGCAACTTGTTTGGTACCTTTATTTTTAACGATGGCGGTTTTTAATCTCAGTCATTGGATATATGACAACTTTTTTTCTATCAGCCAAATAGTAGGTACAATCAAAGATATAAATAAAATATTTTTCGACGAATTTTTCACCATCCTAATTTTAATTGACGTACTGTTACTCCTCATTTCTTTTTTGCAAACCGATCAATTTAATAAAGTGATCCGAAATTCAGGTTTTATAATTTCAACCATTTTAATAAAACTATCGTTCGGCATCGAAGGTTTGCTGAGTTCAATCCTTACGGTTGTCGCCGTTTTAATTGGCGTAACTATTTTGGGTATTCACAATCAATATGAAAAACTGCCGAACTCGTAGCGGAATTTTAAAAGTCGCGAATAGAATCCGATAATATTCATCCCTCAAGGGAGTTTGTAAAAAATAAACTACCCTTCTTAATTACTTGCTTTCATTTGCTCTGTGGCAAATTGCTTTATATATTCCGATATTTCTCAAAAAATTTGCCTTGATTAAAGAAAATACAATAACCAATAATTGATAATTTATTTTTACAAATCTCCTAAATCTAATTTCATTTGGTTAACTGCAAAAATTCATTTATTTTTGCGTTGAAATAAATTGATTTAAAAAATAGTGTACACGGGAGCGGTAAATTAGGTAATTTTCAAAAAGCCGAATCAAAAATTTTTCTCATAATTTAAGAATTTTGAAACGGCGCGGCGGCAATTAAAAACAGGCATTTACGACACTTTGTTGATTAACCCGTATTCAATAAAACGTAAATAAAAGTCTTCCCCTAATGCTTTCCTTTCTTGATTTACGATTTACGATTTACGATTTTCATTTAACCTGAAAAATCGAAAACCGAAAACCGAAAATCGAAATAATCTTTCACTGTTGTTCGGCGTGTATTTTCTGACGCTATTTTAAACGGCTGTTCAACACAGAAAAAATCTCTAATAATGGGAAAGCAAATTCCATTGAGTACATCATTTCATTTACCGGACGGTAGAGAAGTAACCCTCGAAACCGGTAAATTAGCGACGCAAGCCAACGGTTCGGTCGTTGTTAAATGTGGAAACACGATGCTTTTTGCCGTCGTAACGGCAGCACCGAAACCGAAACCGGATCCGGAATTTTTTCCGCTTTCCGTTGATTACCAAGAAAAATTCGCATCTGCCGGACGTATTCCCGGTAACTTTTTTCGCCGGGAAACTAAACTTTCCGATTACGAAATTCTCATTTCGCGTATCGTTGACCGCACTTTGCGCCCTTTGTTTCAGAAAGGTTATATGAATGATACGCAAATCATCATCAATTTAATTTCCGGCGACCGCGATACTTTACCCGATGCTTTTTGTGCATTGGCGGCTTCAGCGGCTTTGGCAGTATCGGATGTGCCACTTGAAAGGTTAATTTCAACAGTGCGCGTAGCGCGCATCAACGGTGAATTTGTCATTAATCCGGGTGTAATGGATTTGAAAGATGCTGATATCAATATCATAGTCGGCGGGCACCTGAACGACGTAACGATGGTGGAAGGCGAAGCTAAAGAATGTCAGGAAAAAGATTTGGTGGAAGCTATCCGCGTAGGACACGCTGCCATAAAACCGCAAATCGAAGCGCAAATGGCTTTGGCAAAATTGGTTGGTGAAAGAAAAAAATTAGCCGTACCGGAGGTAACCGAAGATACCGAATTGAAACACGAAATGGAAGTGCTACTCGGCGAAAAACTGAGCAATATAGCGCGTTCGGCGAGTGCTAAATACGAACGCAAAGTCGCTTTCTCGTCAGTTGAAGAAGAAATGATAACTTCATTAAAAGAAGCTAAAGGAGAAGCGTACACGTCCGACATCGCCAAGAAGGTAAAAGTTTATTTCGATAAAATAAAAAAACACCAAGTACGCGCCGTTATTTTAGAAGAAGGCAAACGTTTAGACGGCAGAAAAACAGATGAAGTGCGTCCTATTTGGTGTGAAGTGGATTATTTACCTTCCGCACACGGCTCTTCGATATTCAATCGCGGTGAAACGCAGGCTTTAACATCATTAACGCTGGGTACAAAACTCGATGCTGCGATGATAGATACGGCTTTGCATTTATACAACGATAACTTTTTAATGCACTACAACTTTCCGGGCTTTTCGGTCGGTGAAGTAAAACCGATGCGCGCACCGGGTCGTCGTGAAGTGGGTCATGCGAATTTAGCGGGGCGTTCTTTGCGTCAGATTTTGCCGGATACTCCTTATACGATTCGTATTGTTTCAGATATTCTCGAATCTAACGGTTCGTCGTCAATGGCTACGGTTTGCGCCGGCTCTATGGCATTAATGGATGCCGGTATTCCGATAAAAGGACACGTTGCGGGAATCGCGATGGGTATGATTACGGAAAACGGAAAAATCGGCGAAGGCTCGAAAGTGGCGATTTTATCGGATATTCTCGGTGATGAAGATGCACTCGGCGACATGGATTTTAAAGTTACCGGCACCGTAAACGGTATCACGGGTTGTCAAATGGATATAAAAATTGACGGTTTGCCTTTCGAGATGCTCGAACAAGCACTCACGCAAGCAAGAGCCGGTCGTTTGCACATCATCGAAGAAATGAACAAAGCGATCGCCGTTACTGCTCCGGATTTGAAACCTCATGCACCGCGCGTACACGAAATTATTATTGATAAAGAATTTATCGGCGGCGTAATCGGACCCGGCGGAAAAATTATTCAAGAAATGCAACGGATGTCCGGCGCGACGATTAATATCGAAGAAAGAGAAGGCAAAGGTTACGTTAGTATTTACGCTCCGGATAAAGAAAGTATTGACAAAGCCGTAGCGCGTATCAATCAAATCGTTTACGTTGCGCAAGTCGGCGATGAACACACCGGAAAAGTGGCTTCGGTAATGCCTTACGGCGTTTTCGTGGATTTCGGTGCCAGCAGTGGTTTGTTGCACGTATCGGAAATGTCGTGGTCGCGCATCGAAAACGTAGAAGAAGAATTTAAAGAAGGTGACGAAATTAAATTCAAAATCATAGAAATTGATAAGCGCACCGGCAAAATGCGCCTCAGCAGAAAAGCCATCATGCCTTCACCCGACGGCAGACCTTATGTAGCCACGGTCAGCGAAAATAGCGGCGGCGGCGGTGGCGGTTATGGCGGCGGCGGTGACAGACGCGGCGGCGGTGGTGGCGGTGACAGACGTGACGATCGAAGAGGCGGTGGTGATGATCGCAGAGGCGGCGGCGGAAACAGGAGATAAGTGAGTAATATAAACTTTTTCTGACAAAAAAAAGCGATGCACCGGTAAACCACCAATGCATCGTTTTTTTTTCACCCGCACTTAACGCTGTATCTGAACATAACCGGATTTTTGGTCGCCGTTACCCAAATCAATAATGTAGAAATAAGTACCGTCCGGCAAATTTTTACCGTTGTAGGTGCCGCCCCAATCGTTTTGATAATTTTTGGTTTCGTACACCGAATTTCCGAACCTGTTGTAAATCATCAAGCGATTATTTTTATAATTTTCTAAGCCTTTTATGACGAAGAAATCATTAATACCGTCACCGTTCGGTGAAAAACCGGTGAAAACAATCAAATCATCGCACACCACTTCTATCGTAATCCACGCCGTATCACGCGCATTCGCCGTGACCAAAGCGTAACGGAAACTATCCCGTTTTTCGCACGGATTTTCTTGCGGCGTGTATGCCACAATGCCGCGCTCGCGATTCAATACTGCGCGTCCGTAAGTCGGCGGTTCTACTAAAAGGATTATTGCTTTTTCACCTCCCAACGAATCGTTCAGCATCGGTTCTATTTGTACCGTTTGGTACTGATAAGCCATCGCGTGGTCATTCACCGCCTTTAATCTCGGAATTTTAACTGAAACAGAATCTATTTTTTCTTTTTCTTTCACTTTCGCTTCAACGCGCGTTGTTCCGCCGATAACGGCATAACAACGTACATTAATTTGAGCTGTATCGCGACAATGAAGCACCGTATTTTCAAAAATAATTTGATGTGCGCCGTTATTGAGTTTCAAACCGACCTGACGATAAATTTCATCGTAAGACGACATGAGTTGTGCTACCGGTTTCCCGTTTTTACTCCACAACATGGCATTACAGAAATTAGGATTGTTGATGCTGTAAATCGTAAACGTTTTAGTATCGAGTATCCATTTGTTCGGTGCATCCCACACCGACATCGAATCCGTTAAAGTTTGGATGGAACTGAAAACGCCTTTGTGCAACTGACCGTTTATGAGCCATTCGTTGAGCGTCCAAGGTCCGTTTGCACTGCTCAAAACCAAAGTGAAATAATTATAACCCACGGAAGTATCGGCGGCACATTTCGTAAATCCGTCAGTATATCGGTTGCCGTTATCGTAAATTTTATATACCAGAGTGTCCGTACCCGACAATTTGGTACACACGTTTGCTTTTTCGCCGCAAGGTACATTATAAGTTGTCGCTCCTTCGATCAATTTACCGCACGAAAGCGGTGTTGTATCTATGGGCGATGTGCAAGTACTTATGACTTTTATGAAGGCGGTATCTCTGCAAGTTTGACCGGCAACGATTATTAAAGTATGGGTGCCGGAGTCGAGTTGAATTCCGTAATGGTGATACTGTTCAAAAACTGACGGATTTAATTCGGCTATCGGCAAACCGTTTTTACTCCACAACATTTTATTATAACGTTTTTTGTTGCCGACACTGAAAAGACTGTACGTTTTTGTATCGGTTTGCCACTTATGCGGCGCATCCCAAACGTTCATTGAATCCGCTAATGCGGTGATGTTGTTGAAAATCCCTTGATGCAATTGTCCGTTTATCATCCATTCATCGAGGTGCCAAGGTCCGTTCGGATCGCGCTGAATAAGCGTGTAATAAGTATAACTCACGGAAGTATCTGCGTCACATTTAGCGAAACCGCCGGTGTATAAAATTCCGTTGTCGAAAATTTTATAATTTAGTGTATCTGTCTGATTTAATTGCGTACAAATTTTCGCTTTTTCACCGCAAGCAACAGCGTATGTTGTTTGAGTATCGAATTTGGAAGTACAAGCCGAAACACAATTCACACTGTCATTGGCAATAATAATATTATTCAGAATAATCGGACAAGCATTTGAATTACTAATTGCTATTGAATAAATACCCGAATTTAAACCCGGAACGATGAACGATGAACCACGAACATTAAACGATGAATCAAATCCTAAAGCAGAAATATGAATTAAAAATTGTGAATCCCGTAATTCGTAATTTGCAATTTGTATTTGAAAACTGCCGTTCGATTGTCCGCAAGTTGCACTTTTTGTAATGGTACTTGTCGCAGTTAAAGTATTTACAGCCGGAATATCTACTTGCGCCACTTGGTCGCAAAGTATTTTTGTACTATCGCTCACAGTCACGAAATAAATACCTTTTGCTAAATCCGTGCGTTTAGCGATTTGCTTGCCATCACTCCAAGTAAAAATCAACCCGTTCGCGTTTCCGAAATCGGCTGTTCCGTTATTTGCCGCGCAACTCGATGGTGTAATCACCGGTATACCGATATTTACACCATCCGAGTTTTTGATGATGAAGTTTTGTTGAATGAAGCAGGTTGTATCCGCCCCGCGCATGATTTTCACAGTATAAGTTCCCCCTCTTAAATTATTGATACTGAATGATGTTTTTTTAATAACAAAAACCGAATCTTTTACACCGAACAAACGAACACGATAAACTGAATCGTTAGTATTGTTCGCTAAATCAATTCGGATTACACCCAATCGTGCAGTACAAGAAGCGTCGACGGTAGAAACAGAAACAATTGCCGGCTTCGTACAACCGTTTGAGCCGTTGCAATCATTTTTTACGACTACACTCGACATCGTATCTTTACAACCGTTAGCATCAATGACGATTAACATAAAAACACCAACATTCAAATTGTTCAAAGCGAATATCGTTCCGGTTAAAATACTGTCCGAAACACTGAGTTGATTATTAACTACCGACAGTTTATAGGGCGTTTGTCCGCCCGTAATAACTGCGGAAATACTACCGTTTTTGTCGCAAGTTTTATTTACCACAGTCGGCGTTGCTGAAAGAGTACATTTTAAAGGAGAAGTACAAGAATCCAAAACCACCGCTTTAACTGTATCTCTGCAACCTTTTGTGTCAATAACTACCACTGTGTATGTACCGATATTTAAACCCGTACGTGTTGAACCATTATTAATACCGGCTAAATCTAACCAATCAAAAATATACGGTGATTGTCCGCCGGTAGCAGAAGCGGTAATGCTGCCGCTCGTATTACAATTTTTAGCGGTTACGATTGTCGCACCGCGCAAAGTACATGGCATTGTATTATGGTTGCAGGTGTCTGTGATTAATAAATCGCGCAGTGTATCAATACACAAACTCACGGAATCTAGAACTATGACGGCGTAAACACCCGCGTTCAAACCCGAGCGCGCCGACGAAGTATTGCCATCATTCCAAAGGTACCCGTATTTACCGCCACCACCGTTCACCGTCAAGAGTATTGCGCCGCTACCATTACAATCTTTATTTTTTGTTTGAGCAGTTACAGATAAGATGCAAGTTTGTGTATTACAATTATCTCGTATAATAACATTATGCAGTGTGTCTTTACAATTTTTAGCATCAATGATAAAAATTTCGTAAACACCGGCTTTTAAATTAATAATTGATAATGAAGAATTAATAATCGTTAGTGCAGAATCAATATGTAATGCCGCGTTAGTCATTCGTAATTGATAAGGTGCTTCACCCGCAATCGGATTGACTTTTATACTTCCGCCGACGTTACACGTTTTATCCGTAACGCTTACAGTTGATAAATGCGCGGGACAAGTTGAACAGTTTACACTATCGTTCGCCACGGAAATATTATTTACAATTGCCGAACAACCGCGCGAATCGGTGATCGTAGCTGCATAATTTCCGGCTTTCAAACTCGGAAAGATGAATGAAGAACTGTGAACTATGAACAAAGAATCAATTCGCAATGCGTTATTCGTAATTCGCAATTGATAAATTCCCGTTCCGCCGGTTGCATTTACGGTAATACTGCCGCCTTGCGTACATTTTTGCGCTTGCGTTTGCGCGGAAACTATTATCGGAGTCGGTTCGGAGACTTGAAAATTTTCTCCGGCGATGATACAACCGGATACGTTTGTCACTTCAATCGTATATTTTCCGGTTCCTAAACCCAAAACTGATAACGGTAAAGTATCTTTAATAGTGTCTATTTTAATAATTGCCGAACGTGCATCGCGTATTATAAAATGCAAACCGCTTACGGAAGCTGTTACGTTGAAAACAACACTTGCATCGTTTGTGCCGGCACAACTTGTGAAAATTATATCAGCCGGCAAGTTAATTGTCGCACCGGAACTGACGGCATTCGTTACAACTACCGAAGTTATCGAGGTACAACCCGAAACAGCATCCGTAACGGTAACGGCGTAATTGCCGGCTTGTAAATTGGCAACTGGTTTCGATGAACTTTGGAGGTTGAAAACGGAATCAATCCGTAATTCGTAATTCGCAATTCGCAATTGATAAATACCGCTTCCGCCTCTTATGTTCACTGTCGCTTGTCCGTCATTCTGTTTACACGAAGGTTGACGATCAATTACTGTGGTTACGGTTAAAGAATTTGTTGATTTTATTTCTACGCCTATAATTTGGTCGCAATAAATTCTCTCCGGATCGGAAATGGTTACGAAATATTGTCCAGCCGCTAAATTATTGCGCGAAAACCCGGTTTTACCGTCACTCCAAATATACTGAAACGCTCCTACTCCACTCGCAAATCGTGCCGTGCCGTTACTTGATGCACAAGTTGCGGGTGTTGTAACAGGAGCATCAATTTTTATTCCATCAATATTTTTTACGATAATATCGCGTTCCGTAAAACAAGCCGTATCATTAGTTCGCGTAATTCGGACGTGATATAAACCCGCGCTGATATCATCTGCGTGTGATGCGGTGGAAACTTCCGGTAACCATTTAAAAATCAGGTTGTTTTCAGTCGTATGGATTGAAACCGAACCGGTTTTTAATCCGCAACGTGCATCGTTTACGGAAATACTCGTTATACTCGGCGGCGTACATGGTTTAGTTGTATCCGTTGAGCATTTATTCAGAATAATAATATTTTTCAACGTATCCGCACAACCTGTCGCATCTGAGACGATAACCGAATAAGTTCCGGCTTGCAAATCCGTTCTGTTTGGTGCATTATTCGCACCCGTTAAATCCGACCAAATGGTTTTATATGGTGCCACACCACCGTTTATTACAATATTTATAGAACCGTTGTGCGTACACGTTGCGTTTTGTGCAACGAATTTGGCTTTAACACTGCAATTCGGTTGTGCCGGGCAATCGTTTCTGATGTTGAGCGTATCCAAAATAATATTACAACCGTTATTATCTGTTACCGTCACGCTGTAAGTGCCCGTATTCAAATCCGTCCGTTGGTTCGCCAAAACAACGGGAGAGTCACTCCATTGATAGTTAAAATTACCCGTTCCGCCGGTTACGGTTATATTGATGCTGCCTTTATCCGTGCAGGTAGCATTAGTTTTTGAAGTAACCGCCACTATAGGTTGAGGATTTTTTACATCAAAACATTTCGATGCCGTGATACAATTGTTTGCATCTTTTACAACAAAGCAGTATTTTCCAAGCCCTAAATTAACAAACGTGCTAAAGCGCATGGATATTAGCACCGATCGAATCGTCCGTCCGTTATCATCCATTAAATATAAAGAATCGTGCGTCCCGTAATTCGCAATTTGAAATTGAATTTGGGCATCTGTTGTTGTGGCACAATGCGTATAAACAACGGTATCGGATAGTATAATAGAAGTCGCAGCGATGTTTTCATTTTCCAAGATGTATGTAACGATTGAATGACACTTCGTTTGTTGATCTGTAATGTCAATCGCATAAACACCGGATTTTAAGTTTGGAACGATGAACGATGAACGATGAACAATGAACGATGAATCAATAACGATTCCGGATGTCGAATTCCGGATGTCGGATCCCTTGATATGAATCAAGTAGAGTGAATCTCGTAAATCGTAATTCGTAATGCGTAATTGAATACTGCCGTTCGATAAACCGCAAGTCGCTTTTTTAACGGTTTGCGCTGATGCCGCTAAAATATTTTTAGAATCAATGCGCACGTTTATCAATGTCGGACAATCCGGTAAGCTGTTGCGTGCAGCTAATACTTGATAAAAACCGGCTTTCAAATCATGGCGCAAAACGGCATTCGAATTATCGAACAACCAAGTATATGTCAAAGAATCTGCCGGTAAAGGCGTTAATGTTGCGGTACCGTTCGCGGCTTCACAACTTGCAGGCGCAGTAACTACCGTAATATTTTTCGGACCTTGTAAACTGCCGACACCGACAGTAGCATTGATAAAACAACTCGGATTGGAACGTTGACTGACTATGACAGAATAAACGCCGCCACCCAGTGATGTGCGTTCGTTACCGAAAGTGTTAGAATTTCCCGAGTCCGGTATCCAATCAAATTGATATTTATTGAGGCTGTTTACCGTTGCTTTAAGATTAACCGCAGCTTTACCGTTATTCAATCCGCAAGTTGCCGGCGTAGTTGAAACCGAATCTATAACCGGCAAACGGCATTTACACGAGTCGAGAATTGAAATATTTTTTACGGTGAGCAAACAACTGCCTGCATCTAGTACTGTTACCGAATAATAGCCGGATTGCAAATTGTCGCGCACGGCATTGTCCGTTGTAAATCCGTTCGCATCCGACCACAGATAACGATAAGGCACATTACCGCCGGTCACGTTTAAAGTTACACGACCGGACGAATCGCAACTTTGATTACGTTTAGTAAAAGTCGCCGCTAAAATATCCGGTTGCGTTACGGTGACATTGCGTTCAACGGCAACACAACCGGTGGCGTCTTTCACTTGAAAAATATATTTTCCGGCTTGCAAAGCACCGTTCGTATAAATCAGGTTCCGGCTGTCATGCAATTCAATATTTACCGGCAAAGTAAATCCTTCTCCGGGCGTTACAGAATAATTCAGATACCCATCCGCACTGCCGTTGCAGGTGAGGTGTGCTGCGGTATCCGAAACCAATACGGCTTCAATATTTTGATTGATCAAATTAAATGTCACCGATATTTCGCAACCGGTTTGAAAATCGGTAACAGTTACGGTAGTAGTTCCTGCCGGCAAAACATATCTTTCACTCCCTTCACCCCACGAATAAATATATTGTCCGGAACCGCCGGTGGTTGTTAGTTTTACGACACCGTTTGGTTTTCCGCACGAAGGTTGCTTTAGAATTGCCGAACTCGTGTGCAACGGATTATTCAACGGTACAGAGAGAGAATCGGTAAACGGACAACGATTTGTATTCGGATCGGAAATAGTGACGACATAAATACCAGGCAATAATTTTGTGCGCAAGCGATTGGTATCCAAATCGTTCCAACGGAATTTTAAACCGATGTTCGCCGGCGTTGAATAATCAATACTGCCCGTCGGTGAAGTACAATCTGCGGATTTTATCACCGGTGCATCTACCAATAATTTATTCGTACCGATGATGGAAAACTGAATCGTTGTATCGCAAACCGTATTATCGGTTCTTTTTATTTTAATTGTATAATTTCCTGCAATTAAATTAGAAACGGTGAACGGTGAACGATGAACAGTGAACGATGAATCAAAACCGACTGCCGACGAAATATGAACGTTATAAACCAACGCGCTAAAGCGCATGGATATGAGTAATTGTATGCTGCCGGTATTCGTGTTGCCCCCACAAATTGGATCCGTTTTGGTTAAAGATGCTAAAGGTATTTTACAAGAATCAACGGGCGCAGCACAATCTTTGATAATACTAAATGATTTCGCAATCGGACATTGACCGGTGCGCGAAACAGTAACAGCATAATTTCCGGCGAGCAAATTTTTACGGATACGATTCGTGTCACCATCGTTCCAAATGAATGTATAATTCAAATCGGCGTTAAAAGAAATGCTACCGCCTTGCGTACAATTTGCGTTTGCGATATTCGGCGTATCTATCACAACATCAGTTGCCGATTTAATTCTGAATTTGATGTCTGTGAAACAATTCGGTTGCGCCGATTTTTGAACACGCACCGTATAATCACCGACCGGTAAATTACCGGCTGTATCTGCATTTGAAATAAGCGGCGTCCAAATAAATTTATATGCCGTAGAGTTTCCGTTTGTAATTGTAATTACGGCTTTACCGTCATTGTCGCGCGCACATGATTGATCGGTAGTTTTCACCGATACAATTGGTTGCCGGCAGGTGTCGCATAAACGCACAACTGTAATATCTTTTTCAACAAAACAACCGTTGCTGCTGTAAGCCCGAACGGTGTAAATACCCGCCGATAAATTATTGCGCGTCGCACCCGTAGCGCCATCGTTCCAACGATAGACGTAATTTATCGGCGTTAATTCAATCGCGCCGTTCTTATCCGTACAATTTTCCGCCGGTGCGGGTTTGGTATTTGCAACTGTTACAACCGGTGTAGGCTCGATTATCGTAATTTTTTGTTTTTGCGTTGCCGAATTACCGCAACTGTCTATTGCTGTCCAAGTACGAACGATAAAAGATTGACAATTCCCGTTCGTGGTTGAACTGCTTTCCGTGAATTTAACCGCAACAAAAGCATCGCAATTATCCGTCGCCATAACATTCGTCGGGAGTGCGGGAACAGTTTCGTTTTTGGATTTATCTACCGTAATGTCGGTCGGCACATTCGCGATAACCGGTTTAACGGTATCTTGGAGCGTAATTTCTTGAGTTGCTGTTGCTTTATTTAAGCAATTATCTTGCGCTGAAAATGTGCGCGTAATTATAATTTGACAAGAAACGATTTCTCTCAACGAACGAGTTTCCGAAGATGTGACATTTATATTAAATCCGGCGTTGTCCGTCGCTGTAACATCAGTAGATACTGCCGGAATTTTATTGCAATCTACGGTGATATTATTCGGCACATTTACTATTAAAGGTACATTGGTGTTCACGATAATTTTTATCGGTTCAGATACACTCGTACAACCGTCTTGGGTAGAAACTATAACGCGGAAAAAATTTGTTTTTTGCAAAGTATAATTGCTGTAAACCGCAGAGTTTTGATTCCTAATTATTATCCAGTTAATTGCATCTTCGCTTATTTGCCATTGGTAAGAGTAAGCTGCGATCGGTGTGGCATTAGCGAGGAAATCTATTTTTGTATTACCGCACGATACTAACGAATTTGCAGAAATACTTACAATCGGTTTACTACCGGTATTGATTATTTTTACTTTTTTTACTGCATCGCACTGTTCGACATTGGAAATCGTTACGTTATAATTGCCGACCGCCAAATCGGTGCGCGCGCTTTGCGTATTGCCGTCGCTCCACAAAAATTTATAGGTATTAATGCCGTTCGTGTTAAATGCCGCACTGCCTGTTATCGCATTACATCCCGCATTGACGATTGTCGCATCGTTTATATTGACGCCCGGCGTATTTTCTACCCCAATCGTTACTGTTGCATAACAACTTGTATCAATCATTTTCACCGCTTTCACCGTGTACGTTCCTATTTTTAAATTAGGAACGATGAACGACGCACCGTGAATAATGAAAGATGAATCAAAACCGGTTGCAGTTGAAACATAAACGCTGTAATCAGGGTATCTTAATTCGTAATTCGTAATTCGTAATTGAATACTGCCGTTGTTCGTTTTGCCGCACGATACAGGTGTTTTTACTGCGCTCAATATCGGTTTGATACAGTTCGGACACTCTTTTACAACCGTGATTTGAAGTACGGTATCGCAGCCGTTGCCGCTCGATATCGTTATGCTGTAATTACCCGCCTTTAAATTAGTTCTGACAGCACCCGTATTACCGTCACTCCATTTGTAGGTGTAATTTACAGGAGAAAAAGTGACTTGCCCGTTATTGCCGAAACAATCTTCCGCTTTTGAAAAGGTAAGTATTACCGCCGGTTTCAATTCCAAAACGGTGATGGTTTGCGTTTTCGGAAACGATATATTGCCGCAAATATCTTTTGCCGTCCAAGTTCTCGTGAATTGCGATTGACAATTACCGACCGATAAACGCGGCGTTTCCGTCGGCGTTATTATCGGATTGTTGTCACAATTATCCGTCGCCGTTATATCCGTACCGATAATAGGTGCCGGCGGAATAATTTCGCCTTTGCTTAAATCGACAGTAATATCCAAAGGGGCTTTTACTATTACAGGACGAGTTGTATCCGTTACGGTCATTATTTGCGTAAACGGCGTTCCGGCGTTACCGCAAGCATCGGCTACCGTCCAAGTTCTTACCAAGGTATAACCGGCGGCGCACAGTATTTTAGTTTTCGTTTCCGGTTGTGCCGTGATAATCGGATTCGAATCGCAATTATCTTTCGCCGTTAATATAACCGTATTGATATCCGGTATTTGCCCGCATTGAACACCGGTATCTCTCGGTACGTTTACGAATATCGGCGGCTCTTTATCGCTTACCGTTATTTTTTGTCTGACGGGTTGACTTTTGTTGTCACACGCATCCGAAGCCGTGAAAATTTTATACAAAATGTAATCTTTACACGCTTTGGTCGGATCGCGCACTATTTCCTGTCCCGTTATTATTTGTACGTTCGGGTCGCAATTATCTTTCGCCTTTACGTCCGCACCGTTCGGGATAAGTTCTTTACAACTTATCGTCACATCGGGCGGAACAAAAGTGAACACCGGTGCTGTCGTATCTTGTACCGTAATGATTTGTTGTGCCGTCGTTATTTTGCCGCAATTATCTTTCGCCGTCCACTTACGCATAATTGTGTACGGATAAGCGCAGCCATTGCCCGAATGACTATTAGATTTGGTGCTGTCGTAAGTGACAACCGCAACCCCTCCGAAAATATCGGTCGCGCCCAAAGTCGGTACAGCCGGAATTTTATCGCAATCGGCAGTTATATTTTTCGGAACGTTTGCGAAAATCGGTCCGACAGATTCAGAATAACCGGCATCAATATCCATTCGCGTTTCGCTTTGTCCGAGTATAATCGCATCCGTTTTACCTGAACCGTCAACATCGCTGTCCAATAACGGATTACCCACATTTTTTTGCGTAAAAGTTAAACCGCTTACATTCGCCACCGAACCAAACGTAAGCCTGTAAGTGCCGGCTTGAAGACCCGTAAATAAATAATATCCCGAAACGTCGGTCGTGGTCGTTAAAGTTAATATTAAGCCTGTAGTAGTTGTTCCGGTAAGTGTAACGGAGACACCGGCTAAACCTTTTTCATCCGCGTCTTGGATGCCGTTACCGTTACAATCCAACCATACAAAATGACCAATGGCACCGTTACATCCATCTACTGAAATAAGAACGGGTGCTGAAATAGTAATACAACCGTCGCCTTTTTCCGTTACTACAACTCTGAAAAAAGTTGTTTTAGACAAAGTCGTTGAGTTGTAATCAAAAGCCGTTTCACCGGAAATATTTATCCAATCCAAACCATTCGTGCTTGATTGCCATTGATTAATCGAAACGCCGGAACCGCCGGAAACCGATGCGATAATTCGGATCGGTGATTTTTGACAAATATATTTTTGATCGGCTGTAATAGTTACAAGCGGTTTGTCAACGACCGTTACTATTTGTGGGTCGGAAGGTTTGGAATCGCAACCAGCACCGGTGCAATTATATAAAGCTCTGAAATAAGTCGTTTTAGTGAGGTAAGTTATTTGGTAAGTTTTATTTTTTTCGCCGACAATATCTTGATAATTAGCACCATTATCGTTGCTTAACTGCCATTGTATCTGACAATCGCCGGCTATTCCGCCCGTAGGATTAGCTTGCAAAGTTGCACTACCACCCGTACAAACGGTTGTTCCGCCCGAAATACTTATCATCGGCTTGCTCATTACACTCAACGAAATTGGATTGGAAGTACAACCGTCTTGCGCCGTAAGCCGTAGAGCAGATAAAACTACAATCAATAAGCTGGTATAAACTAATCTCATATTTTCAGTTGTCGGAATTCGGTGGTCAGTGATCAGTTGTGTGTTAGTAAATTTCTGATAGCTACTCGCAATAGTTGTAGCAGATGACTCATTTTTCTACAAGATTTTTTTTTAGGATTAATTGGTTCTTTGATAATTTTTGTGGCGGCGAAATTTAAAGACCGCTCCTTCCGGAGCTGAAAAATATTTTTTGACTAATATCTACTGATAGAAAACTCTTGACGGAGTTAAAAAGCCTCATGTAGGCTTCCTGTCATTAGAAATAAAAGTTAAAACCTGTTTTAACTCCGTTAGGAGTGTCCTGTTAATAGCAGTTCCACAAAAAATGTCAGAGAAGTAAATTAATTTTGAAAAAAAATAGTTCTAAAATAATTTTTTGAAAAAAAATAGTTCTAAAATAATTTTTTGAAAATAATTTTCAAAAAAAATTCAAAAATTATTAGGAAAAAATTTTTTAAAATCTCGAAAAAAAACTCAAACGCCTGTAAATAAATTCTGCTGATAAAAATTGAACGATGATCATTAAATTTTCAATTAATGAAAGGGGGGAATAAAACACACTTGGAAAATCGGGAGGAAGTTTTTTCTGATTGAGTGTGTAGTATTGGAAGCACGAAAAAAATTATAAGTTAAGGCTTGTGCGTTTAAGTTAAAAATTGAAAATGTAAAATTGTGTGTGCGCGTTAAGTTTCATGGATTATTAAATTAGTTATGAGTTATGAGTTATGAATTATGAGTTATGAGTAATAAATTGTAGAATGGAAATAAAAATAAAATTCCTATTCTATACCCTCCTTTTTAACTCATAACTCATAATTCATAACTCCTAACTCATAACTCCTAAAATCATGCTCAAAAATTAATTTTTCAGTACTTTCTTTTTTATTACATCAGTTTACAAATATTTAGTTACAGCATCCATTACCACTGCATGTAATTCTTGCGCGATATTTCGTATCACTGCTCAATGCCGGTGTCGAATACGAGCTACCTGTTGCTGCCGGAATATCGTTGTAAGTAGTACCGCCGTTCGTTGAATTTTGCCATTGCAAAGTACAACCCACACCGCCGGTAAACGTCGCATTCAGTACCGATCCGCCGCCGACGCACACTTGCGTTGTTGATGCCGTTGCCGTAATCACCGGTTTGGCTACGATAGTAACTTTGGTAGTACTTGAATTGATAGATGCACAACCATTACCCGATGCAGTCACTACAACGCGGTAGTAGTAATCACCCGCAGTCGTACTCGACGGCGTATAGGTAGTATTGGTTTCACCCGTTATATTCGTCCAACCGGTACTTCCGTCTAAACTTGATTGCCATTGGTACGTTATTGTTCCGGCACCTCCAGCTGATACGACATTTAAAGTCTGAGTACCACTGATACACTCACTGAACGGCGTCGGTTGTGTGGCGATGCTCAATTGAGGCGTTATGGTTACTTTTGCCCCGCTTGAAGTTTGCGTACCGCAACCCGAAGCACCGCTTGATACCTGAACGCGATAATAAGTAATACCTGTTGTTGCACTTAGCGGTGTGTAACTACTGCTTATTCCGTTGACAGTAATATTAGACCATGTACTATTATCGGGACTAGATTGCCATTGATAAGTCGTTGTACCTGTACCGCCTGTAACTAAGATTGATAAAGATTGTGTACCACCGAGACATTCATCGAAATCACTTAAAGAATTAGTAAAACTAATTTGAGGCGTGACGATCACTTTCGCGCTGTTCGATGTTACCGGATTACATCCGTTATCCTGCGGACTGATGATGACGCGGTAATAAGTCGTTCCGGCAGTTGTACTCGAGGGCGTATAAGTTGCCGTTGTCGCACCCGTACCGGTTGCCGTTGTCCAAGTAGAATTATCCGGACTCGATTGCCATTGATAACTGATTGTT
>JBBRQS010000027.1:0-43218 GCA_038226035.1 Chitinophagales bacterium | reverse complement strand
GATTTGTTGCCGTTCCCGCCGCGAGTGTCGGCGTGTTCGGATCGGTTAATGTTTTGCTTGCAGCCGCCGAACCGTTACAGCCGTTGTTGGTGATCGAAAACGCGGAATAGGTTCCGGCATTCAATCCCGAAAGCGTAAACGCGTTTGCCGCAACCGCAATGGTTTTTGTCGTCGCTGTTCCGCCGACCGAATAATTTAAAGTATAATTACCGTCCGGTAAGTTTGTAGTCGCAAAAGCAATCGAACCGCTTATACCGCCGCATGTTGCCGGATTTGTTGCCGTTCCCGCCGCGAGTGTCGGCGTAGTACAAACCGATGTTAGGATTAGCGGTATACAATTAGCCGAAAACGACATACAGTTATTTGCGCCTTGTACGGTACTGAAACTTTGTCCGACAAAAGAACTTGGTGTAACAGTAGAAGGCGGATTGGTAGCTCCGGAATAATGGTATAAGCCATACACGCAATAATTGCCACCCGGAAGAGATGTAAAATTGGCAGTAGCATTGACGGCATCAATATTACCCGTTCCGGTATTGACGGCAACATAAGTGTAGTTATAGTTGGGTGAAGAAGGCGGATTATTTGAATAAAGTGTCCCTCCAACAGTATTTGAGAAACTAATTGTCGATATATTTCCGTTTGTGTCGTAAAGAACTAAAGTATAATCCGTACAAGCATTAAGCGAAAGTGTTAGAATACCAGAATCCATTGCTCCTCCACCTCCGGTATTCCAAGCGTCAGAACCTAAATAATTATTAGCACAAGGCGCGCCGCTACTAAATGTACTTGTTTGATAAACAGAGATTATTTTAAATCCACCCGAATTATTAAAAAAAGTATAACTACCTGATTTATCTACTCTAAAACGGAAAGCGGCATTGCCGAAACCGAAATTCGCACTCGTACAAGTGCCGGCACCGGCAGCAGCGGGTGTGGCATTATAACTGCTTAATATACCACCACTTCCGGTTGTTGTTAAAGTAACTGCCGCTGTTGCCACGCCGTAATTTATCAACGGTGAAGATAAATTGGCAGCCGGAGCACCTGCATTGGCAGTTATCGTTGTCGGGTTACAAATACTGCTGACGACCGCGGCACAAGAAGACGTAACCGTGATATTGCCGTTATTTATGTTGAAGTATTTTAAATTACCGTTGCAATTGCTTTCTATTTTTATTCTTCCCGTCGTTGTTCCGGAAATATTACTGGGGACAGTTAAAGTCGCTGTTCCGTTATTGGGCGCGTTGGCTGCTAAAACAATCGGAAAGGTATTGCCGCCATCAAGCGAGAATAATATGTTGACTGTAGCGCAATTAAAAGGTGCACCTGATGTTCCGGCAACATTCCATGTTATTGTCTGTGCAGTTGAAGCATTCCAAGTCGTTGCCGTTTTTTGGGATGTTACTTCGAAACCTTGGGCACCGACATTCACCACGTTAATCGTAATTTCATCGCAAGACCAACTGCCGAGCGATAATCCGCCCGCAGAAAATCTGTCGCGGACGGTTAGGCGGAATTTCATGCTGCGCGCTACCTGCGGCAAAATTTCGCCTTGAGTTTGCGTGTTCGCTAATATATCCGACAGTTGCGGCACGATACGTGTTGAACTCGAAGCAGGCGGAAAACTTCTGAATAAAGGTTCTAAGGATGTGGTTGCGGCATGATTCGGCGATGCGCCGGTACTTGCCGGATCGGTATCGTATTCTTCCCAGCAATAAGTCAGAGGATTATTTTCCGCATCCGTTGCCGAGCCTTTCAATTCAAAAGGCGTGCGCGAAGGAATATTTAAAGTTAAATTATTCGGATTGGCATTGACCGCCGGAGGCGTGTTATTTGTTGCCGCAGTCGAAGAGCAGCTGCCGCCGCCGCTTAAATAAGCGGCTATGGCATTCAAGTTTGTGATATGAAAATACACGTCACGACCGGAACCGATATTATCCGGTGCACAGGAACCGTTGTAAGACATGACGGTTGTACCCGCGCCGGGTTGATAAGCCGCAATCGAAGATCTGTTACCGTTACAGCTACCGCTTGTACTAAAAAACGGATGACTTGCACCTACTTGGTGTCCGACTTCATGAATAAAAATGCCGCCAAAATGTCCAATGTCAAAGGATGCACCCAAATCAATTTGAGACCATCCTCGCGCTTTATTGCCGCTTGTACAAGTCACACCGAGACCGGCTTGCCCATCCCAGCCTACTCCCGAATTTCGATAATGTATTACATGACCAACATCGTAATTTGCCTCAGGCATAACATTAATTAATGCCTGAGAACTAAAACCGGTTTGAGCTGCTGCCGAAGAAGCATTTCCGTAATTGGGCGTAAACGGATCGGTAGTAGAATCCGTATAAATAATCGCGCTGTTGTTTGCCGCTAAATTAAAATGCAATGACATCTCACCTTCATATAAAAGGTTCAAATAGCTGATTAAATTGGTTATGTCCGATTGAACCTGTGCCGCACCGTTTCTGAAAGTAGTATACTCGCCTGTAGCTGCCATGGCAATACGATAGGTACGCAATTGCCCGCTGAAACTGTTACACGAAGAAGTGACTGCCGCAACTAAACCCTGTACGGCTTCCGTTCCGCAATTAAATTCGGGTGTGCCGGCAGCTGAAATTTTATATTGATTGGCAGAAACATTCACGGGTTGAATGGTACGCATTCCTTGCGGTGTTAAAATAAAAATGGTCACACCGAACGAACTGACGGAAATGCGAATGGTTGTTTTGAAATCATCGCTGTGTCCTTGATACGTTTTCACCGAAATCCAGTTCGGATCATTGGTATCTTCCAAAACCGGCGACTCGATCACGTTGAAAGTTTGCGTAGAACCGTCAAACATCGGCAAGTCTATGCGTACCGGTGAGATTTCTTCGGGGTTAGGTCTTTGATTTGTAGGGAGTGCGTTACCGTTTCTGCCACGTTGCGCTGTATAATTCTGATCCATAGGAGCAGCTTTTATTTTCTGCAATAAAACTCGGTTGTCCCAACGGAAAAAGTGTTCTTCTCCGGGTTGTGCAAAAAGTCCGGACACGTAAGCAAAGACGACAAGAACCAATAAAATTCTTTTTGTTACACGGCGATCTGAAACGTAAATAGGACGCATAAGAAAGTGGCTAAAGACGAACAGTTATAGCTTCGTCTCATGGGTAGTGAAAAATATATGATAAAAATTATCTGAAAAACTTTAATGTTAGAATTTAAGAACCCAACCTGATAGTAAATTTAAGAATTAAGAATTTTTTTAAGAAAAACGAGTATGATTTTTAAGCCGTGAGTTGTAAACTATTACTCTTATTCTCTTAATAATATAGTATTTTATTTTTTATTAATTTAGGTTGTATAGGAGCGTAAATATTTCTCCCGCAAAGGCGTAAAGCAGGATAATAAATGCTTAAACGCGACGCAAAATATATTGGTGCTTTTAAAAATAATTTTCAATTTGAAAGTAGTTGTCATTTGATAAGAAATTAAAAAAAAAATTGCTAAAGTAATTATTCAATGTCTTTATTTTCCGATAATATGTCAGATTTGTTTTGATGCAAAAATAGATTTAAAGTTGAATAAAAGTAATAAAAAATTAAAAAATTAAAAAAATTAATTTATTGAGGCTTGGTTTCAGAAATTTAATGCAACAAAAATAGAATTTCTATATTTGTTGCAATATGAGAGCATATACCCGTTTGAGTTTATCCGACAGGATAGAAATAGAAAAACTGTTGTCACAAAATTTGAGTGACAGTAAAATAGCCGTTGCTCTCGGTCGTAACCGGAGTTCCGTTAAACGGGAAATTGATCCGTGGCGGAAAAACGGATACCGTGCCGAAAAAGCGCAACATTATGCCGCAAAAGCCTCAACTTTGCGCAAGCGGCGCAAGACGAAATTGAGTATTGATAAAAGGCTTTGCGCGTATGTCGAATCGAAGTTGCGTCTTGATTGGTCGCCGCAGGAAATATCAAACCGGCTTGCCATGGATTATGCGGATGATTTAACGATGCGCGTGTCGCACGAGAGTATTTACGGTTACGTTTACGTTCATGCCAAAGGCGAATTAAAGAAAGAACTGATCGCTCATTTGCGTCAAAGTAAAGGCAAAAGAGGTCGTAAACGGTCTCAGGGCGAAGGTTCGGGCGACGGCAGAGGTAAAATTCCGCATGCCGTGAGTATCGAACAACGCCCTTTGGAAGTCGAAAGCCGTGAACTTTCCGGTAATTGGGAAGGCGGTTTAATTAAAGGCAAAGATAACAAAACGGCAATCGGAACGCTGACGGAGCGTAAAACCCGCACGACGATTATCGTTAAGCTGGATGCTTTTAATGCCGAAACGGTCCGGCTCGCTTTCGAAAAAGAATTTAAAACGCTTCCCGAACAAATGCGCAGGACATTAACTTACGATAACGGTAAAGAAATGTCAAGCCACGTGAAGTTCACGCAAACGATGAATATGGCGGTTTATTTTTGTCATCCGCACAGCCCTTGGGAAAGGGGAACGAATGAAAATACGAACGGCTTGATCCGGCAATATTTTCCGAAGGGAACGGATTTTTCGCTCGTGAGTGAAGAAGAAATAAAATCCGCTCAAGACCGGTTAAATAACCGTCCGCGAAAAGTTTTGAATTGGCATACGCCGAAAGAAGTTTTCGACAATGAAATTCTCAAAATGTCGTCATAAAATGATGTCACAAAGTTTACTGTCACCGAATTTTCAAAGAACTGTACAAATGAATAAGTATAATTTAACTAAAATTCATTTTGTTGCATTAAATTTCTGAAACCAAGAGGTATAAAATATGTGCAATAATTAATGAAACGAGATGGGCTGAGTCGGTTGCTTAATTGAGTGGATTATTCTGAGTGGATTTCATTCATTGTCGGAATATTTTTTTGACAATACTTAGAATTTACACGATTATGATATCTCTCAATCGTGTAAATTCTAAGTATTGTAAAAATCTTATTCCTGCAATTTCTATGTTTTTTCTCGAAAATTGTTTTAATTTTGTGGCATAGAAAGAAAAAATTACCGATTTTCATGCAAACCTCAAATCCAAAATCGTCTATGGCTTTAAAAATCGGTGTTATCGGTGCCGGACATCTCGGCAAAATTCATTTACGCTGCATTCAATCGGTGCCGGATTTAGAATTGACGGGCTTTTATGATGCCGATAAAATAAATTCGGAAAAAGTGGTACAAGATTTTTCCACCACTGCTTTTGAAAATGAGGAGCAATTAATAGATGCCGTTGACATTATTGATATTGTTACGCCGACTGTTTTTCATTACAAAGTAGCGGAGGCGGCAATGAAAAAAGGCAAACACGTTTTTATAGAAAAACCGCTCACGCATACCGTTCAAGAAGCAAAAAAACTCATTACGCTCGCCGAAAAATATAAAGTGAAAGTGCAAGTCGGACACGTGGAGCGTTTTAATCCAGCATTTCTCGCCATAAAAAACGTGCCGTTGCAACCTATGTTTATCGAGGCACATCGTTTGGCAAGTTTTAATCCGCGCGGAACGGACGTGTCGGTCATTTTGGATTTAATGATTCACGATATAGATTTAATTTTGCACGTCGTGAAATCGCCGTTAAAAAAAATTCACGCTTCAGGTGTTGCCGTCATCAGTGCTACGCCCGATATTGCGAACGTGCGTTTGGAGTTCGAAAACGGTTGCGTAGCAAATTTGACCGCAAGCCGTATCAGTATGAAGCAAATGCGCAAAATCCGCATGTTCCAAGAAGATGCTTACATCAGCTTAGATTTTTTAGAAAAATCAGCGCAGATTATTCGTTTACACAATGAAAATGATTTAGCAAACTTCGATACTTCCGAAATAAATACTTTTTTACCTTTCGAGTCCGTAAAAGGGAAAAAATGGTTAGAAATTAAAAATCCTGAAGTACCGAACGTTAACGCCATCGCAATGGAATTAACCGCTTTTGCCGAAGCTGTACAAAACAATACCGCACCGCCCGTGACCATTTACGCCGGTTATGCAGCGTTGAACGTGGCGCACAAAATCATTAAAAAAATCGGAGATACTCAATTTAGCTGATGGCTGTTTGCTTTTAGCTTTTAGCTGTCTTATTAATTTAGAGGAGATACTTCAACATTAACTAAAAAATAATAGTAAACAGCTAACAGCCGTCAGCCAACAACTATCAGCTGAAAGCCGTGAAAATATCCATGAAAAAAATAATTTTTTTGTTCCTAATTGCCGCAATTCAATGGCATTGCACCAAAGAAAACGCGCCGCCTACTTTTATTTCCATCACCGGGTTTAATGTGGCGGTAAAATCCGGAGAAGGCAGTGCATCGAATAAAATTACCGATGCACACGTTTTTGTAAACGGCAGCAGTTTAGGTGTGTATCCGTTGCCGGCAATATTTCCGATAGTAGATACCGGTAATATTCAATTAGATATTTTTGCCGGAATCCGCAACAACGGCATTAAATCGAATCCGATTATGTATCCGTTTTATTCCAAAATCAATAAAATAGTTCCCTCGCAAAGCGGTAAAACCATCGTGCTGAATCCCACCCTGCAATACAACGCCGATACTAAATTTTGGTTGACGGATAATTTTGAAGTCACCAATAGTTTTACCGTTAATTACGACAACAACACCGCTATAAAATTTACGACCGTGCCGAATGGTTTTGAAGGACGGAGCGCGCAAATTATATTGACCAAAGATAAACCGGCGTTTGAAAAAGCTTCTGCCGTAAAAGCGCAATTACCCGCCGGCGCGCAAAATGTTTTTATCGAACTCAATTATAAAACCGACGCACCTCTCGCTGTCGGTTTGTGGGGAACAACTTTTGCTGATCCGGCTGGCGCGACAACATATAAAATTACATTATTTCCAAACAAAGAGTGGAATAAAACGTATATCAATGTCACTAATGAAGCGAAAGATTTAGCTCGAACGGATTATCAGGTTATTTTAAAAAGTATTTTACCCGATTCGCTTTCGACTGCCACTGTACTGATTGATAACGTAAAATTAATACAGAATTAAAAATAAAAACGACGAAAAGACATTTTCTGGCGACAAAAACAAGATTTGTGTAAAATCTATAACAAAATTGTGACAAAAATTGTAAAACTTTTGGATGAGGTATTGACACATCTTTAAAAAGTACTTAATATTGCATTACCATTACTGATTAGAAGCATATCTCGATTCGATCTCTCCCATGTACTAAAATTTTATACCGATTAACGGATAACCGGAAATTTATTTCGGCATCTTTAATCTTATTGTCACGACATTTGGTGTGGACCCTTTAATTTTAAAAAGTTTTGCGAATATTTATATTTGCTGAATTTTTTTAGATGCTTTTTTATTCTATAATTTTAATTGCTTAATTCACTTTCACACCAAGCAAACAATTTATTACATGAGGGCAAATTTTACATCATTGAAACTCAACTCAAACCCAACAAACATTCAAAAATTATCTCAGTATGTCGAAAATATCGTAAAACAATACAGAATTAGACCTGATGCGCAGGGCGACATACTCATAAGCCTTACTGAAGCGGTTAACAATGCAATCATACACGGTAACAGAAAAGACGAAAATAAGTTCGTTGAAGTTACTTGTACGGTGAGCCAAGAGTATCTGTCGATAAAAGTAAGAGACGAAGGCAAAGGATTTGATTATAATAATTTACCCGACCCGACCTCTAAAGAAAGAATTTGCGAATGCGGCGGACGCGGCGTTTTCTTGATGCGCCAACTCAGCAAAACTTGCAAATTCCATAATAAAGGCAATACCGTAGAAATGGCGTTCATAATTTAATTATGGGTTATTAATTAGGTTTTATGAATTATGAGTTAAAAAAAACAATTCATAATTCATAACACCTACTTTAAATGTCATCATTAAGAGTACCCGACGTTTTTTTTCCGGCTATCACTACGTGGTGCGGAAAAGATATGTCGGCTTCGTCAAATCGTATTTTGATACTCTCCAACAAATCGCAGTACATAATGAACCCGTTCGGGGCACTGTGCGCCCAAGCGTATCCTCGCAATACCAAAGCCCAGTCTGTAATTTTTATCACGCGCACGACCACTTTAGGCGTGCCGGCACTTATATCTTCTGCACCGCGTTTATCGTAAAAAAAACGATGCGCACCTATTTCTTCCAGCATTATTTCTTTTGCTCGCACCGAATTTGCATCTAATGCGATACCTATTTCAACAAATTTACACACCGATTCGTCTTCGTAATTCGCATTGACAATAATTTCATTTGCCATAACGGAGTTAGGTACTATCACGCGGCGGTTTTCGAAATCCCGGATAACGGTGTGGCGCAGTGTAATATCTTCGACAATGCCGGTGTACAAATCTTTTATGCGCAATCGGTCGCTGACGCGAAAAGGTTTGAACATCACCAAAAAAATACCACTCACAATATTACTGAAAGCCTGCTGCGATGCCAAACCGATAATTGCCGCCAAAATACCTGCACCCGCCAAAAGCGAACTTGCCACCGAACGCAGCGGCGTGTATTCTCTTATCGCTATGATAGTGCCGATGGTATAAATAATTGAGGTAAGTGCGTTGCCCAAAAATTTATAATTCGTGAGTTCGTTTTCAGTCGAATTACTGCGATGCATCATAAAATGCCGGAACGCGCGCGCAGCAACTTTTCCCAAAACAAACGTCATCAATATAATGCCGATGAAAAGGCTCAGATTCTCAAAACGGTCGGGTATTAGATGGCTGATATAATTCATTCTCAGTAAATATTTTAAATCGGAAATCTGAAAAAATAAATAATAATTTTATTTTTCAACTTTGTTTCCCGTTACATAAATCAACTGCAAAATTAAGCATAATCGCATAAACATTGTTCAAAAAAAATTCTCTATGCCAAAAGTGAAGCTGTGAGAATTTCTTTTTTAGAAAAATTATAAATAACCTAAACTTTTTTTTATGCTACCGCGTTTAATTAGTTATAAGACTGGAAACAGTTTTTTCGGCAAACCTTTCTTTATCTTTAAAATAAATTTCAATGAAAAAAGCAGTAGAATTTACGGACAACAATTTTTCGGACAGTGTATCATCGGGTATCACGCTCGTTGATTTTTGGGCACCTTGGTGCGGTCCGTGCAAAATGATCGGTCCGATTGTCGAAGATATAGCCAATGAATACGAAGGAAAAATAAAAGTCGGAAAAATGGATATTGACGAAAACGAAGTGACACCGACTAATTTGGGTATTCGCGCCATTCCGACGATTATGATTTTTAAAGACGGCGCTATGGTGGATCATCACGTCGGCTTACTCACAAAACACGATTTAAAAGTTAAAATCGATAAAGCATTACAGAATTAATTGAACGATAAAGAAAAGCCGTTTTAACGAAATAATTTTCGTTAAAACGGCTTTTCTTTTGGATTTTTTTCAGAGAAATTTAATGTGTAACAACTTCAATTTTCGAATTATCCAACACGCCGCTTATTTCTTTTAACCGAATAAATCCGATTAAATACGCGCCAAGCGCGGAAATAACAACTCCCGTAAACATTAATATCCAAAATTTCACGTCCGGAAAAATATCCCTCAATAAATACTGTACACCGAAACAAAGGACAGTGAACACACCCGACTTTAACCACCACGCGCTTTCGTTCACGGGCTTCAAATATTTTCGCGCTTCCATGTAAAGCATTCCGACAACAAAAAACTGTGTCATCAGTGTAGAACAAGCGGCACCGAATGCTTTATATTGCGGAATCAAAATAATATTGGAAATAATACTGAGCGGAATCGCAAAAAGATAAATTTTATTAGCCCGCGACAAATTGCCGAGTGCAATCAAATACGTACTGAGTATATAAGAACAACTTAAAGCTACAAATGAAGCAATGAGCAACGATAACACATCGCCGCTGTAAACGGTGGCTTCGCGGTATAAAAAAGACATCACTGCGTACCGGTGCGTGATAATGCAGGATGCGGCAATAAGCGCACAAAATAAAATTATTTCAATGCTCAAGCGCACCAAAGGTAAAGCCGATTGTTTTTTTTTGATGAGATTGGATAGCATCGGCAACAACAAACCCGCCACCAAAAATCCGAGCATATTCAGCGCATCCAATAAACGATACGCCGAAGCATAAATACCCGCTTGTTTGGCACCATCCGGCAACATTCGTTCGAGCAAAACGGCATCGGGGCGCGTATAAAGTGTCATCAAAAATACGGCGAGCGCGTAAGGCAAGGCTTCTTTCAAAACAATGCGTGCATAAACGGATTTGAAATGCAAACGCAAGCGCGCCGTTTTTCCGTAAATAATAACGAAGGCGATAATGGCGGTAACACACAACGAGACAACTTGTAATGCGGCAAACCGCAAAATCGTTAGACTTTGTCGCCATGCCGGCACTAAGAAAATAGTACCGACAATAACAATGAGTAATAGCCTGTCCGTTGCAGACAAGATACTGTCGGTGCGGTAAAACCCTAAACCCGCAATATTGGAGCGCAAATAAAAAATAAAGGAGGTGAGTATTTGGTTGCAGCAAAGTAAAATTAAAAGCGTCGTGTTCTCGCCCCGATACACAAAAAAACCGACACAAAAAGTCACACAAAAATATGCGGCACTGAGCAGAAGTTTTAATGACAAAATACGCGCAATATATTTATCCAACAGATGCCTATGTCGCGCAATTTCGCGCGTGTTGTAGTTTTGTATACCTAAATCGCACACAATCTGAAACATAAACGAAAAACTCCACATCGCATAATATACGCCGTAAGTATGTTCACCCACCGAATTTTGCACCGACCGGTCTATCCCGAAAATATAAAACGGTTTTATCAGCGCATTAATGGTGATCAGAAAAATTATATTGATGAGAAATTCGCGCTTCATACCACCCGGGTCCGATTGTTGAAGCGTAAAAGTACGGAAAATAATGAATTATCCTGTTGGTGTAAGTAAGTCATAAGTCTTTATAAAAAGCAATACCTGCAAAAGTTTATCAACTTTTAGAGGCATTGCTTTCTTTCAGGCATAAATATATTTGTTCAGAGCGGGTTATTAAATTTTAAAATCGCGCATTGATGTCGGCAATATATGTCCTTCGCGCATATCGGTAACAAAAGAAATCGGTACTTCAAGCGCGTCGGCTATATCGGGAACGGAAAGCAAACCGCGAAAGAGCATGCGCATGACGGCTTTTTTACGTTCTGTTGCTTCGCCTTCAGCTTTTCCTTTATTGATGATACTTTGATAAGCAGTCTTAGTTTCTGATTTTATGTCGGATGAAAAACTTTCGTTTATAATTTCAATCAATTCTTCGTGTGCCATCGGGGGTGCGACAGCCACTTTTCGATTGCCGTCTTTTTACGTCGTACGCCACACCGCGTCGGAAAAGTTTTCTTCAATTCCGAGGAGATATAAGTCGTATTGTCTTGTTTGAGTTTATTCCAATCAATCAGTTCGTACAATTCCGGCGGGAAATCACGTTGCGCAAAATCAATGACAACTTCTTTGTGTTGAAACGTTTGTGTGAATAAAGCATCGTGAGGTTGATGCGGTTAATCTTTTTTATTGTCTTCTATGTATGTTTCGGTTCGGCTTCGTTTAGGACATAAAAATAAAATTTTTTCGGGGTTCTCTCTCTATTTTAAAAACTTAATTTTTTTTCTTCATTTTTCTATCCTTCATTTTTTTTAATTTTTTAACAAGCCTTCGCTTAAGTAAAGACTCGTTGGTGTAAATATGTCTTATTCCTTATTAAAAATAATGCCGGCGAAAGTTTATCAACTTTCGCCGGCATTATTTGGTTTTGATAGGAGCTATAATTGTACAAAACGTTTTTTAAATATGCACCAACCGCGTAGCATACACTTTCGGTTTTACCGGCAACTTACCCTGCGGTTTATCTTTGGCGGGTAAAAACTGCCAAGGCGTTATTTGATGCGTCCAGTCGAAAGTATTTTTTTCTTTATGTTGATGGCGATAAGCGACCGGCGTAACATTACGGTATTTCTTGAACAAGCGGTTGAAGTTGGCGATATTATTGAAACCCGATTTAAAACAAATTTCATTGATCGTTTGGTCGGTATCAAGCAGCAATTTGCAGGCATGACCGATTCGCAAGTCAACGAGAAATTGCGTGAAACTGCGGAAAGCATATTTCTGAAAAAAATGACTGAAAGCGGATTCTCCCATATTCACTTGTGCGGCGACATCGCCGATACGCAAATCGGTTTTCACGAAATTTTTTAAAACATAACTGTACGCTATTTGTATGCGGTGACTGTCGGAATCGGTGGATGACGTGCTTTGCTTTTCCGAAAACGAAAAACCCGCGCTCGATAATAATCGGGTTTCCGAAGATTGCGACAATAAATCCAGCAGTTGAAAAAATTCAATCACGTTTAAAAATCCTTTATCCTCCGTCAAATTTATCATGAGTTGTCGGGCGGCTTCAAAAGTTTTTCCTTGAAATTGAATACCCCGGCTCGAATCTTCCATAAGTTTTCTAATTTTACAGAAACGTTCTTTCCGGAAAAAATGCCCGTTGAATAAATCCGAAGCAAACTGAACGGTTATAACGCGATAATCGTGTTCGGGAACCTGCAAATGTTTATCGCCTTCCCATTTATGATACAAATAAGGTCCGAGCAAAACCAAATCGTTTTCCGTGTAACGTTCGGAAGAATCGCCGACGATGCGCATACCGGACATACCGATTATCAGATTTAATTCGTATTCAGGATGGTTGTGAATCGGATAATCGAAACCGTTGTTACCCGAATCCACTACAACAAAAATATCCTGTGCTTTGAGCGGTGTAAGTTCTTGATAAATATTCATTTTCGATTGGTATGAAAGTGTGCGTATCAGTGAAAAAAAAATGCCGAATGCGTGTAAATAATTCAATTATCATCTTAAATTACAGACAATAATACCTTATCGCTAATTTTACAGCAAAATACAAAAATATCATGAATGTAGAAAATATCCAACAAAATTGTTTGTCTTTTAAGGGTGTAACTGAGGATATGCCTTTCGGAGACACTACGCTCGTGTTTAGGGTAGCCGGAAAAATATTCGCGCTTATGTCTTTAGATGAAAATGAATGCCGTGTGAATTTGAAATGCGCTCCCGATTATGCCATCGAGTTGCGCGAAAAATATGAAGATATAATTCCGGGTTACCACATGAATAAAAAACATTGGAACACGGTTTATTGCGAACGCGGTTTAGATGATAAATTAATTCTGCAACTGCTGCAACACGCCCATCAATTAGTATTTAACGGATTGCCGAAAACTTTGAGAGAGGGGATTAGTTGAAGTAAATTTTCGATAAAAAATAAAAATCCACGTAAATCCCCGTCATCCGCTTTATCCGTATTCCATTTGCTCGCTTAGAGTATGAATCAATGACGCAGATGATACGGATTTAACACGGAATTTTTAAATAGAGAAACAGATTTCGGAAAAACATTCCAAAATCATAAATCCAAAATCGTAAATCGAATTACACTTCCGGCGGTGCAGTAATTACATCAGAAAAAATTTCGGGAAAGAAAGTAGAGGTGTAACAAAAAATATTTTTTTTATCCGGTGCGATTAAAAAATAATTTTGGAGTAAAAGTTTTTTTTCAAAAATAAATTCTTTCAAAGAATTATTATTTTTTTTTCATGCGGATTTATTTTTTTTTGAAAATAGTTTTCAACGATTGTGTCGGAAAAAAATTGGTCATTAAAATTTTCGGAGAGGCGCGTTTCTTCGTCGTCGCTGAAACTAAACGCGATTATTTTATCGCCGCGCGTTTCCGTTTTCACTACATCGTAGCGTTTGTTGTTGTCGGAAAATTCTTTGGTTGAAACGTCGAAAGTATTTTTATCGAAACTGAACTGAACTAATTTTTTTTTCAGATACGCCGTCCGACAAAAAACATTTCATTTCGTGCCGCCATTCGGTCAGCACAAATTGAAAATTAATGATAAAGCCGATGCTGCTATACACCAAAATACACAACAGAAATAAAACTAAAAATTTTTTTAATCTCGATTCGTAATAGTTTATCGGTTATCGGAGATTTTTATCGCAGCTTGTATTTTTTTAAAGCTCTATATACGTAATTTTACCGAATACAAAAAAATACTGAATTGCGTTCATAAAGTTACGCTGCAATCGGCATAATTCTCACATATTATCATGAAAATACTCATAACCGGAGCGAGCGGTTTTATCGGCAGTTATTTAGTGGAAAAAGCACTGGAAAAAAATTGGGATGTTACTGCCGCCGTGCGTAAAACGAGCGATAAAACGTATTTGCAAGACAAACGCATTCGATTTTTGGAACTTGATTTCGGCAACGAACAGCAATTGACGGAAAAATTGAAACAAACCGGCGGTTTCGATTACGTGATTCACAATGCCGGTGCAACCAAAGTTTTAAATGCCGCCGATTATTTTTATACCAATACCGAACATACCGAGCGTTTCGTGCGCGCTTTGGCGTGCATACCGCCGCGAAAATTCGTTTTTGTAAGTAGTTTAGCAGCACTCGGACCGGCAAGCCCCAACAGTATTATTCGCGCCGACGACATACCACATCCGATTTCCGCGTATGGTGAAAGTAAATTGGCGGCTGAAATTTTTTTAGAAACAGCGTGTCCATTTCCTTACATCGTTATTCAACCGGCGGGCGTTTACGGACCGCGCGATAAAGATTTGTTTACGGTGTTTCAAATTTTGGCGCGCGGTATAGATGTGCAATTGGGTAGAGAAGCACAAAAAATTTCTCTGATTCATGCGCAAGATTTAACGGAAGCCATATATACGGCAATGGAATTCGGTTCCGACAGGAAAAAATACATTATCAACGACGGCACAAATTATTTATCATCCGATTTGAGCGATGCCATAAAAAAAGCCTTCAATAAAAAAGCCGTAAAAATAAACGTTCCGCTCGGTGTCGTGCGTCTGATTGCTAACGTGTCGGAAAAAATAGGAAAATCAAGAAATAAAACTACGATGATTTACCCGGAACGTATTGAAATGAGCATATCGAATTGGCACACCGAAAAACCGGCAATTCTCACTGAACTGAATTTCAAGCCGCAATTTGATTTATACACCGGTATAAAACAAACCGCCGATTGGTATAAAAAAGAAAAATGGATTTGATTATTTCAACTACACTTGTTTCCGCAAATATACCATCATGGCGTTAACGGTTTCTTCCAAATTGAAGCGCGATTGCCATTTCCAATCGGCGCGCGCAACGGTATCGTCGATGGTTTGAGGCCAAGAAAGGGCGGTGTTTTGTCGAAAATCCGGTTTGTACAGAATTTTGAATTTCGGATGATATTTTTTTATTTCTTCGTATAATTCTGCGGGTGTAGCACTGAAAGCTGCCAGATTGTAACTGCTGCGTATCGAAATTTTCGTTGCCGGTGCGTCCATTAATTCCAATGAAGCGCGCACGGCATCATCAATATATATCAAAGGCAAACGGGTATCGGGTGACATAAAACATTCGTGTACTTTGTTGGAAACAGAATTTTTTATCATTTCCACTGCAAAATCGCCGGTACTGCCTGTTGATTCCGTTTTATGGATAACCGCCGGAAAACGCACCGAGCGCACATCAGTACCGTATTTTTTAAAATAATAACTACACCAGTTCTCTGAAGACACTTTACTCATACCGTAAACTGTTTCGGGCATTCGCAAAGTATTTTGCGGCGTGTTTTCGCGCGGTGTATCGGCTCCGAATACGGCAATACTCGACGGAACAAATACTTTTTTTATATTGTAACTCCTTGCCGCTTCCAGTACGTTGAAAAAACAATCCATGTTCACGCGCCACATATTGAGCGGATTTATTTCACCCTTCGTTGAAAGTATTGCCGCTAAATGAAAAATTTGCGTGATGCGGTACCGTTCAATGATGTGCGCTATTTTCGCGCCGTCGGTCGCATCTAACTTCACGAACGGTAAATAATGCGCTCCGTCGGTAGGCAAATGTGTATCGGTTGCTATAACTTGTTCTTGTCCGTATATTTTTCGCAGCGATTTGGTCAGTTCAGTGCCGATTTTGCCGTTCGCTCCGAGTATTAAAAATTTATCTTTTGTCATACGGTCGCCATTGTAAAGTATTTTGCAATTTTTTGTTCATCTTATCCGCAAGCATAATTTTTAGGTTGAGGTTAACGGTTATCCGTTTTACAAAAATAACCACCTCAAATTTCAACGTCAAAAATAGGAATATCGCTTAAAAATTCCCAAGTTTTTTCTTCTAAATTTATTTTGCAGCAGTAAGTCATTCTGCCGTTAGTAACGATTAAAAACGGTACGCGCAAAGTAATATTATACCGCGCGATTTGCTCGAACACCAAATCATTGATTTCGGTTTTCGCCGATTTACATTCAACCACTATATAAGGTTGCGCATGACGATCGTAAATAAGTATATCGCAACGTTTGAGGCGGGTATTCACTTTCAATCCTTTTTCTACTCTGATGCGCGCAACGGGATATTCTTTTTCTATGATGAGATATTGCAACAATAACTGCCGCACAAGTTCTTCGGGTGTAAATATCATTTTTTTTTTTCGCACCGGATCGAAAATAACGTGCGCTGTGCCGCGTGTCTCTGTCACGAGTCGTTCTGTAAAATTAAGCAGGTTTAAATCTAAACGCATAGAAGCGGAGTTTGCAAAAAGATTTTTAGGCGGTATAATCGAGTAGAGTAGTTAAGCAAAGTGTAATGTTTTATTCATTTTGAATTTTCGACTGTAATTATATTCTTTTTCTTTTAAAATTCAAGTTTTAAATTAACTTAAATTTAGTTTATTCTAATATTTTTTTCAGCCGCTTTAATCTTAAAAAAATATGATCTTTGGGGTAGTCTCCACATTCTTGATAATATTTTTTCTCATCTCTATGTAAATAATTATGCGAATTAAGAGTTGAAAATAATTAAAAACACGAGTGAAGCTGCTGTTTTTCCGAAAATACGGAGTAAAGCGCCACTTTCTGACCGGCATTTTGATGCGTTTTGTATATCCGTACGTTCTGTGAGCCGTTCGGAATACCCTTCAACCGGTTGCCGTGATATAAAATTATATTACCGAAACGGCAAACCGTAAAACGGGTGTTTATGAGGCGCATTTCCCGAGTCTTAATCAAGTTATTTTAAAGTCTTTGAATCCTCTGATTTAACTCTTTTTGTAACTTGAGGAAATTTATTCTCAACTCTTAATTCGCATAATATAATTATTCCGCCGGCATCGTTTTCAAAAATTTCGGTGCTTCTCGTTTTTTTGTAGCTTGCTCAAAAGCGTAAGCGAGTGCAATTATTTTGCCTTCATCCCAAGCGGTGCTGATGAAAGAAAAACCTACGGGCAGTTCCATATATTTTCCCATAGGTACGGTGATGTGCGGATAGCCTGCCATGGCTGCCGGAGACGTAAAACCAAACCCGGTGTCGAGTTCTCCCTGTACTAAATCAATAATACACGGCAAACCAACAGTTGTGCCGACAATGGCATCTAATTTATTGGTTTTGAGCATATCATCAATAATTTTTCTGGCACTCGTTGATTTTTGCAATGCCTCTTTGTAGGCTTTAGTATTCAAATCGCCTTTGGCTTCACTTTGTTCCAAAATTTCTTGTTTGAAATAAGGCATTGCTGTTACTTCATTTTGTTTGTTGTAAGCGATTACATCAGCCAAACTTTTCACTTTAGCATTCGCTTTTGCCAAATAATTATTCACACCATCTTTAAATTCGTATTGCAGCACTTGATTCTCTGCATCCCCCAAAGGTCGGATAAGTTTTACCAACTCTACTTCAACAACTGTCGCACCTTGTGCTTTTAAAACTTCAATCGCTTTTTTATAAAGTCCGACAACACCTTCATGTCCTTCCAAAAAAGATTTTTCTACACCGATGCGTTTGCCTTTCAAACTTCCGGCATCCAAAAACTTTGTGTAATCTTTTTCGGTTTTTCCGGTACTCGCAACTGTTGCACTATCAGCCGTATCAACGCCCGTGAGCGCACTTAATAAAATAGCTGCATCCCGCACCGTTCGAGTCATAGGTCCGGCAGTATCTTGTGTTTTTGAAATGGGAATAATACCACTCCTGCTCCACAAACCGACGGTTGGTTTAATTCCTACCAATCCGCAATGAGATGACGGTCCGGTAACTGAACCATCAGTTTCTGTACCGATACCGACAACGCACAAATTTGCAGAGACTGCCGCACCCGTTCCCGAACTCGAGCCGCTCGGATTTCTATCTAATACATTCGGGTTTTTTGTTTGTCCGCCGCGACTACTCCAACCGCTCATGGATCTGGTTGAACGAAAATTTGCCCATTCACTTAAATTTGTTTTTCCCAGAAGAACTGCACCGGCATCACGCAATTTTTTAACGATAAAAGCATCTTGCGTAGCTACATTCCCAATCAATGCCGATGCGCCGGCAGTAGTCATCATTTTATCGCCCGTGTTGATATTATCTTTTATTAAAATCGGAATACCGTGCAGTAACCCGCGAATTTTTCCGGCTTTGCGTTCTGCATCCATCGCATCAGCAATAGTGAGTGCGTCCGGATTAATTTCAATCACCGAATTTATTTTCGGTCCGTTTTTGTCAATCCCTTCAATGCGTTTCAAATACATTTCAGTGATAGCACGCGACGTAAGCGCACCACTTTGCATTTTATTTTGCAAATCATCGATGGTTGCTTCATTGAGTGAGAAATCATCAGCGGTAGTTGAGGCACTCGTTATCGCTACGGATTTTTTATCGGAATCCGTTTTACATTCCGTCAAGGTTGATATGGCGGCTAAGGATAAACTCGCGAGCGATGTGTTTTCGATAAATTTTCTTCTGTTCATTTCTTTAGTTGTTAGTTATTTAGTTGATGGTTGATGGTCGGTTGTTAGTTGTTGGTTATTTAGTTGATGGTTATGAAATTTCAAAAAAAATTGCCAATTGCAAGCAATTATTATCAGTCAACCGGCAACTAAATAATTAACAACCAAAATCTCAATCACAAACCACAGTTTTTAAAAATTTCGGTGCCGTGCGTTTTTTTGTAGCTTGCTCGTAAGCATAAGCGAATCCGATAATTTTACCTTCTTCCCATGCAGAGGCAATAAAAGATAAACCGACGGGCAATTCAAAAATTTTTCCCATCGGTACCGTAATGTGCGGATAACCCGCTTTTGCTGCCGGCGATGAAAAAGAAAATCCGGTGTTGTAGTTGCCGTTGATGAGGTCTATTAAACTCGGAATACCCGACGTGGTACCGACGATAGCATCTAAATTATTTGTTTTCATTAAATCATCAATAATTTTTCCGGCACTGAGCGACTTTTTTACGGCTTCTAAATATGCAGGTGTATCTAATCCGCCTTTTGTTTCGCATTGTTCCAATATTTCTTGTTTGAAATATGGCATCGCTTGTTCTTCATTTTTTTTGTTGTAAGCAATTACTTCAGTCAAATTTTTAACGGGTGCATTTGCTTTTGCCAAATAATTATTCACACCATCTTTAAATTCGTAGCGCAAAACTTCTCCTTCTGCGTCGTTGAGCGGACGAATCAAACTCAAGAGGTCTACTTCCACTATTGTTGCACCTTGCTGTTTCAATACTTCAATGGCTTGTTTATAAAGCGCGACAACCGCTTCATGCCCTTGCAAAAAAGATTTTTCGATACCGATACGTTTTCCTTTCAGTGCATCGGCATTCAAAAAAACGGTGTAATCTTTTTGGAACTTGCCGTCGCTTGCCGTCGTAGCGCTATCTTCCGCATCAACACCCGTGAGCGCGCTTAAAAGAATAGCAGCATCACGCACCGTGCGCGTCATCGGTCCGGCAGTGTCTTGTGTTTTTGAAATTGGAATAATATTGATTCTACTCCATAAGCCGACTGTAGGTTTTATACCCACAACGCCACAATGAGATGCCGGCGAAACGATTGAGCCGTCAGTTTCTGTGCCGATGGCAACAGCACATAAATTTGCAGAAACAGATGATCCGGAACCCGCACTCGAACCGCTCGGGTTTCTATCTAAAGCGTAAGGGTTTTTCGTTTGTCTGCCGCGACTGCTCCAACCGCTCATCGAGCGCGTAGAACGAAAATTTGCCCACTCACTTAAATTAGTTTTGCCGAGTAAAACTGCACCGGCTTCGCGTAATTTTTTTACGATAAAAGCATCTTGTGGAGCAAAGTTGCCGATAAGTGCCGTCGCGCCGGCTGTCGTCATCATTTTATCATGGGTACTTATGTTGTCTTTTATTAAAATCGGAATGCCGTGCAGCGCGCCGCGAATTTTTCCCGCTTTGCGTTCAGCATCCATCGCATCTGCAATAGCCAGTGCATCCGGATTAATTTCAATCACCGAATTAACTTTTGGCCCGTTTTTATCTATTTCGGAAATACGTTTCAAATACATTTCCGTGATTTTACGCGACGTTAGTTCACCGCTTTGCATTTTTTGTTGCAGTGCGTCTACCGTAATTTCTTCGATATTAAAATCGGCAGCAGTGGCTAAAAGATGTTCAGCTCCCGAAAAAGCAGAGAGCGACAAACCGGCAAGCGATGAATTTCGGATAAATTTGCGTCTGTTCATTTTTAATTTTTAGATGTATTTCGACAATTTATTTAATCGGTAAATTTATAATAAATTCCGAACATTCACCATCATCACTGTGTATTTTTATTTCACCGCCTTGTCCTTTTGTAATAATATCGTAAGCCAAAGACAAACCTAAACCGGTTCCTTCACCTGTCGGTTTGGTAGTGAAAAACGGGTGGAATATTTTGTCTTTGATTTTGTCTGGAATGCCGTTGCCGTTGTCTTTGACGATAATTTCAATTTTATTACCAATTTTTTTTGTGTAAACAGAGACCAACGGTACATAATTTTCTAAATTTTGTTTGCTTTTTTCGTTCACCGCCCAAAAAGCATTATTGATTAAATTCAAAATTACCCGACCGATATCTTGCGGAACGACATTCAGTTTTGGAAGTGTTTCATCAAAATACGTTTTATAATCGGCATTGAAGTTTTTGTCTTTTGCCCGTAAACCGTGATAACTCAATCGCAAATATTCGTCCGCCGATTTATTGATGTCGGTTGGTTCGCGTTCACCGGTACTTGCACGCGAATGTTCGAGCATACCTTTTACAATAGAACTCGTACGTTTGCCGTGGTGATTAATTTTTTCTTGGTTGCTGTTTAAATCATTGATAATTTCACTAACGTATTCTTTATCTTTTTTGGGAATATCAAATTTTTCAACTTCTTCTTTCAATTCTTGTGCTAACCCAACCGACAATTCCGAAAAATTATTGACGAAGTTCAGAGGGTTTTGAATTTCGTGTGCAATACCGGCAGTAAGTTCACCGAGCGAGGCGAGTTTTTCTTTTTGTACGAGTTGGTTTTGGGTTTGTTTAAGTTCAGATAAAGTCGTTTCAACTTTATCTTTTTGTTCTTGTAATATAAGATTATCTTTTTGTTTTGTTTTGTATCGATAATAAATAAAACCCGCTAAAATTTAAAGCAAAGCGACGATTCCGAGCGTAAAATTTCTGATGAATGATGTGATTTTACTTTCACTCTGCAGTTTATTGATAGAGAGTTCTTTTCATTCATTTGCTGCTCTACTTCAAAACTGATGGTGCGGTATTTATCCTGATCCGACTGCAAACTGTCCTGAAGCGCGATGAAATGTTTGTTTGTTTCGTTGGCAGCTTTTATATCACCGGCTTTTTCATAAGTTTCGGCTAAGAGTTTATTATCTCTTAATGCTTCCAAACGGGCACTGCCCAACCACGCAATATCTTTTTTAAGCAGTATAGCGGCTTCATCGAATCTGTACTGTTGAATCCGAATTAAGGCGAGATAATAATCAGGGTAAAGTATTCCGCTTGGAGTGTTTGCCGGTAATTTGTACGTATCAATAATTTTGTGGCATTGTTGCAACAGCATTTCTGCTTCCGCAAATGCGCCTGTCTTTATTTTATAAAATGCTTTTGTTTGCCAAATTAACGGCATGGCGTCATATATTTTTCGGTTTATGGCTATTGTTTCAGCTGAATCCAAATAAGAAGTAACGCTATCCAATTGATTTAACATTATTTCGGCTGAGGCTGAATTTACAAAAAAATAATAGGCAGGTAGTTCATGGTTTTTACGGGTATTATTCAGATACCTGATTCCAGACTCATACTCTCCTTTAACTATTAATAGCTGACTAATAAAACCATTATCAAATGTCCACTGATAAAACCCGTTACCGCTGCTAAACTTACCGTAATTTTTTTCATGTTCAGGGACGGTATCGATGTATGTTAACGACTTTTTCACGTCATAGATACCTTGATCATGCAATCCTGTTATTTTATGAAAACCGTGCAACATAAAGTAACAAGATGCCAAACCTGCCGAGTCATTATTCGATTTGTATTCCTTAAGTTTTTCGGCAAAGAAGCGAAAGCCTTCGGGCAATTTGTCTGAATTTCTGTATGGGATTCTTAATACTTTTAAAAAATTACTCCTGATTAAGACAGCATTAGGTCCGTTACTTTTATCTAAAATAGCAACCCAATGCTTGCAGTAATCTATAGCCTTATATTTATCGCTGCGAGAAAGATTGTTTAATATGGCTTCTCTCACGCGATATCCGAAATAATCGTCTGCATCCGTTTTTAAAATAGTTTACGCTTTTTCCAAATCGGCAATAGCCGCGTCATTTAAAGATACTTTTGCAATGCGGTCGAGTGCGGATTCAAAAACTACCGTATCGACGCCTGTTTTGGTTTTGCTTTTTTTTAACAATTGGATAATGGAATCAACCGCGTTTTGTTTCGCAAAACTGTGGAGCGCACAAAAAAGTAAAAAAATAAAGACGTATTTCATTGTTTTTTGGTTTTAATAGGTAAGAATTTATTCGGAAATACCTTTTCTTTTACCGGAATTAGCGAATGTTTTCTGTTCTAGTAAAATCAGATATCAAAATAGATATTTTATGTCTATTCACAAAATTGTTCTTAAAATAACTTTGAACTACACCTGCATAACTCCCACATTAAATTTTTCAATCGGCGCGCAGTTCGCAGCTTCTAGACCCATACTTATCCAACGGCGCGTATGTAACGGGTCAATAATCGCATCAATCCATAGACGGGCGGCGGCGTATTGCGGTGTAGTTTGATGGTCGTAACGCGCTTTAATATCTTCATACATTTTTTGTTCGTCTTTCGCATCAAGCGTTTGTCCTTTTGCTTTCAGCGATGAAGTTTGAATTTGAAGCAACACTTTTGCCGCTTGCGCACCCCCCATAACGGCGATTTTTGCAGTGGGCCAAGCAAAAATTAATCGCGGATCGTAAGCCTTGCCGCACATTGCATAATTGCCGGCACCATAAGAATTGCCGATGATAACCGTCAGTTTAGGCACTGTAGAATTGGCAACAGCATTTACCATTTTCGCACCGTCTTTGATAATGCCGCCATGTTCGGACCGGCTGCCGACCATAAAACCGGTAACATCGTGAAAAAATACCAACGGAATTTTTTTCTGATTACAATTCAGAATAAATCGCGTGGCTTTATCCGCCGAATCGGAATAAATGACGCCGCCGAGTTGCATTTCGTTTTTACCGTTCTTCACAATCAATCGCTGGTTGGCGACTATACCGACCGACCAACCGTCAATGCGTGCATACGCACAAATAATGGTTTTACCATAATCTTCTTTATAAAATTGCAAATCGGAATCGTCCACGAGTCGGCGTAAAATTTCATTCGTGTCATAAGGTTTTCCCGGATTTTCTGCCGGAAAAATGGAATAAATTTCTTCCGGTTTTAATCTCGGCTGCTGCGGTGTAATGCGGTTCATTCCCGCCGTTTCGAACGTACCGAAATGCGAGACCAATTTTTTTATGGCATCCAAACAGGAACTGTCGTCCGGCAATTTATAATCCGTAACGCCGGAAATTTCGCTGTGCGTTTTTGCCCCGCCGAGTTTTTCAGCATCAATATCTTCTCCGATTGCCGCTTTTACTAAATACGGACCCGCCAAAAAAACCGTGCCTTGTCCGTCCACAATCAATGCCTCATCGCTCATGATCGGCAAATACGCACCGCCGGCAACGCACGAACCCATAATGGCTGCAATTTGCGGTACACCCATCGCACTGAGTTTCGCGTTATTTCTGAAAATGCGTCCGAAATGTTCTTTATCCGCAAAAATTTCGTCTTGCATCGGCAAAAAAACACCTGCCGAATCCACGAGATAAATAATCGGCAAACGGTTTTCCATCGCAATTTCCTGAGCGCGTAAATTTTTCTTACCCGTTATCGGAAACCACGCGCCGGCTTTTACCGTTGCATCATTCGCCACCACGATACACTGTCGTCCGGAAACATAACCTATCATCGCGACAACGCCGCCGGCAGGACAACCGCCTTGGTCCGGATACATATCGTAACCGGCAAACGCGCCGATTTCAATTTTTTCTTTGTCGGCATCAAACAAAAAATCCAAACGTTCGCGTACGGTCATTTTACCTTTGGCGCGTTCGTTGTCTAATTTTTTTTTGCCGCCGCCTTCGTAAATTTTTTCCAATTGCCTGTTTATGCCCGACACAAAAAGTTTGTAAGCATCAATGTTGCGGTCATTTTCTAATTCTGTTGCCATATTTCTTTGTCGTGTTTCAAAGTTTTTATCAGTCCGTAAAGCTACTTGGGATTTTTTGGATTTGGGAAGGTTTGTTGAATTTTTTATGAAAGGTATAAATTATTTGAATTAGATTTGCAAGTAAATTTTTTTTATGGAAACTCAACAGCCCTTGTATTTACCGGTTTGATTTAACCGGTTGTTGGATATTGTTAAACAACTTTCATACAATGATAAGCAAAAATGGATGCAATTTTTGCTTAAACGCCAAACCGACAGCGAAGATTTAACGCTCAATCATTTTGCAAGTGAAAAAAGCCTTGCAAAAGATTGGCTCACCAAAACAGAAGATAAGGCATGGGAAAATTTGTAAAAAGTGAAGTTGTAGTCATTCCTTTTCCGTTCTCGGATTTATCGGTTTTGATTAAACAAGCATATTTGCAGGTCGGGAGACCGGCAAATATTAAACGAAAGTTTATAAACTTTCGCCAGCATTATTTTTTAAAAGAAATATACTTGCGGCGAGCGGAAAAGACATTAAATAGAACTTTACACATTGCAAAATCTTCAAAAAAAGATGAGTTTTATACTCAACTATCTGATATTGAAAGTGAATTGAAGCATTACAAAGAACATTTTAAAAATAAAGTGGTTTATTGTAATTGTGACGACCCAAGAGTTAGTAATTTCTTTCATTATTTTTCATACAACTTTGAAAATTTAGGGTTAAAAAAACTTGTAACAACTTGTTATAAAAACCAAGAAAAAGATTTATTCGGTCAAGAAGAATCTGAAAATGCGGTATTTCTTGAATACTATGGCGACAAAAATGGAAACAAAATTCCTGATGCAGAAGAAATTGGCATAAAACCATTAAAAGGCGATGGCGATTTTCGTAGTAAAGAAAGTATCGACTTGCTAAAGCAAGCCCATATTGTCGTTACTAATCCGCCTTTTTCTTTATTTAGGGAATATGTTGAACAATTAGTAAAACACGAAAAAAAGTTTTTAATAATTGGAAATATTAATGCCATAACTTATAAAGAAATCTTTAAACTAATCAAAGAAGACAAAGCTTGGTTAGGTATAAATATGGGCAGAGGTATTTCAGGCTTTATAGTTCCCGAGCATTACGAACTATATGGAACAGAAACAAGTATTGATAGTTTTGGAAATAGAATAATTTCGCCAAATAATTGTTTGTGGCTAACAAATTTAGACACCTTTAAACGACACGAAGATATTATTCTTACTAAAACATATTGTGGCAACGAAAACGAATATCCTAAATTTGATAATTACGATGCAATTAATGTTAATAAAACTCAAGATATACCAATGGATTATGATGGAGTTATGGGTGTTCCAATTACATTTTTACATAAATATAATCCCGAACAATTTGAACTAATTAAATTTAGAAAAGGAAATGATGATAGGGATTTATCTATAAATGGTAAATGTCCATATTTTAGAATTTTAATCAAAAACAAAAGGATATAAATATTTCAATATGAAATAATAAATGAAGAAAAAGCAAACTGACCGACTACGAATTGAAAAAGTAAGAGGTCAAGGTCCGAAGGAAATATTTGGAGAGAACGCTCAAATACACGACAAATCAGTAAACAGCTTTTCAAAAGTTGTTTTTGAAACTTTGAAAAAGGATTTTCCTAATCTTGGATTTCGTTTTAGAAATAGCATTGAAAAAAAGGAAATTAACGAAAAACTTAACTCGGTTGATTCAAGGTTAGGAGTAACAATATTTATTGAAAAAGCGTCAATAAAACCCGATGGAGGAATTATAGAAGTTAAAGATAAAGACGAAAAATGGCGTATTGTTTTAGTTTGCGAAGCCAAACATCAAGGAAAGGATATTGAAAATATTAGCAAAGGAATTTTAGTCGGCAAAAATAACAACCAAGAATTAATGGCAGCAGGAAATGCAATTGAGCGTTCTCATAAAAACATCAATGAAATAAGAAACATTATGATTGATGAAAAGCACTTTCCTTACATTTTGTTTTTACAAGGTTCAAATTTTCTTACCGAATCAGTAACAGTAACAAGACCTGATGGAACTGAAGTCGTTTTGAAACACGATGATGGTTCTTTAAACAGAATTGACAGACTAACTGCTTCGAATTTCAGTTTGCCCATCAATAAGAATAGTTGCGAAAATATATTTATCACAATTGACGGAAAATCTGTTATGTTACAAGCTGTATCAATTTATACAAAACCGACGGAATGGACTGTCGAGGAAATGTTGCCAATAATGATGGATATTTCAAAAACCTCATTGAAGATTATAGGAGTGACTGAAAAATAAACGAATAGAAAACCTGCTCGCAATCAGTTCATATTCAATAAAAAAACGAAAACGCCGGCAAAGTTTATAAACTTTCGTTTAATATCTGCGGGTCTTGCTCATAGTTGATTTTAGTCAAAACCCAATTAAAATTTATAACACTGATGACGAGTTAAAAGCCGCCGGTTTATTGAAACCTGAAAGCAATGCGAGTATCACCGATTTAACTTGGGAAAGTTTTGTGCCGTCATTACTTGATATTTATAAAACAAGGTTCGGTACGTAATCCAAAACGGTCAACCCGTATTTTTCTATCAAAAACGCATCAATTTCATGTGCATCGGTCAGAGATTCTAAAATCTCTAATTCTTGATGAGAAAAATTCGGTATCGTAAAGTTTTCTATAAAATTTTTTTGATAGCACGGATAGCCGCCTTCAATAGACACGCTCGTTTTACTCACATAGTAGTGCATCACATAAGAATTTAAAATTTTTTGTGCCAAAACTATATTTTCTATTTTCGATAAAGGGTGTTGTTCGAAGGCGAACAAAGAATTTTGTTCGGGCTGTTTGAAATAAAAACCGTAACCGTTTGTAAAAAACGCATCCTGTTCAGTGCCAATTAAAAATCGCGGGAAGCGGCTGAATGTCGGTGTTAAAATTTTTTTTCCGGTTTTTGTCAATCCCTGTGTTCTGCCCCAAACATAAAATGGTTCAAAAACAACTTTGCCTTTATCTCGCGCCAATAAATTTTCTTTTTCGGAAAGCAAATAAGCGTAACATTTCGGAAATTTTTTTTGAAATTCCGGTTCGGAGATTGCTGTCGCTACACCGTTTTTAATGCGATACGGAAAAATTATTTTTCTATTATTTTTTTCTAAATCATTTTGATTTTTGAAATCGGAAATTTTATAAACCGGTTTTAAAATTTCTTTTTCAATTTCAAAAATATTTTTTTCCATTTTTTTTATAAAATAATTTTTGTTTTCACATTCTCCATCAACAAAAAATATTTCGTCTTTGAGTGTGGCAATACCGACGCAGATGTCGAACAAATTTTTTATCGGCGTTCCGATGGTTTCAATAGTTTTTATATTTTCTTGCTCATCTGTTTTTAGTAACCGCCATTTTTTAGGCGTTAAATTTTTTAAAAAATTAGGTGAACCGTTTGCATTTTTTAAAAAATACTCCGGCGAAGACATTTCTTTGATTCTATCAAATACAATAGAATTATTTTCTTGTTTATCTAAAAAAGTAAGTGCGGTATAAGTTTGCGCATCAAAAACTTTTTTATGACTAAAATCTAAAATCCGCGTAACACATTTTTTTTGCTGAAAATATTTGCGCAATGCTTCACCGGCTAATGAGGTAAAATAATTATTGGGCGTGATGTATCCGAGTTTTCCGGTCGGTTTCAAAAGTTTATATCCGAGTTCAAAAAAAGCAAAATATAAATTGAATGTGCCGCCTTCAACGGTTGTCCAATTGTTGACCAAATAATTTCTACTTTCATCAGAAAGGTCTTGAAATTTTATGTACGGCGGATTACCGACGATATTATCAAAATTATTTTGCCAATCTGCTTTTAAACTATCTTGGTGAAATAAATTAAAATCTTTTTCTTCTAAAACTTCACCTAATTGCAGTGCGTAAATCGTCAAAATTAATTTTGTTCTGTAAATATTATACGCGAGAATATCGGAGCCGAAAATATTTTCTTTGACAATTTTTTTCACAGATTTTGAAAAAGTGCGCACATAATAATCTGTTAGCCCAACTAAAAAAGCACCGCAACCGCAACTCGGGTCGAGATTTGTTTCTGTTTCTTGAGGCTTAATTTCGTTTATAATAAAATCAACGATAAAATCCGGCGTAAAAAAAGCACCGTTCAGTTTTCTGTCTTCCGGCGGAATAAGGAGTTCCAGATAATTTTCAAGTTCTTTTATGGTCTCAATAGATAAGGCGGATGTGGAGAAACAAAGTGCCGGATTTTTTTCAAACGTTTTGAAATATTCCGCAAGAATCGCGCTTTTACTGAAATCAATTTTATGTTGCGTCAAATAAGCATATACCAAGTGTTGTTCAAGTTGTGTTATATCTTGAGTTTTAATAAGTTCATTAATAAAAGCTTTTTTTAGCATACTCAATTCAAAGTTTTTTTAGTCCGTAAAGCTAATTTGGATTTGTTGGATTTGGGAAAGTTTTGTTGAGTTTTTTTTAAATGTTTGAAAAGGCAAAAGTAAAATCTTACAGAAAGTTTATTTTGTTGTATTAAATTTCCGGACATAAGAATTTATCTTGTACATTTGTTTTTCAATCAGCAGCGGTTACGGGCAGACGAAATTCTATTTCCCCACCTACACAAAGCCCTGTTCATTAGCTGAAACCTCATGACGACATCTTGAATGTATAAACTTATAAATCAATGAAATCAAATTATGACATCCGAAACAAAAAGTAGAATTGAATCACTAGACTTATTAAAAGGGTTAGTGATTGTAATAATGGCAATTGACCATGTGAGAGATTATTTTCATTATTCGTCTTACTTTTTTGACCCAACCGACCCGACACTAACTACGGTACCGCTTTTTTTTACACGATTTATCACAAACTTTTGTGCCCCGGCATTTAGTTTTCTTGCGGGGCTTTCAGCATTTATGGTGGGCAAAAGAAAAAACCTAAACGAATTGTCCGGTTTCTTAATAAAACGTGGACTTTGGTTGGTTTTTGTTGAGCTTGTAATTATGAACTTCGGTTGGTGTTTTGATATTACTTTTAAAACAGTGAGTTTTCAAGTGATTTGGGTATTGGGTATAAGCATGATTTTTTTAGCAGCACTAATACATCTTCCTAAAAAAGCAATTTTACTTTTCAGTTGCCTATTAATTTTTGGGCATAATCTTCTTGATAATATCCATTTTGATAATAGTATTCTTTGGACATTTTTGCATGAACGCAAACCATTTTTAACGACACCGGATCATATTTTCAGAGTTGGCTATTCGATTATACCATGGGTTGCTGTTATGTCTTTGGGATATTATTTTGGTTCATTTTATGATAAAAGCTATGACCCATTAAAACGTAGAAAACTTTTTAACATCATTGGCATTAGTGCAATTATATTTTTTGTGGTTCTAAGAGGAATAAATATTTACGGTAATTTATCGCCTTGGAAAGATTATGGCAATTTTACTCAAACGATATTTTCATTTTTAAATCTAACCAAATATCCGCCTTCACTTTCATTTTTATTGGTTACATTAGGTGGCGCTTTATTATTTTTAGCAAATTCAGAAAACTTAAAAGGCAGAGTAGTGAATTTCTTCTGTATATTCGGGAGAGTTCCTTTTTTCTTTTACATCATACACATTTACCTTATTCATTTTTTAGCTTTATTAACGGCAGAGTTTACGGATTTCGGTTGGCAAAAAATGATTTTACCTGCATTGCCATTCAGAGTAGAAGCGTTAAAAGGTTTTGGGTTTAACTTAATGTGGGTTTATCTGATTTGGATTCTTGTAATTGTTATGCTTTATCCGGTGTGCAAAAAGTTCGATATTTACAAACAAAATAACAAAGACAAATGGTGGTTGAGTTATTTGTAAAATCTAAAATGGATTAACAATAAAAAAGAAAGAAAATTTACATGGGGAAAGCACAACGAGGGCAATCAAAAAAACTTCCGCCTTTGTATTTACTTTTTTGTCTTGATACAAAAAAGTAACAAAAAAAATCAAGAACAAAAAAACTCGCTCCGCTCAAACAGTTTTTGTTCAGGCGCGTCTTTTGCCGAAAAGATTTTCAGTATAATTTTTTATTTCTTAAACATCGGCAACGGATCCGAAGGATGTACAAATAAATTTTTGAGGGTGGCTTTTATCAAAAACCAATGAAACCCTAAATTGGGAAACTGTTGGCGGGTTTGTTTTATTTTTTGTTTATCGGAACCGAAATTCATCAAACCAAACGATACATCTATCCAATCTGCTTTTCTGAAATTTTCTACGCTGGTTTCGTAGTCGCCTTTGTAAGAACTCATTTTATGGTGCCAATAAATCATCAAAGCAATTTCGTCCGACCAATTTTGTTTACCAATTTCTATCAGATATTTTTTTGCTTGAGCTATTGAAGGTTGTAAATAGTCAAAGGTATGATTTGTCCAGATGCCGATGTCGTGAAATACGGCAGCTATGGCGTATTTATCAGAATGGTTGCTGTCGCTATCTATTAAAATACAATTATAAAAAACGCGATACACATGATTTTTGTATCGGCCGTAGTCTTCGCCAATAGTAGGTTTAAATTGCAGGAATAAATCTTCTATAATTTTATTTTTTTGCAGCATTTTGATTTCTATTTTAATACAAGCTACAACTCACTTTTCCAACTTCTAATCTTCGCCTCAATATTCGTAGTAGAATACCCAGCAACGAACGGTAAACTTTTCACTTCACCGCCGCCGGCTAAAACAAAATCCGAGCCGACGATTTGTGCGGGTTGCCAATCACCGCCTTTGACTAAAACATTCGGGTTTATTTTTTTTATGAGTTCGAGTGGCGTGTCTTCATCGAATTCAACGACTATATCCACGAAAGCGAGTGCTGCTAATAAATGAAAGCGCGTGAGGTCGTCATTAATCGGACGATGCGCACCTTTTAATCTTTTTACGGAGGCGGCAGAGTTGATACCTACGACGAGATAATCGCCGGCATTTTTGGCATCGGCGAGATAATGCACGTGTCCATAATGCAGTATATCGAAACACCCGTTAGTAAATACGATTTTTTTATTTTTTGCGCGCCACTCGGCTGCTTTTTTTTCGGCTTGTAATGTCGACATTATTTTATTCGCGACGCGCTTAAAATTATTCATGCGTGATTCATTAATGTGTCGCTCAAACGATGCAACATAAAACAGTAAGTGGTATTCCGGACATATTGGCAAAAATACGAAAAATTTTTGTTGCCCGGATTTTTTTAATCCGGGTTTTCTTGTTGTGAAGAGAAAAATACGCTCATACGAAATCGAAAAATACGAATTACATTTGCGTTTTATTTCCAGCAGGCATGTCGCCGAATTACGATAATTTAAAAAAGATGATAAAGCAACCGAAAAGATACATGATTACTTCGGCACTGCCGTATGCGAACGGACCGTTGCATATCGGGCATTTAGCCGGGGCTTATATTCCCGCAGATGTTTATGTGCGCTATTTGCGTTTGCAGGGACGCGACGTGTTATGGGTTTGCGGCAGTGACGAACACGGTGCCGCGATTACGATTCGCGCAATGAAAGACGGTTTAACGCCGCGCGAAATTATTGATAAATACGACGCACAGTTTCGCGCCACTTTTGAAGGAATGGGCATCGCTTTCGATATTTTTCACAGAACAAGTTCGCCTTTGCATTTCGAGACGGCGCAAGATTTTTTCAGAACTTTACACAAAAACGGTGCTTTCGAAGTCGTAGAAAACGAACAGTATTTTGATGAAGAAAAGCAAATGTTTTTGGCAGACAGATACATCATCGGCATTTGTCCGGTGTGCGGTAATCCGGATGCTTACGGCGACCAGTGCGAACGCTGCGGATCGGCATTGAGTCCGAATGATTTGTTGCCGCCGATTCGCTCTACATTAAGCGGTTCGGTGCCGATAAAAAAAACAACTAAACATTGGTTCCTCAAACTCAATGAATACGAAGCGTGGCTAAATAAATGGATTAATGAAGGTATCGCGGACGATGTGACCTTACACAATCCTGACGACTGGAAACCGCATGTACTCGGGCAGTGTAAGTCGTGGTTAGACGGTGGATTGCAACCGCGCGCCATGACGCGCGACTTGGATTGGGGTATTCCGGTGCCGCCGGAAATTGATGCGAGCGGACAAAAAAAATTGTATGTCTGGCTTGATGCACCGATCGGTTATATTTCTGCAACAAAACAATGGGCAATAGATAAGCATACGCCTGACGCATGGAAAAAATATTGGCAAAACGAAGATACCGCACTTATTCATTTTATCGGTAAAGACAATATCGTGTTTCACTGCCTTATTTTTCCGGCACTATTGAAAGCGCACGGCGATTTTATTTTGCCCGTCAATGTACCCGCTAACCAATTTATGAATTTGGAGGGACGTAAAATGTCTACATCAAAAAATTGGGCGGTTTGGGTGCATGAATATTTGGAAGAATTTCCGAACGGACAAGATGAATTGCGCTACAATCTGATTAAAAATATGCCGGAGTTACAAGATTCGGAATTTACTTGGAAGCGTTTTCAGGAAACGACCAATAACGAATTGGTCGGTAATTTAGCGAATTTCATTAACCGTGTTTTTGTTTTAACGCATAAATATTTTGACGGAAAAGTGCCCGTTGCAGTGGTCAGTAGTCAGTGGTCAGTGATCAGTAATAATTATGAACCGGAATCCGAATTATTAAATCTTGTTAAAGAGATTAATAAAGCCATAGAAAAATTCGATTTCAGAACGGCATTACAAGGCGTGATGGATATTTCTACACTTGGAAATAAAATATTGCAAGATAACGAACCATGGAAAAAATTTAAAACCGATCCGGAAATTACCGCAAGTGTTTTGAATCTAAGTTTACAAATAGTAAGCATTTTGAGCGTAGTCACGCAACCTTTTTTACCGTTTTTGTCAACACGTTTGCGCAAATTGTTGAACGCGCCGAAATTGGAAAACGGGGATTGGGCAAAAATGCTGGAACTTTTAAAAAACAAGCAACCGCTTATAAATACGGGTCAAACTATCGGCGATCCCGTGCATTTATTTACCCGCATCAGTGATGAAACAATAGAAAAGCAAATGAATAAATTATCGGAAAACGAAAACGAAAAAACCATGCTACCCGAAATAATTCCGGCGGAAGAAACGCCAATAAGTGCAGAAAATCCTGTGATAATGCCCGCGACACAACACGCACCGGTCAAAGAAAGTATTAGTTTCGATGAATTTATCAAACCGGATATCCGCACCGCGACTATTATTGCTGCCGAGCGGATACCGAAGGCGGATAAACTTTTAAAACTTACGGTAGATGTAGGTTTTGAAGTGCGCACGATTTGCTCCGGCATCGCCGAACATTTTACGCCCGAAGAAATTACCGGCAAACAAGTAATAATAGTCGCGAATTTGGCACCGCGCAAAATGCGCGGTATAGAATCGAACGGTATGATTTTGATGGCGGAAGATGCAGAAGGTAAATTGGCTTTTGTAACACCGCCTGTCGGTTTTATGAACGGCGCGGTTGTAAAATAAAAAAAATTTAAAACTGCTTTTATTTTGAAATTAAGCAATATATTTGCTGTATGATGCGATAATGAAAATTTGTTTAACGGAATTTCTTTATTGCAAAAATAACATTTCGATTTCTTTTATTTGCATAATTGGAATAAAAGAAATTTTCGTGTTAGAAATAGAACAAAACGTAAAAATTTTCTTTCTGTAAAAAGTGCAGTGATAACTATTTCAGGGCTGTTTCCCGCTTCGCCCGAAATTCGGCCTGCCGGAGAGGGTTTTAGGATCGTCGTGATTTTTTCTAAAAATTACGACGATCCTCTTAGTCCAGCTTCGCCTCTGAAGGCGATTATTACTGCACTTTTTATAGAAAGAAATTTTTCAAATTACTTTAAACAACACAATTATGGGTTATTTAGTTAATTCAGTGATAGGTGCATCCGGCGGCTGGCTTATGGGTCAGTTAGGTAAAGGTTCAGGCTTCGGCGACATAGGTAATATTCTTTCAGGCGTTGTTGGCGGTAATGTTTTGCCGGCGGCACTTGGGGGCGTATTAGGTATTGCTGTAACAACCGGCTCAAGTGCGGGCAATATCGGTTCTTGGATTGCTTCGGCAGCCGGTTCCGCACTCTTGCCTTGGATCGTCGGTATGTTCAACAAAAAAAGCTGATTTTTTACAAAATCGGAAAAAAAATGCCGACTTATGTTGATTCATAAGTCGGCATTTTTAAAATCCGTATGCGCTTCAGAAAATAATATCTCGAATGCCCTCAGCGTGTTTTTCGGATAATACCGATTTTACGGTTTGATACACCGTATCAGCGTGTTCGTCATATTTATCTTTCAGATGCAGCACGAGTACAGGTATTTTTTTTTCGGCTTGCAGATAATCAAAATATTTTTTTTCTATTTTTTTCAAATAATCTTCGGAAATATTCGCTTCATATTCGCGTCCGCGTTTTTTTATATTTATCAACAATTCGCGGGGTGTGAGATGCAGATAAATAATTAAATCCGGCGAACGGATAGCGGCGGCACTCAATTGATACAGCCGTTTAAAAAGTGCGAATTCGTCGCCTTTCAAATTATTTTCAGCGAAAAGTGCCGTTTTTTCAAAAAAATAATCTGCCACAATCGGTTTATCATCCTTTTTTGAAGCGGCGATTGCCAATTGCATTTGTTCTATCCGTTCGGTCATAAAAAATAATTCTACGGGCAAAGCAAACCGTTCCGGCGTTTTATAAAACAACGATAAAAACGGATTATCGGCAAAACTTTCCAAAACCAACCGACAATCAAAATCGTGCGATAGCAGTTTGCAAAGCGTTGTTTTACCGGCACCGATATTTCCTTCCACCGCAATATATTTATAAATAGCCGACGGTTTTGTATGCTTTTCAGTCATAAACGGGAATCAAATTTTTTCAATTAACGTGAGTTTAAACATTTGTCGAGGCTACGCCTTTTTTTAAAATCTCAGAACTCGACTTCAATTTCAATATAACTTAAAATCTTACACAACCTCAATCCCATATCGCAACAAAAGCCCGTGTATTCCGTCGCGAGAAAATTTTGCTTTTTTAAGGCGATTTTTTTCCGGGTCTATCGCATAATTATAAGCGGTACGGAAATCGGCTTTTTCTAAAACAGTATTATCGAATACGGCTTTCAGTAAATCGCAGTTATCGAATACGGCGGCGGTTAAATCCGTTTCCGAAAAATCCGTTTCCTGCAAACTGCAATTTTTGAACATCGTATTCTTCAGTTTCAACTTGTAAAATGTAGAAAAATTCAGGTTACAACGTTCGAGACTGACCGAAAATAAAAAATCGTTACAATGCTCGAAATTAAGACCTAAAAGTTTACAGTCTTTGAACGCCGCATTCTTGAAAGCGGTTTGAGCTATTTTCGCCAAACTCAAATCGCAATCCGAAAAAATACAATCCGAAAAATTAATTTGCATTAAATCACCGTTCGTGAAAATACAATTCCGGAACGTGCAGTTTTCGTAATTGCCTTTGGGTAAAGCATTTTCGGAGAAATTCGCTTTTTCAAATTTTTTTTCTTCAAAATAAACTTTACCCATGCCGTAGATTTTGATGTAGACTCACGCGGAATTATTTTCTAAAAAAATACGTTTTGTAAGGACTCAAAATTTTGAACCCCAAGTTTATTTGCCGTTAAGAGCGGGGTTAAATTTTTGAACCCTTACAAAACACGCAAAAGAGGTTTATTTTTTCGCAAACTAATTCTTAAAGAAGATAAAAAAAGCGACGTGCAAAATTAAAGTAAAACGCGAAAAAGAACGTCTGATACCGTATTTTAAGAAAATATTTTTCGGTCGAGTTCAACTAAAACGCTGTAAGCGAAAAATAAAGCGTATTTTTGCGTCCGCTTTCATGCTGTTTGCAAATAATTACAACACTTTCAAAAAAGAATTGATAAAAACTTTTGACATCACATTTTGTAAGTGTTACCTTTGCGCAAATTTAGAGTCCGAACGAACGGATTTATCATTGACTAAATAGTATTTTATTCACCATTTTTTTTACGCAATCTATTATTTCAAATCATGGCAACTAGTGCAACTGTCGCAGAAAGAGTTACTAAAATAATTGTCGATAAATTGGGCATTGACGAAAGTGAAATCGGTCCGAACGTAAGTTTTACACAGGACTTGGGAGCAGATTCACTCGACACGGTAGAATTAATCATGGAGTTTGAAAAGGAATTTGACATCAACATTCCCGACGAACAAGCAGAAAAAATAACTACTGTCGGTCAGGCTATTTCTTATGTTGAAGCACATGCACATCAACATCACTAAAAAAATGATTGAACAATAAAAAATCCACGCCTAAAGTAATTCGAGCGTGGATTTTTTATTTTAACGGATTTCTATCGAGCTAAAAACCACTTATACATTTTCGAGTCCGTATCGCCGCTCACTCGAATAAAATATAGACCGTTGGCAGCAACACCGGTATCAATGTCGGTAGCGTTTTGCGCTGCGGCATCCGGAATAATTGTTGTTTGCAGCACACGGCAGTCCGCAGTCAGTACATCAATCTGCAAACGCCCTGACCAATCGCCGTGTTCTATCGTTAAACGCGATGTCGCGGAAGGATTCGGAAAAATACTCGGTTGATGTTTAGCGGTATTGCTGCGCCCGTTGAGGCAATTATCACTTCTCGTATTCACGAACAGGTCGGTCGGTGTGAGTTTATCGGCGCACGATTCCGATGAAATAATTGAAACGGAAACAGTATCATTGCGGCGCAAGGAATCAATAATAAGATAAGGCTGATGGTAATTTAAGGTTTTACCGTTTTTGTACCAATCTATTTGAGGCGCGTAACCCCAATTCGTACCCGTCGCTTCTAAATACACTTTATCGCTGATGCAATACGAAGCGCGACTGACGCTCAGATTATTCAGCGTAGCGGTTATTTTGGTGTTAATTAAATCGCTGACGTTTATAAAATTGGAAGGTACATAATTTTTCTGTACACACACTTCCGACGAAATCAATTGACAATTGTATTTGAAATAACGGCTGCCCGCCATTACGGTAATTATTGTGTCACTGTCCGGCAAACCCAACGAAACGCTGTTCAATAACCAAATAAGACGTTGCGTTTTTCCGCCGTTAAGCGTGCGTGCTTTCAACGTGATGCTGTCGCCTTCGCACTTCGGCGGCAAAACGGTTTCCAAACTGACCGAAACCGGTAGTAAGGGCTTTACGGTTAAAAGTGCCGGAAATGTCGCTACCGCCTGTCCGATATTATTTCTGACGATACATTTATAATATCCGGCATTACTCGCCGTGGCATTATTCACGAAAAGTGTATCCGATCCGGCGGCTTTGAAGAGGGTATCATTTTTATACCAATCATAAATAAGCGGCGGCGTACCGCTTACTTTTATTTTGAAAAAGGTATTGGTTTTTTCGCAAATTATTACATCGGCAGGATGCGTCACGATTTCCGGCTGAAAAAATTTCAAACCCGTAAATTCATAACAACCGATATCTACGATACCTTTCACCACGCGCGGCATACTATCCAAATCGTAAAGTAAACCCAATGTATTTACTATGCCGGTATTGCCGGTATTTATTGCCGGCGAACCCGGTTTGAAACGGAAATCGCCGTTGTCCGGATCCGTAAAAATCGGATCTTCATTATATATCATGCCCGAACCGCACACAGTACCGGAACCCAAACCACTGTGCGTACCGGCGCAACTCGTCGTATCAACGATAGAATAACTGATATGCGGCGCACCGTAAATATTTCTGAAGATCGGTGCCAATGCCGCTTTATTTTTCAGAAAAATAGAATTGACAATCGTCGGCGAAGCATTACCCGTTGTATCTCCGGCGTTTGAATAAATACTGCCGCACGTATGCGCTTCGTTTTTATAAAAAATGCAGTTCGTAATTTGCGGATTACTTTTGCCTTTGTAACCCAAGCAATACATTGCACCGCCGTAAGCTTTATTCGCCCAAAACAAACAATTAATAACAGACGGTGAAGAGTTACCGTTTTTCCCGAGATTGTACATTGCACCGCCGTACGTAATGACCGAGTCGGAATACGGACATTCGTTGTGGATAAAACTGCAATTGATATACATGGATAAATTTGTGCCGCGCTCGCCGTCATTAGATACCGCGCCGCCGGATTCATCGGATTTATTGTTCACGAAATTACAAAACTCGAAACGTGCCGAACAAATACCGCCATCTACAGCAAAATTATTGACTGCACCGCCTACACTGTGGCTGTAATTGTTGGCGAATGTGCAATTGAGTACCTGACTTCGGCATTTACCCCGAAACATATTATTGAACAAACCTCCACCGAAAGTATAAGCGTAATTGTTCTTAAACGTACAATTACGAATCGTCGGTTCGCTCACCGTATCGCGGCAATCGTTGAACCAACCGCCGCCGCTCGAATTTATTTCGCCGGCTGCCGCCGCAGTATCGTTCGCATTGCCCCCGGAGATCGTAAAACCGTCAACGACGGATTTCGAACTGAGACCGTAAGTATAAATGACACTGTAACTGTTGTTGTTCGGCAAACCGTCGCGGTCAATATCTCCGCTCAAAATTGTTGTTGCGTTTTTCATGTCGCGTTGCGTCGGAGAGGTTTCATAACCACTGAATCCGCCGAAAACGCTCACGCCTTCCGGAAAATTAAATGCTTGCCGACGATCGTTCACGCTGCAAGTCGTGCATTGCGTCGGATAATAAGTTCCTTTCATCACCCACACTTGTGTGTTCGGGCGTGCTTGCGCCAAAGCTTTTACTAAACTGCTCTGCGCTTTTTGCCACGACGAACCGTCGCCGGTACCGAATTGCGCAACGTAAATTATTTGCGCCCGCACACCCGTCGGCATACCGAAAAAAATAATCGCACAAAAAATAATCGGCGGAAATAAAAAATCGAAAAGATTTTTTACAGAATTATTTTTTTTCGGAAAAATATTTTGAAAAAACTTTTCCGAAAAATATTTAATTCTATTCTCAAAAAATAAAATTCCGGTGTTGTAAGTTGAGTTGTTCATGTTATAAAAATATGCTGCAAAATGAGGGGATAGTTTATAAAATCATATCGGCACGGAGAATAATAATTTCAAAGCACAAAAATACAATAAAAAATATTTGTTTTCAGGATATTTATTAATTATCGGGGTTTTTATTTGGGGGTGGAAAAAGATTTTTAATTTGTATGGTTTGTTCATAATTTTTGGAGTGAGCGGCAAAGCTGAGAAGTTTATAAAATTGCCGATCAGAAAAAACTATTTTTTAGTTGTAATAATTGCTTAATTTTGTTACTGAAACAATTATTATGGCAAGAGATATATTTCATACACTCGTCCGGGAAATTTTAGAAAAAGAAAATTGGCAGATAACGCATGATCCGTTTATTTTGAAAACAGGCGGATTGAGAATGGAAATTGATTTGGCAGCCGAACAAGTTATTGCAGCTAATAAAGGTAATCAAGAAATAGCCGTAGAAATAAAGAGTTTTTTAGGAAAGTCTAAATTAAATGATTTTTACGAAGCTAAAGGACAATATGATACTTACAGGCGCGGATTGTCGAATGCCGGTATAAACAGAACACTTTTTTTGGCAATTGACGAAGATATTTATGTATCTTTTTTCAAAAACAAATTATAAAAGAAACTATAATGGAAGAAAAAATTCACTTAATTGTTTTCAACAGTAATTCAAAAACTATCATCACATGGCTGATTCATTAGAAACTTATCGAAAAATTATTATTGATATATTGAATGAATATACGAATATTCCGTCCGTTTCCTCGCCGAAAGATGAAGTGGAAGAGCAATTACTCATTGATACGATACACGATCACTATCAAATTCTGACAATCGGATGGGAAAACGGTAAACGGGTATACTATCCGGTTTTTCACCTCGATATAAAAAATAATAAAATTTGGGTGCAAGAAGACGCTACCGATTTCGATTTGGTAGGTGAACTTGAACGGCGCGGTGTTGCGCAATCAGATATAGTTTTGGGTTTTCACGCTCCCTTCAAGCGTCAATACACCAATTATGCTGCAATTTGATAAATAAAAACCGCCTCACTGACTTTTTTCGGGTCGATGAGGCGGTTTTATTTTTTGCGTTTTAAGATGAAATGATAGGGCGGCGGGGTTTATAAGTTTTGATGAGCGGGGATGCGGTTAAAAACATAAAAGATTTTCATTTCATCAATCTGTTAAAATAATCGCGCGTCATACCTTCCATATTTTTTCCTTCATCTAAATATTGTAATAAAGCAATAGTGATTTTATTTTCTTCTCGTTGTGCTTCACCAAAGGTAAGCGTATTCTTCATTTTATTTTCCCATAAGTGAGTAAATTGATTTTTCAAAATTGTGATGATTTTATCGTTTGGTAATTTACTAAGCGCACTTTCTAAATCGCCAGAAGCTATTAATATTTTTAGTTCTTCATGTATCTTCCCTCCTTTCTTTATAAATTCATCCACCGAAATAGTTGTCTCATCGAAAATACCTCTGAGTAAATCTTTGGGTTTAAAATCTTCTAAAGACTCTTGGCATTGTAATGGCTTACTTTTTTCTAAAGCATTTAATACGTTTTCATATTTAAACGAGTGCGGTTTATTTAGTTTAATACACGTTACACACGCACATAAAATTACTTTCGTTACTTCCGTTTTATCTTCAAAAGGTTGATGCACTTCGCGCCAATTTTTTATTACTTCTCTGATAAGAAATTCACTTGATGCACCACGCGCACTCAACTCAATGCGGTTATCGCGCCAATTATCTTCGATACGAACTTGCGTATTTTTTAAATCCAATCGCCGACCATCCAATACTGCCCCTTTTCTCCAAATCCATTGTTCACCGTTATCAAACTGTACAATATCATTGTGCAAACTCACAATAAGTTGTGTGGCAATAGCTCGTGGCAACCAATCGTATTGCAAATACATACGCACATTGTATTCAGTATTCCATTCAGGTAAACCTTCTGTATCTTCGGGAAGTTTTGCGGGTACTATATATTTTTGCGAACCATCATTGTAATAACTTAACTTAAACTCTTTCATTAAAGCTAATAATTCTTCCGTTCTGTTTTTATACCGAGGTTCGAACCAAATTTTTTCTGCATCTGCTTTTGCAAACCAACCTTTATTTCTTTTTACGATACCGTCATCCAACACGCGATACAAAGCATCCGCCACCCATTCGGTATTTAAAATCACCATACCTTTAAGAGCGGAATCTTTATAATGCAGCAAAAAACCGAGTGTACGAAAAATATCCAACAAATCGTCTTGTTCTTCGGGATCTTCCATTCCTTTCGACGTACAAATTTTATTGAATGCTTCAACCGTAATCCAATTTTCTTTTTGTTTTTTATCCAAAACTTTCCGAATATTTATCCATTCTGTTGGCATTTCTTGACCAACATGTTTTAAAGCACAAAAACTTTCTTCTAAATAATTTTTAAAACGATTGAAACGCTCTAATTCTTTTTTATCGAAAGTGTCTACGTTGCATGACGCAATTTTATCCAAGTTAATGACAAACGTTTCCGATTGTTGCCAAAACTTGTAGCGTTTTTTCAAGTCGCTGAATTCGCCGCCTTCGCGGTTTGTTTTCGGATTTTGGAATAAAATCACAGGGCTATAATTGCCTTGCTTGTCTTTTCCGAGTCTTTGAATCGTATCCAACCAAAAATCAATTTCTTCTTCGTTTTTACTTCTGTCGGTATCCGTTACAATCACATAAATGGATTGCTCCGCAACAAATAATTGGTGCAATAACCGGTAATAATCTTGCCCGCCGAAATCCCAAAGATGGTATTTCATTTTTTGTTTTTTGCCGTCTATTTCAATATCGCAATTGTAAGGATCAATTTCAATGTCAAATGCTTTTGTACTTTCGGTAGGTAATGGCATTGGCGCACTTATACTTTTTAGTTTTCGACGCAAGGTCGTTTTACCCGCGCGCGGTTCACCCAATATTAACACCCGTGCTTCATAAAGATATTGCTTAGGTTTGTTGAAGTAATTGAGTACAGCTTTATTGCCTTTTTTTACAGCGGCAAGCAAAGGTTTTGGCAGTGGGCAGTTATTTACTCTTATTCTAAAATCTTCTTTCGTAAATAAATTTTTCAACACACTGATGTCTTGTACTTGCGTTGAATTTAATATAAGCGTTTGCAATTGCAGCATATCTTTCAATGCGCTGATGTCTTGTATGTGCGTAGATTTTAAATCAAGCCATTGCAATTGCAGCATATCTTTCAACGCGCTGATGTCTTGTACTTGCGTTGAACTTAAATCAAGCGACTTCAATTGCGTCAGGTCTTTCAACGCGCTGATGTCTTGTACTTGCGTTGAATT
>JBBRQS010000026.1:0-46494 GCA_038226035.1 Chitinophagales bacterium | reverse complement strand
GAAATTTTTTTCGGAAATTTTTTTCGGAAATTTTTTTCGGAAATTTTTTTCGGAAATTTTTTTCGGAAATTTTTTTCGGAAATTTTTTTCGGAAATTTTTTTCGGAAATTTTTTTCGGAAATTTTTTATTGTAGAAATAAAAAAAATGCGCGAAGAAATTTTTTCTCCGCTCATTTTTTAATTATTAATAATTAATTACTCATTCTACTGCTTTTTTAAAATATTCGTAAGTGAGTGCCAAACCTTTGGCGCGGTCAAATTTCGGTTCCCAACCTAAAATGTCGCGCGCTTTATCGATATTCGGTTGGCGCTGTTTCGGATCGTCAACGGGTAACGGACGAAAATCTATGTAGGCTTTCGGATTTTTTACCAAATCCATTATTTCATGCGCGAATTGCATCATCGTGATTTCGGACGGATTACCGATATTCATCGGCAAATCGTAATCGCTCAACAACAACCGGTAAATTCCTTCTACCAAATCATCAACATAGCAGAACGAGCGCGTTTGCGTACCGTCGCCGAAAATCGTCAGACCTTCACCGCGAATGGCTTGCGAAAAAAACGCCGGCAACACACGTCCATCATTAATACGCATACGCGAACCATAAGTATTAAAGATACGGACGATGCGCGTTTCAACGCCATGATAACGGTGGTAAGCCATGGTCATTGCTTCCTGAAAACGTTTGGCTTCATCATAAACACCGCGCGGACCAATCGGATTTACGTTGCCCCAATATTCTTCTACTTGCGGATGCACGAGCGGATCGCCGTACACTTCCGACGTAGAAGCAATCATGAAACGCGAACCTTTTGATTTTGCCAAACCCAATAAATTATGCGTACCGAGCGAGCCGACTTTCAAAGTTTGTATCGGCATTTGCAAATAATCTATCGGACTTGCCGGCGATGCGAAGTGCATGATATAATCCAATTTGTCGGGAACATGAACGAATTTTGACACATCGTGGTTGTAAAACTCGAAATGTTTCAACGGCATTAAATGCTCAATATTTTTTAAATCACCCGTAATCAGGTTATCCATACCGATAACATGGAAACCTTCGGCAATAAAACGGTCGCATAAGTGCGAGCCCAAAAATCCGGCAGCACCGGTCACAAGTACTCTTTTCATATTGACGGGAAGCTTTCGCAGTTTGTTACGTGGTTAGATGTTGATTTTCTCTTTCCGAATCTTTTTATCCGAACGCAAATATAAACCCGTTAACTAATTATCGATTTATTATTTACAATTAAAATGCCGGTATAAGAAAAAAATAATGTTACGCGCATCACTTTTCGTATAACCCCTTATTTTACAAGTCCCGAATATTTTTAAAAATTTAAAAAACCCGAAACAAAAAAAGAAAATTCATACCCGTAATCCGTATTTCTAAATCCGGAATATTTGAGGGTAAGAAACTAACGGATGTTACGCACGATCTCGTTTAGTTTGCAGAGAAACTATCCGCAGATATAAAATTCAAAAAACCACGACATTCAATCATAACCACTTATAAAATTCAGGGCTAAAATGAGATCGAATCTCTATTATAATTCGGTGCGCTTTTGCGCGCGGAAAAATCCTTTTAAAGACTTTCCGCCGCATTGTTCGCACTGTTTACTATTCTTCTTTTCGTTTCGGTCATTTAGGGACTGCAAGCGCAAGTGAGCGTTACGGTTTTCCGCGATTTTAATGCGGATAAAACGCAAACGGCGAGCAATCCCGATTGAACCGGAATTTGCGCGTGTTACGGCTACGGCTTATAATGCAGCCGGAACAGTTTTAGGTACTTCTCAAACGGCTTCCACAATGGGTACTTACTCTTTTTCGAGCGGTAGAAATTTGTACAAGTCCATTTATCTTTTTAAATTTCAATTTTTTTATGTGCGATCTTTTAAAATAAATTTCTGAAATTTATTAAAGCATCCGTTGCCGAAGAAAACCGTTCCATCGGGTTTTTTTTCAAACAAACAGCCGAAAATTTTTTTAACGGATCGGGAATAACATTGCCGAAATTGTCCGAATCGGCGAAAAGCGGAACATTTTCACGAATCGCTCCGGCTGTTTCGCGCCAGGTTTCTTCTCCGAACGGTGTGTTGCCGTAAACGGCAAAATAAGTCAATACACCCAACTGGTGTACTTCGGAACGGAAATCCGGCAGATTTTTGTAAAATTCGAAAGCATTCATATCTATCCTTTCCGGCGGAATAAACGGGCGCATGCCGCCGGTGCGGGCGTCAGGGTCATTGACGAAACATGCCAAATCGAAATCTATGATTTTCGCCGTGCCCGTGCCGGTGATTAAAACATTGGAGTAATGAATATCGCCGTGTAAAATATTTTTTTCGTGTAAATAAGCTATTGCTTCAAAAATCTGCAGTAACCAACTCAGGCGCGTTTTCAGACTATGTTCTTTTTTATCTTTGATTTTCACGTAAAGTTCTTCACCCTCAACGTGTTCCGTGACGGCGTAATCATTTCTGAAATCGAGCAGTCCGGCGATGTTGGGGTGGGAAAGGCGGCTTAAAATAAGAAATTCTTTTTCGAATAATTTCAAGTCGCGCGCACGCCCTTTTTCCGATATTTTTTTCGGAAACTGCAATACTTTCAGGATTACTTTTTTATTTTTCAGCGTGTCGCGGGCCGTATAAACATGAAGCGGTACGTTGGAAGACAAGTGCTTTTCGATGCGGAATTCGTCCTTGAAATGTCCTTCAGGTAAAATTTTACCGCGTTCTTCAAAATTTTTGTCCGTACGGTTTTTTTTATGTACCAGCAGTACGCCTCTGTGCGACATTTGCCGCCGGAACCCGCGTACAACCGGTCGCACTTCTTCCCGCGATGATTCCGTGAGCGCGGCGAATATATCCGTAACGGCTTCCAAAGTATTCGCCTGTTCAAAGTTTTTCAGGAAAAAGAAAATGGATTCATTCAGCAATACGGATTCTTCCATCGCTTTATTGTACATCGTGAACCGGTGCCCGTTCGGGCTTTCCGGATTTTCCGTTAATTCAAACCCGTCGGACAGTATGTATTTTTGTTGCGGCATAGTTTTCTAATTATATGATTTTACGGATACCGGTTTCGGAAAAAACAAAAACCCCTCCGCCTTAATTAAAAAACAGAGGGATTTCAGTATTTTACCGAAAGGATTTTCGGGTTTTATCTCACCGGTTATCCGTGGCAATAACAAGAGCAACAACTTCCGTAGCCGCCGCCGTAATTGTTTTTGCCGGATTTGCCGCCGCCGTAATTGTTTTTGCCGGATTTGCCGCCGCCGTAATTGTTTTTGCCGGATTTGCCGCCGCCGTAATAGCTGCCGCAACCGCCTTTCAGATTTGACAATTCCGAAGCGGATAAAACATCCATTTTAACCTCGTTAAGATCGGCTTTTAAGTTTTTTAAGCTTGTCATAGTACATTTTGTTTAAAAAATTGAAAAATAAAACTTATCGAAACAAAGTTAACCTGAAAACGAATGTTATCCAAATATTAAGCACGGTAATTTTAGCATCTTTATTTATGGAATAACATAAATAATTATAAACAAGTAGAAAAAAATTTTTTTTAAACGCGGATTGAACGAATTACCGCAAAAAAACGCCTCACTCAATAATATGTTGAGCGAGGCTTAAAATAACTTACAAAACAAACTTTTCAAAATGAAAGGTTATTTCTGTACCATTACTGATTTGATTATAAATGTTAAATGGTAAAATTTTTACCTGAAACAACAGCCGTCCCGTTTGCAGGTTGCGATTTAATAGTTATGGATTGATAAGTACCGTTGATGATATCATTCGCCAAAGGGACAATCGTTACCGGCGTGTTTTGCGGTGTTGTCGCGTTATCCGGATTGGCTACCGGCGGATTTCCGCCGCCGCTGTTAGTCGGTGTACAATTGATATTGATACAAATATCTGCTTGCCCGAAAACAAGTTGAGAAGGGTAAGGCATTATAAGTAACCAACCGTTTGAAGGCTGAGTCACCACTTGCCACTGAACCCAACCGGTTAAACCTAATGTATTGGTTTCAAGACATTGATTGACGGCACCGATTCCGTATTGTGCCGGCATCATATGAGACGCTAAAGTTAATTGCGCACCTTGTGCAGCAGTTCCATTTACTCCCGTCAGAGTTCCTGACAAAATAGTATAATAAGACCAAGTACTAACATCGAGGGGTCCGCATAAATTATTCGTTTCCGGTGTACCGGTTGTTGTAGAAGCTTTACCTGTAAAATTAACTTTTACGGTAAAGCTACGCGCCGGAATGCCGACTACACCTGTACCGAATTACGTAATAACGCCTTTTAAGCAAGCAGTACCATCGGTGTTTTCTTGAAATACAACTCCAATTGAAAATTCCATGACGTTGTGAAACCGTCGTTAAAAAAGTTTTGCGTTGCCCAACCGATATTATCGGCAGTTCCGGCTTTACAGTCTACTGCGGGTCGGCAAATTTCGGCATTTGTGTTGGCTGTAAAACCTAAAGCCAAAATCCATACAAATAAAAGTGAGTAAATAAATTTGTTCATCTGAAACGTTTGTTTTGGTAAAGAATAATAACTAAAACAGTTTAACCCCATCAAAATTAATTATCTGAAAAATTTTATCCTAATTCAGACATGGGTAACTATAGTATTTTTTTTAATAGAATGTTGATTATAACAATTATTTATGACGTCTTCTTTTATTGATTTACTTAGCATTCTGTTACGCTTGTTGCTTTAATATTTAGTGAAAATCTTGAAATTTGTTATTTGCTTTTTACTCGAAATTCAACAACCACAATCATAAATTTTCTTTAAATCATAAAAAAAATATGAAAAACCGCTTCGCTCCTCTCAAGTCAGGTTTCGCAGTTAAAGGGTTTATTCCTATTTAATGCACGGCGGTAAAGGCGCGAAATCATTTTAAAATACGATTTTATGACCCGAAAGAGAATAGCTTTTTAAGAATGTGATACGAAATAAAATATATACTGTTATTACGCAAAATTCTATTACTGTTTTTGAGAGTAATCTAACTACATCGTTAATTGAATCGGTAAATTGGTATAGATTTTGGTAATTTATAACATTGAAAGTTTGATTAAGACTAAATAAATTAAAGTAAGCTGCGTACAACTAAGAGCGGATGAAAAATCAAGCATTTTTGAAGTGCTAAAGTGCAGAAAAAACGGTAAATAATATTAGAAATAGCGTATTGGATTTTTATTTTTTTTAGCTGTAAAACTTTAAAAATAACAACCGTTTCGTATACTTCCATTCACTTTTATTTCTTCATCTTGTGCGTTTTTGTTAATTACAGCAAAATGTGTCAGTTTTTAATTATTTCGAAATTTCAGATAATATTTTAATTTAAAAACCTCTTTAACTTTTGATGAAAATTATATTAAAAACGTTTATTGTATTTCTAATCTGTTTTATCGATATTTGTGCAATACGGGCTCAAACCTGTGCAACTTCCAAGCACAATGCGTATACTGGTTTTAACGGTGCGCCCGATGCAGGTACTGCATCTACGATGTGGTTGATGATACATATAATATTATCGGGGGAGTTAAGTTCTAACGGCGATTTTGTATTTTTTAATAGCGGTACCGTTACTTTGAATGGAATTAGCTCATCATTTACATCAGCGTATATAGCAGACGGTAAAATTATTGCTGACAACATCATCAGTTCTCCGGTTACTCATTATGATGCCCCTCGTGGCTAACTAAGGTGCAGTTGATTTACGGATTCAAGCGATATATTCATTTCAGCTGGTGCCATTATTTCAGCAACGGGTTTTACAGTCGGGTTCGGCAAACAGGATATATTGACACCTAAGTTTTAAAATAATAAAGTTTTCAGTTTATTTTGGCAATATGGAGCATTACATGTTATCAACCGACTAACCGGCTGAACAAAAGACACAGAGATTTATATTGAGCGGGTAGACGTGTCGCGTGGTGAGTTTACCTTTTTTGATTTGAATTCAGCGATATTTTGTACCGTTTTCAATTAAAAAAAATTCGATAAATGTACCTTTAACTTGAAAAATACGTAAGAACAATTTTTGATTCTATATTCAAAGTTGTGTAATGTCGCTTTAATAAATAAAAATTACAAAACACTTGTTTGTATAAGTTGTGAAAGTTTTTTCTAAGATGCCTTTTTCCCAGACATAAAAATATGAATTTTTTTTGCTTCTTTATGAAGCTTCTTTTTCGGAAAAATTACTTGCAGCAAAAACCGGTAGAAACCGGATATTTTGCGGCAATACTCTCTTTATTTTTTTTAGTAAACCTAATCTGTACCGAAAGAGCGGAGGCGCAAACTTATAGCCTGAACAGTACATTGAACGGCACAACCATAAATACGTGTTCCGGCACTTTTTATGGCTCGGGCGGATCGGGTGCAAATTACCAAAATAACGAAAACAATTCGATTACTTTTTGTTCAAGCACTTCCGGTAAAGCGTTGCAAATGGCTTTTACTTCTTTTTCAACGGAATCCGGCTATGATTTTTTGGAAATTTTTGATGGCGCTTCTACATCAAGTACCTCACTTGGTAAATTTAGCGGTACAAGTTCTCCGGGTACTATTACAGGTTCCGGCACTTGTTTAACTGCAAAATTTACATCCGATAATTCAAATGTATCAGCGGGATGGGCTGCAACATTAACTTGCGCTACGCGGGGTGTTATTGCGGGATGCACGAATTTTTCGGTATTAGTCGTTAATTACGGTGCTAACACACTTAACCGTTTTGATGATTCCTCAGGAAATTTTCTCGGTACACTGGCTACTTCTACACAGGGCTTAGATGCGCCGAATTTTATGTATCAATTGCCGAACGGACAATTACTCGTTTCAAATGGTAACGGCAATAATATTGTAAAACTCAATCCTTATACTGGCGCTGCTTTAGGTTCATTCGGTTCAGGGCTGAATTTTCCGGAACAAATAAAATTAGGACCGAATGGATATTTATATCTCGCCAATCAAGGTGCCGCCAATTTGAAAGTATATGACACGAACGGTAATTTAATTTCAACACTTACGGATAGCCGCATTACGGCACCAAACGGTATAGGTTTCGATAAGCTCAGTAATATGTACATATCGAACAACCAAACGGGTGGTTCGATTTATAAATATACGACTAACGGCTCGACACTTAATTATGTTTCGATACTGAAAACTTATCCTTTATCCGAAACACCGCGCGGTATTGCGATGCTCGGCAACGATTTATATGTCAATGTAATTACGGCGAACGGCGCGCGCGTTGAAAAATTTACAAATTCAACCGGTACGCCCTCTACTTTCGTTACTTTACCGACTGGTGCTAATCCGTATGCCGGTATCGTATGGGGACCTGACGGCAGGCTTTATATTGCTAACTATGGACAAAATCAAGTTAACATTTATGACGCCGATGGCTCCACCTACAGAACACTTACATCTAATTTAAACGGTCCACACGGTGTTGCCTTTTCAGGCTGTTCACCTTTGAAGGTTAATCCGCTTGTAGTGACAACTGTTTGCGGCAGTGCCACAGGTAGTATCACGGCGAACGCAGCGGGCGGTATTACACCTTATACTTACAATTGGTCAACGGGAGCAACAACTGCATCCGTATCCGGATTAGCTTATGGTACTTATTCCGTTACTGTAACGGACTGGAACAATGTTACGGCAACAAGTTCCGTATTAGTGAATTGTACTTGTCCGACACTATCCAATCCAAGCGCGGCACAATCCGTTTGCGTTGGAGCTGCGGGTTCAAATATTACAGTCAATACCACAATTAACTCAGCAAACAGCATCAAGTTCATAAAATTCACTACTGAACAAATAGCCGGAGCAACACCGACGGCTGCGGAAGCGGCTACTATTTACGCAGGTCCAGTTTTCGCAACCGTAACGCCAACGGGTTCGAGCAGCCCTTATACCGGAACTTATAATTACAATGCCGCCGATTTTCCGAACGCTTCTGCTTCCACTATTATTTATTATGTATATGCCGTTTTGAATCCGGACGGCGGCACATCGTGCCGACCGATTCAAGAAATAAAAATAACCGTCAATCCGGTCGTTTCCATTTCGTCTCAACCTACCGGTATTACGGAATGTCTTACCGGCACACAAAGTTTGAACGTTACTGCTACCGGCGGTTATCCACTGCTCAGTTACCAATGGCAAAAAAGCAGTGACGGCGGAACAACTTGGACATCGATTAGCGGTGCTACTGCAAATTCTTACACGCCACCAAGTAGTACAACAGGCACAGTGCAATACCGCATTACGGTTGCGTCAAACGGCGGTACGGGTTGCAACTCCGCAACTTCCAACGCAGTGACCGTAACTATTGTCAGTCCGCCGATCGTTTCTATTACTGCATCATCGGCGAGTATTTGTACCGGAAGTAATATCTTTTTCTCGGCTTCACCGACGGTTACGGCGGGAGCTTGTTCCGTACAATGGCAATCAAGTCCGGACGGAACAACTTGGTCAAATATATCCGGGGCTTCCGGCAACAGCTACAGTACAAGTTTAACTACCGCAAGTACTTCAAAACATTTTCGAGCGCAATTGGTTTCTTGTACAGGTAGTGGTTGCTGCAATTAAAAGTATCAGATAAATTTACGAAAATCCGCTCCTTAAAGGAATTTTTTAAACAAGAATGAACAAACCTACACACATCCGCATATGCACCGAAGCCGATGCGCGGGAGTTACTCGCCTTATCTTTTCAAACTTTTGAGGAGGCTTATAAAGACATCAACGACTCCGAAAACTATGCCCGATACGTAAAAAAATCTTTTACATTAGCGGTGATGCAAACGGAATTAGCAGAACCGAAAAGTGTTTTCTTTTTCCTGATAGCAGACGATACAAATGATATAATAGGTTATCTGAAATTACGGTCGGATAGGTCCGAAGAATTTTTTCCGTCAGAACCGGCATTGGAGTTACAACGCATTTACATAAAAAAAGCGTTTTGGCGGAGCGGATACGGGAAAGTATTGCTCGCTTTTGCTGAAAATTATGCGCACGAAAATAAATTCAGGTGGCTGTGGTTAGTCGTTTTCAATAAAAATGATGATGCTATTCGTTTTTACACGCGCGAAGGCTACACAGTATTCGCAAATAAAGCCTTCCAGTTCGGATACGAAATTCACGACGATTTTGCGATGCGGAAAATGATTTAATCGCCTGCTTATTTCTTCTTAAACTTCTTGAAATTTTTTCTTGCTCTAAAAAGCGTAGTAATAACTATTTCCAAGCGGGTTTTACGGAGTGACGCGCTTTTTTTTAAATTCGGCTTTGTCAAATTTTTACAAAAAAAATCGCGTCATTCCTCTCAGTCCGGCTTCGCCCCTAAAGGCGAATATCACTGCACTTTTTAGAGTAAAAAATTTTTTTTATTTTTAATAAGCGCAAATTATTAAGCGACTTAACGAAAAATAATTTTATAAAACCTAAATTTGCGCAATTTTTAAGTTGAATGTTGGACTTTAAATCTTGTAATTTCTAAAATCCAATGTTCAACGTCCAATATCAAGCATCTAATGTCTAAAATCCAAAAATTTGTCGGTGAAAAATAAATATATCGTAACGCTTTTAGTAATGTCGGTGTTGATATTGGATCAAACCTTGAAAATTTTCGTGAAAACGCATTTTTGTTTCGGCGAAAATGCCTTCATCGGCGGCAAACAATGGGCGCAACTCAATTTCGTTGAAAACAGCGGTGCGGCATTCGGTTGGCAATTCGGCGGCGACATCGGCAAACTCGCATTGAGTTTGTTCCGCTTATCAGCTATCGGATTCATGATTTATCTCGGTGCCAATATCCGGCAACGCATTCCGAAAGGTTTGTTGTTCAGTTACGCATTTATTTTAGCCGGTGCTATCGGTAATATGCTCGACTCGGCTTTTTACGGACTTATTTTTTCGGAATCCGATTATCATTGTTTGTACGGGCCTGCCAAATTTGTGCCTTTCTCGCAAGGTTACGCCGGTTTTTTGCATGGTCGCGTCGTAGATATGTTGTATTTGCCGATAACGCATTTTCCGGATTGGTTGCCCGGACTCGGCGGCTCTGTTTTTTTCTCACCTATATTCAATATAGCCGACTCAGCCATTTCCATCGGTGTTATCATCATTTTTTTATTTTATACCCGTTTTTTTAATAAATTAAGAGAATAAATATTAATTACTGAATGTAAAATTTGTCGTTTAACATTTTGCATTTTGAAAATAAACGTAACTGTTTAGGTTCAAATAAACGTGCCGAAAAAATAAGATACGCCGCCTGCGGCGACGAGAAAATGTGGGTAGCGGTGTGATTTTTTTGAAAACTTGATCGCAATACTTAAATAGTAACAAATAAATAAATGAACAACAGATATTTTGTAACCGGCGTTGTTTTATTGATTTTACTACTGGACCAATCGTTGAAAATTTATTTAAAAACGCATTATTGCTACGGAGAAAGCTATCGGCTCGCCGGTGCGCATTGGGCGCAACTGAATTTTCAGGAAAATGCAGGTGCCGCGTTCAGCATGGAATTGGGCGGCGATTACGGTAAATTAGCTTTGAGTTTGTTTCGTTTGGCGGCAATCAGTGCCATTATCTATTACGGTAACAAAATAAAACAAAAAGTGCCGCTCGGATTACTGTTCAGTTTTGCACTTATTTTAGCGGGTGCCATCGGCAACATGATTGATTCGGCTTTTTACGGACTTATTTTCTCGGAGTCCGATTTTGCTTGCGCGCACGGTCCGGCAAAATTTGTCGCATTCGGACAAGGTTATGCAGGTTTTTTGCGCGGTCGCGTCGTGGATATGTTGTATTTTCCAATAGCGCATTATCCCGAATTTTTACCGATTGTAGGCGGCAAAGTTTTTTTCAACGCTATTTTCAATATTGCCGATGCAGCTATTTCCATCGGCGTTTTTATTATTTTTTTGTTTTACACGCGATTTTTTCAACTAGAAAAGAAAGAAATAATTGAATAAAAATAAATGCGGTTACGATTTTTTTTGCTGTAAAAAGTGCAGTGCTTATTCGAGAAAACCTTCGGAAGGTTTAAAACCTTCCGAAGGTTGCGATATCGGACTACCTAAAATGTTTAACACCGCACTTTTTACAGCAAGAGTTTTTTATTACTAAATCCGACTTCACGGTGTATTTTTTTTACCCGTTTCGCCCGTCATGGCATACTTAATTCCACCCCATAAATGTTGCATAAACACGTCGTCGGAGTAACTCGCAATCGTGTGTCCCAATCCGGTATAAAATGCGCGACCGCCATCGTAAGAGTGATACCACGCTATCGGATGTTGAGCGCCCATTATTCCGCCTTTATACGAAGTTTCATCCAAATTCATAATCACGTTGACGGTCGGATTAAAATTTTTGTAATTGTACCATTCATCGGTGCGTTGCCAAGTCGCGTTCGGAATGTGTTTATTGGCTATAAAATTCCTGTCGGTGATTTGTACGATAGCCGTCGGCGTTCCCTTCGGATGCGACACAAATTGCGCACCGACAAGTTTAGTGTACCACGGCCAATCATATTCGGTATCTGTGGCGGAATGAATACCCACAAAACCTTTACCGCTTTGAATATATTTCTCAAAAGCATTTTGTTCCGTGTCACTTAAAATATTAAGGGTGGTACAAAAAAACACGACGGCTTTGAATTTTTTCAGAGAATCCGGATTAAAAATTGTCGAATCTTCGGAGAAAGTTGTAGAAAAATGATGCAAGTCACCTAATTTTTTAAATGCGATTTTTCCCGCCGGAATACAATCGTGCCGCCAACCGTTTGTTTTCGAAAACACTAAAACGCGCGGTTCAGATGAATTGCACGCCGCAAAACCGAAAAACAAAATACACGCAATAAAAAAATTCAGATAGTTAAAAAGTTTTTTTTTCATTTTTATTTTTTGATTGGAAATAATTTCAGCGAAACTAATATTTTTATTTTATTTTATTAAATTTTTATTTTATTTTTGAAAAAATAAAATAAAATTGAGCTTAAAGATAATAAAAACGGCTATTGCCGATAGTATTCAAGATTCGGGCAGATTCGGATTTCAACATTTGGGTATCAATCCGGGCGGTGTGGCGGATAATATCGCGGCAACCGTAGCGAATGCTTTAGTCGGGAACGAATCGGATGCGGCGATTTTGGAACAGCATTATCCGGCTTCATCAATTCATTTTACTGAAAATACATGCATTGCAATCAGCGGTGCCGATTTCGGAGCGGCGATTGACGCTGTTTTATTGCCCCTCAATACGCCGATAATTATAAAAAAAAATGCGGTATTAGTATTCGGAAAAAAATCCGAGTGGGGTTGTCGCAGTTATTTGAGTGCGCGCGGCGGTTTTGATGTACCGAAATGGCTGAACAGTTTCTCCACAAATACCCACGCAAAAGCCGGCGGTTTCAAAGGCAGAAATTTAAAAAAAGACGATGTCCTGAATACCGCCGATACAAAAACCGCCGAAGACTACAACGAGTTATTAAAAGAAAAAAAAATTTTCGCCTTTCCGTGGTATACTGCCGTTAATAATTTTTACCGCAACGGCAATACTATTCGAATAATAAAAGGGCATGAATTTGAGCGACTCACGTCCGAAAGTAAAAACGAACTGCTGTTTGGTAATTTTATCATCGGTACACAAAGCAATCGGATGGGGTACCGTATGCAAGGCGCGACTTTGAACGTCATGGATACACAACAACTATTATCAACTGCAATATCATGCGGCACCGTACAGTTATTACCGGACGGACAAATGATTATTCTGATGACCGACCACCAAACTACGGGTGGTTATCCGCGTATTGCACACGTCGTTGCGGCAGATTTACCCACTTTGGCTCAAAAAAATGTTCGACAAACGATTCAATTCAGTCTCATTTCTCATGAAGAGGCGGAAGAAATTTATCTGAGACAACAAAAATATCTGAAGCAAGTAGCCGAAATATGCCGCATAACTTTTAAAAATCGGTTTGCCTAACCCATTCATTTCTATTTTTACTGCCGACTAACTACTGATTTGAAATATTCTTCTTTTAATTCCCGTAAACCTATCGGCACTACGCCCGATGATTCGCACACCCGACCACCGGCTAAATTGGCTAAATGCGTCATCAAACTTATGTCCGTTTTCAAAGCCAAACACAGAGCAGCGACGCTGATAACCGTGTCGCCGGCACCGCTTACGTCGGTGATATTACGCGGAACGGCATTTTCTATAAAACTTTGCCCGTCCGCGTGATCACTGAAAATTCCTTTTTCGGAAAGCGTAATCATGGTGCCGGTTTGAGCGAGTTGTTGACGCAAATAATCCGTCGCACTTTGTAGGGACAACAATTCGGACGATACAGGAAAAGGCAATGCTTCGCGTATTTCTTTTAAATTCGGTTTGAAAAGTGCGACGTTTCGGTACTCGAAAAAGTTTTTTTTCTTCGGGTCAACGGCTGTCGGAATATTTCTGATACGGGTTTCGTGCAGGATAGCGTGAATACTTTTTCGGGTTAAAACACCTTTATTGTAGTCTTGCAAAATAACGGCATGAATAACGGTGGTATCAAGAAAATCGCGTAAGCCGGCTATGAGCTTTACTTCCGTATCCGTACCAATATCGTGCGTATTTTCACTGTCAATACGCAAAAGTTGTTGCGCACCGCTCACGATGCGCGTCTTGATGGTTGTTTTGCGTTCGGTATCGGACAAAATACCGCCGGAAAATAAATTATTCTCCGACATTAATTTCAAAAACGCGGATGCTTCGGCATCGTTGCCGATGACGCTGAACAAATACGGCGTTGCCGACAAAGATTTAATGTTTAAAGCCACATTGGCTGCACCGCCGAGCCGGTCTTCGGTGTATTCCAAATCTACTATCGGTACGGGTGCTTCGGGCGAAATACGTTGCACACGGCCGCACCAATACCTGTCTATCATCACATCACCCACGATGAGGATATTGAGTTTGGAAAATTCAGAGAAAATATCGGTGGAAAGTGGCATGAATAAAGAGCGCGAAAAATGTTTTAACTCACGATATTTTACAATTTAATGCAATTATTTAGGTACTAATAATTTTTGTACTAGAGTCTGTAGAAATTTAATCACATATGGACACATAAGGCCGTACATAAGGTTACATAACTGCTTATGATTCTTCTTGAATTTAAAATCAACTTTTATGTGAACTTATGTACGGCCTTATGTGCCCATATGTGGTTAAATACTTGCAATTCAATTTCAAATTTTCTTTTTCTCTTTGACGCCGAAAAACGGACGGTGATTATCTTCTTCAGCTTCTTCGCCGTCATTTATTACTTCCGACCATTTTACGGATTTATATCTATCGAAAAGTAAAACGCCGAAAACCGAAAACAATAATGCCGCCAGAGCCGAAGAAAGCACAAGCAAAATTCTGTTCGGACGCGATTTCACGACCGGTGTTTTCGCCCTTTCTATCACGTTAAGCGCGGAAATAGGTGCGTTATAAGAAGTTTTTAATTGAACGTAGCGTTGCACATCTTTTGTTTTTTGGTCGCGCTCGCGCTCATACATTTCTTTAATCAACGACACTTTATTTACACCTTCGTTGTATTTGGTCATCATTGCTTTGTTGCGCTTAGATTCTTCTTCGTAACCTCGCATAGTAGCTTCGGTCATCGCTATCGAGTCGCGTGAAACGCCTTCTTTATTATTTTTCAGTGCATTGAATTTGGCTTGTGTACGAATAAAACTGTTCTCGGCATTCATGGCGGCAGTCGTCATAGCTTCGGTTTGCTTTTCCGGGTCAATAACGCCGGTTAATTCGCGCAACATGCGCAACGAATCGCCTAATTGCGCCAACGTTTTGTCTTTTTCCGCAAAACCATTTTCGTATGCTTTCAATAAATTGAGTTGATTTTGCTTAATCATTTGTTGGGCTATGATATCAATTTGTTCGCGCGCAGCATTGGCAATATTCGCCGCCCAATTTCTGTCAACGTCTTCTACGGAAAGTTCTATGGCATCAAGTTTTGTTTTTTTAACTTTATAGCGTTCGTCCAATTCTTCCAACACGCGATACGGTGCTTTCATTTTGGTAGAGTCCACGTCATAATGTTTGTATAAATCGAATTTTTTTATCAAAAAATCTTTCAGCGGCTCGGATTCGGCGATGGACAAAATGCGGTCAATATCATTTGAGGTGCCGATATAATCCATATCCTTTGTGGATGTGCCGAACATTTGTTCGGGTTTAAAAATATCGGTGCTGTTAACGTAAAAAACCGTCGTTGATTTGTAATAAGTATATAAAAACAGAAAAGAAATAATCAAAACGACACCGATAACGGTTGCCAATAATAACCCGATTTGTTTTCTCCACTTATAAAGTACAGACATCACGCCGATTAAATCATCTCTTCCATCCATGAATATTTATTTTGAGGGGCAAAAATAATATTTTAATCTTCAATTTTGAATTTAAAATGAAATCCCCGCAAAAAATTACGCACCGGATACAAAATTTTTTAAACTACTCTGAATTGATGTTTGGTTTTGAAATCATTGAATCCTAATTTTTTATAAAAACCCGCTGCTTGTTTATTGTCGGTACCGACTTCCAATAAGTAAACAACTTCATCATAAAGTTTTTTATCAAAAAGAAAATTAAAAAATCGGGTAGAAATTCCTTTGTTTCTGTTTGCCGCTTTTACTAATAATTCATCTATCAGCAGCGCGCGTCCACCGAATTCATTACTCCAAAAACTTGTGACAATGGCGTAACCGACGACTGCTTTTTCTTGCTCAAAAATAAAAATTTCACCCGACTGTATGTTATCGGTCAATTCGGCAATAGTACGATTTATTTTTTCTATCGACATATCATTTAAGGTAGTCGCACCGTCTTTGGCGTACAACTCCATTATCATCGGTACAAGTTCGTTATAGTCTTCGGGTACGTAATGCCGAAAAAGTAAGTTTCGGTGCATATTTATTGCCGGAAAAGATAAAGGGATTAAAAAAGAGGTGTAGAATAGAGCAAGATTTTAGCAACGGATTTTAATCCGATCTAAAAAGTAAATAACTTATTTCGAGTTCAGTTTGGACGATGCAAATAACCGGGTTCAAAATTCACGATTATCAAGGAAAAGTTCGAAAATTATCTTCGGAATCCCATACTTTTTTTATCAGTAAAAGTGTTGCAAGTATCAGCGTATAGATAAAAGTAGCTGTCATAAAAAGTGGTTTGTGTAAAGACCGGTTTGAGTTAGTAGCGCAATACTTGTATATTCGCTGCTAATGTAAAAATATTTTATAAAATGAACATTGTTTTGAAAGATTTTTTAGATAAAAAAGTTGATTTTTTTGAAAATAAAAATTTTATTACCCACGATCCGATTTCGGTGCCTCACCGATTTTCGCTGCAACAAGATATAGAAATCATTGCTTTCTGGACGGCAACGATGGCTTGGGGGCAGCGCAAGAGTATTATCCGAAGTGCCGAAAATTTAGTGACGTTAATGGATAATTCCCCCTACGATTTTATCGTCAACCATGAAGAAAAAGACAGAAAAAAATTTTTATCGTTTGTACATCGCACTTTTCAACCTACCGATACGTTATATTTTCTCGAATTTTTGCAACATCATTACCGCCGTCATCCGAGTTTAGAAACTGCTTTTACGGCACACTTATCGCCGGACAGTAAAACGGTAGAAGCGGCACTCATCGGTTTTCATCATCAATTTTTTTCGCTGCCTTTTGTACCTGACCGCACCAAAAAACACGTCTCGCATCCGCCCAAAAGCACCTGTAAACGCCTCAATATGTTTTTGCGCTGGATGGTGCGCTCATCCGAAAAAGGCGTTGATTTCGGTATATGGAAAAATATAAAGTCCGCTCAATTGCTCATTCCGCTCGACGTACACGTTGAAAGACAAGCGCGCATACTTAATCTACTCTTACATACGAAATCGGATTGGAAAGCGGTTTTGGAACTCACCGATAATTTGCGAACATTCGACAGTAACGATCCGGTAAAATATGATTTCGCGCTTTTCGGTATGGGTGTACTTGAAAAATCAAAAGACGTATTCGGTTAAAAATTTGTACTGATTTACCGTAATGTTCAAACGATTTGTTATAAAATAACTGATGATTGATTTTTATAAAACCATCTCCGAACCTGCAAGCGGTGAATTTAAAGATAAAGGCTCGAAATTTATTGCCTTTGCACATCCGATTAATGATGCTGACGAGGTGCCGATTATTTCAGACAAATTGCGCAAAGAACACATCAAAGCACGTCATTTTTGTTATGCTTGGCGTTTGGGCGTGAGCAGTGATGCATTTCGCGCCAACGATGACGGCGAACCGAGCGGCACTGCCGGCAAACCGATTCTGGGACAAATTGATAGTTTCGGCGTGACGAACATTGCGATAATTGTGGTGCGGTATTTCGGCGGTACACTACTCGGTACCAGTGGTTTGATTCGAGCGTATCGAGAAGCTGCGAAAACGGCATTGATGCAAGCAGCTATCATAGAAAAATTTATTGAAGACACCGTTTCATTAAAATTCGATTATGCCGTGATGCCGCAAGTGATGCAAGCCGTAAAAAAAGAAAATATCGTTATCACACAACAAATTTTTGAAAACGATTGTGCGCTTCTTTTAAAAATTCGGCAATCAGAAACAGAAATGAAACTGCTGCGTTTGAAAACTTATATCGGAAATATAAGTTTGGAAGAAGCAGCGACAAAAAAATTTTCGGAATGGGGGATCGTGATTATGAAAGAAAACCATGCGTATGAATAGCTGTTGTGTAGGTGGCGATTCATTTCGTCTCCGCTCAAAAATTGCCGAACACGATTAACTGCCATAATTCAAAAATGTAATTCACCTTGGTATCCATCTTTAATAAACTCATCGTTCTAACTTAAATCCTACATCCGTTGCCGGGCGTTTACCGGCATTGGCTACTTTCCAACCGGTGCGATATAACCAATCCGTCATTTTTTTAAGTTTTTCGTAATTGATATTTTCCGCATTATCCGCTGGCGTATGATAATCCGGATGCAATAAAGTGGTATACATTAACGCCGGAATACCCAAACGCGCATAAGGCAAATGATCGCTTCTGAAATACCACCCTTCCGGATGCGTCGGTTTATCCCAAAGTGTATCTAATTTGAATCGAGGACCTTCTTTGTTGGCAGACATTGCCATGGCTACCAATTCAGATGAATTTTTGTGTGGCGATTGAACACCCAACAAAGCCGCACTGTCAATGTTATTTCTACCGATCATATCGCCGTTTAAAACGGCAATAATATTATTTATCGGAACAGTAGGGTGTGCCGAATACCATCTCGAACCCAATAAACCGCGCTCTTCGGCACCGTGAATGACGAATAAAATCGGACGTTTTCCGGGTTTAAGTTTGAAAGCTCTCGCTACTGCGAACATAGCCACATTAACACTGCCGTTATCGTCTGCACCATAATAAATACTGTCGTTTTTAATCGGATTTCGAATACCGTGCGCATCGCTGTGACCGCTATATAAAACATATTCGTTAGCTAAAGCCGGATCAGTACCGGCTATTTTACCGATAACATTCACGGATGGATATTCGAAATGATCTATTGCAATATCCGCTTTCAATACCGCTGAATTTGAACTTATTTCATTTTTAGAGTCGGCGTGTAACCAAAAAACGGGAACAGTTGCCGTTAATTGTACATTTGGTCCGCCGTCAATATCGTATGTGCCGCGTTTGAAATTGGATACAGCATCTGCCCAAGTTGTCTCCATAGTTTCGTCTGCGATAATGATAACGGCAATCGCACCTTTACTGATTAAAGTATTGCCGAACTTAAGCATCATATTTCTGCCATATCGCCATGCTGGAAGAGAAACACTGTAATTAATGATGCCTGCCGACGTTTCCACCGCCACCACTTTCCCTTTTACATCCAAAGCATTCGTGTCAATTGCGGCGGCATTCCCTAAATACATAATCGGTGCTTCTATACTTTTAAGAGCGGGTGTAGCAACAGCCACATCCGACCATAATTTAAGCGCGCGGTTATTAATGGAGATGGTCGTATTGTCGGAAACACGGTTGCGCCACAGTGAAAAAAATTGAAAAAAAGTACCGTCATCGCCCATAGGTTTTATACCTAAAGTCCTGAATTTTGCTGCCATCCAAGTCGCCGATTTTAATTCATCTAAAGTACCCGCAGATCTCCCTTTATAATGCGCGTCCGCCATTTCATACAAATCTTTTTTCAAGTCCGCTATCCGAATAGATGCTAATGCCGGCGGTGCAACAGTTTGGGAGTGAGCAACATAATTTAAACACAACAGAAGAGCTAAAGTAAATATGTTTTTCATGTTTTAGTTGATTTTTAATTGAAAATTGAGGAAATCGCTTAATGAGAAATTACTTGGAAAAAGTGTCAAGGTAAGAAATATTTACCGCATGCGGGTAACAGATTTTAATTTTTCGGTATTTTTTCGGTGCAGCTACCATGGTTTATTTATTTTTATACAAATATACAAACGCCCTCGGAGTTTCCCAAAGGCGTTTTTTGTAGAGACGGCGATTCATCGCGTCTCCGCTCGCGGTTGGCAAATTACGAGCGGAAGACGCGATTCATCGCGTCTCCGCTCGCGGTTGGCAAATTACGAGCGGGAGACGGCGATTCATCGCGTCTCCGCTCGCGGTTGGCAAATTACGAGCGAGAGACGCGATGAATCGCGTCTCCGCTCGCGGTTGGCAAATTACGAGCGGGAGACGCGATGAATCGCGTCTCCGCTCGCGGTTGGCAAATTACGAGCGAGAGACGCGATGAATCGCCGTCTCCGCTCGCGGTTGGCAAATTACGAGCGGGAGACGCGATGAATCGCCGTCTCTACATTTTATTAATAGAAATGGTGCAGAGAAAAGATTATTTGAAAATGTTTTTGAAAAATATTTGCAAAAACAAAATGTGCTAAAAAAATTAATTTTTCTGCAATAAATTTCTGAAACCAAGATTTGCAAGCTGATAGATGATTTGAAATATTGCAAGATCATTGGGTCTCATAATTTCCTTATCATCTAAAATTTCTATAAACTGTTCTTTTGTTAAGTCTTTTAGCATTTTATTATCTGATTGAATTCAGATTATGTAACTAAAACAAGAGAAAATTTTCATCTTCGCTCAAATGTTTTTTTATGGTCGTTACAATTTCGTCGTTGTTGAATATGGGTATCATAAAGTTAAGAATAGGCGTTTTTATTGCCGCGATTTTAAATTACAAATATAAGAAAATAATTTAAAAATAATTTTTTTATGATATTTAAAAGCAAGTCTACGCTTGAAGCGTAGACTTGCTTAAAACAAAAATTTGTACGCCCGTGAATTTTGTTTAATTTTGTTTCAAAATTATAAGTGTTAGCAATCAGTGTTTAATCTAAGAATTTACGATATGACAATTGATACAATTTATTTTGAAAGATGTATTGCTACACTACACAAAGCCCATGCGTTATTGCTTAAGGCAGATGTTGCATCTATTGATTACGATATGTATCGTTCGGCATGTATCAAAGAGTTTGAAATTATTTTAGAACAAGCAGGAAAACTGCTTCGCAAAGTATTGAAACCTTATTTTCATTCGCCGAAAGAAGTGGATAAATTATATTTCAAGGATGTTTTTAGAAATGCGGTATTGCGTGATTTAATCAGTAACGAACAATGCGACAGATGGATGTTTTATCGGGACAATAGAAACAATACCGCTCATGATTACGGCGTAAACTTTGCCGAAGAAACACTTGTTTTTTTGCCGCAATTTATATCTGATGCCTCGGCTCTTGCCGGAATAATTAAAAACATAAACGAAGAATAAAATGCTGTTAAGAGAAAAGGATTATCAAGAGTTGCTTCGTATTTTTTCGAGCATAGAAACCCCCGTAGAAATTTGGGCTTACGGCAGTCGCGTGAACGGCAAAGCCCATAACGGTAGCGATTTGGATTTGGTTTTAAGAACTCAAAACTTAAAACCGCCCGCTTCGATTGAGTTTTCAAATATTTGCAAAAAAATAAAAGAAAGTAATGTTTCTATATTGGTAGAACTGCGCGATTGGACTTCATTACCCTTTAGTTTTCACAAAAATATTTTGCAAAACTATGAAGTGTTATTTTCGTCAGTTCCAATTGCGTTAAATGAATCTGAAGTATTTTAAGTCAATTTTTAAAAGCAAGTCTTCGCTTTAAGCGAAGACTTGCTTTTAACTAATCGTTAATTTTAAAACATTTTCCTCAAATTTTATTTTCCCAAAAAGTCTTCGTTTCTTTACTCTGAAAAAAATCAAACCAATCAATAAAAAGTGGAAAAAAAATACATTCTCTCCATAGATCAAGGCACGACGAGTTCACGCGCTATGGTGTTCGATAAAAAAGGAAATATCATCGCCGTTGCGCAAAAAGAATTTATACAATATTTTCCGAAAGCGGGTTGGGTAGAACACGATGCGGAAGAAATTGTACAAAGCGTGCGTTCAGTCATTCAAGATGTTTTACGCGAAGTAAACCCGGAAAGTATTGCTGCTATCGGTATCACCAATCAACGCGAAACGACGGTGGTTTGGGATAAACGCACCGGCAAACCGGTGTATAACGCAATCGTTTGGCAATCGCGACAAACAACGGATATTTGCGACGAATTGAAAAAACGCGGACTGGATACCGAAGTGCGCCAAAAAACCGGTTTACTCATTGATGCCTACTTTTCCAGTACAAAAATAAAATGGATTTTGGATAACGTACCGAACGCGCGCACCGATGCCGAAGCGGGTCATTTACTTTTCGGGACTGTTGATACTTGGTTGTTGTGGCACTTAACGGAAGAAAAAAATCACGCGACCGATCACACGAATGCGTCCCGCACAATGTTGTTTAATATTCACGAGTTGAAATGGGACGATGCGTTGTGTGCGGCGTTGGAAGTACCGAAAACGATGTTGCCGACTGTGCAAGATTCTTCTTCCGATTTCGGTACAGCGCGCTCGGATATTTTCGGTATAAAAGGCATAAAAATTTCGGGAATTGCCGGCGATCAACAAGCGGCATTATTCGGACAAACTTGTTTCGCGACGGGCATGGCTAAAAATACTTACGGAACGGGTTGTTTTATGCTGATGAATACCGGCGATAAAGCCGTTGCATCGAAAAACGGTTTACTGACGACGATTGCTTGGAGCATTAACGGAAAAGTTTCTTATGCGCTTGAAGGCGCGGTTTTCGTGGCTGGTGCTGCCGTAAAATGGTTGCGCGATTCCGTTGAACTCGTAAAAGATGCGGCAGATACGGAAGGATACGCCAAAAACTTGGAAAGCAACGACGGCGTGTATGTCGTTCCCGCTTTTGTCGGACTCGGCACACCTTATTGGGATTCAAAAGTGCGCGGAGCTATTTTCGGTTTAACGCGCGGTTCCGGAAAAGCGCATCTCATTCGCGCGACTTTGGAAAGCATAGCCTATCAAACAAAAGATGTTTTAGGTTGTATGGAACGCGATGCGGGTATAAAATTAAAAGGTTTGCGCGTTGACGGCGGTGCAGTAAAAAATAATTTCTTGATGCAATTTCAAGCCGATTTACTCGGCGTAAAAGTCGAACGACCCGTGATTCAGGAAACGACCGCGCTTGGTGCGGCATATCTCGCCGGTCTTACCGTCGGTTTTTGGCGCGACACAGACGATATCAATAAAAATTGGCAACAAGAAACGGTTTTTAAGCCGCAAATGAAACGCAGCGAAGTTTTAAAACTTTATAACGGTTGGAAACGAGCCGTTAAAGCGGCAAGGGCGTTTTAGGACCTTATGCATTGGTATTGGACGTTGGAAGCACATTTCCAACGTCCAATATCCAAGTATCCGATATTTATTTTTTTACCAACGAATCAAACACATCTCTGTTCACTTGCAGTTTGTAGCTTTTGATTAAATCTTGTAACCACTGTTTTTCGAGATAATCTTGATAATCCGCTACGACAAAACCGCGCGCTTCTTTCAACGTTTTTTGCGATGGTGGCATTACTTTTTGTACTTTAATAAAATTGCGTGTGTTCGGGCTGGCGTTAATCGTGCCTTGCTTCCACATAGCATCACCCATAATTTTTCCTTTACCGCGTTCGACCGTTTCTTCTTTGAAACTCACGAGTTCTTTTTTCGCATTGAATTTTTTTACGACTTCTTGCGGCGTATGTTTAGCGGCAAATTTTTTAATTAGATCGAATTCATGATCTTTAGCGGAATCGGCGACGGTGTAATATATGAGCGAACTGCGGTCGTTCCACATAAATTTATTTTTGTTGGCAGCATAAAATTTTTCCAAACCGGCACTGTCCAACGATGCTTTATCCCAGATATTTATTTTCATTGCCTCGAATAATAAAATTCCTTCTTCGTATTCGCGCATTAAATTTCTGAAATCAGGATATTTTTTATCCAATTGCAATTCTTCATACGCCAAAGCGCGTTCGTTTACGAAATCGTTGTATAATTTTTGAGAAACTGCGGGAATATCGTTGCGCACTTGTATTGCATACATGATGCGGTTATTCGCTTGCCGGTTCAGGTATTCCGTAAACTGATTGGCGGTAATATCTTTTTCGGTACCGAAGTGAAACAGGGGTGCGTCACTTACTGTCGGTTTTTTCCAAGCATACGTGAGAAAAGTGGAATCTAAACCGGCGGTATAATTTTTTAAAGCACCGGGTATTTCCGTATAAGGTCCTTCGCGTTTAATGCGCTCCACCAAAGCTAATTTCGCGGCGTTGTAACGACTATCGCGTTGAATGCGTGCTTTCAACCGCGTTTTCATGGCATCGAAACCTTCAACGGGTATGCGTTTAATACGTTTAATAATATGCCAACCGATACTTGATTGAAAAGGCGCACTGATGTCGCCGTCTTTTTCAATAGCAAACGCCGCATCTTCAAATACCGGTTCGTAACGACCTATACCGAAAGGCGGTAAATAACCGCCACGTGTAGAAGATTGCCCGTCATCGGAATATTTGGCGGCTAATTCTTCAAAATTGGCACCGCCTTTCACGGCATTATAAATACTGTCTATCAAACGTTTTGCGTCGGGTTGGTCAACGCCTTCTTTTTTAAATCTTTTCAAAATGTGCGCCGCTTCTACTTCACCACGCGCCGGACGTTCACCGTCTACCCGCGCAATATGATAACCCATTGCCGAGCGTACGATACCCGTCATTTGTCCGACAGGTGTATTGTATATCGCGGTTTCCAAATCATAATATCCTTCCGGCAACATCGCGGTAACATACCCGATAGAGCCGCCTTTTGTTTTGCTGTATGTATCATCGGATTCGGAAGCAACCAAATCATCGAATTTTTCGCCTTTTTGCAATCGCGTTTGCACAGCGAGTGCGTGTTGATACGGTGCGATTGTATCTTTATCTATGCGGAATAAAATATGACTTATTTTTAAATCTTTCAACATGCGCGTATGGGCTTCGCGCGCCAATTTTTCACCCACTTCTCTATCCGTTAAATAACTGTCGGCTAATTGTCGGCGATAACCGTTTAATTCTTCTTTTAATGCGGGCAAAGTATCCAATTTCATTTCGCGCGCGCGCGCTACTTTCATTTTAAATTTGGTGTACAGATCTAAATATTCTTCGAGCGAGCCGCGACTGAAATCGGCTTTTGCACCGTTTGTTTTGCTGTAAATATACGTGAACTCGTCGGTGTAAGTCGGTTGACCGTTGACAGTGAACAGTACCGGATTGTTTTGCGCAAATGCGGCTGTGCCGAAACCGCACAAAACGAGCGAATAAAAAAATACTTTTTTGACAGTTGAGGGAATTAATAACATATTTTAATGTGAGATTTACGATGGATTGGATTTTCAATTTTCCGGATTTTCTCCGTTTATGATGATTATTTAATAAAGAACGAAACCATAATAGATTACTTAACCGATACTATTATTTTCTCGTTTGGGAGACTTTATTTTGAACCAAACATTACTTATTTTCTTAAAAATAAAGTTTCCCAAACGAAAAAATAATTAGCCTGAATTGAGTACCTTATTATAGTTTCGTTCCTAAGATTTTCTGAAACGATGAACCTACATAAAAATTTTAAAAATTGCAGCGCAAAAGTAAATTATTTTAACCGCTTTTACAAAATATCCGTGCTTATTCATCTGATTTAATCCGGATTTATAAAAATAAAATGCGCAATAAAAAACCGTTGAATACAATCCCTCGTACTTACCTGAGTGTGTTGTGCATACTAAACATTTTTTCGCAAACACTCAGAGGAAACATTGCAGTTCAAAGTTTGTACAAAATAATATGCCGGAAATTTATTCAACAAATATTAGACACATAAACTCAATATTTGCGTTATACATTAAAAACCGGATTCACTCAACGATACCCACTCAACACAACCATTATGCTGCGTCGCATTTTAATCATTATTTCTGTTTTTATTGGTCTTTTAATCGGTGCCGCATTGGCGATTCCTTATCTTTTTAAAGACAAAATTTTGGCTGCCGTAAAAACTACCGCCAACGATAATATTTCCGCGAAACTGGATTTCAAAGATGTATCGATTTCTTTGTTTAAACATTTCCCGAAAGTTTCCGTCACATTAAACCAGCCCGACGTGACAGGCGTTGATGAATTTGACGGCGTAAAATTATTTCATGCCGACGAAATAGATATTGCCGTAAATATTTGGAGCGTGATCGGCGGTGGCGGCGCGTATCAAGTACAATCCGTTTATGCCAAAAAACCTTTCATCAATATTGTTGCGCTCACCGACGGTAACGCTAATTACCACATCTCAAAACCGAGTATAACTACTACCGCATCAAATTCAAGTTTTAAATTAGCTTTACAATCGTATTCAATAGAAGACGGAGAAATGATCGTGGATTATCGCCCGAATGCTTTTTCCATGGATTTAAAAGGCATTAATCATTCCGGAAGCGGCGATATGACGGCAGACGTTTATGATTTGAATACAAAAACCGTGGTTGACAGCATGACCGTCAGTTACGGCGGTACGACATACATAAAAAATGCGCACACTGATATTAATACTTTGCTCGACGTGAACATAACGGATATGAAATTCACGTTGAAAAACACGGATGCAAAACTGAATGACTTAGCACTGAAAGCCGATGGTTGGTTACAAATGTTGAAACCAGCGGGATATTTAATGGATGCGAAATTCAGCGCACCGTCTGATAATTTTAAAGATTTTTTGAGCGTAATACCCGACGCTTATACCAAAAATTTTAAAGACGTGAAAGCCGACGGCAAATTCGCATTCAACGGTTTCGTGAAAGGCACTTACAACAGCTTAGAAAAAAAATTACCCGCATTCGCCGTGAATACTTCCGTGAATAACGGATCGTTTCAGTATCCCAGCTTACCGATGGGTGTGAGCGATTTGAACGCGCAAGTAAACATTAATTCGCCGACCGGTGCGCCGAATGATGTGGTTATTGATGCTCCGAAATTTCATTTGCAACTCGGCAATAATCCTTTTGATGCGGTGATGCACTTGAAAACACCTGTGAGCGATCCGGATATAGATTTATTCGCGAAAGGTATTTTGAATTTGAGCGATGTTTCGAAAGCTTTTCCGTTAGAAAGCGTGAAAAATTTGTCGGGTGTATTGAATATGAATGTGACGATGAAAACGTTGATGTCTTCAATAGAAAAAAAATTATACGATAAAGTGAACGTGAAAGGCGATATAAAATTGACGGATTTTAATGCGCAACCCAAAGATTATCCGACCATCAAAATAAAAGATTTAGCCATGAATTTCACGCCTAATTTCGTCGGCGTAAAAGATTTTGATGCGCAAATGGGAAAAAGCGATATAAAAGCGAGCGGCACGATTGATAATATTCTGGCGTATTTTTCTGCGGACAGAACCATGACGGGGAAACTCACGATGACTTCACACCTCATTGATGCAAACGAATGGTTGAAAGATACAAAAACCACAGCCGACGCAACACAAGAAAAACAAGGTAAAACAGTCGTGGATACTAAAAAACCTTTCGACCGATTTAATTTTACGGTGAATGCGGTGTGCGACCAAATTTTATACAAAAATTACGACGTTCTCAATTCCGCATTCAACGGCAATGCTACGCCGAATACTTTGAACGTGAATTTATTTAAAACCCAAATCGGTGATACGGACGTTTCAGGAAAAGGAAATATCGCCAATGCTTACGATTGGATGTTTAACAATAAAACTTTGACCGGCAATCTGGAACTCAACTCCGGTATGATGGACTTGAATCAGTTTATGACCAACACGCCGCAACCTAAATCGTCGAATACCGCAAACGTACCGACCGAACCGATGCAAGTACCGAAAAATATTGACGTGGTAATCACGTCGAAAATGAATCGCGTACTGTACAGCAATTACGATTTGAGAAACATGACGGGTAAACTCGTGGTGCGAAACCAAGAAGTAAAAATAGAAGACGCGCAAGCCAATACGCTGGGCGGAGTGGTGAACATCAAAGGCGGTTACAATACGCAAAATACGCAAAAACCGTTGTTCAAATTGCTGTGCGATTTAAAAAATATTGATTTTCAAGAAGCTTTTAAAAATATAACGACCCTGCAACGCTTTGCACCGATTACTCAATATATTTCGGGTAACTTCAACACGACGATTAATACCGACGGCGAATTAGGAAAAGATTTGGTACCGAACCTCAGCACCATCAACTTATCCGGTTTTTTTCAAACTTTGAAAGGTATTATTGTCGGATTTAAACCTTTAATAGACATTGCCACCAAACTCAATATCAGTGAACTGAAAAATTTGGACCTTAGCAACACAAAAAATTGGGTAGAAATAAAAAACGGCTCGCTTTTGGTGCATGAATTTGAAAAAAATATTCAGGATATTAATCTAAAAATCAGCGGTTCGCACAGTTTAACCAACGAGATGAACTACACAATAAAAGCGCGCGTACCGCGCAAACGATTGGAAGGTAACGGCGGCATCGGTGCTGCAGCCGGCACTGCTTATAACGATGTGATAAATGAAGCTAACAAACTCGGACTCAATATAAAAAATTCCGCGTTCGTGAATGTGGCGTTTAATATCACCGGTTCTATGCTGAAACCGAATATCGGTATGAAAATTTTAGGGGGCGACGGCGACGCTTCCTTACAAGATGTGGCAAAACAAACCGCCGAAGCCGCATTTCAGAAAGCAAAAGATTCCGCCGTCAATCTTGCTAATTCCAAATTGAACGAGGCCAAAACAAAAGTAACACAAGCCGCCGATAAAGCCATTGATTCGGCAAGTAAAGTAGTAAACGCGAAAGTTGATGAGGAAAAAAATAAAGCCATAGAAGAAGCCAAGAAAAAAGCCGGCGATGCACTCGGCAACGATGCCGAAAAAAAAGTGAACGATGTATTGGATAAAGCCGGCACCGATAAAAAAACGAAAGAAGAATTAGATAGACTGAAAGATAAACTTAATAAATGGGATCCGTTCGGTAGAAATAAACCGAAAAAAGACAGCGCGGGGTAAATTTTTTAATGGTAAATGCAAAACAGTAAATGCAAAACGGTAAACGCAAAATGCAAAAGAGTACATAAATTTATTTATACTTACTTACTACACTTACCATTTTGAATTAAAAAAATTATAGTTTACCATCGAGTATGTAAATAAATGGAATTAAACGTGGTTAAAAAAATCCGTAAAAATCCGCCAAATCCGCGTCATCCGCGTTCTATTTAAACGTAATTGGAACGCGGCGACACGGATTTAGCGGATTTTTTCTTAAAGCATATTTTAACGTTGTTTATTTTCATTCGAATACTTAATTACTATGAATTTTTAAAATCTCATACCGAAGAACTTGTCGCAAATGCCAAAAACTCTACGGAAGTCAGAGATATACATTTAAAGGCTTGACAAAAAATTTTAAATTCTCATCAAAAATAAAATCTTCTTATACCCGAAAACAAAAAAATAACGACCTTTGACGAAAATTAGCGAGCAAGCGGACACAAATCATTAATGGCTTATTTCAAGTTCCGGAAATCTGAGGAGAAAACGATTAACCCGCTCACCGATGAGCAGGTAATCGAGCGCGTACTTGCCGGTGAGCAACAGTATCTGGAAGTATTGTACGACCGTTATTCCGGAAAAATTTTTCATAAATGTCTGAGCATTATAAAAGACAGGGAAGCGGCAAAAGATTGTACGCATGATATAATGGTGAAAATTTTTATGAATTTGGCGGGTTTTAAAGGTAGGTCTGCTTTTTCGTTGTGGGTGCATTCGATTACTTATAATTTTTGTATGGATTTTGTACAAAAACGCAAACGTACCGATTACGCCGATTACGGAGACGGCGAAAAAGAATTTGTATCAGACGATGATGACGAACTCGAAAATAAAATTATTCACGATGCCAAATTAGTACAACTCGAAAATGCTTTTGAAAAACTGAATCCGGATGACAGAATTTTATTGATGATGCGATACCAAGACGGTATGAGCGTGAAAGATATTTCGGAAGCACTCACTATTGGAGAGTCCGCAGTAAAAATGCGCCTTAAACGCAGCCGCGACCGGTTAGCGGATTTAATAGACATTGATATGAGTTAATATGGGCAGACCTAAGTGTCTGCCCATATACATAAAGTAAGGCAATCAATTTTTCTTCCGAATTTTTTAGAACACGATTTTTACGATTTTCAGGATTAACACGATTTAGATTTTGTTTCAATTATGCTAATCCCGTAAATTATAAAAATCGTATTCTGAAACAATAAAAAATCCCTTAAAGAAAATAAATTTCTTTGCACGATTTTTTTCCACTAAAATATTTCAAACTAAAATCCATATTTTTAAAAAAACTACTATTTTTGTACTCAATAAAAAATAAATTTTATGACAGAATTAATTCTTCGTTTCAATAATCCTTCAGAATTAGAAGAACTTTTACCGATTTTAACGCAATTGAAAATAAAATATCAATTGAAAGTAGTAAGAATATCTAAAAAAAATATCGGTAAAAAAGCGGCAGTTATTACTAAAATACAATCCGGTGCCTTTAATATACCGAATCTTGATACGGTAATGCAAGATTTTAATGAAAGTCGGCAAGATCATGCGCTCATAGGGCGTAATTAAATTTTCTTAAAACTGAATGAGAATACTTGATAGTAACATAATTATTTACGCCACTCAAACGGCTCATGCAAATTTATTACCGCTATTATACGACACCGATTCCTATGTTTCTGAAATAACGAAGTTAGAAGTTTTGGGTTATCACGGTTTCGATGATGAAACACAACAGAACATGACTGAACTTTTTGAAACGCTACAAATTATAAACGTTAATTCGATATTTATTAATAAAGCAATTGAACTGCGACAATTGCGCAAAATGTCAATTGGAGATTCAATTATTGCAGCTACTGCTTTACTCAAGAATTACGAAGTTAATACGAGGAATGTCTCAGATTTTAATTGGATAACAAGTCTCGTAGTTATAAATCCTTTCAAATTAATTTGAATTAAAAAAATAAAAAAACGCGTAAAGAAAATATTTTCTTTGCGCGTTTTTTTTATCTCATCTCTCAAATCTCAAAACCCATCTCTTATATCTTAGAAACACTGCGTTTCACAAACGCTGTTAACTCCGCACCTTTCAACATACCTTGAGATACAAGTGCTAAGTCGTAAAGATATTTTGCCAATTCGGTTTGCGCTTCTCCGGTTTCATGTAAAAGTTTTTGCGCTATTAACGGATGATTCGTATTCACTACCACATCAAAACTGTCCGGCATTTCACCCATACCCATACCTTGAAACTGGCGCATTTCGCTCATGCGGCGCATAAATTCGTTGCGCGTAATTTGCACCGGCGCGTCGTCGGCTGAAAGCGGTTTCAACACGACACTCGACATCGTTCCGGCTTTTTTAACCATCGGCTCAAAAATATCTTTTACTGTTTTTTCTTCGGCTTCATTCAACACGGATACTTTGTGTTCGTCTTTTTGCACCAAATTATCCACTGTATCCGAATCAACGCGCACGAAAGTAAGTGTCGGATCTTTATACTCGACGCTTTGCATAAAATGATTGTCAATAACGCTATCCATTTCAAGTACCGTATAACCATGCGTTTTTGCCGCTTCGATTTGTGCGTGTTGTTGTTGCGGATTGTTGGTGTAAATCAAAGCCAAGCGATTACTTTTATCCGTTTGTACGGCTTTAATTTTTTCTTTCAATTCGCCAAGCGTTAAATATTCGCCATCCGTTGTTTTGTATAACGCAAATTCCACTGCTTTCTCATTAAATTTTTCATCGCTGAGCATACCGTATTTTACAAACACGCTCGTATCGTTCCATTTGTCCTGAAAATTTTGTCTGTCTTTCTTAAACATATCCGACAATTTGTCAGATACTTTTTTGGTGATGTAAGTCGTGATTTTTTTTACTTCCCTATCGCTTTGCAAATAAGAACGCGATACGTTGAGCGGAATGTCCGGCGAATCAATTACGCCGTGCAATAAAGTTAAAAATTCCGGCAAAATTTCTTTCACATCATCGGTCACGAAAACTTGATTGCTGTACAGTTGCACTTTATTTTTTTGCGCCTCCAAAGCATTCGATACTTTCGGAAAATATAAAATGCCGGTGAGGTTAAACGGATAGTCTATATTGAGGTGTATCCAGAACAACGGTGGCGTGCTGTACGGATACAACTCGTTGTAAAAGCTTTTATAATCTTCGTCGGTGAGTTCGTTCGGTTGTTTTTTCCACAACGGCTCGGTATTATTGACGATGTTCGGCACCGTAATTTCCGTTTTTGTATCGCCTTCACCGTGTTCTTCTTCGGTTTTAATTCCGAATTGAATTTTTATCGGTAGAAATTTGCAATATTTTTCTAAAAGCGATTCTATTTTGCTTTCTTCCAAATATTCCAAAGCATCATCGCCAATGTGCAAAATAACATCGGTACCGCGTTCGGTTTTTTCTGCTTCGCCAATGCTGTATTCCGGCGTACCGTCGCACACCCAGCGTACTGCGGGTTCGTTTTTATAAGATTTTGAAATTACTTCTACTTCGCGCGACACCATGAATGCCGAATAAAATCCGAGACCGAAATGCCCGATGATATTCCCTTCCTTATATTTTTCCATAAATTCCGCCGCGCTCGAAAACGCGACTTCGCTCAAATATTTTTTGGCTTCATCCGCCGTCAAACCAATTCCTTTATCACTGATGGTGATTGTTTTTGCGGGTTTATCGAGTTTTATTTCGATTGTTGTATCGCCGATTTCGCCGCTCACGTCGCCGCGTTTGGAAAGTGTAATAAGTTTTGAAGTCGCGTCGGTTGCGTTAGATACTAATTCGCGCAAGAAAATTTCTTGATCGGAGTAAAGAAATTTCTTGATTATCGGAAAAATATTTTCGGTTTGTACCGAAATGTTACCTTTTACCATGTTGTTACAGACTTTTGAGTTGGATATTTAACGTTAAAAGAATCCTTTCTGTCCGGCTCTTTTAATTTTTAATTTGTTTTACGTAAATCCCTAAACTCAAAAGCAGTGCCGGTGGGCTTTTCGTGACAATTTGTCGGGTAGTGCTTTATAAGCAAAAATCATTTCATCGGTTTACCGAAATCCATCACCCAAAAAGTATCATACCGCGCGACACCTATTTCCGTTACTTCCGGCGACATTAACTGAATACAATGTTCTACGCTGGCGCGCCACCCTTTCATAACGGTTTCGATGTCGGAATATCCCCAAGCAATATTTTCGCCGATATAAGACCAATTGTAACCCGTTGAACTGATACGTTTATCTATTTCGTCGCCGTTTTGGCTAATGTGACTGAAATAATTATTGTGCGACATATCGGAAGCATGACCGATAGCAGCACTTTCCAAAAGCGGGTTCCAACTGAGTTTTTTTACGGGCGGCATTTTCATATCCTTACAACTACAACCTTTTGCGCGCAAATCATTCACAGCTTTGAGCATTTTATCTCTGAAATCCATCGCATCTACTTCCGGTGTATTGGTTTGCGCGCTCAATCGAAATGCGGCTGAAATAAAAATCAAAAAAAGGATATTGTTTTTTTTCACGATCGTTAATGTATTGGTTATAAAATTATTTTTTGAAACTTTCTTACTCCGGTTTATGGAAAGCGGTGATCCGAAGAATGAAAAAATTAAAACGCAAAAATGTTCAAAATTGTCTAAATTTGCAACTGAATAAATTAAAAATTATGTCAAAATTAGAGATAGCATCACCTACGCAACTTAACGCCGCACAACAAAAACAAATAAATGATAACAACAATCGTTTTAAAATGACGGCTTGGCTTTTCGCGGTGCTGCCGGCGGCTTGGTTTATGGGTGTGCGCGTAAAAAGCGTTTCGTCTGAAAAAGCGGAAGTTACATTACCGTATCATTGGCGGAGTCAGAATCCGTTTCAATCTATCTATTTAATTGCGCAATGCGCGGCGGCGGAACTGTCTACGGGTATTTTATGTACCTTAGCTCTTCAAGGTCGCGGAAAAATTTCGATGCTCGCGACGCACATAGAATCCGATTTTTTGAAAAAAGCGAATACACTCACAACATTTACCTGCGACGAGGGCACGCAAATTTTTACGCTGATAGATGAAGTTGTCGCCACCGGCGAAGCGCGCAGCATTATCCTAACCTCCAAAGGCGTACAAAAAACGGGCGAAACGGTGTCCGTAACGCGCGTTACCTGGTCTTTTAAATCAAAAAAAACAGTGTAAAAATTGGTAATTTTGAGTGCGTTGATACGTTGAAATATTATTTTTTATCGAACGCTCCAATTCAATTAAAAGATCAACAGTTTAATTCATTTTTAAATGATAATTTTTTCTTCTTACGTACATTTTTTACGTCGAATTTTATTTATCTTATCTCTTATCGGAACGTTTTTGTTTAAACTGAACGCACAAACAAGCGCGCAACACGACGCACCAAAAGAAGTGCAAAAGTTGGTGACAAAAAATATGCGTTTCAAAGACGGTATTTATCACACTTTTCAAGTTTGGCAAAAAAATCAACCTGATACCAAAATGTCGGACTTAACGATGAATTATTTTTTGAACCCTATAAATAATCTTTTGGAAATCGATACCATTGCGGGCAGAAAAACACACGAAAAAATAAATCCGGATTCATTGTGGTGCGTTGTTTTGTCGGGCGTGACGTATGTTGCTGTTCCGAAAAAAGAAATATCAAAATCATTGAGTACTTTTGCCGCACTTACCAGCACCGGCAATTTTTGCTATTTTCAATATCAAATAAAAGAAACAGTCCGCGTACCGATGACAGCTTATGCACCTCAAACCGGCGAACCGTTTATGACAAAAGATGTGACGCGCACACAAACCGTGTGGCGACAAAAACTTATGGCATTCGATTCGGGTGAAATCTACGATTTCGATGTATCCACCGTCAAACAATTAGTGGCGGACGATGACGGTTTATCGGCTTCGCTCAACGCGCTTAAACCAACCGAAACGGTGAACAAACTTTTCAAATGTTTGATGATTTATAATGACCGACATCCGGTATTTCTTAAGTAGTGATCAGTAGTCAGTGGTCGGTTATCAGTTAAAACTTGCCTCTAATCGCTACTCACTTACAACTAAAAACTGACCACCGACCACTGACCACTGATCACTAACCACTAAATAATGATAAGCATTTTCCGAAAAGAACTTAACCAATTTTTTGCAACTGTAACCGGTTACATCGTCATAGGCATTTTTTTGTTGATTACGGGACTGATGCTTTGGTTTTTTCCGGAGACGAGTTTACTCAATCAGAATTTAGCGACGTTGGATCCTCTTTTCGCATTAGCTCCTACTATTTTTTCTTTCCTGATACCGGCAGTGACAATGAAAATGATTGCCGAAGAAAAACAAACCGGTACCATCGAATTTCTGATGACAAAACCCGTGAGCATATGGCAAATCATTTTGGGTAAATACTTTGCAAGCGTCGTACTCATTTTACTCGCGCTTTTACCGACCGTTTTGTATTATGTCACCATTTATCAACTCGGTTCGCCGAAAGGTAATTTGGATAGCGGCGGCATCATCGGCAGTTATATAGGTTTGGTTTTGCTGGGCATGATATTCGCTGCTATCGGCTTGTTTGCTTCGGGTTTGCAAAGCAATCAAATTATCAGTTTTTTATCGGCGATATTTTTGTGCGTATTCGTATTTTCGGGATTCGATTATTTAGCCAAGCTACCGTTTTTTGTAGGCAGCATAGACGATGTGATACAGATGTTCGGTATTGCGTATCATTATAATTCCATTTCGCGCGGTGTAATTATCGTGTCGGATATGATTTATTTTTTGTCGGTAACAGCCTTTTTTCTTTTTCTAACGTACATACTAATGTTAAACGCAAAACGGTAAATCTTTCGGAAATGGTAAATAGTAAATGCAAAATAGTAAATTTTGAAAATTATTTACCACTAACCACTAACCACTAACCACTAACCACTAACCATTAAAAACTTATGATTCGACTTCTACTTTTTATTTTTATTAGCGCACTATTTTTAACAGCTTGTAAAAACAAAACCGAAACGGCTTTGGAAGGCAAATGGTATGCATCAAAATTATTGGAATGCGATGAAGTGATACCGATTCAAAATAATTTGATTAATTTGGAATTTCGCGATAATAACACTTATATATTTAACTCTACACTTAATACGCACGAAGAAGGCACATATTCGCTGGATAATAATTATTTAGTGCTTCAAGATAAAATAAAAGCCGGTGCCAAAAGTCGGACGCTGCTGATAAAAAAAATTGATGCCGATTCGCTCGTCATTCAGATGAACAATAAAGGTTTAGATCAATATTTGACCCTCATGCACGATTTTAAAAAAGTATTAACCGCCGAAGATTCACCGGCTCTCGAGAAAGCAGTACGCGTAGATACAACAGATGCGAAAGTGAGTGTGAAAAATTGAGAGAATCAATCCATAAAAGTTCAATCTTTTCATACACTTTATGAATACCTAATCCTTCCCGTTTTTTCTATTTCTGCTCACTTTATTTTTTGCAGCTTGTACAAAAAACGATATAAGTATTATACCCCCCGTAACAACGATAGTTGATTCTGCTACCGCACCGGCGGAATACCTCGTGAATACGACAGGATTAACTTATGCCGTTAAAGATGCTTCGATTTTAAAAAACGGCATACCGACTTTTTTAGGTGGTGGTACCAATACTTTTCATTCATTCGGTTTGGGTGATTCTGCTGAGTATGCTGCGATGGCGGCATGGAATATAAAATTAGTGTGCGAGTTTATCGGAAATTTGAGAGAAAATCCGTTGACGGGAATGTATGCCATACAATCTTCGATGGGTGCGTGGTTGCAACCTTTGCAAAACGCGGCGTGGTGAAAGCATCCGGAATTATGAATGTAAATCCGTTTTTGGCGACGGTGAAAGCACAACAAATTTCTACATTGGGTTGGGTTCGGAAAGCGGATTCAACAGATTAAGATGCGCTGCGCACGGATTCAGGTTTATCGAATGATGCGAACAACAATAATTGGAGTTCAACATTCAAAGCGTTTTTGAAAAATTAATCGTAAACTTTAACTGAAAATTTTTCTGGTTTTCTGACGTTTTTTGTAGAACTGCTATTGACAGGACACTCCTGACGATGTTAAAACCGGTTTTTACTTTTGTTTCTACTGACAGAAAGCCCCTATGAGGCTTTTTAACTCAGTCAGGAGTTTTCTGTCAGTAGATATTAGTCAAAAAATATTTTTCAGCTCCGTCAGGAGCGGTCTGTTACGTTCGCCTCCACAAAAATTGTCAGAGAAGCATTTTTAACTTATCTTCCAATTCATTTTCACGTGTTGCCCGAATGCAGGATTGACTTTATCTTTTTCCGATAAAATCATTTCATCGAAAGGCATCTGCCAATCTATTTTCAGTTGCGGATCGTTGTACGCAATACCTGCTTCGTGCGATTTGGAAAACATACTGTCGCACTTATAAAAAAATTCAGCTTCTTTGCTCAAAACCACAAAACCATGCGCAAATCCGCGCGGCACGAAAAGTTGCCGTTTGTTTTGCGCGCTAAGTACGACGCTGTAAGATTTGCCGTAAGTGGCGGAACCTTCGCGAATATCCACGACGACATCTAAAACTTTTCCGAATATGCAGCGCACGAGTTTCGCTTGTGTGTAAGGCGGCAATTGATAATGCAAACCGCGCAAAACACCGCGACCGGACCGACTCTGATTGTCTTGCACAAAAACGGCATCAATGCCGTTATCTTTAAAAAAAAATTCATTATAGCTTTCAAAAAAATAACCGCGTGCATCTCCCCAAACTTTCGGGTCAAAAATTTTCAATCCTTCGATATCTGTTTCCGTAAAAGCCATTATTAGTTTTGGTTTAGTTTATTTCGAGTATGTTATGGTAATGGTTTGTCGGATGCAAAAATAATAATTTTATCGTAAACGATGTGCGGTAATTGCGATATGGTTTTTATTCGTGCGATAAGGCGTACCGTTTTATTATTTTTTTTCGATTCATAGCCGAAACGCGCTTCAAATAAAACCGACTTAATCCTGAATTTTTCAAATTTTAGCTTTACTATTGCGCTTCCAACCATAAATTTTAATGAACGGCATTAGAGACTTTATTTCTACATTCATATCTTCTCGATTTTTGAATTACGGGCGCAAAAATACGGATCCGCTGCCGGATTGGTGGTTAACGTATGAAGCGGCATTCAAAAATCCGCCGAAAAAAATACCGGTTGAACAAGATGTGTTTGTCGTTTTCGATACCGAAACCACCGGCTTGGATTCCAAACGCCATCAGTTGTTGTCTATCGGTGCTGTAAAAATAATAGCGGGCGCAATAGCCGGCAATCAATATTTGGAACGCTATTTCCATGTGTCCGAACAATACGAATATCCGTCGGTGTTGATTCACGGCATTTTGAAAACAACCGGCGAAACAAAAACAATTGAAGGGATACGCGATTTTTTACAATTTGCCGGTACATCGGTTTTGGTCGGACATCATGTCGGATTCGATACGGCAATGATAAATGCGGTTTTGAAAAAAACTATCGGTAAAACATTGAAAAATAAAATGATTGATACGGCGCATTTAGCGAACAGAATTACTGTTTTGGAAAATTATTCGTACCTCAAGCCCGAAGTAGAAAGTTTGGATGCACTTTGCGCTCAATATAATATCGTAATGCACGACCGGCACACAGCCGCCGGAGATGCTTTTTTGACAGCTATTTTGTTTTTGAAACTCACAGCGCGACTGAAAAAACGCGGTATCCTGACCACCGATGATTTATTGAGCACCGATAGCATGCAACGAATGCACACCCGTTGAGACTTTTTTTAATTTTTCGAAAAAAAAATTTGAAAAAACAAACCGTATCATGTATTTTTGCAGCGCTTTTGAAAGAGTTTGTTTATAGAATTAAAATCGGTCCATTCGTCTATCGGTTAGGACACTAGATTTTCATTCTAGTAGGACGGGTTCGACTCCCGTATGGACTACAAAAGTAAAAGGTGAATTGATGTACAATCAGTTTGCCTTTTTTATTTTTCTCTGCCACAAAAAAATTCCGAAAAACAAAAATGCACCCGTCGTATTCGCAATCCCGTCAAAGACTTCAAACAATCTGCCTTGACAAAAATTTTCCTGAATAAACTCCAACGACCAACCATAAGCCGAAGCGATAACAGCTGCCGTTACACCGATTTTTATTACTTCGTCGTTACTGACGTTCGGATGCCGGCGACAATAAGCACGCAAAAAAGTATACACCAAAACGCCGTAAACCAAAATATGCACCAATTTGTCGGGCTTGAACATATCCGCCCAATCGAATTTCGGTATATCTTTTCCCGGAATCGTGGAAATAATAAAAATAAATATGGCCCAAACAATTGTAACCGCGTAGTTTTTCATAATAAGCAATCCGGCATTTAGAATTACGAGTTTCGAGTTATTTTTCTTCTTTTAACTTTTAGCAAAACCGTAAGGTAACTGTTAATTCTGATCTTTCTTTTTTTCTGACAATTGCACCTCAAATTTGGATCCAAGTAAAATAAAAAATTGTGCGCGAAAATTTTTCGTATGTACCTTAAAAAACATTTACGTACCCGCAACAAACGCCCTCACACTTTCTGCATCTTTTTCACACTCAACGACGGACGGTGTGACTTTTGCGAATTTCGCTAAATCGGCTACCGATAATACACCGGCTAAAGTTTTTGTGTTTGCGGGCAAAATAGATTTCCGGTTAAGTGCTTTCGTGAGTTCGTCGGTGGTGTTTTCAAGTGCCGGAATTTTGTACTCGTTTTCTATGTAAGTTCGCACAATATCGCTTAACTCCGTGTAATAATGTTTGGTATTGCCGGCTTGCGGATATTTTTTCTTTTTCAGTTCCGCGAGTTGTTGCAAAGCCAATGATTTGGGAGTACGTTGCGTTTTATTTCCGGCGACTGCGTCAGTCGGTTTTTCTCTTTGTTTGTAATACTTCCAAGCCCGCCAAAAAATAAAACCGATGACAAGTGCAGTGAGTGCGGGCAGTAAATACGGTAAAAAATCTTCCCAACGGCTATCTTCCCGAATAATATCTTTTATCGGTTGCGGTGCCGTCATAGCGTCGGCATCAACGGGATTGCTGATGGTTACGGAAATTGTATCGGTGTTCGTGAAAGGCGAATAAATTTCCTGCTGCGAAATATCCGGCTGTGCAAGACTTATTTTATACACGCCCGTATCCCAAACCATAAGTGAAATATCCAATTGTCGGCGCGTTTGTTCGGCATTCGTTTTCCAATCGCCGTAACCGTGCAATTCGAAAGCTGCGGTATCAAAATTTATCGGCGGTTTCGGATTTAATTTTACCGGATATTGCGCCGGCGTTTCCACTTCGGCGTGTAGCGTAATTTTATCACCGATAAAAAAATGCGTCGAGTCGGTAAATAGTCTTGCTTTTACCGGCGCGGTTTGTGCCGTCAGCAGCGAACAAAAAAAAACAATCGGCAACGGCAAAATAAGCTTCATCCATTTCATAACGCGAAATTAATCAATTATCAAAAATTATCGGGAATTGTTTCATCGTAAATAAATAAACAGATATTCTTTTAGTTTTTCGGAACTATGCATTTACTTATTCAGAATAAAAAAAGTATATCAAAAAATGCAATTGTTATAATAAAGTTAAAATTTTGTTTTATTATTAAAAAAATGTTAAAATTTTGCTGTAATAGGTTTTAACCGCTTGTTTATATTGAAAAAAATTGATTTTCCGGAAAAATATCTACAATATTGTAAAACGGTACAAAGTAATTAAACACATTTCATTTAACACATTTCATTTAACATCTTAAACTTAAAATTATTATGGCAGTTCACGAGCACCACAAACACGCGGCGCATCACCACATGCAAGCGGCGCATCACCACACCGAAGCGCACAAACACCATACAGCCGGTGAACATGCACATGCAGCGCATCATGCACACGCTGCGCACGGTCATCACGCTTTGGCGAAACATCATGAAGAATCGGCAGCAAAACATTCAGCCGAGCATACTGCGCCGAAACATGCAGGGGGACCGCATTAATAGCCGTTTGAATATTTTTTGAAAATTCAGCCGAGCATACTGCGCTGGAACATGCCGGAGTGCAATAGTTTTTTAAAGCCTAAAATTGCGTAACAAGTATTTTTTGAGAAAGTTTACCGTGTATTTTGAAACATACTTATCGAGAAAAAATTTTTTTATCCGAAAAAATTTTTCAAATTATTTTTTATGAAATTTTTTTTCAAAAATTAAAAAATTTCCCTTAAAAAATTCTAAAAAAAATTAGGTACGATTTTAATTTTTTTTCAAGCGCAAAAAAAAGCGCACACTTCGATTCATTTCAAAGTGTGCGCTTTTTTTTTGTGTTTGACCTGTCAGAAATTATATTGCAAGGGTAGAAAGGAATGCTTGTATCTCAATCACAAAAATTAAAAACACAAAATACCTAAACTACTTTTTTTCTCAATGCGATATAAAAACCAAAAACTATCAACCAAAAACTTACTTTGCTATCATATTCATCAGAATACCTTTAATTTGATCATTGGTTTCTTTTGATGCAATATCGCTGAGCATTTTAGTTAAGTCGGCATAATTCGAATTATTTTGCGTTTTATATTGCTGACGCACTTTGGCGATACCGCCTGCCGCAGCGAAACGTCGCCAAGGTGATTGTGTTTGGTCAACCGCCAAATCTCTCAGCCTGCCCATGCGTGCCATCATGTCCGTCACTTGCGCTTTGTCGAGTGCCGCCAAATAACTGCCAATAAAACTCATCGAGGCTTCGCCATCCATTTTTTTGAAGCCGCGCTCGAAAAATTCCAATTGATCGGGTTGCGCGGTTTTGGCATACATCGAAGCGATACTTTCCAAGAGTTGCGGACTATCGGAATTTTCCAATTTTTTCGCGCTTTGCAAAGCCGCGACTGTATCTATTCTGTAAAGTGCTTTCATGGCTGCACCGGACACGCGGTAGGACGGATCTTTTTCCATCGCCGTGCGAAAAGTAGCTGCGTATTTGACATCTTTTGTTTTAGCTAATCTGTCTAACGCTTTGGCGCGTACATTCGAGCGCGGATCGGTTTCGGCAATTTTAGCGATTTTATCAACCAACGCCGGATCGGCGGTAATGTCTGTCAAGTTCGTTAAAGCATCTTCTCTTAATTGCCAATAATTATCGTTAATCGCTTTTTTGAAAACGCTTTGCGCCAAAGTTTTATCCGCTTTATCTTCTTTTAATGCTTCCATTGCTTCGGCGTGCGCCAAATAACGTTTGCTGTTGTTGTACAAAAATGCCCATTCCGCATCGGTATGATGATCCGTTTTTTGTGCCAACAAGTTACGGTCGCCATCCACGTCAACGACCGCAGGCTTTGCGGCGGCATCGAAAGTAAAAGTTTGCGCGCGTTTGGTCATGCGAACCGTCGTTCTTACGGGCGCAACTCCGTCGGCAGCGTACACATCAATATCAATCGGCAACTCGAATATATAGGGTACTGTTTCTAAGTTGGCTTGCATTTGTTTGATGTTAACATTCATTTTTTTGTTAGCCGCATCGTAATCATAAGCAATATCAAGTACCGGATGACCGGCTTTGTAGTACCATTGATTGAAAAACCAATTCATGTCTCTACCCGATACAGCTTCCATTGCCAAGCGTAATTGCGTTGCTTCGCCGGTTTTGAAAGCATTGTCGGTTAAATATTTTTGCAGCCCACCGAAAAAAGCATCATCGCCCAATTCGTGACGCATCATGTGCAGTATAGAACCGCCTTTGTTGTAGCTGTGTCCGTCGAACATTTTTTCGCGATCTTTATACTGAAAATTCACGAGCGGGTGCATTTCACCGGCAGCTTGTTGAAGATAACCGTCCAAAACTTCTTTTCGGTGTGCATCGCCGGTTTCTTGTCCGTATTTATGTTCGAGCCACAAACCTTCACTGAAATCGGCAAAAGATTCGTTTACCGTTAAGTTCGACCAGCTTTCTGCCGTTACCAAATCACCGAACCATTGGTGAAACATTTCGTGCGCGACGACGGTTTCGTTAAAATCTTTATCGAGCAAACTGCGTTCGTCGCCGTTCATAAACTCGCCGTACAAAATCGCCGTCGTATTTTCCATTGCACCGCTCACGTAATCACGTACCGTGATGTGCGCTAATTTTTGCCAAGGATACGGCACACCGAGGCGTGTGGAGTAAAATTCCAGAATTTCCGGTACGTTTTTATAAATCAATTTACCTTTCCCGGCGTATTTCGGCTCTAAATAATATAAAATTTCTTTATCGCGCCATTTATCTTTTTCAATCACGAAATCACCGATTGCCATCATCACTAAATAAGGTGCGTGTGGCATATCCATTACCCAATGATCGGTGCGCGTACCGTCCGGGTTATTTTTTTGTTCTTTCAAAAGCCCGTTACTGAGCGTTTTATATTTACTTTCGGTAGTGATGTAAATTTCATCGGTCATTCGCTCGTTCGGTTTGTCAAAAGTCGGAAACCAATGGCTGTTGCTTTCCGTTTCTCCTTGAGTCCAGATTTGTTGCGGTTTTTCCGGATCTTTACCGTCCGGATTAATAAAAAACAAGCCGTTATCTTTCGTAATTGCCGCACTGCCGCCATGTTCGCCTTCGCTCGGTTTGGCGGTATAATCTATGTAGACCGTGTATTTTTCGTCGCGGGTGAACGTTTTACCCAGATCAATATTCAGTTTTTCATTGTCGTAGGTATATTTCAAAGGCGTTTTCGAACCTTCCATTGTAACGGCATTTATCGTAAAATTTTTCGCGTCGAGCATCATCGTATTCGTCGGATAAAAATACGGTTTGGCGGTTATCCAAGCTTTACCCAACAAGTATTGCTTTGCCCAATCGAAATGCACATCTAATTTTGTATGAATAATATCATTCGTAAGTGTCGGTGTAGCGCGGTAAATGGGTAAAGTATCGGACATCGGATCATTTTTACCGTTTACATTATCCGCCATGCCGTTGCCAGATAAAGAATCCTGAACGGGCATAGGGTCAGGAACAGGTGGCAGCGTTTCTTTTTTAACGGCTTGAGCAGTGTTAGTGGTCGTTTTTTTGGTTGTATCGCAAGCAAAAAAAGTGGTAGCCATCAATAAGACTACGAAAAACTGTTTTAACATGAAAATATTTTTTTTAATGGAAAATGCTAAATGGAAAATGGAAAATGCTGAATACTAAATGTTAATTATTGAATTTTAATCCGAAATAAAAATAAAAATAAAATTCAGGGTTGCGGAATCGAATCGGGATTCATATTTTTCATCCGTACCGGTGTAATTTGTAAGCGGTTTCTATCTATTTTAGATTGTTGTAGGTTATTCACGGCAGTATCTGAAGCCGCTATATTTCTTTCCATTATAGTTTGTGTACGCGCAACATTACCGTTGCCGGAAGTGATGGGCTGTGCAGCCGTGCAACTGACCGCTAAAATAATCGGCAATAAAAAAAATTTGTGTAGTATCATGTTTAAAATACTGTAATGAAAAAAAATCGGGTATTGGACGTTGGGCTTTCGGACATTGAACTTTGGATGTTAGAAAATCAAAGGTCCAAAGTCCAAAATCCTAAAGCGCGACAAATATACTGCTATTTTTTATTTTCGGTAATTGAATTTAACGGATCATCACACCGCGACGATTCAAGAACGGAATAAGTGTAAAATTAACGGGTTCAATGCTGCCGACGACGAAAATATATTTTTTATCGAACATATGCCCGTTCTGCGTAAAACTCACCCAATATTCGTTCGTGAAAGTGAAAAGTTGTTTGAAAACCGGTTCAATCGTTTGAATATCTAACGGATCAATTTTTTCGAAAAAATGCCGAAGTGTAGTCGTTTGTCGGCGGAAACCTTCTAAATCCGTACCGTAACCGCGCGAAACGATGAGGACATTATGTATCGCTTCCTCTTGCAAGTTGAGAATAAAACAGTCCCAGAGGTCATTGCTGCTGTCACTCGGCACGATGCAAATGGCTAAATCTTCTACTTTAAGATTAGGAATATCTTTATTCATTATTTCGTTTTACGGTGTACAATATTTTTTTATTGTATAAAGCGAAAATCAAAAAATTGTTTTATAAAACGAAAAAAACAGACTGAAATTTTGACAAATTTTTATTTTCGGTAAAAATAGTATATTTTTGCAAACCGCAAGTAAAGGAGAGTTGTCCGAGTGGTTTAAGGAGCACGCCTGGAAAGTGTGTTTACGGCAAAACTGTAACGAGAGTTCGAATCTCTCACTCTCCGCAACACGAAACCAAAAATAGGAGTCCTGCAAAATGAAAATTTTGCGGGGCTTTTTATTTTTGGAAAATTTTAAGGTCGAAGGACAAAGCATTTTGCCCTTCGACCTTGTACTAAAATACTACTCTAAATGAAACTTCACGGGCAACGTATACGACACACGTACCGGACGACCTTGCTGACGACCCGGCTTCCATTTCGGCATCATATTCACAACGTGCAGGGCTTCTTCGGAACAACCGCCGCCTACACCGCGTTTGATGGTGACATCTTGAATGGAACCGTCGGTGTTGACAACGAAACCTATATAAACCGTGCCTGCAATATTATTTTCACGGGCAATTGACGGATATTTAATATTGTCGCACAAAAATTTGAACATCGCTGCTTCACCGTTCGGAAATTCCGGTTTTTGTTCAACGGGTCCCCAGCAGATTACACGTTCATCTATATTAGTTTTTTCCGGTTCCGGATCTTTTGGTGGTGGTGGCGGTGTAACGTCAACCGGTTTTGAATAAGTTTTAATGCTCGTATCCCCTTTTATATCAGTTGTACCTATGTCCGCATTTTTCGGAAAATCGGGTGGCAACGGCGGAACGTCTTTCGGTTCCGGTTTTAAAGTAACTGTCGGCGGAATAAGTTTTTTTATATCTCTTGCCGGCGGCGGCGGCGGTGGCGGTGGCGGCAATTTTTTTGTATCATTTATTAATGGCGGTAATTCTTCAACAAAAAATTTGTATTTGTCTGCTTCTTTTTTGTGCAATAAGCCGAATAATTTTTCGGAAATAATCGGTTCGGCTAACAGTAAACTGCAAAGAATGACACCGATAAGCGCGCCTCTAACGAGTCGTTGTCCGTACATACGGCGTAACATATAGCCGCCGTACATTTGATTTCGTCCCGAAAATATAATATCATCGAGCGATAATTTTTCGATATTTTCCATAAAATAAGTTTTTAAAAAGTGATAGAAAACGGTTCTGATTCATTGATTAAATATTTTGGTTCTTTAACGATTTTTGCGGCGGCTTAATTAACAGTCCACTCCTGACGGAGCTGAAAAATATTTTCCGATTAATATCTACTACTGACAGACCGCTCCTGACGGAGCTGAAAAGCCTCGGGCTTCCGTCAGTAGAAACTATATCTCCTGACAGAAAATTCCTGACGGAGCTGAAAAGCCTCAGGCTTCCTGTCAGTAGAAACTATATCTCTTGACAGAAAATTCCTGACGGAGCTGAAAAGCCTCAGGCTTCCTGTCAGTAGAAACTATATCTCTTGACAGAAAATTCCTGACGGAGCTGAAAAGCCTCGGGCTTCCTGTCAGTAGAAACTATATCTCTTGACAGAAAATTCCTGACGGAGCTGAAAAGCCTCAGGCTTCCTGTCAGTAGAAACTATATCTCTTGACAGAAAATTCCTGACGGAGCTGAAAAGCCTCAGGCTTCCTGTCAGTAG
>JBBRQS010000025.1:0-47804 GCA_038226035.1 Chitinophagales bacterium | reverse complement strand
TTTTGTCGGTTGTTGAGCCGGCTATTTATCGCTGCTATTGTACAACCGCAAAACATGAGACGCTAAAAATCGCCGTCTCTACAACCGACTAACAGACTTCTTTATGACCCGACGCAGAACAAATTATTTTTACTCTATTGTAGGCGTCGCGTTGGTTTTATTTTTGTTGGGATTGTGCGGCATCATTTTACTTTTTACACACCATCAATTACAAAGCGAGCGCGATAATTTGAGTTTAATGGTGGAGTTAAAAGACGAAGCGGATTCGGCAAGTACAGAAAAAATAAAATTATTTTTAAAAAACGGCGAATTCACGCAACGCGGCACTTTACATTTTGTCGGTAAAGAGGAGGCGTTCCGGAAAATGAGTAAACAGTTTCCGGACGAAACGGCTTTACTGAAAGACGGACCCCTGCCCTTTTTCAATTCGTTTGTATTGAATATAGTACCGGAATATTTGGTTTCCGAAAAAATTGATACGATTCAAAGTCAAATACGCAACATTCCGGCAGTAAATGACGTGTACATAGATAAGAGTATGTTGAGCGAATTGGCACAAAATATTTACAAACTGTCGCTTTTCGGAGTGTTGTTGGCATTGGCGTTTATTATTGTTGCCGTTACGCTTATTCACAATACCATACGTCTGCATTTATATTCCGATAGATTTATTATTCGGAATATGGAGTTAGTAGGTGCGACATGGGGATTTATCAGTAAACCGTATATCCGACGCGGCATTCTGAACGGTTTTTTCAGTGCCGTTTTAGCAATTGTTTTATTGGCGATAATTTGGTTTTTTGTTCAAAAAAGTATATCCAATTTGAACGAGCTTTTAAATTTGCCTGCTTTTTATTTCGGTAATCTCGTTTTAATTTTACTCGGCGTTTTTATTAGTTACATCAGCACGCTTTACGTGGTGAATAAATACCTGAAAATGCGCTTAGATAAACTCTATTAATAATCAGTTAGTCGGTCAGTCGGTTAGTCAAAACATTTTTGACTAACCGACTAATTGATTGCAATCGTAAATCAAAATATGTCTACAAAAAATCCAAAAGGTAATCAAGGACAAAAAACGGTGATTACGCCGACTACACAGCGCGCTATACCAACGTCGCCGGCTACTGCTAACTCAAAAATACCGCAAAGGGTATCTGCGCCCCCGCAAAAAACGGGAAGTTTTTTGCAACAAGATAAGGCTTTGGTATTCGGTCGCGAGAATTATAAATGGGCACTCATCGGTTTGGGTATCGTAGCGCTCGGGTTTATTTTAATGTCCGGTGGTGCGATGCCGTCTCCGGATGTTTGGGATGAAAGTTTAATTTACAGCCCCGTGCGCATTATCCTAGCTCCGTTTTTAGTAATTGCGGGTTTTTGTGTGGTCGTTTATTCCATTTTTGTGAAAAATAAAACAAGTATTTGATTTACGAATTACGATTTAAGGTTTTTTTTACAATCAATCTTAATTCGTAATTCGTAAATCCAAAATCGTAAATCGTAAAACCAACTTTATTATATGTCTTATATTCACGCCATTATTCTCGCCATCATTGAAGGCTTAACGGAGTTTTTACCCGTGAGTTCCACCGGTCACATGGTATTGGCATCTTCCATCATGGGGATAGAAAAAAGTGACTTCACCAAACTTTTTGAAGTCGTCATTCAGTTCGGTGCTATTTTAGCTATTGTTGTTTTGTATTGGAAACGTTTTTCCCAGGATTTTGATTTTTATTTGAAATTACTTGTCGCTTTTATTCCGGCGGCAGTTTTAGGTGCCACTTTTTATAAACATATTAAAGAAGTAATGGGCAGCCCGCTCACGATTGCCGTCGTGCTTTTAATCGGCGGTATCATTATGCTGTTTGTTGATAAAATGTTTGAACGCAATGAAAATTTTTCGCCGGCGAGCCAAAAGATGGATTATAAAAAAGCCCTGACCATCGGTGGCTTTCAGGTTTTGGCAATGATTTTTCCCGGATTGTCACGCTCTGCCGCCACCATTTTCGGCGGTTTAACACAAGGTTTGAATCGACAAAGAGCGGCGGAATTTTCTTTTTTCTTGGCAGTACCAACAATGGCAGCAGCTTCTTTGAAAGAAAGCTATGAATATTATAAAGAAGTAAAAGCCGGAGTCTATCACGCTTTAACGGGCAGTGAAGTGGGTATGTTGGCGATAGGTAATATCGTCGCATTTATCGTTGCGATGATTGCCGTTCGCACTTTTATTAATTTTTTTACGGAAAGGGGTTTCAAAATTTTCGGTTATTACCGCATTGCTTTGGGTTTATTGGTGCTTTTGTTGTGGTATTCCGGATTTAAAATGTTCGTGGATTAAAATTCAGTTGGTTAGTTAAGTTAGCGGGTTAGTTTCATAATAGTGAACATCGAACTAAACAACAAAACAACTAAAATCAAAATTTAAAATAAAAATACAACTTTCATCTTTTACTTTTACGGCACGAATTACGGTGGTAAAAACAATATTTACCATTTACCATTGAAATATTTACCATTTACCATTGAAATATTTACCATTTACCACAAATTATCCATGTCAGTTCTCATCAATAAGAAATCGCGGGTTATCGTTCAAGGTTTTACGGGTAAAGAAGGCACGTTTCATGCCGAACAATGTATTGCTTACGGCACTAACATTGTCGGAGGCGTAACACCGAACAAAGGCGGAACGGAGCATCTCGGTAAACCTGTTTTTAATACGGTTTCAGATGCGGTTGCTAAAACAAAAGCAGACGTAACGCTCATTTTCGTTCCGCCGAAATTTGCAGCCGATGCGATTATGGAAGCGGCGGAAGCGGGTATAAAAGTAATTATCTGCATCACGGAAGGCATTCCGATTCAGGATATGGTAAAAGTAAAGGCTTATGTAGATGAAAAAGATTGCCGCTTGATTGGTCCGAATTGTCCCGGCGTTATTACTGCCGGTGAAGCAAAAGTCGGTATCATGCCGGGGTTTGTTTTCCAAAAAGGACGTATCGGTATTGTATCCAAATCCGGCACTTTAACTTATGAAGCAGCCGATCAAGTCGTAAAAGCCGGACTCGGTATTTCAACCGCAATCGGTATCGGCGGCGATCCGATTATCGGCACGACAACAAAAGAAGCAGTGGAATTATTCATGGAAGATAAAGATACCGATGCCATAGTAATGATCGGCGAAATAGGTGGAAATTTGGAAGCGGAAGCAGCGCGGTGGATAAAAAAAACAGGTAATAAAAAACCCGTCATCGGTTTTATTGCCGGACAAACCGCACCGAAAGGCAGAAAAATGGGACACGCCGGTGCAATTGTCGGCAGTGTGGAAGATACCGCAGAGGCAAAAATGCGCATACTCGCCGAGTGCGGTATTCACGTTGTTTATTCTCCGGCAGACATCGGTGTAACGGTTGCAAGAGTTATGAAAGAAGGCAACTAAAAGATGGGAGATAGGAGAGATGAGATAGGAGAGATGAGATAGGAGTAAATAAAAAAGCGCGAAGAAAATAATTTCTTCGCGCTTTTTTGTTTTTTATCATTGAATTCTTTGTGTTAGACTTCTTACGAAAGTGAGAAAAAAAATTATTAGATTTTGTGTTATAAATTTAGCATTTATACTATACCTTCTCTGATTAAATCGTGCAGATGAATCATACCCGCGTATTTTTTTTCTTTCAGCACTATCAATTGAGAAATACTTAATTGTTGCATCAATTTTAGAGCATCTACTGCTAAAGTATCTGCATCAACCGTTTTCGGATTTTCGGACATAAGCATTTGTGCTGTTGCATGTCGCAAATCATTATTTTTTTGAAGATACCGGCGCAAATCGCCGTCGGTAACGATGCCTATTAATTCGTTTTTATCATTTACGACCGCCGTTGCACCTAAACGTTTAGTCGTCATTTCTAAAATAGTCCGGTGCAAATCCGTATCGGGAAGCACGCGAGGTATGGCGTGAGGAGAAAAAATATCTCTGACGCGCCAATACAACTGCTTGCCAAGCACGCCGCCCGGATGTAACTGCGCAAAATGTGACGGTGAAAATCCTTTGAGTTCAAGAAGTGCAATGGCTATCGCATCGCCCATCACCATTTGTGCGGTTGTAGAAGCAGTAGGTGCTAAATTATTCGGATCGGCTTCTTGCTCAACAGGAGTGTGTATTACAAAATCGGCTTGCGTACCCAAAAAAGATTTTTCATTTGCGGTTAAGCCGATTAATTTATTTCCGAAATTTTTCAGTAAAGGAATTAACACTTTTAATTCCGAAGTTTCGCCGCTTTTAGAAAGCAATAATACTACATTGCCGGTTTGCACGATACCCAAATCGCCGTGAACGGCATCGCCGGCGTGCATGAAAATTGCCGGAGTACCCGTCGAATTAAATGTTGCTACAATTTTTTGCGCCACAATAGCACTTTTTCCGACACCCGAAACTACAACTCTGCAATTCGATAAATGAATAAAAGTAACGGCATCAACAAAATTTTGATTAATGCCGACCTCTAAATTTCGGAGTGTTTCTATTTCTATTTCTAACGTACGAAGTGCGGAAGTAATTATTCTTTCTTTCATTTGGCGACTTTCAGCGATTTCAAAGCATTTATGGCAAAAAGTATACTGCCGATGATACAGACACAACCGGCAAAAAAAGGTGCGCCCGGAAAATAGATAGGAGCATCTTTGGAAGCAAAATAACCGAACAAACCTGTCATCATCAGAGGTCCGAAAATGGATGTGAAACTCATTAAGCTCGTTAAAGCGCCTTGCAATTGTCCTTGTTCGTTCGGCGGTATTTGCGTAGATATAATGCCTTGTAACGACGGACCGGCTAATCCACCCATTGCAAAAGGTATCATAGCAGCAAACATCATCCAACCTTGTGTAGCATAAGCAAAAGAAATAAACCCGATAGCAGAACAAACCAGTCCGATAAACAACGATTTGCGCGCACCGATTTTAGGAATAATGACGCGCGTCATCCCGCCTTGAACAATAGCTACCGTGAGTCCGACAAACGCCAAAGAGTAGCCCACCATTTTAGCATCCCATTGAAATTTATGAATCGTATATATAGACCAAGTGCTTTGTTGCGCAAAATTACCGAGATAAATGAGTATCAAACAGGGTATTAAACCGAAAATAATCGGATAGTTTCTCAACATCAGTAACGAACCAATTGGATTGGCTTTTTTCCAATCGAACGGTCGGCGATTTTCCGGTTTCAGTGATTCGGGCAGAATAAAAAAACCGTACGACCAATTCAACAGTGTCAGAACGGCGGCGGCGAAAAAAGGTGCGCGCGATCCGTAAAACCCGCCGATGACACCTCCGATTGCCGGACCGAAAATAAAGCCGAGACCGAAAGCAGCACCAATGAGACCGAAGTTTTGCGCTCGTTTTTCGGGCGGACTCACATCTGCGATGTATGCACCTGCCGTAGCAATACTGGAACCGCCAATGCCGGCGATAACACGACCGACGAATAACCAGCCGATAGTGGGTGCAAAACCTTGAAAAATATAATCAATACCGAATCCGAAAAGAGAAAAAAGTAGAACTTTTCTTCTGCCGTACTGATCGCTTAAACCGCCGAGTATAGGCGAGCAGATAAACTGTACAATGGCGTAAGTAGTCATTAACCAACCTACGTAAGGTGCGATATGACTGTCTTCGCGTGATACATGAATTAAACTTGAAATTAAATCGGGAATCACCGGAATGATAATACCGAAACCGATAACATCAATTAATACGGTTATAAAAATAAATATCAGTGCTGCGCTACGTTTTTCTGCCATGTATAAATTTTATGAAGCGCAAATTTAGAAGATTTTATCGGAAGGGTGTAAATTTAATTTTATTATCCGAATGCCTTTAACAAAAATATGCAGCATTACCTTCCGATAATGACGCATATTTATTTAGAAAGATGAGCCTTTAAATTTTTTTATTTTATTTTAAAGTGCAGTGAAAACTATTTCCAATATCGAAATCGTTTCAATACGCAACCGCCACTTTTTGTAAATACAGTAACGCAACTCCGTGATCAATCGCAAACATAAACACACCGCTTTCCCAATTTTTTGTATCAATATTGTGAGTGCCGCTTGTGTTTACTGTGCCGATTAAATCCGTGTACATACTCATGCCGGCACTCTTTATGACCGTTACACGTGCCGGTTGCGACTGGTATAAATTGAATTTCACGCTTATAAAATTGTTTGCCGGATTGGGTGTTATGTAAATTTGTTTATTGAAACCGGTACTATCGTTTAGAACGGTTAATGCTTTTTGCTTCCGAAACGGAATCTTTCGCGCCAATTTTTCCAACGTCCAATTTCCAATCTCTAACGTCTTTAACAGTATCAGCCATTAAACTCTGCATTTTTACGGGTGTTTTTACTTTTTTAACGTAAATGCTACACCTGATGGCAGGTACATCCTCAATGAATCGCCTTGTTTGCTGATTATGGCGAAAACCGGAATTTTTATATCGTTGTCAAATTCTTCGATTCGTAAATCGTCAGTTTCCTTTTTCGTCGGGTCGTAAATTATTATGATGCCGGCGGCACGGCTTTTTGTGCTTATACGAATTTATCGGTTTAGCCGCAGCCTTTATTGTAGTCTATGAGTACGATTTTTCCTTTCAAATATTTTTCAGAAATAAATCAAGTGCGTTTGGCGGCACCGGTTTTTACTTTCGCAATATCGGCATCTGACGGTTTCTTTGGTGCGTCGGTTTTTGTATTGCTTGTCGGCAAAAGTTTGGCTATATCCGCGTTGGTTTTCGGTTTGAAATCGGCGACAACTTTATTTGGAGCAATGACAAAACTGTCTGCCATAACGACCATTTCTTTTATTGAATCCGTTTTCGGCGTTTGCTCAGTAGGGTGCGCATTTTAAAATAAAACCGGTGCCGCTGTTGTTATAAGGCTAAATAAATCGTATCCGTTTTCGCGGCTTGTTGCGCGAAAATGGCTGCGTTCAATAAAACACACACGATAAAAAGGATATTTTTTTTCATGACTTTTAAGTTTTGAATCAAAATATACTTAGTATAACTGAATACTTGAAAATATTGAATTTCAGTTTAAAAACTAAAACTGGATTTATGTTTTCAGTGAAAAATGTATACTTAAATCAGCAGGGGCTTTTTCCAACAAAGACGGATTTTGATGCACTTCATCGTGCGCTTTGGAACGGGAAATATTAAAACGGTACGTCAAATCGTCAAATTTCGGATACGTTTTCAGGTATAATAAGCAGATACACAATTTATCGCTGTCCGAAAACAGACTCTTTTTGCCGCCGTCGGCACTTATTTGATATTAAGCCGAATAATTTTTTTTGCGTCTTCTTTATGAAGACTTATTTCACGGCTCAACGCAGGAAGAAGTATTTCAAACTCTTGAGAATTAACGCCCAATATGGTTTTCATTTGGCGTTCATCCGCAAAACTCATCGGTAATAGTCTCATTGATTTTTTTTATGGATTAATCAATTTTCTACCTATTTTGTTTTTATTTTAGGTAAAATTTCTAAACTAACAAGTCTTATGACTAATATTATTACTAATTAATACACGACGGTATCGGATTGGCTTATCATCCGAGCGACTTTTAAAGGTGCACTGATATAAACTACTTTTAACGAAAATAATCACAAACACCGGTAGAATTATGTTTATTGAGTGGGTTTATTTATTTTTCGGCAAGCCGAAAAATAAATAAACCCACTCAATAAACCCCTTTATCACCAGCTCCGGAAGAGCTGCAGTCAAATCTACTTCGGCACGTGCAGATAGTTTCTCTGCAGACTAAACGAGGTCGTGCATAACATCAGTGATAAATTAAAAACGCGATAGAAAGTTAATTCTACCGCGTTTTATTTTTTGAATTTATTATCAATGAGCAAATTCATACCACCCATTCAACGCTCTTTTCAATCAAACATAAACTCGATTTCTACGCGGCGTTGCAATTGCAAACGAATGGTTTGATTGCTGTGATATATCGGATTCAGATCACCGTGCGATTTCGTTTGAATTAAATCCGGTGAAACGCCTTTTGAAATGAGATAATTTTTCACGATTTCGCAACGATTTTTGGAGAGCATTTGGTTATGCTCTTTGTTACCGCGCGCGTCGGCATATCCGTTCAGTTGAATTTTCCAATCTTTTTTTGCTTTCAATAGATTTGCCAAAGTATTCAAGTTCTTGAACGCCGATGGTCGAATATTAAATTTATCGGTATCGAAATACAAATCTTTTATGGCTAACGATACCAAATCTTTTTCGTAATCCGAAACGTTCGGACAACCGTTATTTTCTTTAGTTCCGAAAGTGTTCGGGCATCGGTCGTATTCATCCGGAATACCGTCACCGTCTTTATCGTTCGTAATCGGGCAACCTTTATTTTCTTTCGGACCCGGTACGTCCGGACACGCATCTAATTTGTCGGGCGTACCATCGTGATCGCGGTCGCCGTCTTCCGGACAACCTTTATTCCAGACAGGACCCGGTACATCCGGACACGGATCTACTTCATCCGGCACGCCGTCATGATCCCGATCGTTTATCGGACAACCTTCATTTGCTACCGTACCCGGAATATCCGGACATTTATCCAAATCGTCGCGCACACCGTCGCCGTCTCTATCTAAAAACGGACACCCTTTATTCGCTTTCGGACCCGGATCGTCGGGGCATTTATCGTCCGCATCGCAGATACCGTCTTTGTCTCTATCCGGACATTTTTCTGTAGTTTTTTTCTCGGGACAACCGTTATTTTCCTTTGTACCGGGTTCATCGGGGCATTTATCGTCTTTATCGCAAATTCCGTCTTTGTCTTTGTCCGGACACGCATTTTTAAACAGTCGGACGCCGATAGAAATTTCATGCGAGCCGGAACTGCCGTTGCGGATATTCGATGTCGTCATATCGTAACTGTAAGCGAGAAACCATTTCGGCATATCAATACCCACCATTGCGGTGAGTGCGTCTTCGGTTCTGTAACTACCGCCTATCCAAAACATTTTATTAAAAATGGCACGAACGCCGGCATCATATTGCGGATTGGTATTGGGTGCGGTTTTGACGTGAAAAGAAGGTTCGATCGTCATTTTTTCATTCATCACATAATCGTAGCCGATAAAACCGTAGTAATGCCGTGCTACTTGAGTTGTGGAAGTACGCGCAACCGTAGGATCGAAATCTAATTTTTTATTGAAAAGTTGCGGCACCGAAAACCCACCGAAAAAACCGTCTTTTTGCTTTAAATAAATTCCGAGTGCAATATCCGGTGTAGCTAAACCTTGCTGCCCGCCGCCGATAATCGGGTCGTTGGTACTTTGCGCAAAAACATCATCGGTAATGCGGAATTTGTAATAACCGACTGATGCTCCGATATTCATTTTCAAATTTTCGCTCAAATTTTTATTGAAACTGAGCATTAATGCGCCGCCGTTTTTTTTCAACCGACCGGCGAGATCGTCTACGAACATACCGCCGATGGTCAAAAATTTACCGACCGGAATAGTTGCGGCTAACGTACTCGTGACGGGTGCGCCATCAAAACTATTCCATTGCGAACGGTAAGTACCGCGCACGTCAACATGTTCGTACGTACCGATAATTGCCGGGTTGGAGATGTAGCCGTTGTAGATATAATTCGTGAACAAAGGATATTGTTGCGCCCGAATACTGCCGACAGTTAAAAGACAAAGGACAAAAAATAAAAGACGTTGCACGTTGCACGTTGGATCTTGAAAAAAAATTCTTTGTCCTTTGTCTTTCGCCCTTTGTCCGTTATGTAAAAATATTTTTTTCATGATTTATTTATTTTAGTTGGTTAGTTGGTTAATTAGTTAGTTGATTAGTTGAAAGTTTTGATAACTAACCAACTAACCGACTAACTAAAATTATCTAACTATCGTGATAGATCCGTTAAAGACCGTTTGTTTGTTATCATTGAGTTTCATGACATAAAAATAAGCACCCGTTAATAAAGGTTGGCCGTCGGTATTTGTACCTGCCCAATCGCTTAAATAACCGGTTTTAGAGTAAATCAATTGCCCCCAACGATTATAAATAAACAGTTGATTGTTCGGATAATCTTCTATGTGCGGAAAAAACCACGTATCGTTTATGCCATCACCATTTGGGGTGATAATATCGTAAGTTGTCAAACTCTTTTTACACCTATCAATGATGTTGAAAGCCGTATCCAATTTACAACCGAAAATATCTTTAACCGTGAGCGTGTATTTACTCGGAATTAAGGTATCGGCAATATATTTTATACTGCCCGTTGACCATTTGTAGCTGAAAGGTTTTGTGCCGCCTGATACATTCACCGAAACGGAACCGTCTTTAAATCCGGCGCAGGTTTCATCAATTTTAGTTGCCGTAATCGTTAAAGGTAAACTCGGTTGCGAAACGGCCGTATCTAAACTTATTTTACAATTATTCCCGTCGGTAACGGTGAGTTGATATCTGGCTGCAACAACATTTAATAATACATTACCCGATGAACCATTCGACCAAAGATAAGTAAAAGGAGATTTTCCGCCTACCGTCGTCACCGTAATATTACCTGAAGCATCACCGAAACATTTGATGTTGGAGACAGTCGGTTTTATACCCAAACCTAATTGGCCGGATGATAGCGATAGAATCGTTGAAGCCGACGATACACAATCACCTTTTGTCACCGTTAAATTAACTACTTTTAGACCCGAAGAAGTGTAATAAATGCTGCCCGGATTAACGGCAGAAGATTTTTGCGGAAAAGCATCGGTACCGAAATTCCAATTAAATATAAAATCTGTGGCGGTAGTTCCGGTATATTCAAAATCAAAACGCAAACCGCAATTCGTCGGCGTAGCAGTAGCCGCAAAATTGGCGACCGTATTACACACAATTGTATCACTCAATCTCGGTGGTTGCTGAAAACCTTGTCGTAAATATCCTGCAGTTGCCGGCGAAGCCGGATGTAAAACGGAACATCCCGGACAACTGCCGGCGGTGGATGTAATGCGATACAACGGGAAAGTCGAAATTTTTCCGGTTGATGACAGTGTAGCCCGTTTTATTTGTTGCGCATTTACGGCAACCGAAAAAAGACAAAATCCAAAAGACAAAAGATTTACAATTTTGGATTTACGATTTACGATATGTTTTACCGAAATAAAATCGTAAATCCAAAATCCAAAATCCAAAATATCTTGATTTATTTTTTTTTGTTTCATGCTTAATTAATTAAAAAAATTAAACTAAAAAATTATTGCAAATCAATTCAATTTGAAAAAATAAAAAAATAAAAACATGAAATGAAAAACGATTTTAGTTTTTATTTTTTATTTTTTATTTTTATTCTAATTTTTTTAAAAACTAATCAAGTATCCCGTCAATATTAATTTTTCATTGGGGATGGCGGTAGGAAGTTTTTTGATGACTTTGTTGGCTGTCACTACTATTATTCTGGGCGAAGGTGTACCGCGGGTATAAAATGTGAAATAATCTAAATCAATTTGCATACCCATACTACCGGACGTAGTTGCGCCGCTTTTAATGATTAAGGTTTTGCCCGTCGGCACTGTATAAGCGTAAGAAGGAGAAGTCAAATCAAGTATAACCGGCGTTACATTCGATTTAACGCTTGAAAGTACGCCCGTACAATAGCACTGTAAAATGCTTGTGTTTTCCGGAATAATCGGCATACCCGGCTCATTGAGTAATTCTCTGCCGTCTGCTAAAGTCACTGATCCGTTTACCGCAGAAACAAATAAAGTTTTTCCCGCAGGTACGGTGTAATTCGTTGTAATGACGACCGGATCACCCAAAATACCTAAAGGATAATCAATGGAAGCTCCCGGATTATCGAATGCACCCGAAGCTAAATTGGCTACCCAAGGCGTACCGACCGGATTGCTCAACGTTAATTTTTTAGTCGAAGCATCGTAAACCAATGATTGGATTTCGTTAGTCGGATCGCGGTCCATATCGTCGAGAGCAGTCAGTGCTATGGCTGCAATACCGGCTTTTGATGCGCTGTCAGCAAGAATAGCTTTCAACGACTTTTGCGCATTTATAGCATTGACCGCATTTTGAGCATTCACGGCATTCGTAGCATTTATCGCTGTTTGCGCACTTACTGCATTTTGTGCATAGGTCGCGTTAATTGCTGTTTGCGCACTTACAGCATTTTGCGAATAGATCGCATTAACTGCCGTTTGAGCAGTTGAGGCGCGGCGCGCACTGTCCGCTAAAAATGCAAATTTTGCAGTATCTGATTTCGTTACCGAATTGTTGAAAATAGCAAAGGCGAAGCTCGCTGTGTCCGAATGGTACGAATTATAAGAAACGTTGGAAGTGTAAGAATTTTTAGCTACACGGCTTGAGTCTGATGTATAAGCGTTGTACGCACTTTTAGAAATCCGACTCGAATCCGAATAATAAGATTTGGTCGAAACCCGGCTCGAATCGGAATAAAAAGCCGTATATGCTTTGAGCGCAATTCGGCTCGAATCCGCGTAAATCGAAGTATTGGATTTATCGGAATACAAAGCATAAGGTACCGAAACAAGTTGAGTAGTACCCATCAATACGAAATTGTTACCGCCGACGATATCCATTTCTACTTTCAAGTAATATTTATCCGCACCCCATTTAATATTACTGAATGATTGTTGCGCGCCGCTCGTACGCGTTCCGTTACCGATTAATAAATCAAACAAACCGAAACCATCGGTCGTCATGCTTTGTGTTTCTACCCATTCTTCGCTACCGGTTAAATTGCCTTTCAGCACCGACAAACGTAATTTAATATTTTGACTGATTAATTCGTGACCCGCCTGATCGGTGGCAACGGCTTGGTAACATACAAATTGAGGTACTTGTGCTTGAACTTTGAAGAAAATAAAAGACACTGCCAATAATAGGAAAAATCTTTTCATGCGAAAGGGATTGAGTTGAATAATGCAAAAAAAATCGTTACTTATTAGTTGATAAATATTTGATGAATAATTTAAAGTTAGCTGAATGAAGCGAATTTTAAATTATTTATAGTTTTTCACTCCGTATTCGGATTAGATAAGATTTTACAAAAATTATGCACGTTTCAATTTCAGTCGTCAAAAATTGAAAAAAAATTATTTTTTTATTATAAAAGATACTATTTGTGACAATATAAATTCCGTTAAAATAATATTTTTTAATAATTCTTATTCCTAAACAAGCCTTCGGTATTTATTTTCACTCTTACTATGGTTTTCGAATAAAATAAAGATATCCCATCGAAAATAATTTTAAAAGGTATTTCAAAGTGTTTAGGTTAGAGTAAAACAGAGACTGACGTATTCATTCTACTTTATTGAATAATAAAAGTTTCATATTTTTTAATTTATTTTTAAAAAAAGCACATAAGAAAATTTCTTGCGTGCTTTTTTCAAAAAACAAATTTAAACTTTTACGCTTGATAAGAGTCTTCCGAATTATAACGATATTTAAAAAAAAATCATTTACCGGTAACAACCATGAAAGATATTATTTGTAATCTTGCACCGTAAACCGGAAATAAAAATAAAATAAAATTGACGTTGAAAAATTTTGTATTTTTTAAAATTGCAGACAAAAATTGGCTGTCAAAATCCACTCAAACATTTTCGTTTTTTTTGTTAGTCATCATTTCCGTTTATGAACCGGTTTTAGGGCAGCAAATGACTAAACCGATTTTCTCCTTGACTACTGTCGTTGATGCGGCTGTAAAAAACTATCCGTCTATTCTCGCACGGCAACAACTTATAAATGTCGGTAAAGCTAAAGTAGAAGATGCCCGACACGCCAATTTGCCGACAATAATAGCTGCCGACCAAATTTCTTTCGGTTCCGATAACAGCACAAGCGGTTCTTATTTTTCTCTCGGCGGCGTTATACCTTCCGTTTCGGGAGGCAACCGCGCCAAAAATAAATTCGATATTGCGGGCGGAAATATCGCTGCGCTCACTGCTTCTTATGAAATTTATAATTTCGGTGCTTACGACGCTTTAACGAATGAAGCAGTCGCAGCTTTACATATTGACGAAGCAGGATTGAGCAGAGAAAAATATTATCTCACTTCTAACGTCATTCAAAATTATTTCGATTTAGCGAAATACGCCGACTTACTCGAGTTGCAACAAAAAAATATTGAACGCGCGCAAACAATAAAAAATTCTATCCGCGCATTTGTCATCAACGGATTAAAACCAGGCGTCGATACCAGTGTTGCGGAAGCGGAACTCTCGAAAGCGCGGTTGGTATATTTTGATTTATTAAAAAATTTTTCGCTCATACGCCAACAACTCGTCACGTTTACGGGTTTGGATACTTCGGTTATTGTTCCGGATTCAAGTATCAATACAAAAATTCAAAATTTTACTAAAAGCCGGCAATCGCCGGAAAACAGCCGCTTGTTAACGGAACATCATCCTTTGATTCAGTATTACGATGCGATTTTCGAAGATAATTTAGCGCAACAAAACCTCATAAAGCAAAGCTATGCGCCGCACGTTTTTTTATTGGCTTCCACTTGGTTGCGCGGTTCGAGTATTGCTTCGAGTGATGTGTATGACGGCAATCCGCTTTCCGGTTTAATTTATTCGCGCGGCAATTATTTACTCGGTGCCGGTATTACTTACGATTTGATGAGTGCGAAAAAAATGAATTATAAATTAAACGTTCAAAAATTCAGAACAGAAGTAGCCCGTGATAATATTGCAGAACAAAAAACGCTTTTAGATAATTATCTGAATCAAGCAAATATTAATCTCGAAGCAGCAAACAATAGTTTGAAAGAAATTCCGATTCAATACGCTTCTGCAAATGCGGCATATCAACAAAAAACGGCTTTGTATAATGCCGGCTTGGCAACTATCGTGGATTTAACCAACGCTCTATACGTACTCAATCGCGCTGAAACGGACAATGTTGTTGTACAATCGGAAGTTTGGAAAGCCGTTATCCAAAAAGTTTATGCGGAAAATCGGATAAATGAGTTTTTAGAATTTCTAAAATAACTTTAGTTTAAAGGTCATTTAAGGTTTAGGACTATTAATCTTCATTAATTTTTATAAAGAGAACAAAATGATAGTAATAATGCAACCTGAATTTGGGATTAAAATATTGAAAAATAAATAGTTATACGATAAAAATAAAAAAAACTAAAAGCCGGTTTATTACAGTATCTTTTTTAGTAAAATCAAGTCGGAATTCTGTTCTTTTTAGAGAAAGAAGATATTAAAATGCTATTTTTCTTGTAAATCTATTAATTTCTAATCCCGAACTTACGTTAGTTCAAATAAAAATCTTACTTTTGTCCTAATGAATCGTATTGCAATATCTTTGTCGCTATTAGCATTGTTTTTGTTCAATGCTTTTGGATATTACGTGTTGTTCGCTTACGAACAACACCAAGTACACTCATTAGTCTTTTCGCAATTATCCGATTCGGATTTTACCATTACAAAAATCCCTGCCACGCTTTACACTCACGTAGAGGATTCCGATTTCGAGTACGTTAACACGCAAATTAATGTTGCGGGCAAAGAATATATGGTAGTTAAACAGCGCATTTTGCACGATACATTATTCATATACAGTTTGCGCAATTTCAAAGCTGAAAATCTTACCGAGAAATTAAATGATTTTGTTGTTAGTCAAACTATAGAAAAACAAACCGGTACGCATTCAACTTCGCCGATAAAAAACCTTTTAAAATCTTTTATCAAAGTTTATTTATCAAATAATGGCGAAATTTTTTGTCTATTTAATTCATATCCTAAAAGTATTCAGCAAAAAATAATTTCTGACGCTGATATTTTAATATCAGCAGAGGTTTCTATTTTTTCTCCGCCTCCCAAATTCGTCTGATCTTTTACCTCCTATTTATTTTATTTAATTTTTATACTCAATTTGTTGCCGGTGCGGTGACTTTGTGCCGTATTTTGGCAGGGTAGCCAAATTGTTTCTAATCACGTAATTTTTTTTTAAAACCACTAAGAAGCAGTAAATCACTGCGCAAGCATAACTTTTTATCTTGGTTTTTTGGTATTGACATTATTAGGAACTCTTGTGGAATAAAAACACTTTGAAATCGAAAATATTATGCCAAATTTCAGGGTAATGGTACTAAATTTGTTTAAAACCATTTCAATAATGTAAGAAAATTAAATTATAATTATCATGAAAACTAAATTGCTTTTCGCCTTTGTTGCTTTAGCAAACTTTGTTTTTGCACAAAATAGTTCTGATACTATAAAAACGCGTAATCTAAATGAAGTCATCATCAATGCACAAAAATTTGATGTTTCCCGACTGCCGGAAATTCAAGGCACTTATATTTTTTCGGGAAAAAAATCGGAAGTTATCAACCTTAAAGATATTAATGCCAATATTGCCGAAAAAACATCGCGACAAATTTTCGCAAAAATTCCCGGCGTTTTTGTTTATGATATGGACGGTGCCGGCAATCAAACTAATATTTCTACTCGCGGACTCGACCCACACAGAGGTTGGGAGTTTAATATCCGAAAAAACGGCGTGATACTCAATTCGGATATGTATGGCTATCCGGCAAGTCATTTCAGTATGCCGTTTGAAGCGATTGAACGCATTGAGTTAGTACGTGGTACAGGTTCTTTGCAATACGGTGCGCAATTCGGCGGTATGTTGAATTATGTGACCAAACAACCGGACACTACAAAAACATTTGGTTTTGAAACATCTAATTCTATCGGTTCTTATGGTTTATCCAGTACTTTTAATGCTGTCGGCGGGAAAATCGGTAAGTTTGAATACTATGCTTATTACAGCAAGCGCGTTTCCGATGGCTACCGTAAAAACAGCAAGAGTAATTATGATGGACAATTTTTCACGCTGAAGTATCACCCAACCGAGCAAATCACGGTAAATGCCGAACTCGGACGCTCGAACTATTTGTATCAAACTCCCGGTCCTTTAAATGACAGTATGTTTTACGCCGATCCACGACAATCCACCCGTTCACGCAATTATTTCAGTCCGGAAATTTATGTACCCTCAATCGGTTTAGAATGGCAATTAAGTCCGAAAACGCGATTAAGTTGGTTGACATCAGCCGTACTTGGTCAACGCAGCAGCGTTCAATTCGATAAAGCTTCTACAATTATGGACACGATAAATCCGTCAACTTTGCATTACGCCAACCGGCAAGTAGATCTTGATAATTTTAACAGTTTGAATTCGGAGTTGCGGTTGTTGCACAATTATAAGATCGGTAATACAAGTTCAACATTAGCAGCCGGCGTTCAAGTCATAAATACGGATTTACACCGCCGACAATTGGGAAAAGGTACGACCGGAACAGATTACGATTTGACAATGGCAGGCGATTTCGGTAGAGACCTTCACTTTAAAACGGAAAATATTGCCGTCTTCGCCGAAAATAAATTTGATATTTCTAAAAAATGGTCAGTCAATGCCGGTATGCGCTATGAAAACGGAACAACCCACATGACAGGCACTATCAGTTATTTAGATGCTTTGCAAGTGCCGCATACCATCAGTCATCAATTTCCGCTTTTAGGTTTAAGCACCAATTATCGTCTCAATGACAATCAAAATTTTTACGCCGGATTTTCACAAGCGTATCGTCCGGTAGTTTTCAAAGATATTATTCCTCAAAGTGTCTATGAACGTGCCGATCAAAATTTAAAAGATGCTTACGGTTACAATTTGGAAGCGGGTTATCGCGGTAACGCTTCAAATTTTCGTTGGGATGTAACAGTTTTTCGTTTGCAGTATAATAATCGTTTAGGAACAATTTTCTTAACTCAAAACAATTCTACCCTTATTGTGCGCACCAATATCGGTAACTCTGCCACGCAAGGTGTTGAGGCTTTTGGCGAATATTGTTTTTCAATAAATGAAATAACGCATTTAAATATTTTTACGTCAACCGCATTTTTCGATGGTCGTTATGAAGATGCCCAAGTTCGTTCGACATCCGGAGTCAACGTCAGTGTAAAAGGTAATCGTATAGAAAGTGTACCAAATTGTATCAGCAGAAACGGTTTAACTTTAAAATTTCCGAAACTCGGTTTCACGGCGTTATTCAGTTACACCGGCGAAACTTTTGCCGATGCTTTGAACACGGTAAAGCCTTCATCTGATGGTGCTGTCGGACTTGTACCTTCATATACTTTATTGGATATTAACGGCTCGTACCGATTCAGTAAAAATTTATCTTTTCGAGCCGGTATAAATAATATATTCAATAATCAATATTTTACTAAACGCCCGACTTTTTATCCCGGACCGGGCGTGTGGAGTTCTGAAGGCAGAAGTTTAACTGCAACCGTGTTGATAAAAATTTAAAGTATACCGAACAACGGAAATCAAACGTTGGATAATATCTACTGTCAAATTTTTGACATGGGGTTTGCATTAACCATTATCATGAAGAATTATATTACAAGAGTTATTTGGATTTTATCACTCGTCAGTATGTTTGCCGATATTGCGAGTGAAATGTTGTATCCGGTGATGCCGATTTATTTAAAAAATATCGGATTTTCAATTCTTCTCATCGGTATTTTGGAGGGCGTTGCAGAAGCCACAGCCGGATTAAGTAAAGGCTATTTCGGTAAACTATCCGATACTATAGGTAAGCGCGTACCTTTTGTGCGTTTGGGTTATATTTTCAGTTCGGTCTCCAAACCGCTCATGGCAATTTATACTTTTCCGATTTGGATATTTTTTGCGCGCACGCTCGATCGGCTCGGTAAAGGTGTGCGCACGGGTGCCAGAGACGCGCTGCTTTCCGACGAAGCTACACCCGAGACAAAAGGAAAAGTTTTCGGTTTTCATCGCTCATTCGATACTTTGGGCGCGGTGATCGGACCGTTTTTGGCTTTGGTGTATCTATATTTTTATCCAGAACAATACAAAACTCTTTTCTTTTTGGCATTTATCCCCGGTATTTTCGCAATAGGGTTAACTTATTTGCTGAAGGAAAAACAAGTATTAAACGAAAATCCTAAAACCGTTTCAAGCGTTAATTTTTTCTCTTTCTTGAATTATTGGAAAGAAAGTCCGCCGGAATATCGCCAATTAGTTACAGGTCTTTTAACTTTCACGCTCTTTAACAGTTCCGATATGTTTTTGCTGCTCAAAGCCAAGCAATCGGGTTTGTCGGATACCGTAACGATTGAGTTGTATATCTTGTACAATATTTCTTTCGCGCTTCTGGCTTTTCCGGTGGGTATTGTAGCGGATAAACTCGGTTTGAAAAAAATATTTATTGCCGGTCTGGTACTTTTTGCGTTGGTGTATTTCGGTATGGCGTATGCCGATTCATTGGTGGAGTATGCGGGTTTATTTATTTTATACGGTATTTATTCTTCCGCAACAGAAGGCATTTCAAAAGCATGGATCAGCAATATTTCCGATAAAAAAGATACAGCTACCGCTATCGGTACATTTTCCGGACTTCAAAGTATTTTTACGATGTTAGCAAGTTCGTTGGCGGGTTTTATTTGGTTTCAATTCGGCGCGCCGGCTGCTTTTATTGCGTCTGCCGTTGTCACGGGTTTAGTGATTTTGTATTTTGCGTTTTTTATTACCGAGAAAAAAGTGGTGAAACGATAACTAGAAATTCAAAAGCCGGAAATCGCAAATCCAAAATCCAAAATCCAAAATTATAAATGTCCTTAGTTTCAACTGCATTAAAAAGACCGATGAGTATAATAGTGGCGTTCGCTGCCGTTATCATATTTTCGGTATTTTCCATATCGAGTATTCCGATTGATATTTTTCCAAAACTCAATTTGCCGACGATCTACGTCATCGAGTCGTATGCCGGTATGTCGCCGCAACAAATGGAAGGTTTTTTTTCCACGCGCCTGCAAGATCAATTATTGTATGTGAACGGCATAAAAAATATTTCGAGCAAAAATATTCAAGGCTTGGCGATGTTGAAATTGACTTTTTATGAAAATGCCAACATGGCGGAAGCATCGGCACAAGTGGCTTTACAACTCAATCGCGCTCAGAATTTTTTTCCGCCCGGTGCCACACCGCCACAAGTTATTCGTTTCGATGCGTCTTCATTGCCCGTCGGTCAACTCACTTTTTTCAGTGCGACCAAAAGTTTAAAAGAAGTAAACGATTTAGCTATCACGAAAGTACGTCCGCTTTTTGCTACCGTTCCCGGTTTGTCTGCCGCACCACCGTTCGGCGGCAATGCGCGCTCGATACTCATAAATGCTGACCCGGATAAATTGCGGCGATACAATATGACACCCGACCAAGTTGTAGAAGCACTCGCAAAAAACAATGCGATAACCCCCTCCGGTAATATCCGCATCAACAACACGATGTTGATGACAACTATAAATTCGTTGGAACAAAAAGCAGAAGATTTCGGCAGCATTCCAATTTATACCGCCGCCGGCAACACGGTTTTTATGCGCGATGTAGCTGCAGTGAGTGACGGTGCAGATGTCACGGTAGGATACGCGCTCATAAACGGCAAACGCTCGGTATATATTCCTGTGGTAAAATCCGGTGAGGCATCTACTTGGGATGTGGTGCAAAAATTGAAAGCTAAACTACCGGAAATGCAAAATCTTTTGCCGGATGATGTAAAAATCAGTTACGAGTTTGACCAATCCGTTTTTGTAATTAATGCCGTTAAAAGTTTGATTATCGAAGGCGTATTGGGTGCTGTACTAACAGGTTTAATGGTTTTACTTTTTTTGGGCGATGTCAGAAGCAGCATTATCGTTATCGTTACCATTCCGGTATCTATTATCAGTGCCGTATTTTTTTTAAGTCTTGCCGGACAAACAATAAATTTAATGACTTTAAGCGGTTTGGCACTCGCTATCGGTGTTCTCGTGGATCAGGCGACGGTGACGATAGAAAATATCCATCAGCATTTGGAAATGAATAAAACTAAAAAGCAAGCGATATACGACGCTTGCGAAGAAATTTCATTCCCGCTTTTACTCATTTTATTGTGTATTCTCGCAGTGTTTGCTCCTTCGTTTATTATGACGGGTGTACCGAAAGCATTGTTTTTGCCGCTCTCATTGTCCATTGGTTTTGCGATGATTGTTTCTTTTTTTGCGGCGCAAAGTTTGGTACCGGTATTATCGAATTGGTTACTGAAAGCCGAAAAATTTCAATACCATCACGGAAGTCCGCACGCACACGCCGGCTTGGCTTTGGATAGCAACGAAATAAAACAAATTGATGCCCATACCGAAGAAGAAGAAAGAGAACCCGAAAAAAACGATTTTTTTGAACGGGTTAAATCCCGCTACAAACGCTTTATGGAAAACGCGATGCGTTTCAAAACGATTACCGTAATTTTATATGCTGTTGTTATAGTCGGTGCTGCCGGATTTTGTTTTGTTTATATCGGTAAAGATTTGATGCCGCGCGTGAACGCCGGACAGTTTCAGTTGCGCATAAAATTAGCGGACGGCATTCGTTTGGAGCGTACGGAAGCAAAAGTGCATGACGTCTTGGATATTATTGACTCCACCGTGCAAGGTCATGTGGCGATAAGTTCTGCGTATGTCGGCTTAATTCCAAGCAGTTATATCACCAGTAATCTTTACATTTTCAACGCCGGAACGAACGAAGCCATCATTCAAATTAATTTGGAAGAAGGTTATAAAGTGAACATGGAAACGCTGAAAGACGCACTGCGCGCAAAAATTTCAGAAAAAAATCCCGACCTGCGTTTATCTTTTGAACCGATAGATTTAACCGAAAAAATAATGAGTCAAGGCGCATCTACACCGATTGAAGTGCGTGTTGCCGGAAAAAATATGCCTGAAATAGAAAAATATGCCAACGCCCTGCAAACGAAATTAAAAGAAATTCCTTACCTCCGCGATGTACAGATTGCGCAACCGCTAAAATATCCCGTCATAAAAATTGAAGTAGATAGATTTAAAGCCGCGCAAATGGGTTTAGATATTCGGCAAATTGCGCGCTCGGTCACGGATGCCACTTCGTCGAGCCGCTTTACCGAAAAAAATTTATGGCTCGACGAAAAAGCAGCCTACACCTACCAAGCACAAGTACAAGTACCGGAATATATCATGAATGAATTGAGTGATATAAAAGAAATACCATTGCTCGCCGGGCAAGCACGTCCGGTATTGCAAGAAGTTGCCGATTTCAGAATTGATACCGTTGCCGGCGAAATTGATCGCGCCGGTCCGCGCCGTTACGTCACTGTCAGTGCGAACATTCATCAAAAAGATTTAGATGCCGCTACGCGCGATGTAGAAAAAGCTATCGAAAGTTTGGGTGAACCGCCGAAAGGTTTAATCCCCGAAATTCAAGGTACTTCTACCCTACTCACCGAAACTTTTAACGGATTACAAAACGGTTTGGCGGTCGCTGTTTTGGTTATTTTTTTATTACTCGCCGCTAATTATCAATCATTCGCGGTTTCTTTTGCGGTACTCACGACCGTGCCGGCGGTTATTTTAGGTTCTTTGTTGGCATTGTTTGTTACCGGTTCAACGCTCAATTTGCAATCGTATATGGGAATGATTATGTCAACAGGTGTATCGGTAGCGAATGCGATTTTGATTGTAACCAACGCCGAAAAATTGCGATTGGAATATAAAGATGCCACACGCGCCGCCGTGATGAGTGCGTCCATCCGTTTGCGCCCGATACTTATGACAAGTTTAGCGATGATCGCCGGTATGATTCCGATGGCAAGCGGTATGGGTGAAGCGGGTGATCAAACCGCACCGTTAGGTCGTGCCGTTATCGGTGGATTATTTTTTTCTACGCTCGCGGCGTTATTAATTTTGCCGCAAGCCTACGCGCTCATTCAACGCAAAGCCGGTTTTGAGTCGCCGTCGCTGATGCCGGAAGAATAAAATGAATTACGAATTAAAGTTCGGTTGAATTTTTTTCGTTTAAAAAAATTTTTTTCGACGGTATTTTTTTTTGACTACGCTTCAACGAGCAGGGTTTAAAAAGAAAATTTTAAACCCGACTATTTTGTAATTTTAAAAACTAATCGTATCTCAAAACTGTTTTAGTTGAGATTTGCAATGTGTGCAATAATAGTCCAAGTTCGGACGAAATAAGTTTAACAATTAAATAAAAATAAAAAATGTTACGAAAATTTTCTATCACCGATAAATTATTAATGTTATCGGCATTTCTTTCATTGGTTTTTGCTGAAATATCTTGGTTTCAAGGTCAGCACGAAGCTGCGGCATTTGTCGGTTTGTGGGTGCCATCTATTCTTGGCTTTGGTATGTACCTAAAAATTATTAAAAATTCATAAAGTGATTACATTACTTCCTTTTTTTTGTGGACTTATTTCAATTTTGTTCAGCGTAGGATTCTATCTCGGTCTTCAAGAGTTTAAAAAATTAAAATAATTTCAGGCGTATGCTTTTGGCTTTAACCAATAGTCTCAAGTATTCTGTCTCCTACAAACAAACAACATCTTTCGTTTCAGTTTTTTCTGTCTTTCACCGGCGAAACGACTTTTTTGTTTAATTATACTGATATTGAACAACAAGTATTTCAGGTCTCATGAGACCTGAAATACTTGTTGTTCAATATATTGTGTTAAATAACTTTTGTTTTAAACCTACACAAAACATTGCCGGCGGGTTATGGGTTTATCTCTCGTCGAAGTTTGAAAACTTCGACGAGAGATGTCATTTTTTTGTAAAAAATATAGGCTTCAATGAACAGTTATCTCTTTTCAAAGAAACATTTTCTATGTTCGTTTTAAATTCGTAAAAATTCAACTTCCTGTTTTATGAAAAAAAACTTACCGGCTTTATTATGCTGTATACTACTTTTAGCTTCAGTTTGTGTCAAACCGGCAAATGCACAAAAAGCCTACGATAGTGTTTTCGTAGAGAAACTAAAACAACAAGTATTACCCATTGTAGGTTCCAAAGAGAAACAGATACAGGAAATGGTTGACATGATTTTCAGTTTTGGCGAACTGGGATTTCAAGAAGTAGAAACTTCAAAATACATTACTGATATTCTTGCCAAAAACGGGTTTGTAATAGAAAAAGGTATTTCTAATATTCCGACAGCTTGGATGGCACGTTGGGGAAGTGGTAGTCCGATAATAGCATTAGGAAGTGATTTGGATTGTATTCCGAAAGCTTCTCAAAAGCCGGGCGTTGCCTACAAAGAACCGATCGTTGAAGGTGCACCGGGACATGGTGAAGGACACAATTCAGGTCAATCTGTTATAATTTTTGCGGCATTGGCTGTGAAAGAGCTGATGCAAAAAAATAATATGCCCGGCACCATTGTTATTTGGCCCGGTGTTGCCGAGGAATTAGTTGCGAGTAAAGCTTGGTATGTACGCGACGGGTACTTCAAAAATATTGATGCTTGCATATTTACGCACGTCAGTGGTGATTTCGGTTGCGATTACGGAGATACCGGCGGCAACGGTAACATTTCCGTTAAATTTGATTTTGTTGGCGATGCTGCGCACGCAGCAGCTGCACCTTGGCGCGGTAAAAGTGCTTTAGATGGCGTGGAACTCATGGATATCGGTTGGAATTTTAAACGAGAACACCTTAAACCCACTCAACGTTCGCATTACGTTATTACGGACGGCGGAGATCAACCGAATGTTGTACCTTCGAAAGCGAGTGTGTGGTACTTTTTTCGCGAGCGTACTTACGAAGACATGAAAAGCATGTATGAATCCGGCATAAAAATCGCAAATGGTGCTGCTATGATGACGGACACAAAAGTGAATTATCAAATTATTGGTACAGCATGGCCGGGGTATTTTAACAAGCCTATATCTGAAGCGATGCACAAAAACATTGTGCGCGTGGGTATGCCGACTTGGACAGATGACGATCAAAAATTAGCTTTTGCGACACAAAAGCTTATGGAAGCACCAAAAAAAGATCAATTAGGACGAGAAATTAACGGATTGAATACTAAAGTGGATAGTTTGCGCGGATCTGTACCTTATTCTTGGGGCGGCGGCAGCGACGATATTGCCGATATATCTTGGACTATACCAACTATTGTTTTACATTATCCTGCTAATATTCCCGGATTAAAAGGTCACCATTGGGGCGATGCGATTGCAATGGCAACGCCTATTGCCCATAAAGGTTGTTTAGCCGGTGCAAAAGCTACTGCCATGACTTTGATTGATATGTTTACAACACCCGGAATTATAGCAGACGCTAAAAAGTATTTTATTGAAGTGCAAACAAAAGATACGCACTACATTCCATTCATAACAGATAAAGACCCTGCTCCAACTTATTTAAATAAAGAAAAAATGGATCAATTCAGACCTGAAATGAAAAAGTATTACTACGATCCATCAAAATATAAAACGTATTTAGAACAACTCGGCATCAAATATCCGACATTAGAAAAGGCGAAGTAAAATTCGAAATGCTGTAACCGCTCACTTTAAGTTTTTCCAAAAAAGAACATATCTCTGATTAAAGTTTGAAAACTTTGATCAGAGATATGTTCTTTTTTATTTTTTAGAAACACTTTATTCGAGTAGGGTATATATAACGAAAACAAGAAAGCTAACCGGTTGAGTTGCCGCTGAAGGGTATTATGCCATAACCTATCAAACGCCAATTGGTGGCACTTATTTAACCCTCAGTATTTATTAATTTGTTCGCTTTTATAATAAATTTCAACGATGAAAAAAACCATATTTTTTTTGTTTATTTCTTTAAACTTTAACGCATTTTGTTATGCCCAAAGCTCTATAAAACACCCACTAAAACCCGCTGATTTGTATGATTTGAAAAGTATCGGCGACCCTCAAATTTCACCCGATGGCAAATGGGTTGCCTATACTTTGACGACTGTCGATACAGCTAAAAACAAACGGAATTCGGATATTTGGATGGTGTCTTGGGATGAAAAAGATACGGTTCAGTTAACACATACTCCAGATAGCGAATCTCAACCACGTTGGAGTCCGGATGGCAAGTATTTGTCATTTGTATCGTCCAGAAATGGCTTGAAGAATAGTCAAATTTGGCTTTTAGACAGGCGTGGCGGTGAAGCTCGACAACTAACAAGTTTTAAAAAAGGCGATTTGAATAACTATGAATGGTCGCCAGACAGCAAAAAATTGGTTTTAGAAATTAAAACACAAACAGATACTTCAGAAATTAAAACACTCAAACCTATTGTCATTGACCGTTTTCATTTTAAAAAAGACATTGAAGGTTATTTAACTAAGAAACCTATTCATCTGTATTTATACGATTTGGCTTCAAATAAAATCGATACGCTCACTTATGGAAATTATGACGAAACAAGCCCGGAATGGTCGCCCGATGGTACACAAATCGCTTTTTTAAGTAACAGAACGCCCGACCCCGACCGTAATGAAAATACAGATATTTGGGTGATTGATGCTAAACCTAAAAGCAATATGAAGCAAATTACCACATGGACAGGCAGTGATAATGCTATACAATGGAGTCCTGATGGTAATCAAATAGCCTATCTCAGAACAACAGCTTCAGACAACTACATCATGTACGACCAGCCCATTTTGTGCGTTGTTTCAAAAGATGGCGGCGAGCCTAAATTGTTGTCAAAAGCCTTAGACAGACCTGTTGGAACGCCTCGTTGGACAAAAGACGGAAAAGCTGTTATGGCATTGGTAAGTGACGACCGTACCCGTTATATTGCTCAATTCAATGTTTTGGACGGCAAAATGAAAAAAATCATAGCCGGTAATCGAAGTTTTCAAGGTTTAGAACGACATCCTTCAGGCAGTTTTCTAACCACGATGAGCGACCCACAAACTCCTGCCGAATTGTATGTTTTAGAAAATGACAATCTACGAAGGTTGACCAAACACCATGAGGCATTTTTGAGGGATTTCTCACTGGCAACCGTCGAAGGATTTACCTCTAAAAGTAAAGATGGCGCAATGGTTTCTAATATTATGTACCGCCCTGCCAATGCGGTGAAGGGCGATAAACTGCCAACCATTTTTTTTATTCATGGGGGTCCCGTTGCACAGGATGAATTTAGTTTTGATTTTTCTCGACAAATGTTGGCAGCAGCGGGTTATATCGTTGTAGCCGTTAATTATAGAGGGTCAAACGGGCGCGGATTGGATTATTGCAAGATAATTTCGGCAGATTGGGGTAATAAGGAAGTCTTGGATATTTTAGGTGCGGCAGATTATATGGTGCAAAATGGCATCTCAGATCCGGATAAATTAGGCATTGGCGGTTGGAGTTACGGTGGTATTTTAACCAACTATACCATCGCTTCTGACACCCGTTTCAAGGCTGCGTCAAGTGGTGCAGGGTCTGCATTGGTTCCTTCACTTTATGGATTAGATCAATACATTCTACAATATGAGAACGAATTGGGCTCGCCATGGAAAAATCTTGATAAATACTTTGCCCTTTCGTATCCCTTCCTCAAAGCGGACCGCATTAAAACCCCGACACAATTCATGGGTGGAGAAAAGGATTTTAACGTACCAATTGCGGGAAGTGAACAAATGTACCAAGCCCTCAAATCGTTGGGCATTCCGACCGAGTTGATAATTTATCCGGGGGAGTTTCACGGCATCACTAATCCGAGTTTTCAAAAAGACCGTTTTGAGCGGTATATTACTTGGTTTGATAAGTATTTGAAAAGTAATTAAACATGAGTTCGGAGATTTTTAAATCAAACATCTCGAATTTAGACCAATTGGTGGCTGAATGCCAGCTCGCAACAAAATTTCCCTTAAAAAACAAAAACAAATCCGGCAAAGTTTATCAACTTTCGCTCACAATACGGCTCTTCTCTGATGAGCCGCAGGCTTGCTTAATTTGCTCACACTACAAATTAAAAAACGTATCGAGAAAAACATTTTCTCCGACACGTTTTTAGTCCGGCTGCCGGCGCAGCCTATCTTACACGTCGGGGAAGTACAAGATAGCCGATTGAAGTTTATAAACTTCGACCGGCATTCACGTATTTTTTTTAAAACACGCTTATTTCCGGCGGTTATTATTTAAAGGCTGATATTTTATTGGTGGGCAATAATTATTGCTTTATAAAAATAGACTTCGGTAGCATAGCGTGCACTCCTACGTTGCCATCTACTAATTGTGTAATATTTACATCTACCGCCACGCTGCACAGCATGTAGGCATCTGCTTTGCTCATGTGTTTTTCATCCATCAAATATTGTATCATTTCTCTTACGGCAATATGCGCAGCAGCATTCAAATCTCTGTCGCAACCCATCGTAATGATATGCGTTTTGGTTTCGGCTCTTGGCCAATGCAGGCTTTTACCTTTGTGTACAATAAACTGTAATTTACCTATCAGCGAAGTTTCAATGGCAGTAATATCTACCTCGCCATTGCCTTGTGCCGCATGACCATCACCAATTTCAAACAACGCCCCTTTTACGTGTACCGGTATAAATAAGGAACTGCCTGATACCAATTCTTTATTATCCAAATTGCCGGCATTGATCCAAGGCGGCGCACTGTTCCATTTGCCCGCTTCTTTGGGCGGTGCCACACCGGCGCTGCCAAAAAACGGGTGCAGCGGAATAGAAATGCTATCGCTAAAATAACCGATCATTTTTTCTTTATCAAGCTGTATAATTTTTGTTTTTCGCTCAAATATTTCATCAGATAAAAAACCATTTTGCCCGATGGCATTATAACCATAAGAAATTGCCAAATCAATGGCTGCAAAGCGAACTTCAAGTACATCTCCGGGTTCTGCGCTTTCAATAAAAACGGGACCGGTAAGTACATGACCACCGGGACCTTTATCTTTTGCGGTTTGCACATCGTACAGTTCTTTTTCTATTTTATTTTGAGGCACGCCCGCCGCTAACAACCGCTCAGGATTAGACGTCAATAAAGTATGAATACTAACAAAATCGCCGGATTGAATACGCAAAACCGGCTGTGCTTCTGACCAATAATAACCCCAAGCTACGGTAGTAGCAGAAGGTTCTAATACATAAGGATTTGCCGTCGTGCCTTTAGTTTGTGCCGTAGCAGTAAATGACAAGCCACATGAAAGCAGGCTACAAAAGGAGATAAAAAAGTATTTTAGTTGCATATTTATAATATTGCGGCATCTGCCACTATTTTAAATGCGGTCTTTCGACCTAATTATAGATTTGTTCAATTATAAAGCTACAACAAAAATAAGAAAATATTGCAAGAAAATGTTTGTTCCGAAATGTTTTTCTTTTAAATAAATTTCGCTTTATAAGTAAGTCAAAACGGACTATAATCTTCGCAGATTAAAAAAGAGGTGTAGTCTCGACCAATTTTGTAGCCCCGAAATTTATTTCGGGGTAAAACAGAAAAAAATTATTTTGAGTTCCGTAGGAACGGTACATATTTACCGATAAAATATGCCGTTCCTACGGAACTCAAACCGTTTTTTTTATTTTTCAACGGATTAAAATCCGTTGCTACTATATAAATCGAGCCTAACGGCTCTTGCAAAAATCTCCGAACTGATGTTATAATAACTAACTTTTTCCCTTCTGTCAGGCGTAGTTATTATTTCTGTTTAATAGGGCAATGAGCCCAAGAATAGGTCCGATTGCAAGTAGCATGTAAATATATTGAGAATTTATTTTGTCCGAAAAGAAGCTAATGAATTGAATACTAATAATAGTAATTGAAAATCCGATACAATTTACTATAGTAAGAGAAGTGCCTCTTGACTCTTCAGGTGCGTTTTGAGCAACTAAAGTCGAAAATAAGGGAGAGTCCGCAATAACTACAAGTCCCCAAACAAATAAAAATATAATTAATAAACCGGCTGAACCGGAAAACAGAAAAAAAGGCGAAACCAAACAGCACACGCCCGATAAAAAAAGTGAAATAGTGGCTATTTTTTTTGCTCCGTATCGTTTTGAAATTATTCCACTGAACACACAAGCGCCGGCACCGGACCCGATTATTAAGAAGGATAATAAGGAAACGTTTAGATTTACCACTGAGAATTTTTGATTGTAAGAAGTAAGCATTACCGGGACGAATGCCCAAAAAGCATAGAGTTCCCACATATGTCCGAAATATCCAAAAGCACTTACACGAAAATTTCTTCGCCTGAATCCCTTTATGAATGTAATAAATTTTAATTTTTGTCCTTGTTTGCGAAAAGGTCCGTCAGGAACAAACAATAAAATGCTTAACCCACCCACTGCTGATAATAAGCTGGTCGAATATATGACGTACTTCCAATTGAAACCGATTGTAAAGTTTTTTATTAAATGAGGGAAAGCAGTTCCAAGAACCAATGCACCTATTAAAAATCCAAGTGATTTACCGAGATCTGCTTGATAATAATCTGAAGCTATTTTCATACCCACCGGATAAATACCCGCAAGAAAAAAACCGGTTAAAAACCTGAATAAAAGTATTTCACCCGAATCAATAGGGGTGATTGTTATTCCGAGATTAAAAAGTCCTGCAAATATGGAACTAAAGAAAAAAATAAGCGATGGAGAAAAGCGATCTGAAACAGCAAAAACAGCAAAAACTAAAGTCCCTGTTATAAAACCAAATTGTATGGCACTTGTCAAATGCGCTAAATAACCGGGGTCAAGATGCAAGTCCTTTGCTATGTCGGATATAACGGAATTTCCGGCAAACCAAAGTGACGTACAAAAAAATTGCGAAATTACTATTATGGGTAAAATGGATCTCATGGATTGTTCTCTTTAAAAATATGCCTAACGACAGAGCATTGTGAAGTTGCTGAAATAGAATGCTGTTCGCCGAGTATTAGCACAAAAGTACATTGCAGAATTCCAAAAGTTGGCAGACTTCCACCTGTGGTGCGTTTATTTAAAAGTAAGAGAAACTCATTCCGACCGGCTTTTGTGTTTTTTAGAAAATTCAGGTTTTGAAAAAAAGATTAAATATCTTCTGTATTTTGAAAAAAACACTTATTCTTGGGGAATAAAATGATATTGTAAAATCAAATTGATTGAAATTGACTACACTGGAATTAAAAAGTAGTTTACTGGATTTAATTTCAAAAGTTAATAACGATAGACGACTTGTGCGTCTGTTTGAAGCTTACCGTGAAATTTTTGCAACCGATGATGATTCTGATTGGTGGGATGACTTGCCAGTAGAGCAACAAGTGCGCTTGACAAAATCAATTGAAGAAAGTTTTGACCTTAAAAATTTAATTGACCATGAAGAAATGAAAAAAATACATGCTAAATGGTTAAGAAAATAAAATGGAATAACGCGGCGAGTAATACTTTTGATTCCTTGTCCACCTTAAATCCAAACGCATATTTCTGAAATGTTTTTCCTTTTTAAATCCGGCACCCAACATTCATCAGCTGGATAACCGACAGGAATCAATAAAAAAGGTTTTTCATTTTCAGGGCGATTTAAAATTTTTGTCAAGAAATTCATCGGGCTTGGTGTATGCGTTAATGCCACCAAGCCGGCATCATGAATTGCAGCAAGCAAAAATCCGCAAGCGATACCGCAACTTTCGGTTACGTAATAATTTTGATGTTTGTGATTATTATTTTCCAATTCATAACTTCTTTTAAAAACAACAATCAAATAGGGAGCAGTTTCTAAAAACGGTTTGTGCCAATCGGTTCCTATGGGCTGTAAATCTCTGAGCCATTCATCCGTCATTCTACTTTCGTAACTTTCTTTTTCTTCCTTTTCAGCAGCTATTCGAATTTGTTTTTTTATTCCCTGATTTTTTACAACACAAAACGTCCACGGTTGCTTATGTGCCCCTGAAGGTGCTGTGGATGCAGAGAGGATAATGGATTCAATTATCTTTTCAGGAATTGGTTTATCCGAAAAATCACGAACGGTTCGGCGTTTGTCCAACCACTCAAAAAAATGCCGGCTGCGTCTTTCCATTTCGCTAACGTCGTATGTCTCTTTTGTGTATGTTATAAAAGGGAAGTCATTGATGTATTTAACGGGCATATCAATTTAAGTTTAGGAGTTTGATTTTGGCACAGCAGTCTTTCTACTATGTCGCTTTTTAAAATTTACTGCAACAAAAATAAAAAAAGTGTTGGAGAAAACATTTTCTCCGACACTTTTTTTTGAATGAACTTAAGGCTTTAGAAGTCAGAGTTAAAATGAAACCGAATAGTATTTAGGTATTTTTTTTAAAGCAGACTTATTGCGAACGGGGTTAGTACAAAAGTACATCACAGAATTCCAAAAGTACAATTACTTACGTCAAGCCCGTATTTTGCAAAACCTTTTGTTAGCAGCATGTGCCCGTTCTCTAAAGGTCAATATTAATTACTATATTTCATAACTTTTATTCCTTCATATGTCTTTAAATATTTATTGTCAGCCGACCATGAATCCCACATTCTTATCATTGCCTTTACATCACCATTGGGGAGTAATTCAAATTTTACTTTATTAAAACTCATTGCACCTACAAATGAATTATCTCCCTTGTACATCAATGCTTCTTTAATCTGTCCGTTTAATTTTAAAAAGAGCAGATTGTCTTCATGGTGGAACTCTGCTGTACCACTATTCAATTTATAAATTCCTGTGATTTTCCTATATACAGCTTCATCCAATGGGAGCGATTTACCCATAACAATATCAAAGTTGACTACATTTTCATTGTAAGAATTCTTCTTTATTTCCAGAATACGGTTTACCGATTGTGGGGAAGCTGCAGCCGTGTCTTCAACAATATGAAGGTCTCCTTTGAAATAGATTTGAGTTATCAGATCTTGATGGTCGGCACTCGAAATTCTAAAATGAATATGTGCAGGTCTCCATCCATCACCGTCTTTATATGGTATTGGTACTATCGTTTTGAAAGCATATTTTCCATCCTTGCCAGTTTTCACCGCCCCTCGAAATAAATAATCATCAGTAGTATTATCATAATGTTCATTTTGATCACATTGCCAAACTTCAATCAATGTATTTGCAAGTGGAGTATTTCCATCTTTTTTATAAATTGTTCCGTTCAAATTCATCACATCACCTTTTGATCCTGGCGGAATAATATTCTTTCGCATTGGCGCCCCTGGTCGATAAAATGGACCTAGAATATCTGAAGTTGTTTCATTGTCTGCCTCAAAATTTTTACCGTTCCAATTGATTGTGCCAAAAGCAGCTATACTGAATACGGATAAACTAGAATTTTTAATAAATGTCCTTCGTTTCATAATTTTGATGATTATTTTTATAATATTGGGGTTTCCAAAGGTATTGCTGCTAAAACAATATTAGACGAAACCCACCAAATTTCCTAATTTTTAATTTACTAATAACCCGCTCAAAACAAGTCTTCCCTTAACAAAAATGAATATCGCTGGTCGAAGACTTCCTTCTTCGATTAAGTATCGTGCGGTTTCCCAACCGCGGAGAAGACTTGTTTAATTAGAACACAGGATCAAAAATAAGAAAATGTGTCAAGAAAATGTTTTTTTAATCAAGTTTTTATTTTTTTTAGATTCAAATTTAAAGTGTAACTTCTCGGCAAAAGTAGAGCGGGAACAAAAACTGTTTGACCGGAGGGAGTTTTTTTGTTCTTGATTTTTTTTGTTACTTTTTCGTATCAAGACAAAAAAGCAAATACAAAGGTGGATGTTTTTCGACTAGCATTTAAGTTTGCTTTCCCCGAGTAATTTTACTTTCTTTTTTCTTGAAAAAAAATAAAGAAACAAAGAAAAATTCAAGAACAAAAAAACTCGCTCCGCTCAAACAGTTTTTGTTCACAGCTCTACTCACTGAAAAATATTTTTTTTATTTTTTTTTATGCTTAAAATAAAATATACGCGAAAAAAATTTTTGAAAAAAAATAAAAAATATTTCAAAAAAAAATGAGCACGAAAAAAAATAAATTTTTTTTTCATTCCAACCGGCATTGCTATTTTAATTTATTTTCATACCCTGTGCAAGCGAAATTTAAATACCGAAATACTTGCCAACTTAATTTTTACTAATTATTCTACTCGAATATCATGCGTTTCAATTTACCTTTGTAATTTATGTTATAAGGGCTATTTTAAACATTTCAAATTTATTTTATGAAAAGCAACTACTGCTTAACTTTAATTTTTGTGTTTTTTGTCGGATGTGCTTACGCACAAAATGCATTATCCGGTAAAATTACCGACAGCAAAAATCAAAGTCCTTTGCAAGGCGTTACTGTTTATATACCTGATTTAAAATTATCGGCTGTTACGGACGCCTCCGGAAAATATGTTATAAACAATATTCCCAATAAAAACAGTTTTTTGATGTCGGTTAGTTTAGAGGGCTTCGGCTCTCAAACCAAAGAAGCTGATTTGACCCAAACGGCAAACATGGATTTTGCTTTAGAAACCTCCGGTATATCCTTGAATGAAATTGTTGTTACGGGTGTTTCTTCGGCAACCGAGCAAAAAAATAATCCGATACCGGTAAGTATTGTTTCACAAAAAGATTTACTCGAAAACAGTTCTACCAATATTATTGATGCCATTGCCACAGCTTCCGGCGTTTCGCAAATGACACTCGGACCTAATATTTCAAAACCGTTTATACGCGGGTTGGGTTATAATCGGGTCGTCACCGTCAACGACGGTGTCCGCCAGGAAGGTCAACAATGGTTTGATGAGTTCGGTATTGAAGTAGATGAATACTCGGTGAATAAAGTTGAAATTTTAAAAGGTCCGGCAAGTTTAAGCTACGGCTCCGATGCGATGGCTGGTGTCATAAATATGTTAGCCGCACCGCCTTTAGCCGAAGGACAAATTAAAGGAAATATATTAGCCGACTATCAAACTAATAACGGTTTAATTGCCGGATCTTTTAATCTTGCCGGCAATATAAAAGGTATTTTTTGGGATGCGCGTTATTCGAATAAGATGGCGCACGATTATCAAAACCAATACGATGGTTATGTGGGCAACTCTGCTTACTCGGAAAGCAATTTAAAAGGTGTTATCGGCATTAACAGGAAATGGGGTTATTCTTCGCTGACACTTTCTTCATTCGATTTAAAGATGGGTATCATTGACGGTGGCAGAGACAGCGCCACCGGACAATTTACCAAACACGTTCAAGGATCTGACCAAACAGACGGTCTTATTATTACGCCGGCAAGCGATTTTACGAAGTACAACAATTTCCCGGTGATACACCAACACATCCGCCACTACAAAGCAGTGTGGGATAACAGTTTAGCTCTGGGTAACGGCAGATTAAATTTCCGTTTGGGTTTCCAACAAAATCAACGGCAGGAGGCAAACGATTTAAGACAAGGAGATTATTACAACAATTATTTCTTTCTCAGAACTTTTAATTATGACGTACGCTACATCTTCGCCGAAAAGAATCATTTAGAAATGTCGGTCGGCGTTAATGGCATGAAGCAAAATTCGCAAAATTTAGGTACGGCTTTCGTCATTCCCGAATATGATATATTCGATATCGGCGGATTTGCGATTGCAAAAAAAACATTTGATAAATTTTCCGTAAGCGGCGGCATGCGTTATGATGTGCGTACGTTGCAAGGAAAAGATTTGTATGTAGATTCTACGGGCAAACGATTAAGCGAATCCGGTAAAGCTGGTATAACTGATTTTACGGCATATACTTCCAATTTTTCAGGTCTTTCGGGAAGTATCGGTGCCACTTACGATATTACCAAAACCTTGTATGCCAAGTTAAATATTTCGAAAGGTTATCGTGCGCCGACAGCCTCAGAAAGCGGTGCTAACGGACTTCACGACGGCACACCTTTTTACGAAATCGGCGACCACAATTTAAAAGCCGAAAGCAGTACGCAATATGATTTAACGTTGGGCCTAAATTCTAAAGATGTTTTATTTGAAGCCACGGGTTTTGTAAACCAAATTGATAATTTCATTTACGCGGAGAAGTTAGAAAGTGTTTTGGGCGGAGATTCTATCCGAAACGATCCCGCACTGGCGTTAACGCCCGGTCCGGCTTTTAAATATGTGCAAGGCAATGCCGTTCTTTCCGGCGGAGAGATGGTCCTGAATGTGCATCCGCAAAATCTGACTTGGTTAAACTTTGATAACAGTTTTTCATTCGTAAATGCTGTTCAAAGCAACCGACCCGATTCTCTTAAATATTTACCGTTTACGCCACCGACCAAATTAAGAACCGAATTAAAATTTATTCTTGATAAAAGCAGTACGCTTAAAAACGCGTACATAAAAGTGGGTTTGGATTACTATTTCGAACAAAATAAAGTATTCTATGCTTATGGCAATGAAACCGTTACACCGGGTTATTTATTGCTGAATGCCGGCATCGGTGCCAATGTGTGTCATAAAGGAAATACGCTTTTCTCGTTCTATATCTATGGTGCTAACTTAGGCGATGTGGCTTACCAAAGCAATATGAGCCGCTTGAAATATACCCAACAAAATAACGTAACCGGAAGAGTGGGTGTATATAATCCGGGAAGAAATATCAGTTTTAAAGTCGTAGTACCCATCCGTTTTAAAAAAAATTAAATAATAGAGAAAAGCATTTTTGTTACTTGTTTTTTTTTGTAAGTTTTTAAGTTTGTTTAAAAGAAGTAAGAAATATCAAATCCTAAAGCATTTACTACGTGCCTGAATCTATTGTTTATTTCAGGGATAGTTTGAGAAGTCTCTTTTGTAGTTAATTCAGTAAAAAGATTATGATAAGTTGCGCTCAAAGCAATTTTTGAACTGACTTTGTATCTCAAATACAAATCGCTGTTTATTGTTCCCTTGTCATTAGCAGCAACAAGTAAAACGTTTAATGTGGTAGGTGACGCTGATACCGGCTTTTGTTTGCCGGCGGCACTAAAGACAGGATTTTCTTGTGGACCGAAAGAGATACCGATAACATCTATATCAAAGCCTAATTGTAGTTTGTCGCTGAAATTATACCCGAAATTAATTGAAGTATTTAGTGCGTATGTTTGAGAACTTTTCGCGAAAAGCGTATCCGCACTTCCGGCAACTTCATACAATGAGGGTGGTGCAGATTGAAAAAAAACATCTGTTCCGGAAAAACTTGTAAATCGAATGCCGGCGCCAACATAAAAATTTTTTAATGTTTTTTTTGTTTTTCTTAAATTCCAACTATAATAACAAGCTAAAGTACCTGCTTGGTTATTTTTCGATAAAGCAACGCCGGCATCCAAATAACGGTTCAATGTATATTCATTTATTAAAGCTTCATTTTGAGCCTTTGCTTTTTGAGAAACAAGGAAAATAATTGACATCGCTAATAATAACAGCTTCATATTAGTTTGACTTTTGTTGGTTTAAATATTTTAATGTAAATATGGCAATGCAAAAGGTTTCATTTATATTTTCCTCAATATTTATTTGATCAAAGATATTTTATGAATGTTTTATTCTGCTCGGTAAAATTCTTTTCTAAAGAAAGTGTAAAGCCGGTTTTAGTGATTATACTGAAACCGGCAGTGCATTTTTTTTAATGGATATATTAAGCACGCATGTCAAAATCGACTGCCCATTAAACGCCGAATTTGTCGGCAAACATTCCGAAACAAGAACCTCAAAGACATTCTGCAATCGGCATTTATATTTTCCGGCATGAGAAAGTCCGTTAAATAAATTGTCGGCTTCCTCTTTGCTTTCCGCACTAATTGTTATGTGAAAATTATCTCCGAAAGTAAATTTATGCCCGCTCTCTTTCTAACAGTGCGTCTGAGCCTAATAAAATATTACCATTTCCTATCGGCAAAGCGATGTGCATTATTTTATCAAGCCATACTTCGGGCATTTTATGTTCATCGGATTGCGGCAAGTCTTTATAACGAGCAATATTACTAAATTCTCCGCCCAATACGGATTTGTAAAAATTAAATGCTTCTTCGGTATTACCCGGGAAATGTAAATAAGGATTGAATTATGCCATAATTTTATTTTTTAGTTTATTTTTAGTTTATTTTTTAGTTTATTTTTTAGTTTATTTTTTAGTTTATTTTTTAAAATATTTTTTAAAATGTTTTTTAGTTTTGCCGGATGTTCTGAAAACGAAAATTATTTTTGCGATAAAGTTACCAATAACTCATTCAAATAATTTAATGTCATTGAAAATCCTCCTTGAAAGCCCATTTCAAGTTGCTTTTCCATGTGGGCGAGAGATTCGTTGTAAATAATGATACTCACTTTTGTTATTCCGTTTTGTTCGCTGAAATTCAAATCCCAATCAGAACCGGGCAATTCAGGGTTTTCCTCTTTGTCTGCAAAAGCATTAGACATTTTGAAATTGGTTTTCGGACTAATGGAAGTAAATTCCTGAATTGACCAATGCTCTTCACCTTCCGGGCTTACCATAGCATAAAATCTTCGTCCGCCCATTTCGAAATTCATAAATTTTGTTTTTGATATCCAAGGTTTAGGTGCCCACCATTGGTCAAGAATTTCTTGTTTAGTAAAAGCATCCCATACCAATGAAAGGTCGGCAGCATATTCTCTGTTTACGAATACCGTTTTTGTCGTTTTGTCAACGGTAAAATCAAATAGCAAATTTTTTTTCATTTTTTTTGTTTTTTAATAGTTGATAATACTTCGTCAAGTTGATTAAATCGGGTTTCCCAAATTTTTCTGAATTGGTTTAACCATTTATCAATCTCTTTAATTTTTTCAATTTCAAGGGAGTAGTAAATTTCCCTGCCTTGTTGTTCTTGTTTTACTAATTCGCATTCTGTGAGTATGCGAAGGTGTTTGGAAACAGATTGCCGGGTAGTGTTGAAATTTTCTGCAATAGAGTTCGGTGTCATTGCCTGCAATGCAATTAAGGTTATAATTGCCCGTCTTGTCGGGTCGGCTATTGCCTGAAAAATATCTCGTCTCATCTTGTTTAAATTTATATTTGCGAAACTAATCGGCTGCAAATATATGTGCAACTATTCGGTTTCGCAAATTTTTTTTAATTGAAAGAAAATTATTTGGAATTATAGGCTTGGAGGGTCGTCATAAAATTACTGTTAACGAGAATAGCTTGGTTATAGCAGAAAATTTATATTCTTCTGTCCGCTTGGTATAAGTCTTTCCCGAAAAAATAGATTTTTTATTCAGTTACAATTTAACCGTTTAAAACTTTATAAACGCCTAATAAAGAATGCAACAAAAAAAGAAGTTCAAAATTATAACCTTAAAAAAACTTTAAGTGGAATGGAGTTAACTACAAAACATAAACTAAATTTGCACGAAAATATTTAATTTATGTTGAGTGTTTCAAAAATCTTTTTTCGTTTCAGATTTTTTATTTTATGAAAAGATATATTTTATTCATTGCTTCACTTATTTTTATTTCAGGTGCTTGCAACAAAAAAGACGAAAAAACGAATGATAATAAACCCGTTATCACACAAAAAAAATTGGAATTAGGTGCTATAAGCGAAAAAACTTTGTCAGCTAATGTCAATTTGCCCGGCGAGTTAAAGCCTTATGAAATGGTGCAACTCTATCCGAAAATAAACGGTTTCGTGAAAGATGTTTTAGTGGATAGAGGTTCGGTCGTGAAAAAAGGACAGGTATTGGTGCGTTTGGAAGCACCGGAAATGGAACAGCAATACTTATCCGCCAAATCCAAATACGCGCAAGTCAACGCCGGATATTTATCCGATAAAGATAACTACGACCGATTATTGGCAACCAGCAAAACGCCCGGAACCGTTTCGGCGCGCGACATCAGTGCGGCAAAAACAAAAACCGATGCCGATAACGCACTCATGGAAAGCGAACAATCGAACGTGAAGGCGATGGAAGCGATGATAAATTATTTAACCGTCACCGCACCGTTCGACGGCGTTATCAGCGAAAGAAATATTCATCCCGGTGCATTAGTGGGTCCGACGATAAAAACGGACGATAAAGCGATGCTTACTTTGGAACAAGAATCTAAATTAAGGCTTGTCGTGAATGTGCCTGAAATTTATATTAATCAAATTTCTAAAAATACGGGCATATCTTTTCATGTCAGTACTTTACCCGGCAAAAACTTTCAAGGCAATATCAGTCGCGCTTCCGGTTCTTTAAACTCAAAATTTCGTTCAGAAGCCGTAGAAATTGATGTGGATAATGCGCAAGGTTTACTGAAACCCGGTATGTTCGCTGAAGTTATTTTGCCAATGAAAAGAAATACACCTGCATTGGTCGTTCCGAAATCTGCTGTCGTTTTTTCAACAGAAAGAAAATATATCATTGTCGTAAAAGACGGCAAAACAAAATGGATTGACGTGCAAGAAGGAAATTCAAGAAACGATTCGACGGAAGTTTTCGGCAATTTATTCGTTCAAGATAAAGTTGTACTGAAAGCTAATGATGAAATAAAAGAAGGAATAGAAATCAAGTTATGAGTTATGAGTTATGAGTTATGAGTTATGAGTTATGAGTTATGAGTTATGAGTTATGAGTTATGAGTTATGAGTTATGAGTTATGAGTTATGAGTTATGAGTTATGAGTTAGAAGGAATTTAAAAAGGTTTAAGAAATCCGTGAAAATCCGCCAAATCCGCTTCATCCGCGTTCCAATTCAACATAATTAGAACGCGGATGAAGCGGATTTGGCGTATTTTCAAAATTATTATGACCATATTTATTTTTATAAACCTACTCAGAAACCTAATCCGATTTAAAATGTTATGACCAAGATAACAATTGTCGTCGTAACTTTGCACTTGTGGATACACTCACCCAACTTTTATTATTGTACCGCGATGCACCCAAAGTGCAACAAATTGCTCAAATCCTGAGCGGTAACGGAAAAACTTCGTCCGAAAATAACATCCCCGATATATCGCGTATTCAACTCAACGGTTTAATCGGTTCTTTGGAAGCATTTATTATTGCCGGTACTTACCTCAATCAAGCGCAAACGTACTTAATTATTGCCTCCGACCGCGACGAAGCGGCGTATATGCAAAACGATTTGGCGGCTCTTAACGTCGCACCGAACGTACACTTTCTCACCGATTCGTTCAAACGCCCGACTTATTTTGAGGAACTGAATGCCAATCACGTTTTGCAGCGCACAGAAATTGTCAGTAGGATGTCTGTGAACGATGAACGCAGACCGATGAACGATGAACAAAAAAAAATTCATCGTTCATCTTTCTTCGTTAATCGTTCCGAAACCCGAAATGATATTATCGTCACATACCCGGAAGCGTTATTTGAAAAAGTGGTAGCACCGAAATTTTTAGACGCAAAACGGATTGATTTGAAAGTCGGCGAAAAAATAGACGTGGATTTTATCGTAGAAATGCTCGTCGAATACGGTTTCAATCGCGTGGAGTTTGTATACGAACCCGGACAATTTTCTATTCGCGGCGGTATCGTGGATGTGTTCAGTTACGGTAACGAATTGCCGTACCGCATCGAATTGTTTGATGTAGAAGTGGAGACCATTCGCACGTTTAACCCGACTACACAACTTTCGGAGCAATTTGTAAAATCGGTGAGTATTGTGCCGAATATGAATTCAAAGTTCGAACAAGCGCAAAAAATTTCCATTCTCCAAATTTTACCCGAAAACACAGTCGTTTGGGTGCGTGATTTGCAATTACTGATTGATAAACTTCAAATTTGCTTTGAACGCGCCGAAGATTTCGCCAAAAAAATAACGATAGACCATGATGCCGACATTCGTGAAATTTTCCGCGACCGCGCATTTATTCGTCCTTTTGAAATTATTGAAGATATTTCAATGCTTTCTACCATTGTTTTGAAAGGGACAAAGCAAAGTATTTTACCTTTAACGGAACATACACCGCATTCAACGTCCAACGTCCAACGTCCAACGTCTATAAACTTCAACGCCAAACCGCAACCGAGTTTCAACAAGAATTTTAATCTTCTGATTCAAAATCTTTATGAAAACAAGAATAACCGCCTGAAAAATTATTTATTTACGGATAATGAAAAACAAATTCAACGCCTGTTCGCCATTTTCAGAGATTTAAAAATAAAAATTGTAGGCGATCAAAATTTTGAACCTGTACCGGTGATGAAAGCAATTCGGGAAGGATTTATTGATTTGGATTTGAAAATAGCGTGTTATACCGACCACCAAATTTTCGAGCGTTTTCACAGATTCCGTTTGCGACAAGGTTTTTCTAAAGAACAAGCACTCAGTTTGCGCATTTTGCGTGAATTGCAATCCGGCGATTTTGTAACGCATATCGACCACGGTGTCGGAAAATTCAGTGGTTTAGAAAAAATAAATATCAACGGACAAATTCAGGAAGCCGTTCGATTGGTATACCGCGATAATGATTTGCTTTATGTCTCCATTAACTCGTTGCACAAAATTGCGCGCTTTGCAAGTAAAGATGCAACGCCACCGTCTTTGAATAAAATCGGCAGCGATGCTTGGAACAATCTTAAACGAGCCACCAAGAAAAAAGTAAAAGATATTGCCGCCGAACTCATTAAACTGTACGCGCTGCGCAAAACAACGCCCGGTTTTGCTTATCCCGAAGATAATTATTTGCAAACCGAACTCGAAGCATCTTTTATGTATGAAGATACACCCGACCAATCGAAGGCAACGATAGATGTAAAAACGGATATGGAAAAACCGCATCCGATGGACAGATTAATTTGCGGAGATGTGGGTTTCGGAAAAACGGAAATTGCCATTCGCGCGGCATACAAAGCCGTTGCGTCCGGCAAACAAGTTGCCATATTGGTGCCGACAACCATTTTAGCTTTGCAGCACTACAAAACTTTTGATGACAGGCTTTCCGAGTTCGGTGCTACCGTTGATTTTATAAACCGTTTCAGAACGGCGAAAGAAAAAAAAGAAGTGATTGAACGCACCAAAGAAGGTAAAGTAGATATTCTCATTGGTACACACGCGATTGTCGGAAAGGAAGTAAAATTTAAAGATTTGGGTTTATTGATTATTGACGAAGAACAAAAATTCGGTGTCGGCACAAAAGAAAAACTGCGCCATTTCAAAGCCAATGTAGATACGCTCACGCTCACGGCAACGCCGATTCCGCGCACGCTGCAATTTTCTTTGATGGCAGCGCGCGATTTATCCATCATTCGTACACCGCCACCGAATCGTCAACCGATACATACCGAAGTGCGCACTTTCAGTGAAGATTTAATTAAAGAAGCCATTTATTTTGAAGTCAATCGCGGCGGACAAGTTTTTTTTGTGCATAACCGCGTCGCTTCTTTACCGGATATGGTGGCATTGTTGCGCAAACTATGTCCGGATGTGAATATCCAATTCGCGCACGGACAAATGCCGCCTGAACAACTCGAAGAAACGCTCGTTGATTTTATTGACAAACGATTTGAAGTATTGGTGAGTACCAACATTATCGAAACCGGTTTGGATATTGCCAACGCCAACACCATGATAATTAATCAAGCGCACCATTTCGGTCTCAGCGATTTGCACCAACTGCGCGGTCGCGTCGGAAGGTCGAACACAAAAGCGTTTTGTTATTTGTTTTGTCCGCCCGTCAGTGTATTGACCAACGAAGCGCGTTTGCGTTTGCGCACCATAGAAGAATTTTCAGATCTCGGCGACGGATTTAATATTGCGATGCGCGATATGGATATTCGCGGTGCCGGCAATTTATTGGGGGGCGAACAATCCGGTTTCATAAACGACGTCGGTTTTGAAACCTACCAAAAAATTTTGGACGAAGCCGTTTTTGAACTCAAACAATCCGATTTTAAAGATTTATTTGCGGATGAAATAGCAGCCAACAAAAATAAATTTGTCCTTGATTGCACGATTGATACCGATATTGAAATGCACATTCCGGATGAATACGTCACGAATACGCAAGAACGTTTGAATCTTTATACACAACTCGACGAGATACAAGATGAAGACGGCATTCAGCAATTCGCTAAAATGTTGCGCGACCGTTTCGGAAAAATTCCGCCGCAAGTTGAAGAATTATTCGACGGATTGCGTTTGCGTTGGGCAGCAAAATCTGTTGGTTTTGAGCGCATTTTCTTAAAAGCCAATAAACTGCAAGGTTATTTTATCGGCAATCCGCAATCCGAATTTTACGAAACGCCGATGTTTAAAAATATTTTGAATTACGTTTTGAAAGACGGTAAAAATAAACAAATGACGTTCAAACAAACCCCGAAACATTTTATTTTTATCCGCGAAAATGTAAGGACATTACATGGCGCACGAAAAATCGTAGAGTTTTTGAAAGAGTTAAATTAACTAATAATGATTTGCAGTTGCCACGTCCTTCGGGGCGTGGAGGAATAAAAAAAATATTTTTAGGGCTTCAGCCCTTTTAAATTATTAAGCCGCACTGAAAAGGGCTGAAGCCCTGAATTATTTCATAAAACAATTCCACGTCCTAAAGGACGTGGCAACTCAAAAAATTATTAACATCCTTTATTATTATTGAACTACTTACTCCCTCTTCAACTCATGTTAACTTAAAATATTTTTTTCAATACTTACAATTTCCCGCATCCAATTGCTTTAAGATTTCAGTAACTTTATTTTGCAAGTCTTTATCGGTTTCGTATTTTTTCTGAGTAGCTTTTATATTTTCTATCGTTTTCGCTTCCGGACAATTACCGCCTCTCAAATTGGTTTGAACATTTTGTAATAAAATTCGGAACTCCGTGAGCTCTTTGGCTTTTTGCGCTTCGAGTACTTGTGCTAAAGCATTTTCAGCTTTCGTAGTTTCTTGTTTGGCGACTTCTAATGCTGCAAGTGCATCGTTCCTTAAATTCAAAACGTAAATTAATAAACCTATCATTATCGCTAAAGATAAAATGGCGACCGCTAAATTCACCGCTAAGCGGCGTTGCTTTTTTTGTGCAGCAAGTTCTTCTTCTTCTACTTTTTCTTTTTGTTTGCGTTCGTTTTTCGATTTTAAAATCGGTACGATTAAGGTATCATGACTAACTTCGTAATTGAAACCACCGGTAGATGTGGATTCGCGGCGCAACAAAAACGTTTTTTCCAAATCATTGAGTAATATTTGATTAATATTTTTGTCTTTTACTAATTCACCTGAATCTACACTCAACCGACGCGATTCTCCGGTTTTTTCGTCTTCAAAAATAAGTTTTTCTTCTATCATCAATTGCGCGGCGTGTTGAACGGACGCCGGTAATTTTTCGATGAGGCGTTGATAATAGCCTTCATAAATGGCGTTGATATCATCGGCAAAATGAACGGGTTCTATAATATTGTTCTGAATTTCTCCCTTGATGATTTTATCTTCTAGATATTCGCACAAGATTTGTAATTGAAACGCTTCAATGCCGGTGCGTTGAGTTCCTTTTGTTTCCGAAAGTTTTTGGGTTAATACTTGTACGGCTTCCGGACTGAAACTGAATTTGGGAGAATTAAAAACGCCGTCACTTTTTGCGGGGTTTTCTATGGCGGTTTGCGCTTGGTCTTTTGTCAGTCCTTTAAGTTCGTAGCGTTTTTGCAAAATTGCCGGCAATTTATCTTTTAAGGCATCCAACAAACTCAAACGATCGGCGCGAATGGCGAATAACACTTTCGCATCAAACGGCGCGGCGATAAATGTTTGTTGCGCATCGGTGAAAGTATCGTTGAGATTGCGCACGGCTTGCGGCACTTCGGTATAAAGCAGTTCGGCTAATTGTTCTTTAAAAATGTTTTGGTCGGCAACCGGATACGTAAAAAATTCTTCAAACTGATCGAAAATTAAAACAAACCGCCTTTGCCGGCGACTTTGTTTGCGTTTCATTTGATGCCAAAGCGTTTTCGTTACATTCAACGTTTCTAAAAAATCCCCTTCCGAATTATTTGTGAGTTCTTCAATTTTATTCCGCAGCGTAACTAAAGGCGACAATATTTGCCCTTGTACATAACTGCCCAAACGCACGACAATCGGCACGGCTTCTTTTTCCAATTCAGGCAAAATGCCGGCGTTGATGAGCGAACTTTTACCGTAACCGGATTTTCCGAACAAGACCACGAGTTTTTCCAACCAAATCAGGTCGAGTAAATTTTCAATGTCGCGCTCGCGCCCGAAAAACAAATTGCGTTCCGAAGTTTCAAACGGTTTTACGCCCGGATACCGTTTATTGATTGTGGTCGCGGTATTCATGTGCGTATTTTTTTAGTGTATTCAATAATGGCATCTAATATTTTGGCAAACTCTACGCTGTAATCACGGCTATCCGTTTTTCCTTTATCGCGCTCGCTTTCTAAATTGCTGTATCGCCCTTGCAGCAACGCTACATCCGAACCCCAATTCAAATTTTGTCCGGCTTTTGCCAATAATTCCAAGGCTTCTTTTAATTCTCCGTTGGCGACGCGCTTTCTAATTTGCACCGCTTCCGAACCGATACCGCTGTCGTAAGTATCGCGCAACATATTTTTTTCGCCGCAACGTTTGTGCAACTCACCGAAAAAATCGTATTGATCACCCGTGAATTGAATTTTAAATTCGCTAATAACAAATTGATTGGAGTCAGCATCACTCAAAGCATTATTGATGGAAATGAGTTTCTCGCTCCTGCCGTTATCGCTCAAAAGTTTGAGCAGCAATTGTGAATACCATTTATCGAATTGAAAACCGAGAAAAATATAAGTGCTGGCATCCTTGAAAGTAGTCAACAATTTAGTGGGCAAACTCGACGTGCCGAGTGCCGATTGCAGCATTTTAAATACGTCATCGTAATCCAAAACCAACGAATCGTCTTGGTCTTTCGAGCCGAATAAATTGTACACTAACGGCAAAGCCTGTGTAGGTTTTTCTATGTCATTGTTTTCGTTTGCGCGTTGGCGGTATTGAAAATAATGAAAACGATGCTGCACACCGTAACGGTAAAACGCTTCCGTAACAAATGTATCCGGATTGACGGACACCACCAAATGAAAAGGAATTTGTACAATGCGTTGCAAAACGGTTTCGTCGGGCGTAATATCGCGGTAAAAACGTTTCACTTGTCGCGCCACGCGCACTTTCGCTTCCGGCGATTTGAAAAGAAAAAAGCCGTCGCGCTCGTAATAAAAAGCAATATCATCGGCGTTGCGCTCGTACAAACTGTTACGCAAATGCCGGTTTAAAGGCAATCCTTCAAAGTTCATAAGTTCGGGACCAATAAGCAGCACCGCTTTTTGGTCTTTTATATCGTCGAGTATATCGTCCCAATCGTTGTCGGAAATTGTGGGCATATTTTTTATTTTATTTTGGCTTTTCAAAAGTTATTTCACAATTTGGCAGTAGTATTTTTATTTTTTCTTTCTCCGTGTCGGAAATTGGATTGTCGGACAAATACAAAAAAGTAAGTGCGGATAATTTTCCGATCTCCGGCGGCAGACCGGTCAATTTATTGCCGGACAAATTCAAATAAGTGAGTGCAGATAATTTTACGATCTCCGGCGGCACACCGGTCAATTGATTGCCGGACAAATACAAAAAAGTGAGTGCGGATAATTTTCCGATCTCCGGCGGCAACGAAGTCAATTGATTGTATTGCAACTTCAAAGTTGTAAGTGCGGATAATTTTCCGATCTCCGGCGGCAACGAAGTCAATTGATTGTATTGCAACTCCAAAGTTGTAAGTGCGGATAATTTTCCGATCTCCGGTGGGAGCCCGGTCAATTGATTGAAGGACAAATTCAAAGAAGTGAGTGCGGATAATTTTCCGATCTCCGGCGGAAGCGAAGTCAATTGATTGCCGGTCAAATCCAAAGAAGTGAGCGCGGATAATATTACGATTTCCGGCGGCAGACCGGTCAATTGATTGTAAGACAAATTCAAAGAAGTGAGTGCG
>JBBRQS010000024.1:0-49575 GCA_038226035.1 Chitinophagales bacterium | reverse complement strand
AGAATCGTTAAGCCCGACTGCGCCGATGGTACTTCATCATCATGTGCGGGAGAGTAGGTCGCCGCCAACCCAATACAAGCCCTCGTCGCGAAAGCAACGGGGGCTTCGTCGTTATAAAAAAGCAAAACTAAGAAAAAATTGTTACCCCTTCGAAGCTTTAAACAAACTTATTTGTTTTTAACCCGAATTATAACTTATTTTTGCTTTTAAATTTAGCCGGTATCAATACTTCATTATTTCAATCTTAAAATTATGCAAAGAGCGATTCCGATATTGGATTTATCTGATTTCACAACAGGTTCACAAAGTTTGCGTACAGCTTTCGTGCATACATTAGGCGAGGCATTCCATGATGTCGGCTTTGTCGGAGTTATTAATCATGGTATTTCCAAAGAATTGATAGCTGATTTTTATGAAGAAGCACACGCTTTTTTTTTGTTACCTGAAAATGTAAAACTTCATGCCGGTCGTCCTGAACTTGCCGGTCAACGCGGTTACACAAGATTCGGCACAGAACACGCCAAGCACTCGAAAATAGCGGATTTAAAAGAATTTTTTCAAATCGGACAACAAGTATCCGAAAAAGATCCTGAAAAATCAAAATATCCTGATAACGTTATCGTTCCGCAACAACCGCGGTTTTCAGTTTTAGGTATGGAATTATATCGCGCTTTTGAAAATACAGGCGCGCATTTGTTGCGCGCTATCGCTTTACATTTACAACTCGGCGAATATTTTTTCGCCGATAAAATCGCGCGCGGCAACAGTATTTTACGTGCAATTTACTACCCGCCCATTAAGCACGATCCGGCTTCCGCAATTCGAGCTGAACAACATGAGGATATAAATTTAATAACTTTATTGGTCGGAGCGTCTGCCGGCGGTTTACAATTGCTGACAAAAGAAAATGTTTGGCGCAATGTAGTGCCTGAAAAAGATGAAATTGTTATCAACGTCGGCGATATGTTGCAACGCTTAACGAATAATTATCTCAAATCAACGACGCACCGCGTTATTAATCCGCCGCGCGAACAGTGGCATTTGCCGCGTTTGTCTATTCCGTTTTTCCTGCACCCGGTTGCGGATATGGATTTAACTTGCCTGCCGAATATGGTATCGCTTTCTAATCCGGCGCATTATCCGCCCATCACTGCCGGTGAATATTTAGATGAGCGGTTGCGCGAGATTGGATTAAAAAAATAGCTTACAGTATTTTTCATAATTATATACACGAGATGTTGCACTGCAAAGTACGTACATTTAAATAGATGCTTAATAAACAAGAACTCGTCCGATACGCAAGACATTTTGCTCTCCCGAATTTCGGTATGGCAGCGCAAGAAAAATTAAAAAAAGCGCGCGTATTGGTTGTCGGTGCCGGCGGATTGGGTTGTCCTATGCTTTTGTATTTGGCGGCAGCCGGAGTAGGATGTATCGGTATTATAGATAGCGATGTGGTGGAAGAATCAAATTTACAAAGGCAAATATTATATACAGTCAAAGATGTCGGGAAATCAAAAGCAAAAATAGCGCGAAAACAAATTTCGGCTTTAAATCCGAATATTGAAGTAAAAATTTATCCCGTACTTCTAACAAGAAACAATGCGCTCAAAATTATTGCGGACTTCGATATTGTTGCCGACGGTACCGATAATTTTCCGACGCGATACTTAGTGAATGATGCTTGTGTGATTTTAAAAAAAGTAAACGTTTACGCTTCCATATTTCAGTACGAAGGACAAGTATCCGTTTTCAATTATTTGCTCGATAGCGGTGAGCGCGGTCCGAATTACCGCGATATTTTTCCCGTGCCGCCGCCGTTCGGTTTGGTTCCGGATTGTGCGCAAGGCGGCGTACTCGGCGTTCTGCCGGGTATCATAGGCAGTATCCAGGCAAATGAAGTAATAAAAGTAATTACGCGCAGCGAAGGCGTTTTAAACGGCAAACTTTTTATGTTCGACGCTCAAAGCGCGACTTCGCGTATATTAAATGTTCCTGAAACTAAAAATAATGTGCCTGTAACAGAACTGATTGATTACGATTTATTTTGCGGTATAAAAAAATCCGTTCGGGTTCAAAATCTTGAATCCGAACAAACAATAAATGAAATTTCGGCAGCTGATTTAGAAAAGATGCTGACGGAAAAAATCGATTATCAACTCATTGACGTGCGTGAACCTTTTGAATATGAAATAAAAAATATCGGCGGTGAATTAATACCTTTGGGAAATATTTTAGAAAACGTCCGTAAAATTTCTAAAACAAAACCGGTGGTGATACATTGCAAAAGCGGCAGTCGCAGTAAAAAAGTAATCGAGCAATTACAGAGTTTAGGGTTTGATAACCTTTTCAATCTGGTTGGAGGTATTGATAATTACCCGATCTGTTAATTGTTTCAATCAATTTATTTCAAAGAAAATTCCGGATTCATGAAAACATAATAAAATTCAGTGGACAAAAATCTCATAGTCTTTGAATTAATCCAAAGTTATTAAAAATTTGAAAATAGGTTTATTCTTCGGTTCATTTAATCCAATTCATGTCGGACATTTAATTATTGCTAATTTTATGGCGACGCAAACGGATTTGGAACAAGTATGGTTGGTAGTGAGCCCCCACAATCCATTAAAACCCAAAAAAACATTAGCACGCGATCGCGACCGGTTAAACATGGTTCAAAATGCGGTAGAAAATAATGCTCGATTAAAAGTGACGGATATTGAATTTAAAATGCCGCAACCTTCTTACACGATTGATACCTTATCGGTTTTAAGCGATAAATTTCCGCAGCATTCTTTTACACTGATTATGGGTGGCGATAATTTGGCGGGATTACATAAATGGAAAAATTTTGAAATTATTTTAGCTCAGTATCGTATTTATGTTTATGCCCGGATGTCGGATGTAGGATGTCGGATGTCGGAAGATCCTCCGACATCCGACATCCGACATCCGACATCGGATATTCAAAACCATCCAAACGTAAAAATTTTTAATGCCCCTTTAATGGATATTTCCGCTACTTATATTCGCGATTGTGTACGAAAAAATGTTTCCATTGAATATTTAGTGCCGGAAACTGTTTTAAAATATATTGAAGAAGCGGGTTTGTATAAATAATGGTAAATGCAAAATGGTAAATTTACATTGATAAATTTCTTTGAAATTTTTTATTTACCATTTCTATTTACCATTCATCAGTTACCGGTTACTATTAAAAATCTTGGCTAATGAACTTACTGCTGCTTTCACTTTTACCGGGATTACTCATCGGAATTTGGGTGTACTATCAAGATAAATATGAAAAAGAACCGGTCGGATTAATGCTGCGAGCATTTTTTTACGGCTGCCTCAGCACTATACCGGCGATGGCGTTTCAAATTATTTTTAAAAATTTTGAAAACCCGTTCAGTCTGATTGAAACGGCTTTTTTTACTTTTGGTGTTGTCGCATTTTCGGAAGAGACATCAAAATATTATTTTTTGAGGCGTTATATTTATCCCAATCCCGAATTTGATGAACCGGTTGACGGTGTGATTTACGGAACGATGATCGGTATGGGTTTTGCTACAACGGAAAATATTTTATACGTTTTGGGTGAATACGGCGGATACAGTACTGCCATCGGTCGCGCTTTTACTGCCGTACCGGCCCACGCTGTTTTTGCGATATTTATGGGAGCGTACATGGGTTTGGCAAAATTTAATCCGGTGCTCAGACGTTTTTTAATGTTAAAAGGTTGGTTGCTCGCCGTTTTTTTTCACGGTCTTTACGATTTTTTTCTCATTCAGAAAGCGCATGAAGAATTGATGATTTTGTCGGTACTGACGCTCGCATGGGGTTGGGTTTTGGCACGCAGAATTATTCGCATTTCTCAAGAATTATCGCCGTTTAAAGATCATCCGAAAGGAGAGGAGCCGCCGATTGTTTGAAAGCGGTAAATAATTATAAATTTTACTTGCGATGTATAAAATTCAATTTTAATTGATTATTTTTGTGGCATAAAATTTCGGGGCGTAGCTCAGTTGGTTCAGAGCGCTGCTTTGACAGAGCAGAGGTCAGTGGTTCGAGCCCACTCGTCCCGACTAAAAACGAAAAGTGCAACACTTTGTTTACGAACAGGGTTGCACTTTTTTTTGTAAATGGATGTTAAATTTAGGGCATTGGGCTTTGGAAAAAATTTATTAACTTCCAAAGTCCAAAGTCCAAAGTCCAAAGTCCAAAGTCCAATGTCCAAAGTCCAAAGTCCAAAGTCCAAAGTCCAATGTCTCTTACCACACCTTTAGAACTCAATAAAGAATTTCGAGATGTACTCGACGAAATGGAAAAAACGAAGAAAAATCTTTTCATAACCGGCCGTGCCGGTACCGGAAAATCTACTTTATTGAGTCTGTTTCGTTCAACGACGCGCAAAAAATGTGTTGTATTGGCTCCGACAGGTGTGGCGGCTTTAAATGTAAACGGGCAGACGATACATTCTTTTTTCGGTTTTCCCGGCAAATTTTTTGGTCCGGAAGAAGTGCGGCGCAAAAAAGATCGCCGTGTTTACGAAAAATTGGAAGTATTGATTATTGACGAAATTTCGATGGTGCGCGCCGATTTGTTTGACCACATAGACCGGTTTTTACGCATGAACAGAGCAAACCCAAAACCGTTCGGCGGCGTACAAGTTTTTTTGTTTGGCGATATGTTTCAGTTACCGCCTGTTGTATCTTCATCCGAAGAACAATTTTATTTTCAATCCTACTACGGTTCACCTTATTTTTTTTCCGCAAAAGTTTTTGAAGACGGTTTTGAATGCAACTTAATAGAACTCAATAAAGTTTACAGGCAAGAAGCACGTTTATTTATTCGTTTGTTGGATGCCGTGCGCACCGGCACGATTGATTATGATGATTTTGAAGAATTGAACAGCAGGCATATTCCGAATTTCGAAACGAAGGATAATTACATCACACTGTCTTCGCGAAATGCTTTGGTAGATGCTTTAAACGAAAAAGAATTACGCCATCTTTCCACGCCCGAATGTTTATTCATTGCCGAAACAACCGGAGTATTCGATCCGAAGCAAGTGCAAACCGATGCGCATTTGCGTTTGAAACTCGGCGCGCAAGTAATGTTTATTAAAAACGATCCGAAACGCGAATTTGTCAACGGAACTATCGGCAAAATTATTCGTTTAACGGCTCTTAATATTACAGTGCGGATTAACGAAAAAGGTATCGAAAAAGAAATTGAAGTAGAAAAACAAACTTGGGAAATGATTCGATACGTATCTGCAAATGAAGGCGCGAATATTTCGACAGAAATTATTGGTACGTTCAAACAATATCCGTTGCGGTTGGCGTGGGCGATTACTATACACAAAAGTCAAGGTAAAACTTTCGATAAAGTCATTATAGATTTAGGCACCGGTGCATTTGAAGTCGGGCAAACTTATGTTGCACTCAGCCGTTGCCGCACCTTAAGTGGTATCGTTTTAAAACAACCTTTGCGCAACAACGATGTTAAAGTAGATGAGCGCATTTTGGATTTTTATCAACGCAATAGTTAGGTTTTAATAATTTCTATGTTTGATTGTTTGTTTCGGCAATTATTTTCAATAAACCACCTGTGAAGAGCGTTTTTCTTAAAATAAATAAGTTTTATTTAAATTTTTATTTCAATTTTGCTTTTAGACTTTTTGAATTATAAAAATGAAAAAAAAATTCGCTACTTTTATAACTCGAACACAAAAAAAATCATACAAAATATTTTAATCTTTTTTTTCATTGATATTTCCTAATTTTCAATCTCAATCTCAAACTCAAACTCGAGCTATTACTACACCGGATTTGCACAAGAAATTAAAAATAGCATTAGTCGCCAATTCTACTTGGAACATTTATAATTTTCGATTAAATATCATTCAAAAATTGTTAAATGCCGGTTTCGATGTCATCATTGTGGCACCGATAGATAGTTATATTACTTACCGCAACAAATTTCCGACCGTAAAACATATTGCCGTTAAAGAATTGGCGCGCAAAGGCATGAACCCTATTCAAGATTTAAAATTATTACTCGAGTTTCGTAAAATTTTTCGGAAAGAACAACCGGATTTAATTTTGCATTATACCGTAAAACCGAATATTTACGGCTGTATCGCAGCGCGGTTGACGCATTCGAATTATATCGGTGTCATTACCGGTTTAGGGTATACTTTTTTGCACAATGGTTTGGTTTATAAAATCACGAAAATTTTATACCGTTTAGCTTTCAAAAATGCCGCGAAAGTCGTTTTCGAAAATATTGACGATCGTATTTTGTTCAATAGTTTAGGTATCACTACGTCCGAAAAATCCGTTTCATTAAAAGGTTGCGGTATCAACACCGAACATTTCAAATTTAATATTGCGCCGACTAATGATAATCGGCATCGCATTTTCAGTTTTATCGGTAGGTTTTTATACGATAAAGGTATTAAAGAATTTGTGGAAGCAGCTCGAATCGTAAAAGAAAAACACCCGAACACGCAATTTTGGCTTATCGGTTCTATTGATACACAAAATCCTTCGGCAATAGACGAATCGGAGTTACAAACTTGGATCGAAAAAGGAATCGTTATTTATAAAGGTCAAGTAGAAGATGTCCGTCCTTTTATTGCGCAAAGTGACTGCATCGTTTGCCCTTCTTATCGTGAAGCAATAGCGCGCGTTCTTCAGGAAGGTATGGCAATGGAAAAAGCGGTGATTACTACCGATGTCGCGGGTTGCAGAGAAACTGTTGAAGAAGGGAAAAACGGATATATCGTAAAAGTAAAAGACCCGAAAAATTTAGCCGATGCCATGTTCCGCATAGTCGAAATGCCGCATAACGATTTAATAAAACTCGGTAAATACGGGCGTAAAAAAGTTGAAAAAGAATTTGACGATCGGATCATCGCGCGTCAGTTTTTAGAAATTATTAATGAAGCCTTAGGAATAACAACTTCGAATGAATCGGATGATTTAAAGATCAAACTACCGCATAAAATACCTGCATATAGTGAAGAAATTCGAGAATAAATGAAGATGCATATGGTGCAAGATGCTAAAATTTTAATGCTCGCTTATTACTATCCGCCTCTCAATACCGTTAGTGTTCTTAGAAATTTTCAAGTTTCAAAAGAATTTGTGCAACATTTTGCGCGCACGTACGTGATTTCTTCTACCAATAGGAAACGTTTTGAAGTCGGCGATTTTGAATTTCCGGATATAGAAATTTTTGATGCCGTTACTTTTGATTACAAAACCGTATTGTCCTTCCACAAAAACAAGAGCGTAAATATAGCACATACCGAAAAAAACAACCCGTTGTCCGCGCTTTTCGTAAAACTCTCGCGTTCCGTCCCTTTTAGTTTTATAATCGGTGAAGGTGGATTTTTTTATATCCTGCACTCATTTTTTATCGCGCAAAAACTCATTCGCTACAATAAAATAAAATATATTTATACGTCTTTCGGTCCGATTTCCGACCATTTTACGGCGTATATTTTGAAATTTTTTTTCCCTAATCTTATATGGATAGCGGATTATCGAGATTTACCCGTCAGTTCTATTTTAGATAATGTCCTTTTCCGGAATTTCCAACACCGTTTCCATAAATTTGTTCTGAAAAAAGCACAACTCGTCACTACCGTATCAACCGGTTTGGCGGCGCGAATAAATGAATATATTGCCGGCACACCCGAAAAAAAATGCTTTATTTTGAGAAACGGTATTGATGCGGAGATCCTGAATTTTAAACGCCAACCTTTTGAAAAATTTACTTTTGCATACACCGGCAGTATGTACGGCTATGAACACGTCGATATTTTTATGGAAACCATTTATGGTTTAATTCAGAAAAACAAAATTAATCGCTCCGATATCCGGATAATTTATGCCGGTAAAGACCAAACACTTTGGCAAAATGAAGCTAATAAATTCGGATTAAAAGATATTTTTATTCCGAAAGGCATTGTTTCAAGAGCCGCATCTTACGATATTCAGCGCAATGCGCACATAAATTTAGTTTTTTCGGCTACTGAAAAAGGCAATGATGGCATCATGACCACCAAATTTTATGAATATTTAGCAGCAAGTAATCCCGTTGCGGTTATTATCAACGGCAAAAACAAAGATGAAGAATTTGAAAATATTATGTCCGATTTCAACGCCGGCATCGTTACTTACACCGCCGAAGCACGCACCGAATTGCCGGAATTTATTTTAAAAAACTATACCGATTGGAAAATATTCGGAGATATAAAAAGACCGGATAATTCCGAGAAGATAAAAACTTTTATCTGGAAAAATATGGCTAATAACTTTGTACAAAAAATATTCGACATCAGTTAAAAGATAAAATGAGTTACACCGTAAAAAAAATTACACGAATCATAAACGGAACGGTACTGCAAAGCTCGTCAACTGACCAAAATATCATTCATTTAGCTTTCGATAGCCGGCGTATTCAACAACCGAAAGATACTTTGTTTTTTGCGATGATTACGGAACGTGCGGACGGGCATAAATATTTGCAGGATACTTACGATAAAGGCGTGCGGTTTTTTATCGTCTCAAAAACGATAAATTTTTCGGATATGCCGGAAGCCGATATTATTTCCGTACCGGATACTTTACAGGCTTTGCAAATGTTGGCGGCATATCATCGGGCGCAATTTCCGGAATTAAAAGTGATTGCCGTGACTGGATCGAACGGGAAAACGATTGTAAAAGAATGGTTGTACGGAATTTTAAGAAAAAATTTCGGTACAACCGTTATGCGTTCGCCTAAAAGTTATAATTCGCAAATCGGTGTAGCCTTGTCTTTGTGGCAAATTCGGGCAGCCGATAAATTTGCGATTATTGAAGCCGGCGTATCCGGAAAAGGAGAAATGTCTGCGCTCAAAAAAATGATAGGACACGTGGATGTCGGTATTTTCACAAATTTATACGCCGCACACGATGGTGGTTTCAACGATCGGAATGAAAAATTTTCGGAAAAATGGTTTTTGTTCGATGAAAACACGGTTGTCATTTGCCCGGCAAATTTAATTAAAACCTTTCCGAATGCTACTGCAGTACGCAATATAAAAACTTACGGAGAAACTTCGGGAGTGTTGAAAATTATCGAAAATTATTTATCCGAAAACAATCGGACGGTTGAAGCCATTTTCAACGATAAAAAAATAAAATTTACTATACCTTTTACTGACGAAGCAGCTTTTGAAAATACTGCATTGTGCTTTTTGGCAGCAGCAGAACTCGGTATCGAACCTGTAAATATAATTAAAAGCATTTCACTTTTTGAACCGATTGAAATGCGATTGAGTTTAAAAACTGGCGATAACAATTGTATTATCATTGACGATGCGTACAGCAATGATATTAATTCGCTTGCCGTTGCGCTGGATTATATGACGCAGCAAAGCGGTAATCATTCGCGAACGGTTATACTCTCCGATATTTTAGAAAGCAACGAACCGGATGAACAACTGTACAAAAAAGTCGCGGAACTGCTGACCGAAAAAAACGTTTCAAAAATTATATGTATCGGTAATAAAATAAAAATACTGAAAAAATATTTGAACACCGACGCGATTCTTTTTTCGGCGTTTAGTTCAACGGAAATTTTTTTGGAAGAACTGAAAAATAATTCCGTTTTATTTTTTTCCGGAGAAGAAGAAAAAATAAAAAAAAATAAAAAAAATATTTTTGAAAAAACTTTTGAAAAAACTTTTGAAAAAACTTTTGAAAATTTTTCCGGCGAAATTATTTTGGTTAAAGGTGCGCGTATTTTCGGTTTCGAGCGCATCTCGAATTTATTGGAACAAAAAGTACACGAAACAATTTTAGAAATAAATTTATCCGCGCTCATTCATAATTTTCAAATCGTCAAACAAACTTTAAATCCTGAAACGCGCATAATGGCGATGGTAAAAGCCGCTGCATACGGCGCTGGCGGCGACGAAGTAGCGCGTGCTTTGGTGTTCAATAAAGTAAATTATTTAGCCGTAGCTTACACAGACGAAGGAGTTGCTTTGAGAAAAGCCGGCATAAATGTACCGATTATGGTGATGAATCCTGAACCGAACAGTTTTTCCGCGCTGCTGCAATATGGTTTAGAACCTGAAATTTATTCTCTGCGCTTGCTGAAAGCTTTTTTAGCTGTCAACGACGAGTCGGTCGTCGGTCGTCAAGTGCATCTGAAATTAAATACTGGCATGAACCGTTTAGGTTTTGATAAAGCGGATTTAGAAGAATTGAAAATTTTATTGCGCCAACATCCGGAATTAAAAGTGGCGAGTATTTTTACGCATTTAGCCGCTACCGATAATACGGCATTTAATAATTTTACGCGCTTGCAAATCCAAAGATTTACGGAAATGTACGAAATAATCGTTTCCGGTTTAATTTATAAACCTTGGCGGCACGTGCTTAACTCGAACGGTACGCTGTATTTTCCGGATTTTCAATTTGAAATGGTGCGTTTAGGTATTACTTTGTATGGCGTGGGTGATGAAAATAATAATAATTCTGCGTTGCAAACCGTGATGAGTTTAAAAGCAACGATTTCACAAATCCGGACAGTGCCGAAGACGGAAACAATAGGTTATTCGCGAAAAGGAAAATTGCAACGCGATTCAGTCATTGCAACTATATCTATCGGTTATGCCGACGGATTGCACCGTAAAGCCGGTAATCATAATTTTGCGGTATGGTTGCACCATAAAACGGCACCGATTATCGGAAACGTGTGTATGGATATGACGATGATAGATGTAACGGATATTCCGGAAGCTAAAGAAGGCGATAAGGTAGAAATTTTCGGGACTCATATCTCCGTCCAAAATTTAGCAAATAAAACTCAGACCATTCCGTATGAAATTTTTACGAGTATCTCGCCTCGCGTTAAACGGGTATATTTTCAGGAGTGGCAATAATTTTTGGGGATTAATAATTAATTAACCGGCTTTTTGGAACGAAATTAGTGTAGAGTAAAATAAGTTGCGACAAAGCGTTTCACAAATTACAAATCAAAGTTTTGAAATGTGAAGATTAAACATTTATTTTGCAACGTTTTTTGTAAATGCTAAATGCTAAATGCTAAATGCGGAATTGTAAGTCGTATTTTATTGTTTAGCATATAGCATCTCTTTCAATTTTTTAAATTTCAGTGAAAATGGCAATGATTCAGAAATTACGGCAAAAGTCCGGTTTAATACTCGTGTTGATGATATTAGCTATTGTAGCTTTTATCGGAATGCTTATTACTCAAGATTCTAACCGTTCGTGGGGACAATTATCAAATGATTCTACCGTAGCAAGTGTGGCGGGTCAGTCTTTAGATATAAAAGATTTGAACAGAATTTCGGAATCTTACGGACAAAAAAGCGGTGATATGAATGTGCAAAATAAAATCTACAACGATTTTGTTGATAACACGATTATAGAAAAAGAATCCGAAAAAGTAGGTTTGGGTGTATCTAAAGACGAGTTATTGGATTTGGAATTCGGTGCTAATCCGAGTCCGGAAATTACGAGTAATCAATCATTGGTCAATCCGCAAACCGGAACGGTTGATATGAATCAATTGCAGCAGATAAAAAAAATGATTCAGGACAATACCTTGCGTCCGGATGCAAAAGCGTATTGGGCGGAATTGGAAAACGCCGTCATTAAAGATAGACTTCAAACAAAACTCGGAAACATTGCCACAAAAGCAATTAATACACCGACTTGGGTGGTGGATGAAGTGTATAAACAAATGACGCAGCCTGTAAACTTTACTTATGTGCGCGTTCCTTTCGACCGTGTAGATGATAAAGATGCACCCGTGACGGATGCCGATTACGAAAAATATTTATCGGATAACAAAGCAAAATTTACTGCCGATGAAGAATCTCGTTCCATAGAATACGTCGCGTTCAACGTCATTCCGACGTATGAAGATTCAATGAAAATTCGCACGAGAATTGAAGCGTTAAGAGACACGTTTGCAAAAACGACAAAAGATTCGGCATTCGTTGCCGCCAATAACGGTTTTTATGGCGAACAATACTTTACAAAAGAAATGTTGCCGGCAAACATAAAAGATCAGATTTACAATGCGCCGGTTGGTACGGTTATCGGACCTTTCGTGGACGGTAAACAATACGGATTGGCAAAATTAGTAGACCGCCGCTCGGCACCTGATTCCGTTCGTTCCCGACATATTCTATTGAAAGGACCCACTGCACTCGCGGAAGCCGACAGTTTGAAAAAACTTTTGGATATTAACCCTGCACTTTGGGATTCTTTGAATATTAAATTCAGCACCGATCCGGTGGCAAAAGCGAAAGGCGGTGATTTGGATTTTCAGCCTCAAGGCAGAATGGTTGCACCTTTCAACGATTTGATTTTTTATAAAGCCACACCCGGTAAATTTTATACTCTGACAACACAATTCGGCGCGCATATTGTTCAAGTCACCGGCGTGAAACAAGGAAAAGCCGAGCCGCGCGTAAAAATCGCTTCACTGCGAGAAATTATTGCGCCCAGTGGTGAAACCGACCGCAAAGCATCAAGTGCTGCAGACGATTTACTGTCAAAAAGTAAAAATTTAGAAGAATTGCGTAATAATGCAAAAGCCGCAAATTTACAAATCGTTCCGTCTTCTTCTTTTAAATCCGGTGATTTGGTTTTGGGTGCATTGGGTCAAGCCAATGGTGTGCGCCAAATTATTCGCTGGGCTTATGAAGCAAAACCGGGAGAACGCGCAAAAAATTCTTATGCACTCACCGAACAAGGTGATACGTATCCGAGTAAATACATCATTGCTGCTTTAAAAAATGTTCAACCTAAAGGTGTTTCTTCTGTTGCTGATATACGCGAACAACTCACGCCGTTCGTAAAAAACAGAAAAAAAGGTGAAGTGCTTAAGTCGCGTATCACCAATACGGACTTGAGTACGGTGGCTACGCAATTTAATTCGAAAGTAGATACCGCAATAAATGTTACATTTAATATGTCGTTCGTTCCGAAATTGGGTAACGAGGGGGCATTATTGGGAACTGTATTTAATACGCCTGCCGGAAGTACTACGCCGGCGGTTGTCGGTGAAGGTGGTGTTTTTGTAGCACAAGTACAAAGTAAAACGACCGTTGAAAATCCGGCAATTAATAAAGAAATGCTGAAACAACAAATGAGTAGTAATATCAAACAAATGGCGAAAATGTCCATCGTCCGCTCTTTGAAAAAAGTATATGATGTTACCGATAATCGTTCAAAATTTTTCTAAATAGCAACTCAGGTTCGAAAAGATTAAAAACAAAAGATAAAAGATAAATAAAAAGGAGGTGCAAAATGATTCTTTGTGCCTGCGTTTTATTTGTTTTTTATCTTTTGTTTTTACTCTTTCATACTAAATTTTGTTTTTTGTTTTTCAAAGTTATTATCTTTGTGTGCGAAAATAAATTTATTCTTAAAAAATATTTCCGTTTTGGGGATTTGTAAAAAACAGGCTACCTGTATCGGCTGCTATGTTTTCTGTAATTAAGGCAAACTTTTTGAGAAATATCGGAATATTTAAGAAGAATTTGAAGCAGAGTAAAGACAAGAGAGTAGTTAAGTTTGGCAGGTTATTTTTTACAAATTCCCTTATTTTCCTTGAACATTAAATTCCTCCCGATTTATTATTTTACGGCGTTCTGAAAAAATTATCTTTACACAACAAAACCTTACAATTATTATGAATATATCTGTCGTCGGAACAGGATACGTCGGTTTGGTTACAGGCACTTGTTTTGCCGAAACCGGAAACCACGTCATTTGCGTGGATATAAACGCCGAAAAAATCGAACGCCTCAAACGAGGTGAATTACCCATTTACGAGCCCGGTTTAGACGTTGTGTTTGAACGCAATACCAAACAAGGGCGATTACACTTTACGACTTCGCTTAAAGATTCTATTGAAAAAGCTGAAGTTATTTTTCTCGCCCTACCTACTCCGCCTGGCGAAGACGGGTCTGCCGATTTGTCGTATATTCTCGGCGTGGCAAAAGATTTATCGAAAATAATTACAACATACAAAGTAATTGTTGATAAAAGTACGGTACCGGTCGGTACGTCAGAAAAAGTTTCGTCAATCATTGCCGAACATTTGGACAAGAGCCTTTTCGATGTAGTGTCCAATCCGGAATTTTTGCGCGAAGGCGTTGCGGTTGACGACTTTTTGAAACCCGATCGCGTTGTTATAGGTACGGATTCCGAACGTGCGCGCGCCGTGATGAAAAGATTGTACGAACCTTTCGTGCGACAAGGCAATCCCATTTATTTCATGGACGAACGTTCGGCGGAAATGACAAAATATGCCGCTAACAGTTATTTAGCCATGCGCATTTCTTTTATGAATGAAATTGCCAATTTATGCGAACGTACGGGTGCTAACGTAGATTCGGTGCGCATTGGTATGGGTAGCGATAACCGTATCGGCAAACGTTTTTTGTTTCCGGGTATCGGTTACGGCGGCTCTTGCTTTCCTAAAGATGTGCAAGCATTAGCAAAAACAGCTGAAGATTACGATTATGATTTCAGGATTTTGAAATCGGTGATGAAAGTAAATAAAATACAGAAAACGGTTTTATTCAAAAAAATAAAAAAACATTATCATAAAAACGTTACAGGAAAAATTTTTGCAGTTTGGGGATTGGCTTTTAAACCCAATACCGACGATATTCGAGAAGCACCTGCTTTAGAAATTATTGACGAACTCTTGGAAGCCGGAGCGAAAGTTCATGTTTACGATCCTGAAGCGATGGAAAACGTTAAACGCATATACGGTACAAAAATCAATTACTGCGAAGATGAATATGCTTGTCTCGAAACGGCGGATGCTCTCGTTATTGCTACAGAGTGGGGTATTTTCAGGACACCCGATTTTGAAAAATTAGATCAACTGAATGATAAAGCTATTTTCGACGGTCGTAACTTGTACGATGTTGCCGAGATGAAAGGACGCGGTTTTCATTACGAAAGTATCGGAAGAGCCGTTGTTACGAAATAATTGAAAGTGAAAGTACTAAAATAAAATAGTTTCGAGTAATAACACTGCTCGGAACTATTTTTTTTTGACGATTCCTGCTTTCTGATGAATAAAAATTAGTTTTAACTTTTGATGAAAATCCCATATCCGTTATCTTTTGTCGTATCTTTGCGGCGCAATTTTATAAAACATAGATTTAAGCAAAATAATGATAAACGTCAATAACGTTTCGGTTTTCTACGGCGAGCGGGTTTTATTCGATAATGTCAGTTTCACCATCGGCGATCGCGACCGGATAGGACTCACCGGACGCAACGGCGCAGGCAAATCAACGATGATGAAAATTATTAGTGGTTTGATAAAAACACCCGACGGCGGCAGCGTAGCGTATCCGAATGGCTCAACAATCGGCTATTTGCACCAAGATATGTTTATTCCGGTGGGTAAAACCGTGATAGACGAAGCCATGACAGCTTTCAGCGAAGTAAAGGAGTTGGAAAGGAAAATCGAAGCCGTAAATATTGAACTCACCGAACGCACCGATTACGAAAGCGACGGGTATATGCAACTCATTCACGACGTATCGGATATGACGGAGCGTTTTCATATTCTCGGCGGTGATTCTGCACAAATAGATGCGGAACGCATCTTGCGCGGTTTGGGTTTTAAACCAAACGATATGCACCGCATGACCGAAGAATTTTCGGGCGGTTGGCAAATGCGGATTGAATTAGCGAAAATGTTACTCAATCGCCCCGATTATTTGTTGCTCGATGAGCCGACGAACCACTTGGACATAGAAAGTATTATTTGGTTGGAAAATTTTTTGGTGGATTATCCGGGTGCAGTGGTTGTAATTTCGCATGATAAAACTTTTCTGGATAAAGTAACTAAACGCACCATTGAAATTGAAATGGGTAAAGCCTACGATTACAAGGCTTCGTATTCGCGCTACCTCGAATTACGCGCCGAACGTCGCGTACTATTGGAAAATGCGTTTAAAAACCAACAAAAATTAATTTCCGAACGTGAACGCACCATTAGCCGATTCATGGCGAAAGCGACCAAAACAAGTATGGCGCAATCCATGCAAAAGCAACTAGATAAAATAGACCGAATCGAACTCGACGAGCAAGATAAATCGGCGATGAATATAAAATTCCCGCCGGCACCCCGCAGTGGTCAAATATCGATAGATGCCACAGCCGTATCGAAAAGTTTCGGTGAAGTGCACGTACTCAGTGAAATCGGTTTGAAATTGGATAGAGGAGATCGCGTCGCGTTTGTCGGACAAAACGGTCAGGGAAAAACCACGCTCGCCAAAATACTCATCGGAAAAGAAGCGCACACCGGCGGCGTTATTCAACTCGGTCACAACGTAACGGTGGGTTACTACGCACAAAATCAAGCGGAAGCCCTTTCGCCGAATTTAACGCTGGAGCAAACAATGGAAAATCATTCGCCGCCCGAAATGCGCACCCGAATACGCGCTATATTGGGTGCATTTATGTTTTCAGGAGACGATGCGCAAAAAAAAGTTTCTGTCTTGAGCGGCGGTGAGCGTGCGCGTTTGGCTTTAGCGTGTTTACTTTTGAATCCTTTTAATTTATTGGTACTCGATGAGCCGACGAATCACTTGGATATGCTCTCGAAAGAAATTTTGAAAGATGCGATAATGCAATATGACGGTACACTTATTATCGTGTCGCACGATCGCGATTTCCTGACCGATTTGACGAACAGAACTATTGAGTTTAGGGATAAAAAATTGCACGAACATCTCGGCGACGTGAATTATTTTTTGGCAAAACGCCAAATGGATAATATGCGCGACGTGGAAATGCGCGACGTTCAAGCAGCTGCAAATAGAGGTAATAAAAACGGTGCGGAAGTGAAAGATAAATCGAAATTGGAGCGCGTCGTGAAAAACAGCGAAAAACGCATTGCGGAGTTGGAATTGCAAATAAAGAAAATTTCAGACGAAATGGGTCACCCCGATTTTTATAATCGGTTGGATTATCCGAAAACAGTACTTAAATTCGATGTCCTCAAAAAAGAACTTGATACCGAATTAGAAATCTGGGACAATGCGCAAATGGCAATGAGTTGATTTTTTTCATTCGAAAAACCAAAATCTGAAAATCAATGATTTTTTCCGATAAAAGAATTCTAAAAAGTATTGCCGAAAAAAAAATAATCATTGAACCTTTTGATATAAATTGTTTGGGTACAAATTCTTACGACGTACATCTCGGCGCCGATTTAGCCGTTTACGACGATGCGATTTTGGATGCCAAGAAACACAATACTATATCGCATTTTAAAATACCGGAAACCGGTTTTGTACTGAAACCCGGGCAATTGTATCTCGGTGTCACTTCGGAATATACTGAAACGCACAATGCCGTACCGTTTTTGGAAGGTAAATCCAGTACCGGACGTTTAGGAATAGATATTCATGCTACAGCCGGAAAAGGTGATGTTGGTTTTTGTAATCATTGGACTTTAGAAATCAGTTGCGTACATCCGGTGCGAATTTACGCCGGTATGCCTATCGGTCAACTCATCTATTTTAAAGTAGACGGCGTTGTTGAAAATCTGTATAATAAGAAACCAAACGCCAAATACAATCAACGAAGTGATAAACCCGTTGAAAGCATGATGTGGAAAAATATATTTTGAGATGCGTAGTCACTTTTTTTTTAATTTTTAATTCCCTTCCTATGTCAGTAATTCAGGTGTCGTCGGAAATCGGTAAACTCAAACGCGTCATTGTTCATCGTCCGGACGAAGGCATAGCACGCATATCGCCGCGCCGCGCCGAAGAATTACTTTTCGACGATATCGTGCATCTGCCGCAGATGCGTAAAGAACACGATATTTTTACGGACGTACTCGCAGCATTTATCGGCACGGAAAATGTTTTGGAATCGCGCCAACTCCTCGCCGAATCTTTGGCGGTGAACGATGACAAAAAATTGGAGATGATTAAAAATATTATTGATTATGAAGAGTTACCGCAAAGTTACGCTGCGCTTTTCAACGGCATGGATAACGAAGCATTAGCGGAAACGCTGATAACGGGACATTTAAAAAACGAATCTCATATTTTATTCGACCCGATTCCGAATTTTATTTTTACGCGCGATATTGCCGTCACGGTGAATGATCATATCTTAATACTGAAAGCGAACAAACAAGCGCGGTTCAGAGAAAATTTTTTGGCACGCTTTATTTTTCTCGAACACCCGATTTTTAAAGAGGTGCGCGACAACGGACGTATTATTAACCTGAATTTAGTGGATTTATTTCCGCCGTCCAAAAAAGGAGAAAGTATCAGCATCGAAGGCGGAGATTGTATGGTTATCAATAAAGATTATCTTTTTATCGGCAGTTCCGAACGGACGAATGCTTACACGATTCGCCAATTAGCAAAAGTTCTTTTTGAAAAAGGTGTCGTTAAAAACGTCGTGCAAATCAATATTCCGCACGACCGCGCATTTATGCACATTGACACCATTTTTACCCAGATTCACCACAATCATATCACGGCATTCAAACCGATAGTAGTCGAAGGCTTAAGTTCCAATGTGGAAGTGCATCGCGCCAACGGCAGGAATACCTTTTATGCTTCGGTAAAAGATTTTGTGCGTGCCGAGATTAATCCGAAAATGAAATTTATTTTGAGCGGCGACGGCGAATCACCGTATCAAGAACGCGAACAATGGACGGACGGATGCAATTTGGTCGCCATAAAACCCGGTGTAGCACTCACTTACGACCGAAATCCGAAAACAGAAGAGGCTTTCATTGATTACGGTTACAAAATACTGCCGGCAAAGGAATTTTTGGAAAAAGTAAAATCCGGCGAAATTAATCCGGACACTGTCGAAAATACAATCATTACTTTGCCGTCCAATGAATTATCGCGCGCGCGGGGCGGTTCACATTGCATGACTTGTCCGATTGAAAGAGCATAAAAAAATTCGACATCACCACGCCATTACAACTTTACCGACTGATTGCCGATTTTCGAGATAATCGTGTGCTTCTGCAATTTTATCTGCAGAAAAAATTTTACCGACTGTTGGAACTATGATACCGTCTTCCGTCATTTTCAACACTTCGCGTAAACAAAGACTGAGAATGTGCGGGCGGTTGTCGGCGATTTTCAGCATATTCACACCGATAATTGCTTTTGAACTCATTAATAATTGAATTGGTGAAAAAATACCGAAACTCCATGCCAACTTCAATGTGCTCAACTTATTGGTTTTATTACCGTCGATTTGTTCCGCCGCGCCGAATGTCACGATGCGCCCGCCGGGTGCCAATAATTTAAAACTGTTTTTAAAAGTACGTCCGCCGATACTGTCGAAAACTACATCTATTTTTTGGTCGCTCGAATGTGCGCGAATAACTTTGGAGAAATCTTCTTGTGTATAATCAATTGCCACATCAACACCCGATTGTTTCAAATAATTTAATTTTGAAGTTGAAGCCGTACCGTACACGATACATTTTTGTTGCTTCGCCATTTGTACCAGTAAACTGCCGACTCCGCCCGCCGCCGCATGTACCAATACGCGATCGCCGGCGTTCAATACCGTACTTTCGTAAGCACAAAAATATGCCGTGCTGCCTTGCGTGACTAAAGCCGTTGCGGCTGCAAAATCTAAAGTATCCGGCATCAATGCAACACCCGATTCAACAGTTTTTACATATTCGGCATAACCGCCGAAGCGTGTGAAAGCCATTACCCGTTGCCCGATTTTGAATATCGCTCCGTCTTCACCGACGCTTTCAACGATGCCGGCAACATCGTAACCCAACACCGCCGGATTCGCAGGTGCGTCCGCATAAAGTCCGCGCCGCGCCAACACATCGGCAAAATTTAATCCGAAACACGCGACTTTAATTACCACTTCTCCTTTTGCGGCTATCGGTATCGGCGTTTCTTTTATTTCAAAAGCAGAGGCACTGTTGCCGTATTTTTTCAGATAAATCGCTTTCATGATTTTTCGGATTTAGATTTGCACGAAAATATTTAATAATCAGGTAAAGGTGCGTAAAACAATCAACAAAAATATAAAAAAGAAGCGGCTGCCCGAAAAATATCGAGCAGCCGCCAATGAAATTAACAGGCTTGGTTTCCCAAAAAAAATTTATTTCTCAATCCGCATTTCTTGAATCACGGGTTTTTCATTCACCACTTTATAATACAAATACACGCGGTAAGTACTCGGCGCGGTTGCTAAATCTCCGATAGAGTAGTGCGAAGCAGAACCTTTAGAAGCACCTTGATGCACTTCGTTGAAAGCGCGCGGTTTGTTTTTCGCGAAAAAGCCGTTTAAAGCGGCGGTAGCAGCTTTTTTATCTAAAACATTTAATTTATCCAACAACGTCAGTTCAACGGTTTGATCGAAATAACCGCCGATAGTAACGGCATCTCCGTCGCTCATAGCCTTATTCAGTGCGGCAATATTCGTTTGTGCGGTAGAAGAATAAAAAAATGATAAAGTTAAAGCAGCTACTAAAAAAAGCGTTTTCATACTTGTAAATTTAAAAAGATGAAAAAAGGTAAACTTATTCAACAATTTTATTGTAACGCCCGATATTGTTTATTATGATTGAATTTACACTATTTAATTTTTTTTCTATATTAGAGACGTGCGATTTTATAAAGGTAACTGTTAAATGCGCGTTAAACTTTTTACGCATTTATTAAATTTTATCATACAGAATAACGAATATTCGAGCGCACTATTTTTTATTGAAAATATCATGTAATTGACGTAAATTTGTCGACTAAAAATGAATGAATGACCGCAGCAGATAAAAAAAAGCGTTTCAAAAGTGCCGAGATAGTTAACCGTAAAGCGGAACACGAATTCAGTTTTCTGAAAAAATATCAAGCCGGCATGATGCTGAACGGAACGGAAGTTAAAGCGTTGCGCGAAGGAATGGCAAACTTGAACGATGCTTTTTGCTATTTCAGTCACGGCGAATTGCTCGTAAAAAGTATGTACATCGCCGAATACAGCAACGGTAATATTTATAACCACGAATCGAGACGTTTGCGCAAATTGTTGCTGCGCAAAACGGAATTAAACACCCTCGAAAAACGAGTGACTGAAAAAGGGTTAACCATTGTACCTTACCGCATATTTTTTTCGGAACGGGGTTTTGCTAAACTCGAAGTGTGTTTGGCGCAAGGTAAAAAAGAATTCGATAAACGCGATTCCCTAAAAGAACGTGAAAACAAACGCGAATTGGACAGACTGAAAAAAATAAAGTTGTGAACGGAAACGCGGCATTAAAAAGGCGCGATATATCGCGCCTCTCCAATTTTTTAAAAATATTGCTGTTTTTTTGACTCTTTCACAATTCGAGCAGATTTTTTTTCAAAAAGATTATTTCGCCGCTTTTTGAAATTTTTTGTTGAATTTATCAATACGACCTGCCGTATCCACAAATTTAGCTTTACCGGTAAAAAACGGATGCGAAAACGCCGAAGTTTCCATTTTCACGAGCGGGTAAGAATTACCGTCCGTGAATACAACTGTTTCTTTCGTGTTCACGGTTGAGCGCGTTAAGAACATATCGTCGGTAGAAATATCTTTGAAAACAACCATTCTGTATTGTTTCGGATGAATATCTTTCTTCATTATTATTTAATTTGTGCGTTATTTTCGCGTTTCTTTATTTTCGAAATGCAAAGCTATAACTTTTTTACAAAATTTAAAATATTTTTCGCTTATTTGAGTATTTTTTTTAAAATTATTTTGAGTACAGGTGATAATTTAATTTTTTAGTTATCCCGAAAACGTTTCTTATTTTACCGGAAACAAAAATAACCTTCATGCTTTCTTTTGAAACTTTATTGATACGCACAGTTTTAGCAGTTGTCGTAGGCGGTATAATCGGTGCGGAAAGAGAATACAGAAACAAATCAGCAGGATTTCGCACCGTGATAGTAATTACGTTGGGCGCATGCCTGTTTACGATATTTTCCGAATTTATAGGCGCACCTAATAATGCTGACCGCATTGCTTCAAATATCTTAACGGGTATCGGTTTTATCGGTGCCGGTGTTATTTTCAAGGCTGACGATCGCGTAAAAGGATTAACGACTGCCGCTGCTATTTGGCTTTCTGCAGCGTTAGGCATGGGTATCGGCGCGGGTTATTATGCCGCATCGGTAGTCGGTTGTGCTTTGACAATGATTGTGCTGGTTACTTTTACGGTTTTAGAAGGTTGGATCGACAGAAAAAATCAAATCCGGATTTATAAAATTGTCTGCGACTATAATCCCAAACAATTGAAAATATACGAACACCTTATTCACCGTCATAATCTTCAATACAACAGAGGAAAACAATGCCGCACCGGTAACGAACTCACGGGTATCTGGACGGTGCGTGGTAGTGAAAAAAATCACGATAAATTCATAGAACTTATTTTGAACGATGAAGCCGTAAAACTATTTGAATTCTAAATTTATTGCTGCAAGCTCAATATCGCAAATAAATTTTTTGAAACTTCGTCGAAAAAAATTATTCTTTCGTCGAAAAAAAAGTCTATTAAAGGAAAAAGAAAATAGGTTTGAGATACAACACATAAAAACCAATACAAAAATTATTTCCGAAAAAATAATTCATAATTCATAATTCATAATTCATAATTCATAATTCATAATTCATAATTCATAATTCATAATTACTGATGCAACCTTTCAATAAAAAATTGTCTGTACCGAATGTAAACATTTATTCACCAATTTTCAATTTTATGAAAAAAACAATTTTCGCCTCTTTGGTCATTTATTTTTTTGTGGCAGTATACGCCTGTCACGGTAACGGCAATATTTTTTCGCAAAAAATAATCGGTACCGGCGAAGTCGTTACCGATAAAAGAACGGTCGGCAGTTTTACCGGTGTCAGTTTAGAATTTTCGGGCGATGTAATGCTCAAACAAAGTAACGAAACGGCAGTAGATGTAGTAGCGCAAGCCAATATTGCACAAGAAGTCGAAACGGTTGTAGAGGACAATGTATTGCATATCCGATTTAGAAATCGGCAAGGTTACAACTATAGTTTCAATAAGTTGACGGTGTATGTCGTTACGCCGAATATTGAAAATATTTTTTTAAGTGGTAGCGGTGACTTGTCCGCACTTAGCGACATTAAAAGCAATAATTTACAAGTGGCACTGCGCGGCAGTGGCGGAATAAAATTGAAAAATATTGATTGTACATCTTTAGATGCACACGTTCAAGGGAGTGGCAATATCAGTTTGAATGCCGGTACTGTACAATCCGCTTCTTATGCCGTTACTGGCAGTGGCGATATCGGTGCCGAAAACATAAAATCACGTTCCGTAAAAGCAAAAACAACCGGTTCCGGCAACATTATTTGCACTGCTACCGAAAATATTGATACTAAATGCACAGGTAGTGGTGATATAACTTATTTCGGGCATCCCACACAAACCGTAGTAAGAAGTACCGGCAGCGGTAGTATACAAGCGAAATAAATTTTTTTAAATGCTGAATGCTGAATGCTAAATTAAGTAAGGAGCATTTAGCATTTAGTTTTTAAAAATTAAACCAAAATGCGCAGTGCGATATATTGGCACAAAAGCCCGACAACAACACCGGCATAAAGTTCGCGCGGGGTGTGTGCATTTAATTTAAGGCGCGACATCAGTACTAATCCGACAGAAAGCACACTCAATATCAAAATTAAATTTAAACTTACATCATAATTGCCGGCATACGGAAAATGTAACGGAATGGAGCCGATGCTGTACAATCGCAGAGAAATAATTACCATAGCCGCAAAACCCGTTACGCCGGCAGCATGAACACTGACTTTGAAAAAAATATTCATGAAAAAACAAACGAACAACAACAACGTTGCACCTAAAATAGCGACTAAAAAAGCGGTCGGCGCATTCGTATCGGCAAGTGCGCTGCGAAACGCCCATAAATAAAAGATACCCGTCACGATAAAAGGTCCGATTCTGTCTTTGCGTTCGCGCATGGTGATGGAAGAAATAAGACCGAGTTTCTGCATCAAAAAGCAGGCAAAACCCGGTAAAAAAAACGTACACGCAAACACGCGCAATACAATCGGGATTCCTTCTTTCAAACTACTGACACCGAACAAATACGGATTCACGACCAACAAGAGTATCAGCATATACGTAAGCATCACGAGCGGATGAAATACGGCAGAAATGATTTGCGAAATAAATCTCATCATACTATTCAAATTTGGTTAGATGTTGATTTTAATTTGCGGTAAAATTAGGGTGTTTAATCCGAAATCCGAAAACTAAATGTCGTTCCACCTGTAGGTATTCAATTCAAAACCCGCTAAATCAAGCACGCGATCAACAACTGTTGCCGCAACATCTTCCAATGTTTTCGGACGGCTGTAAAAACTCGGTGTTGCCGGACATATAATACCGCCTGCTTCCGTTAAAGTTTTCATGTTATTGATGTGAATGAGGTTGTACGGCGCTTCGCGTGGTACGATAATGAGTTTACGGCGTTCTTTCAAAATCACATCCGCCGCGCGTGTGATGAGGTCATCGGAAATTCCGTGCGCGATACGCGCCAATAAACCCATCGAACACGGACATACAATCATGGTGTCGTATCGCGCAGAACCGCTTGCGAAAGGTGCCATGAAATCATTTTTTTCGTAGTACTGAACGTCGTAATTTTTCCACTCAGCGTTTTCGAGTTCGTGTTGCCAATTGTATCGCGCATTTTCCGTCATCACTAACCCGATTGCTTCGGTTTGATTTTTCAGCAACATCAATTTATCTAAAAGTACTTTTGTATAAATCGAGCCGCTCGAACCGCCGACGGCAATGACTATTTTCTTTTTCATTATTAATTCATTTCGTTTTTAAACGTATTATTTGAAGTGTATGTTTTTGTTTGAAAATGATTTTTTGTAAAGTTCGGAGAAAAGTATATTTTTGTTTGCACTTTTACGTTTAATCGATAAATAAAAACTTTTCGCACAATGCGGAGGCTTCTTCAAAAAAATAATCATGAAAAAAATAATTTTTTCGCTCGTATTACTCACCGGATTTTTTTTCGCATTCACGGCTTTCACACCAAAAAAAACTGTTGCACCAAAATTAAAATGGTTGACTTGGCAAGAAGCAGTTGAATTGAACAAAACGGCACCGCGCAAATTTATCGTGGATGTTTACACCGATTGGTGCGGTTGGTGCAAACGCATGGATAAAACCACTTTTGAAGATGACTCAGTCGTGAATTATCTGAACAAAAATTTTTATTGTGTAAAACTAAATGCCGAAATGCACGAGACCATCGAATTTCAAGGACAAAAATTCGATTATGTAAAACAAGGTTCAGGCGGTGTGCATACTTTTGCGGCTTCACTTTTGGACGGTAATATGTCGTATCCGACGGTGGTTTATCTGACACAAAATTTCGAACGTGTCATCGTGTCTCCGGGTTACAAAGAACCGAAAACCATTATGCCCGAAATGAAATACGTTGCGGAAGAAATTTTTAAAACCAAAACTTGGAAAGAATATTCCGGACAGTAGAAATAAAATAATAGTTAATGATTAATTTTAAAAACGCGCATGAAAAATATTTTTTTCATGCGCGTTTTTTATTTTTATAATTTTTTTGATTTTTTACTTCAATATTGCAGCACCGACCGCACAATATAAACACTTTCTGTTATCGCAATAATTCTGTTTTAGGTGAATAAGTGCTTGAGTTTGTGCTGCCGAATCAATTTGCGGTTGAAGCATTTCCCATTTCTCTATAATATTATTTTTTTCAGGTTTTATGGCATCGAGCAATTGTATAGCGCGTTCTTTAATGTTGTCATCATTGCGCGTTTGTCCGTAATGAAAAATAAACGGCGCGACTACATTGATGAGCAGTGAAGTAATAGTTTGTTTACCCAAATTTTTTTCAACAGTAGATGAAATCTTATCGAATACATAATGCGTTTTCCAATATTCGCTTGCTGAAACATTGAATAAATTTTCCAATTCGAGTATATCTTTTGCTTCCAAAACTTTTGAAAACAGATGACTGCTTTTATAAATCAATGCTGCCAATAAGGCGATTTTAGTTTCCGGAAATCCGGACGGACGCATCCGCGATTTTTGAAAAACGGTAACCACAAGCGGTTGCAAACTGTATTTTATGCGCAAAAAAGCGTATTCTTTTTTCAACGACAGCGCGTAATCGTCTTTCAAATCATCGGTTAAAAAACCGGCTTGACCGAACAACAAAGCCTCCAGCACGAATAAATTATTTTTCAATTTCGCTAAAACCAAATGCGGAATAGATTGTGCTAACCATTCCATAGGCGCATCATTCACTTTACTCCCGAAATAACGTGCCGTGAAATGCCAAAATGTTTCTTCCCAATCGTTTTTATTTTCGGCTAATCGCATAGCGATAGCACTTGTTTTTAAAGCCAAACGCTCGACGAGGATGCGCGGCAACCACAACTTTTTTACGATGTCCGGTACTTCCTGCCAATGCGGCGCGCACGGAATCCATGATTCGGTGTGCAACAAGGCGTGATATTTCGGATAAATTCCTTCGGGAATAATTTTTTTCATCACCAAACACGCCAAAGACGCACCATCGTTACTTTTTACCGGCACATCATCATCGTAAACGACGTGCAGAATAACGTTGTCGTATTGCTTATTTGTTTGGTGTTGATGCACCCACCAATCCGATGCTTTTACATGCATCTCGATATTTCCAACCCAAACAATGTCATTTATCCGTATTTGCGCTTCCAAAAAATCAGGTCCGGCATTGGTGTTGTACGTACCGAAATCGAGGATATTTATTTTATCACCGTCGGTAGTGTACAAGTTTTGCGTATCGAAACGGCGCGTGCGCCAAAGAAAGTGTAAAAATTCTTCTCTCATGTATGTTTGCGGTTTGTCGAAAACAAAAATAAGAAAGGATTTCATAAATTTATGGTTTATGAATAAAAAAAATAAAAGCGGATTACAAAATTATAAACGGTACTCACTCATTATTTTTACCGGATTCGGAAGTTTTTCGGTAGCATTGACTTTACTGCATTAAAAGTAAAACCGGAATACTGAACCGCCCTATATGCCGCTTAAAAATATTATCTGACGTTAAATTTCTGTTAAATGAATAAACAGGACGGCGCGCGGTGTGTATTTTTGTAGAATTAAAGTTTCGGAAAGAAAAAAAATATGAAAACGCAAACAGTTTGGTGGATAATTGCCGTAATGACAGCAGCGTTGTTGGGAATAATTACACTGCAACTTGTATTTATTTCAAACAGTGTAAAAGCCGGTGAAGAACATTTCGGTCAACAAGTACGAATGGCGTTGAAAGCCACTTCCGAAGATATTGACCACGATGAAAGTGAAATGGTTGCGCGCTATAATAACGGTTTCGCTTTGCAAAGCCAAGCCAGAGATACAGCGCGTTTTGTTGTTCATGCGACCGTAATTAAACTCATAGCGGCGCAAAACGGTACGCCGTTGAAAGATTTGGAATTTTCTCAACTCAAGCAATCAATGCACGAACAACCTTTGGCTTTGCGCTTAGACAATAATGAAATAAATCGTTTTTTAAAACTTGAATTAGCAGAACGCGGCGTGAAAATTCCGTACAATTTCGGTATCTATTCCGCAACCGACAGTGGTTTTGTTTTGGTAAATAACCGTATCGTTAATCCGCACGAAAATCAATCGAACTACAATTATCTCAAACTATCCGGGTATAAAACCACAGTTTTTCCTTTCGAGAATTTACCCCCAGGCGTTTTACTCATTCAATTTCCTACTAAAACAACTACAATATGGGGTAATATACTCTCGCGGTTGGTGTTGTCTTTACTTTTTATCAGCGTTATCATCGGCTGTTTTGCTTATACGATGTACATTGTTTTACATCAGAAAAAAGTATCGGAAATGAAAACGGATTTTATCAACAACATGACGCACGAATTTAAAACGCCGATTGCTACGATTTCGTTGGCTGCGGATGCAATTTCCAATCAAAATATTATTTCCAATCCCGAAAAAATAAAGAAATTCATCGGCATCATAAAACAAGAAAATAAGCGCATGAACGGGCAAGTAGAAAAAGTACTGCAAATGGCGCAAATAGAAAAAGGCAAATACAGTTTGAATTTAGATGAAGTAGATTTGCATGATACGATTGAAGCGGCAGTACAAAATATCAGTTTGCAAGTCGAACAAAAAGACGGTGTCGTGCATACCCATCTTGATGCTGAAAATCCGATAGTAGAAGGTGATGTTACGCATATCGCCAATATGATAAATAATTTGTTGGACAATGCCAACAAATATACACCTCGACATCCTCAAATTTCAGTTTCCACGCGCAACATTAACGACGGCATAGAAGTTACGGTGAGCGATAACGGTGTCGGTATAACGAAGGAAGCGCGCAAACGAATTTTCGAAAAATTTTACCGTGTGTCTAAAGGCAATGTCCATGATGTAAAAGGTTTCGGTCTCGGGTTATCGTATGTACAGGCAATGATGACGGCACACAAAGGTACCATTGACGTAAAAAGTGAACCCGATAAAGGCAGTAGTTTTACTTTATTTTTTCCTTTCCATGTCAGAGAAGCGCGTGACGGCAGTGTAGTTTTAGAGTGATGTGAGCGTATCGAAAAAAAAATCCGTGTAAAATTATTTACACGGATTTTTTTTATTTTTGATAGTAAATCCAAAATCGTAAATCCAAAATTACACAACCGAAGTTTCGGGTTCGGGTGCCGCGTATATACCGGATTTTAATTTTTTCGCTACCGCGCCAAAAGCCAATAAAGTTTCATCAATATCTTTAAACGTGTGGTCTGCCGTCGGAATCAAGCGCAAAAGCATCACACCTTTCGGAATGACGGGATACACCACAATCGAGCAAAAAATATGATAGTTTTCGCGCAAATCGGTAATTAAACGCAAGGCTTCTTCAACTTCGCCGTGCATGAATACCGGTGTTACGCAAGTGTTTGTATTGCCCAAATCAAGACCTAAATTGCGCAAGCCGTTTTGTAAACGGTGGACGTTTTGCCAAAGTCTTTCCTTTAATTCCGGTTGAGAGCGCAATAATTCCAAGCGTTTTAAAGCACCGATTACCATCGGCATAGGCAAAGCTTTCGCAAAAATTTGCGACCGCATATTGTACTTCAAATATTTGATGATTTCGGAGCTGCCCGCCACAAATGCGCCGATACTTGCCATTGATTTGGCAAATGTGGAAAAATATAAATCAATATCATGCTGGATACCTTGTTCTTCACCGGCACCCGCACCGGTTTTTCCGAGTGTACCGAAGCCGTGCGCATCGTCCACCAATAAACGGAAAGCGTATTTTTCTTTGAGAGCGATTATTTCGCGCAATTTTCCCTGCTCACCGCGCATACCGAAAACGCCTTCCGTAATCACGAGAATACCGCCGCCCGAACGATGCGCCGCTTTTTCAGCTTTAGTCAACTGTGTTTCGAGACTGCGCACATCGTTATGTTCAAACGCGAATCGTTCGCCTAAATGCATCCGTATACCGTCCATGATACAGGCATGGCAATCTTTATCGTACACGACCACGTCACGGCGGTCTATCATGGCATCAACAATGGATAAAATTCCTTGATAACCGAAATTGAGCAACAAACTCGCATCTTTTTTTACGAAATGCGCAAGTTCCGTCTCCAATTGTTCGTGATAAACTGTTTCACCCGACATCATGCGCGCACCCATCGGATATGCTAATCCCCATTGCTCAGACGCTTCCGCATCTACGCGGCGCACTTCCGGATGATTGGCTAAACCCAAATAATTATTTAAACTCCAAACTATTTTTTCCTCTCCGTTAAATACCATGCGGTTATTCAAAGCACCTTCAAGTTTCGGAAACATAAAATACCCCTCAGCCATATCGGCATATTTTCCGAGTGGTCCGGGACGCTTCAACACTTTTTCAAATAAATCCATAAAAAAAATCGTAAATCGTAAATTATTTTTTCATAGGCACAAAAGCAATTTCGGAATTTTTATTTCTGAGAAAACCTTTGGCGTGCATCCATTCGTCACTGAAAATTTTTCCGATGTACCGACTGCCGTGATCGTGACAAATGACTACAACAATATCGGAAGGTTTTAATTGGTGTCGCAACTGATAAACTGCATTTACGGCAGCACCCGATGAATGACCTACCCACAAACCTTCTTCTTTGACCATTCGGCGCGCCATAATCGCGGCATCATAGTCGGAAACTTTTTCAAAACGGTCTATCAAATTTAATGCTAAAGTAGAAGGAATAAACTCTCGTCCGACGCCTTCCATCGAATATTCATAAATTTCTTCGTCATCGAAAATACCCGTTTCATGATATTTTTTCAAAACAGAACCGTATGCATCTACACCCCAGATTTGTATATCCGGATTTTTTTCCTTCAAAAAACGCGCTGTGCCGCTCAAACTACCGCCTGTACCGGTCGGACCGACCAAATGCGTTACTAATCCGTCCGTTTGCTCCCAAATTTCCGGACCGGTTGTTTCGTAATGCGCTAACGGATTATAAATATTATCGTACTGATTGACCCAATACGAATTAGCTGTTTCTTTACTCAACCGCTCGGCAACCGCATAATTCGAGCGCGGATCTTCGGGTTTTACGTTGGCGGGGCATATAATAACTTCCGCACCCCATGAGCGCAACATTTGTATTTTTTCTTTCGATTGTTTATCGTTAACGGTACAAATTATCTTATAACCTTTTACGGCTGAAACCATCGCCAAACCGATACCGGTATTGCCGGAAGTGCATTCGATAATGGTTGTTCCTTCCCGGATGCGCCCGGCTTGTTCAGCCGCTTCTATAATGCGTACAGCAATTCTGTCTTTAGTACTCAAACCCGGATTAAATATTTCCGCTTTAGCTAAAACTAATGCCGGTATTTCTTTCACGACACGGTGCAACTTAATAAGCGGCGTATTTCCGACGGTTTCCAGTATCGAATTAAGATATTTCACACTTGAGTTTTAAATAATTAATTGGTATTGATGACTAAGCAAGGTTCGTTTAAACAGCCGCATCCATACAAGCGTGTAAGATAAGAAAATTTATTTATCCGGATACTTACTTTGAGACAAAACAACTAAAATCGGTCACAATTTTTAGCTGTCAACTGAAAAAATCTATCTGCACCATATCCTCAATTTTCAAGCCGTGCATTTCCGCTGCTTTACCCATGTGGATAGCTATTTCTAAATGATTATTGTGATTGAATAAACACAATGTATCGCCGATAGGTACTTCATTATAGTGTGCCGATATACGCAATATCGGATCATGCCGTTTGAAAAACAATTGAAACGCTCGACCTTTACCGACTTCTTCAAATAATTCTTTCGTTATGTTAAGAATAATATTGTCGAAATTATCAATATAAATAACAGAACCGCGTATTTGGTTGCGGTTAATGACGGGTTTAAGTACAAAACGCTGAATTATTTCTCCGGCTGGCAAACTCCATGTCTCATACTCCGAACCGTTAATTATATTTTGAACTATCGTCAGGATAACTTCAATTATCGGTCGGAATTGTAAGCCGGATAAAGATAACGCAAAAACACGGGGCGGTATTTTCTCGAACATCAAACTGAATATGCCATTGTCCGGTCCGATGAAAAAATGTTTTTCATGCTCGAACACTAAATATCGGTGATTATCACCACCCAAATTATTGACGCTGACGATATGAATGGTGTTGTCAGAAAAAACGTGCCAAGTGTTTTTTAAAATAAAAGAAGCCTGAACAATATCAAAGTTTTTAACCGTGTGCGAAATATCCACTATATTAATATCAGGACAGTGCGCTAACAGCATGCCTTTTGCAACACCCACGTAGTAGTCTTGTAAACCGAAATCAGTTGTCAGCGTAATAATGCGGGACATAAAAAAAACGATAAGGCTCTTAATTCAGATTCAGCATAAAAACGATGCACCCATGTTGCCCGATTTAAAAACTCAATCATTGTCGGTGTAAAAATACGAAAAACCACCGGATATTTAGTGTTTATGATTTTTCGAGTTAAAAAACTTCGGCTTTGAATGATTTTAAAACATTTACTTGGGAAGAATTGGGTTGAAATTTTTGACAATAACCGTATATTTTTTTCCGTCCGAATAAAAATCCATGAAGCCTTCGCCAGTGTCGCGCATGTTATTTTCCCAGAGTACCGTTGAAGTTCCTTTATTTTCTATTCTCAAGTACCATGTTTCACCTGCTTTTAATTGTTTCGGATAATTCGTAGACACATCGCGCAAACGAACTTCGGGATCTTTGAGCGTAACAAAAACCGAATCTATGACGCAATTTTGCGATGCAATCAAATTTATTTCCACAAAAACATTGCCGCTGAGCGGTTTATCTTTATCCTCATCCGGAATTCTGCCTCTGAAACCGGTATTACCGCGCGCCGCATTTTGTACGTTTAACGTTAACGGTTTCTGTGCTTCACATCTCAAAAAGAAAAAAATAAAAGCAAACGCAACTACTTTAAAAATATATTTGAACATTCCTTTGGGCAATTAAAAACCGAAAATTAAGTAAAAGTTTTTTGCAAAGCTGTAAGTCGTAAGTCGTAATCGGCTATGCGCACGGTATTTTATTTACTCTGTTCGCGTGTCGTCCGCCTTCAAAGTCGGTGTGTAAAAAAATATCTACCATAGATATTGCTGTTTCCAGCGATACGAAGCGCGCCGGAATGGCAATCATATTTGCATCATTGTGTCGGCGAATGAGTGAAGCAACTTCTTCACTCCAACTCAATCCACAACGAATAGTTTGATGTTTATTGGCGGTAATAGCTACACCGTTGCCTGTACCGCAAATGACAATACCTTTTTCTGCTTTACCGGATTCAACGGCTTCGGCTGCCGGATGCGCGAAATCCGGATAGTCGACGGATTCGGGTCCTTTGGTACCGAAATCCAAGACTGTATAATTTTTAGATTCTAAATATTCGTGAATTGCTTTTTTAAAAACAAAACCCGCATGGTCGCTACCGAGTGAAATGGTCATAAAAAGGATTTTGGATTTTGGATGTTAGATTTTGGACAAAATTATTTTATGATAAAATTTAAAATCCAAAATCTAAATTAAATTAAAATTCCGCGCTACCCGGAAAACGAGGGAACGGAATGACGTCGCGGATATTGGTCATGCCGGTGATGAATAAAACCAAACGCTCGAACCCCAAGCCGTAACCGGCGTGCGGACAAGTGCCGTATTTGCGCGTTTCCAAGAACCACCACATTTCTTGTTCGGGTATACCTACTTCGCGCATTCGCGCCAACAATTTATCCAAACGCTCTTCACGTTGCGAACCGCCGACGATTTCGCCGATACCCGGAAATAAAATATCCATTGCCGCTACGGTTTTACCGTCATCGTTTTGGCGCATATAAAACGCTTTTATTTCTCGCGGATAATTAACGAGTATTACCGGTTTTTTGAAATATTTTTCTACCAGCCAGCGTTCGTGTTCGCTCTGCAAATCCGTTCCCCATGCCACCGGAAATTTGAATTTCCCTTTTTTATTATGGCTCGATTGAACGAGAATTTCAACCGCATCTGTATAATTCAACCGCTCGAAATCGTTTTCAATGACAAATTTTAATTTTTCCGTTAAACCCATCTCTGAGCGTTCGGCTTGCGGTTTATCTTTTTCTTCGGCAGCGAGGCGGTCGTTCAAAAATTCCAAATCTTCTTTGCAATGCTCTAATGTATATTTAATTACAAACTTCAGCATATCTTCTGCTAAGTTCATATTGTCTTCGAGATCGTAAAACGCCGCTTCGGGTTCAATCATCCAAAACTCCGCTAAATGTCGCGTCGTGTTTGAATTTTCCGCACGGAAAGTGGGACCGAAAGTATAAATTTTCCCCAATGACAATGCCGCCAATTCTCCTTCCAATTGTGCCGATACGGTGAGGTTTGTCGGTTTACCGAAAAAATCTTTTTTATAATCAATTTCACCCGCTTCTGTTTTCGGCGGTGCTTTCATATCTAACGTAGTGACGTGAAACATTTCGCCGGCACCTTCCGCATCACTGCCCGTAATAATCGGTGCGTGTAAATAAAAAAAACCTTGTTCGTTAAAAAACTGATGAATCGCAAAAGCTGCCGTGTGCCGAACGCGAAATACCGCACTGAAAGTATTGGTGCGCATACGCAAATGTCCGATATCGCGCAAAAATTCGAGACTGTGTTTTTTGGGTTGCAACGGATAAACAGAAGCGTCGCAGTCGCCCAAAATTTCTATTTCATCGGCAACTAATTCTACGCTTTGTCCTTTTCCTTGCGATGCTTTTAAAATACCTGTGCATTTTATCGCCGCACCAACCGTGATGCGTTTGAGCAATGCGGCATCTGTTTTTTCATTATCTACCACAATTTGCAACGTTGCTAAACACGAACCGTCGTTGAGTGCTATAAATTGCGAATTGCGAAAATTGCGCACCCAACCCATGACAGTTAAGTTTTCCTGAATTAAGTCGGCATATTTTAGAATATGGTCTATCGGTGTTCTTTTTATCATAAAAAGTCGGTAAGTTGGTGAGTTGGCAGGTTAGTTTATTGGGTTTTTCAGTTTTTTAGTTTGTTGGTTTTAACCAAGATATTAACTAACCAACCAACTAACTGACCAACTGACCAATCTGCTATTTTGCAACTGACCACTCATTTAAAAATCGCGCAAAAATACATCAACTACTTGATGAATGTAAAGAAGAAAATAGAAAACGAAAAATATTCCGTAAAATTAGGTTTAAAAGATTTAAAAAAACACATTCATTTTTGTATTCGTCAAGCCGGTATCGCTTTATTTACGGATTTTTTATTTTTATTTTTATTTTTTATGGAAGCCAAGGAATTAAAATTTTATTTGCGCGCTTCGTTTTTCGACGTTTTACTTTAACGCGAGTTCGAGATTTTACAATTTATTAAAGCCTCCATCAAAAATTATGTACAATTGCAAAATAAAGAGGTATTCCAATAGTAATATTAAATGGAAAGGTAATTCCTAATGCCATTGGAATAAAGATACCCGGATCGGCTTTTGGAGCAGCTAAACGCATGGCTGCCGGAACGGCAATATAAGAAGCACTCGCTGCAAGTATGGCAAAAATAAATCTGTTGCCAACCTCGTGCGTTACAAAAATACTCGCAAATGCCACTATGCATCCGTTTATTGCCGGAATAATGACCGCAAAAACGAAAAGAAAAAGCCCGTGTTTCCTAAAAGCTGAAAATCTTTTGGCTGTTACCATGCCCATTTCTAAAAGAAAAATAGCTAAAAAGCCTTTAAAAATATCATTAGTGAATGGTTTTATACCTTCAGCTTGTTTTGAGTCGGCAATTAAACCGATAATTAAACTGCCAAGAATTAAAAATACGCTGCCGTTTGTAAATGAGTGTTGAATTATGTCCTTAATTTTATTTTTATTGTTCGTATCTCCTTCGTATTGAATCATGAGAATTATGCCCACTATTATTGCGGGAGACTCCATAAGTGCCATAACGGCAACCATATGACCTCCAAACGAAATTTTTTGTGCTTCAAGAAATGAGACAGCAGATACAAAAGTTACTGCACTGATAGATCCGTAAGTTGCCGCAATCGCTCCGGCATTGCTTACACTAATTCTACGTTTTAGAATAAAAAAAGTGTACAGCGGTATGATTGAAGCGATGAGTAAACCGAAAAGAATAGAATATAAAATTTCCGCGCTAAATTTACTGTGTGCCAATTCTTGACCGCCCTTGAAGCCGATTGCAAAAAGCAGGTAAAGCGCAATAAATTTGCTCGAAGATTCAGGAATTTCTAAATCACTTCGTACTATTGTCGCAATTATGCCCAAAACAAAAAAAAGAAGCGGCGGGTTGGTAAGGTTTGAAATCAGTATTTGAAAATCCATTTTACTTTGTTTTATATGAGTTCGGAAATTGTTTCGTGTAACTTTGGTCTTTTAGAAAAACATGAGTCATGTTTTTAAAAGACTTACCCGAACTCATGTTATTTATTAATATTTTTTTACGGTGCAAATTTCCGCATTGCAATTCATATATTCTTATTTAACTTTGCAATGATATTGATAAATATAATTTATGAACTATACACTCAACCAATTGAACATTTTTTTAAAAGTCGTTCAAACCCGCAGCATAACTAAGGCTTCCGTATTATTAAATCTTACACAACCGGCTGTTTCTATTCAATTGAAAAATTTCCAACAACAGTTTGAAATTCCATTGACAGAAGTTATCAAAAAAAAACTTTTCATTACGGATTTCGGAAAGGAAATTGCATTCGTTGCAGAGAACATACTAAATGAGGTACAGGCTATTGATTACAAAACCTTAGCCTACAAAGGGTTTATGGCAGGCAGGTTAAAACTTTCGGTAGTTTCGACCGGCATTTACGTTATCCCTTACTTTCTTTCCGGTTTTTTAAAACAACATACCGGTGTAGAATTGCTCTTGGATGTTACAAATAAAGCGCGGGTAGTAAAAAGTTTAATTAAAAATGAAGTAGATTTTTCATTGGTATCCGTTTTACCGGAAAATTTGAGATTGAATACCTTAGAGCTTATGCAAAATAAATTGTTTCTTGTCGGAAATATGGACGTACAATTTGAAGGTGAGTATGATAAGGATATTTTTAAAACCATTCCGCTCATTTACCGCGAGCAGGGTTCAGGAACGCGCTACGTAATGGAAAAATTTATCGAAATAAATAATTTACCGGTTAAAAAGAAAATGGAACTTATGTCTAATGAAGCTGTCAAACAAGCTGTAATTGCAGGATTAGGATATTCCATTATGCCGATTATAGGTATTAAAAATGAGTTAAATAACCATCAACTTCAAATAATTTCAATAAAAGAATTTCCTGTTAAATCGGTTTGGAATTTGATTTGGCTTTCAAATAAAAAATTATCGCCCGCAGCATCTGCTTTTTTAACTTACGTAAAGGAAGAAAAAGAAAATATTATAAAAGAACACTTTAATTGGTTTGAAGTTTATTAAAAAAGAATCAAACCAAACCCATTAATTATTATTCTTAAAGAAGCGAAACGGGTTATAAATTTTGACCTTTCTTTTTTCAAAAATCGCGCTTAAAATTTTAATACAATTCAAAAAATTCTAATGACCATCAAGTCTTTCACTTTTAATGCTTTATCCGAAAATACCTATATTTTGTACGACGAGACAAAAGAAGCGGTTATCATTGATCCCGGATGTAACGATGTCGGTGAAGAAAAAAAATTAACGGACTTTATCGCGGCGAATCGCCTGAAAGTAGTACGTTTGTTGAACACGCATTGTCATCTCGATCATGTTTTCGGCAATCCTTTGGTGGTTGAAAAATACGGCACGGGTTTAGAAATTCATAAAAACGAATTACCGGTTCTGAAAAATGCGGTTGCTGCCGGTATTCGTTGGGGTTTTCATGTACCCGAACAACCGGAACCGTCCGGATTCATAGAAGATAACGATTTAATCAGTTTCGGTAATACAAAACTGCAAGTCATTTTAGCTCCGGGACATTCGCCCGGCAGTATTTGTTTTTATAATGAAGCAGAAAATTATTTAATCGGCGGCGATGTGCTTTTTCTCGGCAGTATCGGACGCACGGATTTGCCGGGCGGCAACCACGCGCAACTACTGGAAAGTATTGAAAAAAGATTAATGACTCTACCCGACGATGTAAAAGTATATTCCGGACATGGACCCGCAACAACTATCGGTAGAGAAAGAAAAAGTAATCCGTTTTTAATTTAAATTATAGGAGGAAGGACTCTAGCAGTAATTTTTAGAGGTAAGATTTTTTATTACATCCGAAATCCGAAATCCGAAATCCAATGACCTCTTACGACCAACTACTCAAGAACAACAAAAAATGGGCGAAAATTAAAATCGAAGAAGACCCGGAATATTTTGAACGCTTGGTAAACGTTCAAAAACCGGAATTTTTATGGATCGGTTGCTCCGACAGCCGCGTTCCGCCCAACGAAATTACGCAAACCAAACCGGGTGAAATGTTTATTCACCGCAACGTCGCTAATTTGGTCGTCAATACCGATATGAATATGCTCAGCGTACTGCAATATGCCGTTGAAGTGTTGAACATCAAACATATTATTATTTGCGGACACTACGGTTGCAGCGGTGTAAAAGCTGCTATATCCAATAAAATGAACGGTGTGATTGATTTTTGGCTCACGCACATCAAAGATGTTTACCGTTTGCACAGCAAGGAGTTGGATATTTTACCCGAAGATGCGCGTTTGAATAAATTGGTCGAACTTAATATTCAAGAGCAAGCACTTAATTTAGCCAAAACGAATATCGTACAAAAATCTTGGTCTCGCCATCATTTTCCGCACATACACGGTTGGGTATATGATTTGCACGACGGCGTGATAAAACCGGTGTGTGAAATCGTTCCGAATAAAGATTGGGAAGATAAGATTTATCGGTTTCAGAAGTGAGATTAATTGATTAGTGGTTAGTGATTAGTTTTTTTAACTAAATTTGTGTTTAGGTGATTTTATGGAATGTGCAGCCAAAGTTCTTGATTTTTAAAATCAATTGACAAAATATTTAAAATTCTAAAAAAATCTAAACCTAAAACACCATCGTATGGGCTGATAATGCCTTTGCTTAAAAAATCATAAGACAAAACGGGAAATGATATACGTTTATCGCCGATTGATTCAAATCGAGAAAGAATAAAGTTTTTAGATTCGATAATACCATTCGCAGTTTCAAGAAATACAAGGTTACCTCCCGCATCCGGCAAAGAATAGTCCAACACAGCAAAACGTTTAAATCTATGACTGTATGAGTCGCTGCTGTATCTAACGCCAATTTTATTTCATAGTCATCTATTCATGCTTGAAGTATAATTAAATCTTCATCGCCGTTGAGACTGAAAGGGTATTTTCTCGTGGATTTGTTTTTTTCATCAAACCAATGTGTGCATTTTTTGAGGGTTCGCCTAAGTATAAATGAATGACGCGCTCATATTTTCTGATTAAATCTTTTCCCTTAATTGTTAAAGTACGTTTATCGGCTTCATGCAACAAAATTTTACCGCCCAAAACAGTCATCCCAACCATTTTCGGATGAGCTAATAATACCCATTCATTCGGATACCGGGCTTTCATCACATCTAATGTGACATAATCATCGGGTGTACTTGTATCTTCCGTTTTGTTTTCACTCACGCCGGAAAAAGTTTCTACGGATTGTACAAAATCCAATGACCTCACAAACTCAATCAATGCTTGAATTTTATGACTGTCCGTATTTTTAAAACGTATTGAGTAAGTTTCCATAATTTTGTTAGCGTTTAATTGATTTCAAATTTATGGATTTTATTTGAAAAGGCAAAATGGACGGTATTCTATAAAAATAATCGCATCGAGAATGGTTTTCTTGGTGCGATTGTTTTTATTGAACCTTAGATTCATATTTGGCAAAATTATTTACACAATAAATCGTACATAACACCACATGAAAATCAAGAATTCGCTCAAAACAGCATAAAAACTCTTAAAAGAAGTCAAGAAGATGAATAAGATTTTGAAAAAGCAAAGTCAATCAATAGCGAAGAGAGTTACCTTGAATATCTCGAAAAATACAAAAAGAATGGTAGATTTTATACTTCTGATACAAAAAAATTAAGAGAAAGTCAACTTGGGTTAACTGAAAATGACATAAATCTCTCCGGTAAAATGAATGATGTGAATGAAAACATAAAAGATTTGTCAGGGAATATGAATAACATTATAAAAGATTTATCAAAAACCATGAAATTCATTGGAGCTTTTACACTGCTTTTAATTGTTATCATTTTATTTTTTGCAGTAATGTTTTTTATCAGAATGGCTAAATAAAATACAAAACACGCAAAGAAAATCTAATTTCTTTGCGCGCCTTAAATAACCGTTTCCGCATTTCCCGCTGAAAATTTATTTTAGCAGTTTTTTAGCCTTGAGTGTATCGTGAATGAATTGCGGCTCAAGTTTAATGATTGTAAATTTACACCAACTCCGCTCCCTGTCCGACCTGATCATAAATTATTTTTTCGTTTTCGCACAAGGGTTTTAAATCTTTTTCTATAAAAGTATTAACTTGTTCGGCACATTCATCCGGATACAACAAATGTAAATTCGGACCGGCATCTAAACTGAAATAGGCGGGAATGTGTGTGACAGCGCGCCATTCGCGCAAAATTTCTATCATGCGCAGGGTGTTTGGTTTTAAAAGCGTGAACGACGGCGAACTCGTCATCATCAAAGCGTGCAAAGTCATCGCTTCATCTTCGGCAATTTGTCCGAAAGCGTGTGTATCACCGGATTTTAAAATTTCCAACAAAGCGGACATACGCTCACGCGCTTGTTTGTAACGCGGTGCGGCGTAAACATTATTATTCATCAAACCGTGTCCCATGCGGCTCGAAACATTTTTTTCGGCGGTACTCGCTATCAAAATCGCATCGCGGTAGGTTTTGAAAACCGGATGAATATGTTCCGAAAAATCTATCGCGTACAAATTAGAGCTGCCTTTTACTTCTTTCATTTTTCCCCACAAAGCCATGTTCGGATACACGGAACGACAAGCACTGCCCGAAGCTAACCGCGCAATGTGCGAAGCGCGTTTAAAAAATGCCGGCGAATTTTCTTCCAACTTACCGCCCAAACGATTTTCCAAAGAACATAAACACAAAGCCAACGCACTCATACTCGATGCCGACGACGCGATACCCGCCGAGTGCGGAAATGAATTTTCGGACTCAATGTGCATATTCCATTGCGTTAAAAACGGAAATTCGTGCAAAACGGATTCCATAAACGCCACCATTTTTTTTTGAAATTTTTCCGACTTATCGGTTTCGGTGAACCTGAAATCTAAACTGATATTATTATTGCTTATTTTTTTGGGTGTGTATTGCAACCGCATAGTCGTTACCGCTTTTTGTAAAGTAAAACTGATATTCGGGTTGCGCGGTAATTGTACACCGTATTTACCCCAATATTTTACGATGGCGATATTGGCGGGGCTTTTCCAAATTATTTCTCCGCCGGTATTTTCGGTCGGAATTATTTTTTTGGTTGTCATAGAATGCTGAATATCGGAATAGGTTGAAAATTATTATTTTTTAGAATTTCATTTCTTCGGCAAAGTTAATGCTTTCATTCAGAATTTTTTTTTACGCAATCGGAATGTATTCTTGTAAAAAAATTTTTTAATTTTTTTTTAGCGTGACGATTATTTTCAGAAAAAAAAATAAAAAAATTATTTCAAAAATTCTGAAAATAATTTACGAAAATTTATAAATCTTTTTTCGGGAAAGAAAAAAATGCGCCTCGCGTTTTTCAACGTCGGGCGCACTGTTTTTTTCTTTATTCTGATAGGAAATTATTTTTTACTAATCCACCAACCTTTTAAATATCAGCAGTATGCGTTAAATGCTGCGTCTAAATTTTCTGCAATTTGGTGAGCGTCCAAATCCAAAATATCGCGGCGTTCAAGAAAATGCACCAAGTTTCCGTCTTTGAATAACGCAATACATGGCGATGAAGGCGGATAAGGCAAAAAATGTTCGCGTGCTTTTTCTACCGCAGCATGGTCAACGCCGGCAAAAACCGTTACCAAATTAGCAGGTATTTTTTTTGAATTAAGTGCCATTATAGCACCCGGACGCGCATTGCGCGCACCACAACCGCAAACGGAATTAACGACTACCAGTGTCGTACCTTGCGGCTGCGCCAAAATATTTTCCAACACATTCGGGTCTTTAATACTTTTGAAACCCACTGACGTAAGTTCATGTTCCATCGGGTCCGTAAATTGCGGCGGATACATGACTTGATTCAGATTATATACCATAGTTATTTACTTTTAAATTGTTCGATGCAAAATTACATTAAAAACGGAATTTGGCGTAAAAAGTTTTTCAAATAGTTTTCTATCCAATTAGGATAACTCGTTTTATTAGAAATACGTCAAAACTAATCCTTTCAGAAAATCTAATGACTGTATCCGGTTTTTGTAATTATTTTTGTCATTTTAGTTTTTATCAATCGCCAAAATGGTTTGTAATAAAACGTTGGCACCGTTTGCCATATCGGTGGCTTTAGTAAATTCTTTGGGCGAATGACTGATACCGCCCACACTCGGCACGAAAATCATACCTATTGGTGTAATTACCGCCATTTCTTGAGAATCGTGTCCGGCTCCGCTTTGAATATATTTATAAGTCAAGCCTAATGTTTTAGCCGATTGAATAATTTTATCTTGAATAGACTTTTGCGTGAGTGCCGGATTAATACTATTTTTTTGCTGGAAAGAAATTTTTGTACCGGAATTTGCTGCAATTTCTGCTGCTTTTTTTTCAATATCATGAAAAAGATTCACGATTTTATCGGAAGATAAATCGCGTATTTCTAAACCAAAAATTACTTTACCCGGAATGACATTGTAGGCACCCGGTTGTGCTGCAATTTTACCAACCGTTCCGACTTGACTACCTTCGTAACCGATAATCACTTCATTTACGGCAACAATCAGTTTCGCTGCTGCAAGCAAGGCATCATGCCGTGAGTTCATCGGCGTTGTGCCGGCGTGGTTAGCAAAACCATCCACTGTCACATCCCAATGTTTGATTGCGACGATACCCTCAACGATACCAATCTGGATTTTTTCTTTTTCTAAAATACCGCCTTGTTCGATGTGTAATTCTACAAACGCGGCTAAATCGCCTTTTTTTCTCTCCACACTTTTTATATTGTCGGGGTTACCGCCGATTGTTTTAGTGCCTTCGGCTATTGTTAATCCGCTTAAGCTGACCCGTTTTAAGTCTTCAGGGTTTAAATTTCCGGCTAACGCACTGCTACCGGTCGTGGCGTTTTCTTCGTTAGAAAAAATAATCACTTCCAAAGGATGATTGGTAGTAATTTTATTTTCGTTGAGCACGTCAATTATTTCTAAAGCTGAAATTGACCCGACGCAACCATCATAATTGCCGCCGTCAGGCACCATATCAATGTGCGAACCGAAGGCAATGGGTTTTAATACCGGATTTTTACCGTTGCGTTTGCCGATAATATTTCCCGCAGCATCAATGCTGACATCTAATCCGGCTTTTTTCATTTCACCTATGAACCAAGTACGACCTTCAATATCGCCCTTCGTATAAGCTACTCTGTAACTTCTGCCGAGCGAATCTTTTCCGAATTTCGCCAATTCAAAAATGCGACTTTCGATGCGCTGTTGGTTTACTTTAATGAGTTGACCCGCGTTTGAATTTTGACTGAATGTGTGTGATGAAATAAATGTCAAGAGGCACAGAAAATTGATTTTTATTACTTTTTTCATTTTTTATTACTTTTTAGATTTTCAGGTTTTTTTTTATTTAACTGAGGTTGAGCAGAGGTGCAGCGCAGCGGAATATTTGTAACCCAACCGGATTAAGTTTTTTTAGGTGCAGGCACCGAAATATTAAATTTCCGTTCATTCGGCTTTTTAAAATTTATAAGAAAATAAAAAAAATGCATCATGCAATTTTGGTTTTTTAAACAGGAGTGAAACGGGGCGTACCGTTTGAGTTGTCGTAAGTCAATTTTCCGTCGAGTTGTCTGGTCAGCAGCGATATAAACTGCGTACCTAAACCGGTACCTTTCGGTACACTATTTTTTTTTACCGATACCGTCATCGGAAATTTTCAGAAGCATACTATCGCCGCCGCCCGTATTTTGGTCTTTCAAACTGATTTGTGTCATGCCGGAATCTTTCCCTTCAAAAGCATATTTCAATGCGTTTGTCAGAAGTTCATTCGTAATAAGCCGATGGAAATTGCGGAATGTCTCGAAACCACAAAACACCGTCATGCCAAGTTTTACTCAAAGCAGTGACTTCAGTTGGCGATAATTTATTACCGGTGTTATTTTGAGCAAGACCGCCCGTAAAAGTTAAGTACAACAGACAGTAGGTAAATATATTCATTTCGTTATCATGCTTAATGTTTTTTTCGAGAAGCGTTGAATCGAAAATTTATTATCCCAACTAATTCTCAAAGATAAATAATTGCTCTGAAAATTACAAATTTTTGAGGATGAGCGCCCGCCTTTTCTGTCCGAAGCAAAAGAAATATTTATCGAAGGGAATAAAATTGCGTAAAATATTCGTAATACTTTGATATATTTTCAAAAAAATGAGAATTATTACGTAACTGATAAATAAATACAAGTCTTATTGGTATCATATCAATCGGAACATTCGATAAAAATTTTTGAGTTTTGTATCTTTAAAATGATGATTTTATTCTGTTTGAGTTTAATAAAGTGAAGTTTATACAAAGAACGCAAAGAAAAAACCGGTATTTAGTAGAAGATATTTTCAAATTCGTATATTTGCACTGTGGTAAGAACCATCGATAAATTATTTTGTTTACAAATTTATTTACTTCTATTCAATATTAAATTTACTTTTTTTTTTTTAATTAATTACATCGCCATGTCCACTACAGCACAGCCAATCATATCCTACGCACTTCAAAATAAACTTGAAGTGATGAAACAAATAGAACCGTTAGTGAGCGAAGCAGTGGCTTCCATATTGGTTGATGCCGAAACGTGTTGGCAACCCACCGACTTTTTGCCGGACATGAAACACGAAGCAGCTTTTGATGAAATAAGAATGATCCAGAAACGTGCCGCCGGTATTCCGAATGAAGTAATGATGTCGCTTGTCGGTAATATGATTACGGAAGAAGCTTTGCCGAGCTACGAAACGTATTTTAACGTGGTAGAAGGCATAAATGAAGATCGCAACTTGACGAGCGACAATGCTTTTGTTCGGTGGTCACGCGGTTGGACGGCAGAAGAAAATCGCCATGGCGATCTGTTGAACAAATATTTGTACCTGACAGGCAGATTGGATATGAAAAAAGTTGAAATAACGATACAAAATTTACTGACTAACGGTTTCGATCCCAAGACCGATGCGTGCCCTTACGGTACCATGATTTACACATCCTTTCAGGAACGTGCCACAAAAATTTCGCATTTTAATACCGGTAAATTGGCGGACAAAGCAGGTGATACTGTGCTGGCGCGTATCTGTAAAACGATTGCAGGTGACGAAGCCCGACATGAAAAAGCCTACAAAAGTTTCATGCAACGCATTTTTGAAATAGACCCTAACGGTGCAATGATTTCTTTTGAAAAAATGATGCGCACTCAAATATCCATGCCTGCGGTAAATATAGACACAGCGAAAGAACCCGATTTGTTTGAACGCTTTTCGAATATTACTCAGAAAATCGGTATTTATACGATGTTCGACTACGCAAAAATTATTGAACATTTAGTAGAAAACTGGAAAGTCGAATCAGTCACCGGATTGGAAGGTAAAGCTGCCAAAGCGCAAGATTATTTATGCAAATTAGCACAACGTTATACGCGCGTTGCTGAACGCATTCGCGCACCCGAAGATATAACTTTGTCTTGGTTGAGTGTATAAATATAACGGTAAAAATAAAATGGCAATTGATAAATCTTTAGAAAATAAAGAAGAAAAGGTGAATGTTGAGCAAACGCAACATTCACCTTTTGCTATTCATTTTACATTGTTCATAAATTTTATTGAAAAAGAGAAAAGGTTTTCTGTAAATACATTAACGGGTTATCGGATTGATTTATCGCAGTTTATTTTGTTTTTGACATCACAATATGAGCTTGAAAACGTTAAAAATATAAAGCATACACACATTCGGTATTGGATAGTGCAATTGATGGAAAACAAAATTACGGCGCGCAGCATCAATCGAAAATTGTCGTGTTTGAAAACTTTTTTCAAACTTTTACAAAAACGTGGATTGATCATGCTTAATCCGATGCTGAAAGTCGCTTCACCGAAAATTGCAAAACGATTGCCGGCGACCGTGAGCGAAACTAAAATGGATAATTTGCTTGATGATATAGATTGGGGAGAAGGTGGGAAAGCTTTGCGTGATAAAACGATTGTTGAAATTTTATACAATACGGGCTTGCGTCGAAGTGAATTAGTGAATTTGAAAATATCGCAAATAGATTTTACTCAAAACAGAATAAAAGTAATCGGAAAAGGTAATAAAGAACGACTTGTTCCATTCGGAAAAAAATTAGCGGAAACGATCGGCTGTTGGCTGTTGACTGTCGGCTATTGGCAGCCCGGTGAAAAAAGTCAAAAATCAACCGCCGATAGCCAACAGTTGTTATTCGATCTTTCCGCGCAACAAATGTATAATATCGTAAAAAAACGTTTAGGTTTAGTAACTACGCAAGAAAAACGCAGTCCTCACGTATTGCGACATTCATTTGCCACACATTTATCCGAGAACGGTGCCGATTTAAACGCGATTAAAGAACTTTTGGGACATTCGAATTTATCGGCAACACAAGTTTATATCCATAATTCAGCCGAAAAATTAAAAAAAGTCTATCAACAAGCACACCCGAAAGGAGGGAAATAAATCCTTCGGAAATGGTAAACTGTAAACGGTAAATCTTGTAATCGTATAAAAACTTACCATTTGCCACTAGAAAATTCATCATTTACAGTTTACCATTTCCGCAGGATTTACCATTTACCGTTTAATTATGAAGATTATAGATAAATTTCTCATTAAATCATTTATACCGCCGTTTGCCGTTGCATTCGGTATCGCGTTATTTGTTTTGGTGTTGCAATTTTTGTGGGTTTATATTGATGAAATTATGGGTAAAGGCTTATCCATTTTTGAACTCACGGAACTTGTTTTTTATCTTTCGATGACGATGGTGCCGATGGCTTTACCAATCGGCGTTCTTATTTCGAGTGTGATGTTGCTCGGAAATTTAGCGGAAAAATATGAATTGTCGAGTTTTAAGTCGGCGGGTGTAGGTTTGTTGCGGGTGTGTCGTCCGTTATTTTTTGGGGTGGCATTTATTACTGTTTTTTCAATCGTCACTTCCGAATATATTATTCCTTGGGCAAATTTAAAATTTTATGCGCGTTTTTATGATATTCGTAAATCTAAACCCGCTCTAACTTTACAAGACGGTGTTTTCAACGAAGAGTTCAGCGATTACACAATACGCATCGGCAAAAAAGAAAAAGACGGACGCACCTTGAACAACGGTGTAATAATTTACGGTAATAAAGATAAAAATACGCAACTGATCAATGAAAGTATTTCGCAACGTGGAGAAATGTACACGACTGCCGATAAGCAATTTATTGTCATGAATTTATTTGACGGCGTGCATTACGAAGAATCGCAAAACAGTTCCGGCGGTAAACAACAATATCCGTTTGTACGCATTAAATTCGGATCGTGGCAAAAATTATTCGATTTAACGCAATTCGACCGGCAAAAAACGAACGAAAACTTATTTGCACGCAATCAAAAAACACAAAGCAGCCGACAACTTATTTATTCAATAGATTCTTTGACAGTACAGGGCGATGGTTATTTGAATGATTTTTCTCAAAACATAAACAGTTATTTCACTTCTTTACAAGCTAAACCGCCTGTGGGTAACAGTAAACCGGAAGTTAAAAATGCGGAATTCAGTAACAGACAAAACATAAAAAATAACCCGCCGAAGCTATCCGACAAATTAATCAAAAACACCGCGATTAACGCACGAATCGCGAATCCCGTCAAAAAAGATTCTTTGTACGCTCTGAGCGACCAACGTTTAGAGGGAACGCCGTTTGCAAAAAATCATAAAAAATTTGAAATCAACAACCCTAAACCGGTAGTTGACAGTCAAAAATCGATGGCGGACAGCTTAAAATTAATTGTAGAAACCTCGAAATTTATCAACAAAAAGCTCGTACCGAATTTTTATAATTATTTGAATAACCAAACTGATCCCGAAAAACGCGGATTGAGCAATACTGCTGCTACGAAAGCGCGCGGCGTTATCACCCAAATCGAATCGGTGAAGCGCAATATGGGTATTCTTGAAGATTCTAAAAGTAAATTTCTTTACGAGTTGCACATGAAATACAGTTTGGCGGTCGTTTGTTTGGTGTTTCTGTTCATCGGTGCACCTATGGGTGCTATTGTGCAAAAAGGCGGATTCGGTTATCCGATTTTAATTGCTATTTTCTTTTTCATGATTTTTATGGTATCCGTCATTTATTTCAAAAACTTAAAAGAACACGCGAGTATCGGCGGCGTTTTGGCGGCGTGGATACCGGTATTTGTTATGATACCGGTGGCAATCATACTTACGTACCGCGCTGTGAATGATTACAGAGTGAGCGGAAATATCTTTAAAAAAGTGGTCGGTGGTCAGTGGTTAGTGGTCAGATTATTCAAGAAATTTTTTTATAAAACAGAGACTAACTACTAATTACTTCATCATTTACAACTATTTATGTTTTCAGTCATTCGGCGACACGATTTGTATTATTGGCTTTATGTTTTATTTTTTACGGCTATGTTGTGGTATCAATACAACGAACCGCAATTTGAGGCGATATATTTTTTCAGTGCGCATCGTTCAGTTGCTGCCGATTTCTTTTTTACATGGATAACCGAGTTGGGTAGTTTTGCGCCTTATGTTGCGGCTTTGGTTGTTTTTATGATTCTTAAAAACAAACAACAAGTATTGAAAATTGTTTTTGTTGCTATTTTAACAGTGATTTTTTCATATCTCTTGAAAAATTTTTTTTTGCATGACCGTCCCGGAACCATACTCGAACACAAACATCTATTAAACACGATTAATTGGGTGTCTGCTTACGGTATTTTGAAAGGTCATTTCAGTTTTCCTTCCGGACATTCTATGAGTGCGTTTGCTTTTTGGACTACAATGGCGTGCTATTTCAACGATCAGAGATTGGTGGTCGGCAGCCGATATTTAATTTTTATTTTTCTTTGTTTTATCATCGCTGCTTTGGTGTGTATTTCGAGAGTGTATTTAGGCGCGCATTTTCCGCAAGATGTGATAACGGGTTCAATTATCGGTATTACAATCGCCACTTTCGTAGAGTATTTGGTAGAAAAAAACTTGTTTTTTAAATCTTTTCTATCAAATTCTAAAGAATAAGGAAACCTTTAAAACCTGAAATTAATTTCTAAAAGTGCATAACGCGGTAACAGGCGGATTGAAGTAATTTGAGTGGAATAATCGTTTACCGATGAGTTGATAAAATAACCAGTATTGAAAATATTATTTATGGACAATGAAGCCGATAATTTTGAGCGAATGACATCGTAATTAACATAGGCATTCATAAAAATTTATTTTTTCGGCAACTTCAAACACATGGCAAAATAAAAATCGGAGGTATAAAGAACACCCGCCACGCTGTCAATGGCAATACCGCCGAAACCTATATTGGCATTATCGTAACGGCGGTTGCCGTTAAATTTATTTCTGTATT
>JBBRQS010000023.1:0-56530 GCA_038226035.1 Chitinophagales bacterium | reverse complement strand
AATTCTTTTTGAAATTCTTTTTGAAATTCTTTTTGAAATTCTTTTTGAAATTCTTTTTGAAATTCTTTTTGAAATTCTTTTTGAAATTCTTTTTTCGGATTAATGTTTCACGTGGAACATAAAACTTTTTCAGTTAATAAAATGCGATTATACAGTACTAAAAATAAAAGCCAATTTACAACGCTGAAAGAAGCGGTATTAAAAGGTTTGCCGGACGATAACGGTTTGTATATGCCCGAACATATTCCGGTGCTACCCGCCGATTTTATAAAAAATTTGAAACAATATTCTTTTCAAAGCACGGCGTTTGAGGTGGCGAAAACTTTGCTGCAAGGCGCATTGCCTGAAAAAGATTTGAAAGACATCGTCGAACACGCCGTCAGTTTTCCGGCACCGTTGGTGAGTATTGACGAAAATACGCATTTTTTAGAATTGTTTCACGGTCCGTCGTTGGCGTTCAAAGATTTCGGGGCGCGATTTATGGCTCAGTTGATGGTTTATTTCAATCGCGAAGAAAAAAAAGAGTTGGTGATATTGGTCGCCACTTCCGGCGATACAGGCGGTGCGGTAGCGGCTGGATTTTATAAAACACCCGGTATTAAAATCGTGATATTGTACCCGAGCGGCAAAGTGAGTATGCTCCAAGAAAAACAATTGACCACACTGGGCGAAAACGTAACGGCGATCGAAGTGAACGGTACTTTCGACGATTGCCAAGCATTGGTAAAAAAAGCGTTTTTGAATAAGGTTTTGACCACACAAATTCGTTTGAGTTCCGCTAACTCGATTAATATTGCGCGCTTGATACCGCAAAGTTTTTATTATTTCGAAGCTTATAAACAATTAAAAGATGCTTCAAAACCCACCGTATTCAGTATTCCGAGCGGTAATTTCGGTAATCTGACGGCAGGACTATTGGCGAAGCGCATGGGTTTACCCGTGCATCGTTTTATTGCCGCCACGAATGTAAATGATATTGTACCGAAGTATTTGCAGACCGGTGATTACGCGCCTAAAACTTCCGTGCGCACGCTTTCGAACGCTATGGATGTTGGTAATCCGTCGAATTTTGCACGCATGAACCAATTGTACGGTGGTAGTTGGAATAAAATGAAACGCGACATTATCGGTTATGCCTTCGACGATGCTGCAACGCAACGCGCCATGACGGAAGTTTTTGAAAAATATAATTATGTCATGGATCCGCACGGTGCTGTCGGTTATTTAGCTTTGAAACATTATAGGAATCACAAAAAAGTGAACGGTATTATTTTAGAAACGGCGCATCCGGCAAAATTTTTAGATGATGTAGAAGGAATTTTGAAACAGAAAATAGAAATTCCTGAAAAACTCGCCGTACTTGCCAACAGAAAAAAAGTATCGCTAGAAATGAATCCGGATTTTGAAGTGTTTAAGGCGTGGTTGATGGAAACATATTGATTGGATTTCAGAACATGATTTTTGCGCTTTACAGGATTAGCACGATTACTATGAAATGAAATAATAGTACGCCGCAATCGTGTTAATCCTGTAAAGCGTAAAAATCATGTTTCGACATGAAAATAATCGCGATAAATTTTAAAAAAAACACTAAAAAATTAAAAAAATAAATAAATCCGTTCTGAAAAAGTATTTATAAAATCAATTTACTGAAATAAATATACTATTCCTGTTAACCAACTTACACACAGCATAATTGGCTGTTCTAAGGAAGTGCAAAACGTATTAGGAAACGGTTTTCAAAACGTATTTGTCAAAAAACTTTAACTTGCGAATTAAAATACCAAAATATTTCTTCCGTTACAGAATTTGAAATGCCTGTGATTTTCAAAAATATAGAATAGTTACTGCTTAGTTTTAACATTTCAGGAGAGCACCGAAAATAAGCAAAAATTTTTTTTATTTGCTAATCTAATGATTAATTTTGCGGCGTTATTTTTTTGAAAACGATCCACTTTAACACGCCCGAAAAGTTAAAAAAAATGATACCGAAAATTTTTTACCGTCTTGTTCGTCTTTACAACCTGTAAAAGAAACTTAATATAAACAAAACTCGACTTACAATGATCACCCCGTTTCAACTTCGAAGTAAGCTTTTTATTTTCTTGTTTTTGTGTGCCGGCTTGAGCCTCGCGCAAAAATCCGCACCGACCACCATCGTGAAAGGTCAGGTATTTGATGCAAAGACCGGCGAAAAAATGCCGTTCGTAAACGTGCAGTTCGATGTAACGAATGTCGGTTTGGCATGCGATATTGACGGAAATTTTTACATAGAGACTCAGAGCGCTTCCGCAAAGTTGAAAATTTCTTATGTCGGCTACCAAACACAGATGCTTGATGTAGTAATTGGAACTACCAACAACTACACCGTAAAATTACAAGAAGGCAATGTGTTGAATGAAGTCGTGATAAAAAAAACGAAATACAGGCGCAAAAATAATCCGGCAGTGGACTTGATAAACAAAGTGATAGCGAACAAAAATAAAAATCGGAAAGAAGGTTTATCGTACTATTCCTATAATAAATACGACAAAGTAGAGTTGGCACTGAATAATGTGACCGATAAAATGAAAAATAATTTCATTTTCAGGGGTATCAAATTCATTTTCGAGAACGTGGATACCAATAAATTTAACGGAAAAGTGAGTTGGCCTTTTTATTTCAGAGAAGCAATTACCGATGTTTACCACCGCAAATCACCTGAAAATAATCATGAAGTAAAGGTCGGTGAGAAACAATCGAACTTGGGCTTTTTGGATAAAGAAGGCATATCAAGTTACGTACAAAATATGTATCAGGACGTAGACTTATACGACGATGCGGTTTATTTATTCACGACGCAGTTCACGAGTCCGTTGAGTCCGATAGCGAACGGGATTTATCATTTTTATATTCTTGACACTGTCAAATTCAAAGAAGATTCGTGTATCCGCTTATATTTTTCGCCGAGCAACAAAACGGATTTGGCGTTCAACGGACGATTGTATATTTCGGCAAAAGATTCATCGTATGCCGTGCGCAAAATAGATATCGGCGTACCGGGCGATATAAATTTGAATTGGGTGAGTCAATTGACTATTTCTCAGGAATACGATTTCGTAAAAACGGAAGGCTATCCGCGCGCACTGATGCTTACAAAAGATGAATTGGTGATGGATTATGCGATAGGTAACCGCGACAGCGTACGGACGGTTATGGGAAAAAAAACCACTTCCTACAAAGATTACGTCGTGAATAAACCGATACCGGATTCGATTTTTGCCAAAACAAGTCCGGTGACGTATTCGGATAATCTGTTCCAAAAAAACGATTCGTTTTGGGTCGCTAATCGGCACGATACGTTGAAGAAGGTAGAAAAAGGCGTATACCTGACAATGGATAGTTTGAACAACAACCGCAAGTTTAAAACTTTTATTACCGTAGCTAAACTTGCGATTGAAGGATATGCGTCTATCGGTGGTTTCGATTTGGGTCCGACGAATGCTTTTTACAGTTTCAACTACATCGAAGGTTTTCGGGCACGCTTAGGCGGCAGAACTAATCCGAAATTCAGTAACCGTTGGAATGTTGAAGGATATGCGGCTTACGGTTTTAAAGATCAGCATTGGAAAGAGTTGCTCAATGTGCGCTATAATTTTGCCGGTTCGCAACAAATTTTAAAATATCCTTTGAATGAGTTTCGCGCATTTTACACCAACGAAATAAAAATTCCCGGTCAACAATTGGCTTTCGTGAACGAAGATAATTTTTTTCTCTCGTTCAAACGCGGTGTAAACGACAAAATGATTTATACGGAAAGCTACGGTGGTGAATACATCAACGAAGACCGCAACGGTTTTTCTTATACGCTCAACGCGAAGAATACAAGGTATACGCCCGCCGGTAATTTGCGGTTCGATTATTACGATGCCGGCGAGTTACGCTCAAAAGCTTCAACGGATGAAACTGAAAGCAGTATTACGTTGCGCTATGCACCTCATGATAAATTTTATCAAGGTGGCGGCTTCCGCATACCGATATTGACGAAATATCCGATTATCAGTCTTACTTATGCCCATGGGTTTAAAGGAATTTTGAACAGCAATTATAACTACAATAATCTGCACTTGCAAGCTGAAAAAGTATTTTATTTGTCGCCGATAGGTTACGCGGATATTACGGTGGAAGCGGGTCGCACGTTCGGACAAGTGCCGTTTCCGTATTTGACCATTCACCACGCCAACCAAACTTATGCTTATCAATACGACTCTTATAATTTAATGAATTATTTGGAGTTCATCAGCGATAAATACGCTTCGGTGAATATTTATTACAATATGAGCGGCTTTATTTTCAATCGCATTCCGCTCATCCGGAAACTGAAATGGCGCGAAGTATTTACGTTTAAAGCATTGTGGGGTGGTATAGATGCGCAAAATATGCCGTCGCCGGAAAACGGTCTTTTCAAATTTCCGACCGATGCGGCAGGCAATCAAGTGTCGTTTGCCCTCACTTCACGTCCGTACATGGAAGCCAGTGTAGGTGTGGCAAATATTTTAAAATTTATCCGCATAGATTATATGTGGCGTTTATCGTACCTTGACAATCCGAACGTGACTAAAGGCGGTATCCGTTTCAGAATTAAACTTGATTATTAAATTTAGTCGGTTAGTCGGTTGGTCATTTTCAGACCAATCGACCAATCGACTAACTGACTAATTGTTCATGAAGAAAAAAATACTTTTTATTATCGGCTCAACCAACCAAACGTCGCAGATGTATCAAATATCGCAACATTTGTTCGATGAGTATGACTGTTATTTTTCCCAAGTATTTACGGATTTGAAAATTGCTAAATTTTTGCGCAAATACGGCGTATTCGATACCACCGTGTATGCGGGACAGTTCAAAAAAAATTCCGATAAATTTTTGAGTGAACACAACTTGAGAGAAGATTACGAAGCGCGCTTGAATCATTACGATTTGGTGTTTCATTGTACTGATGTGGTAATACCGACCCGTTTGCGTAAAACCAAAAACATTCATGTTCAGGAAGGTATGATTGATAAATATACTTGGGTCAGTAAATTGGTTCAAACTATAAATTTACCGAGTTGGGTCACTATAGATACGTCGCTGAACGGTGCCAGCAATGTATGTGATCTCTATTGTTCGGCTTCAGAGGGTTACAAAAACCATACATCCAAACTCGGAACAGCACGCGAAAAAATATTCGTCACCGGCATTCCGAATTTCGATGATATTGCGCAGTTTAAAGACAACGATTTTCCGCACAAAAATTACGTAATGGTAGCCACATCCGATTTGCGCGAAACGGCGCGTTTGGACAATCGGATTGATTTCATAAAAGAAGCCGTACTCATTGCCGCCGGTCGTCCGATGCTTTTTAAATTACATCCCAACGAAAAATACGATCGCGCTTGCACTGAAATCCGGAATAATGCACCTGCCGATAGTTTGATTTTCCTGAACGGCAATTCTAACCACATGGTAGCTAATTGCGATGAATTAGTTACGCAATATTCCACTTTGTCGTATGTCGGGCTTATTCTAGGCAAAAAAGTAAATTCTTATTTTGATATTGATTTGCTCAAACGTTTGATACCGGTGCAAAACGGCGGTACTTCCGCTCAAAATATCGCTAAAATCGGATGTGACTTTATTGAGTTTAAAGGTAGAAAAGAAGATTTTGCGCGCCAATATCTTTTTGAACCCATTGCCGCAAATACATCCGACATCAGACATTGGATGTTGGAAAACAAGATTTAACCATCAAGACGCCATAGCTTTAATTTCTAAAATTTTTTCAGGTGAACATTTTTATATTTTTCTGATGTGAAAAATCCAAAATCCATAAGCCAAAATCCAACGTCCATTATCCTCGTTGTACAAGCCCGAATGTCCTCATCGCGTTTGCCCGGAAAAATCATGAAAGATATTTTGGGTGAAACGGTTTTGTATCGGCAACTCGAAAGGCTTAAACAAATAAAAAATAAAGTCACGCTCGTTGTTGCCACCTCCGAAGAATATGCAGATGATGCGGTGGAACAATTTTGCAAACAAAAAAATTTCGCTTGTTTCAGAGGCAGTTTGAACAATTTACTCGACAGGCACTACCGAGCTATGTTATATTTCGATGCCGATACGTGCATCAAAATCCCGTCCGATTGTCCGCTCATAGATCCGCGTATCGTGGACGAAGTGATTGATTTTTATAAAAAAACGTTTGGAGATTACGATTTTATCGGCAATTTGCATCCCGCCACTTTTCCGGACGGCAACGATGTAGAAATAATGACTCGCCCGTGCCTCAAACGTGCATGGCAAGAAGCTACACGTCCGCTTGAACTCGAACACACCACGCCTTATATTTGGGAAAATCCGGACAAATTTCGCTTGGCGAACATTACTTGGTGCACCGGAAAAGATTATTCGATGAGTCATCGGTTTACGATTGATTACGAAGCGGATTACCGATTCATAAAAAAAGTGTATGAAGAACTTTATCCGACCAATCCGTATTTTTCTTGCGCCGATATTCTTACGCTCCTCGAAAATAAACCCGAAATTTACGCCATCAACAGCCAATACGCCGGCGTGAATTGGTATCGCCACCATTTAAGCGAATTAAAAACTATTGCCGCACACGCTACCAAACAGGAATGACAAACCGGTTTTAAATACTTTTGTCGAAATAATTAAATACAATTTGCGCCCACTCTGTAAAATTTTAAACAAAGAGAAAAAAAAATTGTCTTTTATTAAGAATTATAGAGTTTCCAAATTTATATTTACAAGGGTATTGTTTTTTGTTGTGAATGTTCTAATTTTGTAAGTGTGTTTAGTGGTGTATGATAATCGGTGAACGGGCGATTTAATCCGGCCACTCATTGATATGCGAAACCACTTTGTAAGATTTATTAACCACTTAACTTGCACAAATGATAGCTCGAGACCTGATTTCTGATGATATTGTACCGCTTAAAGCGTTTCAAACGGGGGAAGACGCTTTAGATGCGATGAATGAACACCATGTACGGCATTTGCCGATTGTAGAACAAGACGAATTATTGGGATTAATATCGGAAGATGAAATTTTTGATAGTGATGCGCACCAAAAACTTTATAATTACACTTTAACCATTGCTCATCCTTTTGTGTACGATACCGACCATATTTATGAAATTATGCGCTATCTGCACGAAAATAAATTGACGTTAATTCCGGTCATTACCAAAGAAAAAAAATATTTAGGTTGCGTCACGCTCAGCGATTTACTGAAATATTTTGCCGAAAGTACCTCGCTTTCCGAACACGGCAGCGTAGTGGTGCTGACTGTACCGAAAAAAACTTTTTCCCTCTCCGAAATCGCGCGCATCGTTGAATCCGAACACGGCATTGTGCTTAATTCTTTCATCAATTCGGTTGCCAACTTCGATGAAATAGATGTGACGTTGAAAATAAACAGGCAAGATATTTCGCCGATACTCGCCACTTTCGAGCGGTTCGGTTACGATATTAAAGCGGCTTTCAGCGAGTCGGAATACGTGAATCAATTGCAGGAAAATTACGAGTCGCTGATGTCGTACTTAAATGTTTAAAATTAATTACGGATCACGAATTACGAAAAAAATCTCGTAATTCGTGATCCGTAATTCGTAATTAAATAAAATGGATAGAACTGAAATAGGATCGCTCGGCGAATTCGGGCTGATTGATCGTTTAACAAAAAATAATCCGACCGTACAACGCTCCACATTTAAAAGTATCGGTGACGATGCGGCGGTGATAGATAATAGCGGTTTTCTTACTGTTGTGTCAACAGACTTACTCATAGAAGGTATTCATTTCGATTTGATGTATGCACCCCTGAAACATTTGGGGTATAAAGCAGTCGTCGTGAATTTGTCTGATATTTACGCCATGAACGCCGAACCCAAACAAATTACGGTGTCCTTAGCTATTTCAAACCGGTTTTCGGTAGAAGCTATCGAAGAATTGTATGAAGGTATCTATGCCGCTTGCAAACATTACGACGTAGATCTCATCGGCGGCGACACAACTTCTTCTCCTCGCGGATTAATTATAAGCGTTACTGCCATCGGGCAAGGTGAAAAAGATAAATTGGTGTATCGCAACGGCGCGAAAGTAGGCGATTTAGTGTGCATCACCGGCGATTTAGGTGCAGCGTATTTAGGGTTACAAATTTTAGAGCGCGAAAAACAATTGTACCTCGATAATCCGAAAATTCAACCGGAATTGCGCGACCACGAATACCTTATAGCACGTCAATTGAAACCGGAAGCGCGCCGCGATATGATAGAAGCTTTCCGGAAAAATAAACTCGTGCCGACAAGTATGATGGATATTTCCGACGGTTTGGCTTCCGAGTTGCACCACTTGTGCAAACAATCCGGTGTAGGTGTTTTTTTGGAAGAAACCGGCGTACCGATTCATCCCGAAACGCAAGAAGTGGCAATAAAATTCAAACTAGACCCGATTACGTGCGCTCTGAGTGGTGGCGAAGATTACGAATTGCTGTTTACGATAAACCCCGCCGACATTGAAAAAGTGAAATATCTGCCCGATTTGTATATCGCCGGTGAAATAACGGATAAAGCCGACGGCATAAAATTACACACGCGCGGCGGCAATATTCATCCGATTATCGCTCAAGGGTGGAAGCATTTTTGAGTTATTGAACTTTTTCGCGCATATCTTGATGTTTCCATAAATCCTGAAAAATTATACTGTTCGTTTTTAAATACTCGAAAGTACCTTCGTCCACAATTCTACCGGCTTTGAGAATATATACATAATCGAATAACGTGAGCAAATACAATCGGTGAAGCGAAGAAGTAATCGCTTTGTCATGCAGGGCGGCGAATAATTGTTCATAAATAAGCATTTCCGTTTTCGGGTCAACGCTACTTGTCGGTTCATCGAGCAGTACAACCGTACTGTTTTGAGCCGCTAAAATACCGCGCGCCAAAGCGAGTCGTTGTTTTTGTCCGCCCGATAAATTCACACCTTTTTCCTGAATATTAGATTCCAAACCATTAGGTAAATCTTTTATCACGTCATTCAGTTGCGCCACATTGCAGGCATTTTGAACTTCTTCCGCCGTAAAAGGTAAACCGAGTGTGATATTTTGCAAAATCGTGTTTTCAAAAATCTCGGGTTCCTGCGGCATTAAAGTTACGGTGTTGTTTAAAGCTGTCAACTGATAGTTGTCAGCCGATTGCTGCCTGACTACCGTTAAATTATAACCGACTTCCGGCACATACACGCCGCGTATCAGAGCCAATAGCGTACTTTTTCCACTCCCGCTTTCGCCGATGAAAGCGATTTTTTTTCCGCGTTTCAATTTAATATTTATATCGTGCAAACTTTGCGCGGAATGTGCGGTGTCGTAAACGTCTTTGTACGAAAAATTCAAATCCGTAATTTCCAACGATTGCCAATCGTCAGGTAAGGCTTCGGTGGACAAAATACTTTTATCGGCATTAAACGCTTCCGAAATATCGGAAGCCGTACGCACGTCGGTACTGTATTGAACAATCTCGCTGTATTGCGCCGCTATATCGTTGAACACACTCGTGAATTGATTGACGTAACCTAACAAAATAATAAGTCCGCCGACCGAAAACGCTGCCGCCGGTTGCCAATTTTGGTAAATATAACCGAACGCCACCACAGCATACATCAAAGCAATTAAAATATCCGCAGCAAACCATTTCCATTCGTTAATTACGACGTTGCGCATAAACGGTTTATAAATATCGCGCACTTTATTCATCAATGCGCCTTCCATACTGCTCTCTAAACGCAGCGTAATTACCGTCACGATATTTGAAAGACTATCGAACAAAGTAGAATAAACGATGTGTTCTTTTTCGTTCACTTCTTCCAACGATTTGATGTACGGTTTATCGAATTTAAAAATGATGAACACGACCAAAAAACCGAAACAAATACCGATACCGCCGAACAACGGCGAAAAATAAAGCATAGCCGCAAACGAAAAAACGAATTTCGATAGCGCGTGCAAATACATAAAACCGTTTTCAAAAAAATTTTTAAGCGCGTCACTCGCTTTACGTATTCTGTTTATCGTGGAACCGCTGTGGTGATCTTGATGCCATTTGAGCGGCAGATGCAAAGTCTGATTGTATAATTCCGCCAAAAAATTCCGACTCATATTGAACGCCAATCGCCGTTCCATGACGCGTGCCGGTCCGTGAAACAACCAAGTGACCAAAGTAATACTCACGTAAATACCCACGTAAATGCCGGTGTAGTGTAGTATTTGCGTTTTATCGTTCTGAATTTTTTCGATGAACCACCCGAACAATATCGGATGCGCTGCATTGACTAAATTAAAACCCGTAAAAAGGATATAGGTAAAAATAAATTTGCCGCGATCGTTGCGCGCATATCGCCATGCGGTTTGCAGTAAATAAAAATACGGATTAGAACTCATAGTTTTAGAGGTATTAGACGGAAGAAAATGTTTCAAAACCTATTTTTTTAATTTTAAAAGTTATCGAACATTTAATATTTTTTAAAAAAATCACAAACAGATTCACCTGTGCATTATATTGATTTTTGATAAACAGACTAAAAATGAATTTTAAACAAAACGCTTTAATTTTATTGTACTCGCTTCTTTTTATTCTAATTTGGGGTTTAACATTATTAGATGCGGGTACTTCAACTCAATTTTCTATTGTCGTTGGATTAATTTATACAGCGATTTCAAGTTTTTTTATCCATAATACTGATTTATTAAACAAAAATAAATATTTAAATTTTTTGTTGTTTTTAGGCCCTTTAATTTATCTGATTGCCGTAATATTTAATTTTGGTTTAAACCTTTCTTTTTTATTGAACCCAATTTTATGTGCTTTTATTTTTCTATTAGCGAGTTACTTTTTTATTAAAACGCTCGATTTTAAAGTTTTGTTTGCAGTTTGTTTCTTCGCATATTTTTATGCCTATCATATATACCCGATATTTAAAGAACTTTCTGAATCAAATAGATTTCCTGTTGAAAAAATTGAAGAAAAGGATATTAACATAGATAGAAGTTTGTCGGTTTATGCTTTTGAAAATAATAAGAAAGATACCGTTCATTTAAAATCGGAAAAATCTTTTACGTTGGTTGAAACTTGGAACGAAAGCTGCGGTCCTTGTATAGAAGCAATGAAAGATTTACAACCATTTATTGATAGTCTTTCACCGCAAATTGCGCATTATTATTTGTATGAAAATGGGAATAAGACTGGATTCGTAAACAGAGCGAAAATTTTTAATTATTCGCGCATTCAAGATAAATCAAAAATACTGCTTGATGTGGGTAATAAATTTATGAACGATTCAAAAATGGTATCTTATCCGTACTTTTTGTTGTTCGACAAAGAAGGTAATTTAACGGATTATTTCAAAGGATATGATAGTCGGCACAAAGATTATTTCGTAAATCGTATAAACAAGATGGTTGTAGCTCATTAATATCTTAACTAAAAAATACGTGAAACACGATCCGAAATTCATTTACGGCACGACAAACTGTTGAAATTGGAACAACAGCTTCAAACCATTATTGATTCTAATTTTTTTATTAAATCGGGAAGAAAAAAAATTTTGATATTCTAAACTATTTCGAAATTCCGTATAGCTGCATCAACCGTTTTACTGTCATTAATAAAATCTTCTAGTGAAAGGTTATTTGTGTAGAGAAGAATTTTGTTACCGCTATCAATTATATCTTCAACCAAAAGAAGCGGTATTCGTTTAGACATAAATAATTTCAGATTCGAATGTGCGCAAATATTTTTGTTTCACGCCGTTCTTTGACACTAAGTCAATGCGTTTTTCAAGTTTTTTTTCTATAAAATCCGCTAAGTCCACAAATTCAATACCAATGGGTTTTACTGAAATCTACGATTATATCAATATCACTCGAAACATTGAAATCATCTCGCACTACAGAACCAAACAGACCGATTGAACTGACGTGATACTTTGCTTTCAATTCCGGTTTGAGTTGTTTAAGAAGTCGCACTATTGAATTTAAAGTTGTCATGTTGCAAATATAATAAAAATTGAGTTCAGGGTACTACGACTTTATTCAAAATCTGTTGAATAATGTCTTCGCTCGTTACGTTCTCCGCTTCAGCTTCATAAGTCATACCGATGCGGTGACGCAAAACGTCGTGGCACAAAGCGCGAATATCTTCCGGAATCACGTAACCGCGTCCGCGCAAAAATGCCAACGATTTTGCCGTACTCGCCAAAGCAATACTTGCGCGCGGACTTGCACCGTACGCTATCAGATTTTTAAGTTTGGTTAAGCCGATATCTTGCGGTTTGCGCGTGGCGAAAACAATATCGAGAATGTACTGCTCAATTTTTTCATCCATGTATACACGTGCTACGACTTCACGCGCTTTCAAAATATCCGAAATATCCGCGACTTGCGTTACTTTTTCAGCTTCCGGATTGAGTTGTTGTCGAATAATGGCGCGCTCTTCATCTTTGGTCGGATAATCAATTTTTACTTTCAGCATAAACCTATCGGATTGCGCTTCCGGCAACGGGTACGTACCTTCCTGATCAATCGGATTTTGGGTGGCTAATACCAAAAAAGGTTCTTGGAGTTTGAACGTCGTATCGCCGATTGTCACCTGCCGTTCCTGCATCGCTTCAAGCAGTGCCGATTGTACTTTTGCCGGTGCGCGATTGATTTCGTCCGCTAAAATAAAATTGGCGAAAATGGGACCTTTTTTTACGGTAAAAGCCGACTGTGCCGGATTATAAATCATGGTACCGGTAATATCGGCGGGCAATAAATCGGGCGTGAATTGTATGCGCTGATAATGCGCATTGATGGTAGCGGCGAGCGTTTTTATGGCTAAAGTTTTTGCCAAGCCGGGCATACCTTCGAGCAGAATATGTCCTTTAGAAAGTAAGCCGATCATCAATTTTTCGAGCATATTGTTCTGCCCGATAATAATTTTAGAAGTTTCCGCTTGTATGCGTTCCGTAAAACGACTTGCAATATAAATTTCGTGGCTCAGTGCTTCAATATCCGCGTAAGAGGTCATGCGAGTGGGAATTTGCGATTTATGTTTTTTATTTACGCGACAAAAAAAATCGATTTTTTTAGCTCGGCTTTTTTGTCCAATTTTTATGCAAAAATAAAACAAAAATCGCGTTATGTGCGTGTATCGGGGATTTTAAATAATTTTAATCGGAAAGAATTATTAGGAGTTGTGAAATAAGTGCCGATAAGCACTAAATGTTGGTAGCAGCGGATTTCAATCCGCCGTAAAATAGAAAAGGCAATTTAAGTCTCTTAGAGACGGTATATTTTGCTCAAATGTGCATTAAAATATGCCGTTCCTACGGAACTTGAATCGTTTGTTTTGAGCGGCGGATTGAAAATCCGCCGCTACCGATATACCATGCCTAACGGCACTTATTTAATTACGCTTGCGTAATATTATTTTTTTATTTGCAACTTTGCATTTCCACTTTTACCCGCGCGTCGTTTTTGAAACCGACTATAAATGCATCGGCGAAACCTTGTGTGCGCATTTTTTTCAGGACGATTTGTGCTTGACAATAATCTTCGAGACCGGTTTTATAAAATTTGTACACGTTACCTTCTTTGGTTTTTTCTAAAAAAGAAATGCTTTTCAGTTTGTCGGACGTGCTGATGTCTTGCGAAGACATTAATAATTGAATTTTGTAAGTGATACGGTTATCGGGAACGGTATTGTAACTGTCGGGCGTTGAACGTATCGCTGCTACGCGCACCAACTCCGGTTCGTTGCGCGTTTCTACGGCGTTTTTATATTGCGCGAACGCAGTGAACACGGATGAAGATATTTCTTCCTGTCCGTCTTTACTGCTGATAAATTCGCCTTCGCGCGGGTTATTCAAAAAACCGGTTTCTATCAAAATACTCGGCATAGCGGTTTCTTTCAAAACAATAAATCCGGCTTGTTTTACGCCCAAACTTCGGCGATGCGCATTGTTTTTCAAATTTTCATCCACGAATTTTGCCAGTAGAATACTTTTATCCAAATAAGCGTTTTGAAACAAACTGAAAATAATATAGGCTTCATTGCTGTACGGATCGAATCCGTCGTATTGTTTTTCGTAATCGTCTTCGAGTAAAATGGCGGCATTTTCGCGGCGCGCCACTATCAGATTTTCTTCTTTTTTATGATTGCCCAACACATACGTTTCAGTGCCTGTTGTGCTTGTGCCTTCGTCGGTGGAGTTGCAATGAATGGATATAAATAAATCCGCTTTAGCTTTGTTGGCAATATCGGCGCGCTTGTGAAGTTCAATAAATTCGTCTTTATCGCGGGTATAGATAATTTCGATGTCCGGAAAAGCGTTTTTAATTTTCGTTCCGGTGAGTAATGCCATCGCCAAAGTGTTATTTTTCTCTGTACCTTCATTACTTTTGCAACCGCTATCGTATCCGCCATGACCGGCATCAATCACTACTTTTTTTATGCGGTATTGTCGGGTTTGAAATTGAATGGAATCTTCTGTAACGGAAGCGGATAAAGTTGCCTGTTCAGTTAAATTTTTGTTAAAATCGCTTTTAATAAAATTCAGGAACGGCAAAGCCAGTACAATCGGCGTTAATAGAAGTATAAGTTTTGGCTTTATCATAAAGGAACGTTAGACTTTGGACGTTAGACGTTAGACTTTGGATATTAGATTTTGGATGTTGGGCTTTGGTTTTTTTCATTACGAAGTCAATTGTCCAAAGTCTAAAGTCCATTGTCAAAATTATTCAAAAATCGTGCTTAAAAACAAAAGTAATATTAAACTGTCAGTATTGTCAAAAGTCGTTGGGCTTTTAGCGGCGCTTTTGCTATTTGTTAACATCGGCAAAGCGCAATCGCAGGACAAAGCACAAGGGACGAAAGATAAAAAACAGATTGTTGCCGATACTTTGCCGATAAAAAAAACCGGAACATTCCCCTCAACTCTCGGTAATCAAACAAAAGACAAAACATTAAAAAAGGATACGGTGACAACGCGCGCGAAAAACGATTCGTTGCTGGTCGGTGTGCCGCTTTCAAAAGATTCTTTGGACTCTAAAGTAGATTACGATGCCAAAGACTCAATAGTTTTCGACTATGCGCACAATTTTATTTACTTGTACGGCAATGCGATTGTAAAATATAAGACCATCAATCTAACGGCAAATTTTATTGTCATAGATTTTAAAAACAATATCGCTTCGGCAGGACCGACCTTGGATTCGGCGGGAAAAAAAATCGGCTTACCGCATTTTAAAGAAGGGCAACAAGATTTTACGGCTGATAGTATGCGCTACAATTTCAAAACGCGTAAAGGTTTGGTGTTCGATGTCGTTACAAAGCAAAACGATGTGTACATTCACGGCGCAATAACAAAGTTCACGGCAAGTGTAAAAGACTCAGCGCAAAACCAAGTTACCGACGATATAGCATACAGTTCGGGCGCGATATTTACGACTTGCAACGCGCCGCATCCGCATTTCGGTATTTACAGCAATAAACAAAAAGTGATTGCCAACAAAATGGTCATCGTTGGTTTGTCGCAATTGTATATCAGTGATGTGCCTACGCCCTTGTTTTTGCCGTTCGCTTTTTTTCCGCTCACCAAAGGTAAACGCACCGGTTTAATTTTTCCGCGCGATTACGAATACAGTCCGACTTTCGGTTATGGGCTTCGCGAAATGGGTTGGTATTTTCCGCTTAGCGACAATTACGATTTAACCGCGACGGGCGATGTGTATTGGAAAGGCACGTTCGGTTTGAAGCTAAGATCAAGTTACGTGAAAAAATACACCTACTCCGGCGGTTTTACACTCGGCTATCGAAGTACGATTACGGAAGATGCTTATGCCAATTCGAACCGCATACCGTCGTGGAGTATACAATGGAATCACAGCAAAGATTCGCGCGTGAATCCTACATTGTCGTTTTCGGCGAGCGTGAATATGTCGGGCAGTACGAGCGCAAGTCAGTACGCCAACTACAACAGCACGACGTACAACGATTTTGCACACGCGACTACGACATCGCTCAACTCCTCCATTTCGTTTACGAAAACATTTCCGGGCAAACCTTATAGTTTAAGCGGCTCTTTCCAACATTCGCAAAATACGATTACGCGCGATTTCACGGTCACGGCTCCGGATTTGAATTTTTCGTTGCAAACGATTTTTCCGTTCAAAAGAAAAAAATTGGTAGGTGAAGAGCGTTGGTACGAAAAAATATCATTTCAATACAATACCAAACTCACAAACCGTATTCAAACCAAAGATTCATTGTTGTTTACGCCTCAAATGTGGAACAGTGCACAATTCGGCATGAGCCACACGATGAGCAGCAACGTGAATTTTCAAATCGGCAATTTTCAATTCTCTCCGAGTATCAATTACAGCGAGTTGTGGTATTTGAAAGATCAGACGCGCAAATTTGATCCGTCAGTCATTACAAAACCGCGTGTGGTTTACGATACTATTTCCGCTTTGCGCATAGATTCGACTGTCGTGAACGATACGATACAAAGCGGCAAAGTGGATACTTTTTTTAATAATCGTTTTTCGCGCGTCGGTCAGCTTTCGGCGGGAGCGAATCTGTCTACGAAAATTTTCGGCACCATAAATTTCAAAAAAGGTTGGTTACGCGGTATTCGTCACCGCGTAGATCCGAATATCGGTTTTGTTTATTCGCCGGATTATCGCAATTATGCGGACAGTGTGCAAACCAATCTCAATAATCCGCTGAAACAAATTTACAGTCGGTACGAAAATTCCATTTTCGGTACACCTTCTTCGGGTGGTCCACAGGCAGCTATAACCTATTCGCTTTCCAATTTTTTTGAATTAAAATATCTTTCCAAAGATTCGACTTTAAAGAAAATGAAACTCTTGGAAAATATTTTTATCGGCGGCAGTTTTAATGCCATTGCCGATTCTTTTAAATGGAGTCGCGTTGCGATGTCCACGAATACGAGTTTGTTTAAAGGGCTGTCGTCATTGAGCGTGAATGCGCTTTTCGATCCATACGGACGCAATAAAGACGGACGACGTTTACAAACTTTCGCGTATCAAGCCAACGGTAAATTATTGAATTTTGAAAACCTGACGCTCAGTATAAATACAGGTTTGAGCATCCGGCAAATCAGAGAATTATTCAACAATCCGACTGTATTACCCGGCAGTCAGCCGCAATCTCTTACTACTCGCCAACAAGACAGCATCGCCAGACGCTCCGCGTTGAAAAGAGCGGCAGCAGAATCTTTTTTAGATATTTTCAATAATTTTTCGCTGCGTCATACGTTTGCAGTGAGTATAGATAAACAATTCGGGCATGATACAACGATAGTGCAGAACGCGCTTTATACCTCCGGTGATATTCCGATTACGAAAAATTGGCGCATAACGGTCGGCAATATCGGTTACGATTTTGCGAATAAACGTTTGACGTATCCGGATTTCGGTTTTTTCCGCAGTCTGCACTGTTGGGAAATGGGTATGAATTGGCAACCCACGCGCAATACGTATTCTTTCTTTTTGCGTGTGCGTCCGGGATCGCTCGATTTCTTGAAATTGCCCTATAATAAAAGCAATGGAACGTATTATTAACCCGTGAGACACCATAAGTGTGTTGCATTTTTAGTTTTAAAACAATTATCAAGCTATATTTTATAAATTTCCTTTCATGTACAGGATATTCTTACTTTTCGTACCTTTTGTTCTTACATTCTTTGTCGGCTGTAAAGATGAAAACTTGAAAGCTCCCGATGTTTCAGGCATACCTATGGATGTGAAAATATATCGGTATGAGCAAGAGTTGATGAAAATTGATACGAATAACATCAAAAAAGGTACGGCTGAATTATTTGCAAAGTATCCGAAATTCTCAAAAATCTGGTTCGGTCCGATTATGAGCGACGGTACGCACGATTTCAAAGACGAACTTAAAATGTTTTTAGGCGATAAAGATGTGCGCGCCCTAAACGATACCATTCAAAAGCAGTACGGAAATTTTGAACCGTATCGAACGGAAATCAATCAGGGTTTTCGATATTTCCGTTATTATTTTCCTAAACGCTCCATTCCGGATGTGTATACTTTTTTTTCGATGTACCATTACGGCATCACACCGCCGACGGATACGACGATGGGTATCGGGTTAGATTTCTTTCTGGGAGAAAATTATTTCGCTTATGGCCAAGTGGAAAATTTGAGTTACGATTATATCCGGAGAACTTTGACGAAAGAATATTTGACGAAAACTTTTTTTGAGCGTTTGTCCGGCGAATTGGTCGGCGAATCAATCGGTACGCGTTTGATTGACCAGATGATGAACAACGGTAAAATACTTTACGTCTTGGACTGTTTGCTGCCTAAAACACCGGACAGTATCAAATTGGGATATACTTCGGTACAAACAAAATGGGTTTTTGAAAATGAATCGCAGGTGTGGGCATATTTTCAGCAAGAAAATTTGCTGTACACGACTGAATTGCAAAAGATAAATAAGTTAATTAATCCGAGCCCCAACGCTTCCGGTATGCCGCAAGAAGCACCCGGACGCACCGCTAATTTTATCGGTTGGCAAATCGTGAAACAATATATGGAGCGTCACCCGAAAATTTCTCTCGAAGATATTTTGAAAATGCACGACGCACAAAAAATATTGGACGACTCGAAATACAAACCGAAACTTTAGAAATTAATTGCGAAAGTTGAACTCATAGATATTATCGTTGGCAAATCGGGATTCAGATAACGCAAAAAAAATGCGCCGAGAAATATATTTTCTCAGCGCATTTTTTTTCTATTTTTATTTCCCCAACCCAAATCAAACCAAAACATTTTCCAAAAATTTATTTCTGAATTTTCCTTGCGGATCGTATTGTTTTGTTAACGCCAAGAAGTCATCGAATTTCGGATAAACCGCTTTCAACTCTGCCGATGTGCGCGTAAATAATTTTCCCCAATGAGGACGCACGCCGTATTGCGCCAACTCCGCTTCAACAAACGGAATAAGTTTTATCACGTTATCGGTTTGTTTCCATGTAAAATGGATGGCTACGCTTTCGCGTTTATACGCCATACTCATCCAAAGATTATCGGCATCAATTGTCCGGATTTCGGAAATGAATAAATCTTGTTTCCATTTATTACCCAATTTATTTATGGCTTGCAAAGCGCGAAAAGCGTTTTCACGCGGTACAAAAAATTCGGATTGTAATTCCTTACCGCTACTCGGCGTAAAATTTAAACGGAAATGCGGTAATCTTTCGTACCAAGTTCCGGGTACACCCATTTGTTCCGTGCAATTAACGGCATCCAACTCGATAATCGGATGCACATTTTTAACGGCTGGTTTTGCACCGAAAAATTCCGGCGTTTTGTTTTTGTTTACGGCATCGCCGATTTTATTTTTCACCCACACTTCGCTCACATTGTTGTTTTGCCAATCCGTGAATAAACTCACACTGTATCCGCATGACATAATTTCGTCGAAATTTTTTTCCAATACAGCAAAGGGTAAATTTTCATAAACCAATTGCGATGCCTTAAAAGTCGGAATTACATCAAGCGTCACTTTCGTAACCACACCTAACGCCCCTAAGCCGACAACAGCACCTAAAAACTCTTCACCGTTTTTTTCTTTTGTCAATGTTTTTATTTCACCGGCGGCAGTTACCATTTCTAAACCCGAACAAGCAGTTGCTAAATTCCCGTTTTTAACGCCCGAACCATGCGTTGCCGTTGCACAAGCTCCGGCAACAGAAATATGCGGCAGGGATGCTAAGTTATGAAGCGCAAAACCTTTTTCATCTAAATACTGCGCTAATTCGCCGTATCGAATACAGGCTTCAACTGTCACTTTTTTAGCGGCAGCATCTAACGCCACCACTTTATTCATTTTTTTCAATGACACCAAATGATCCGTTGAATCGGCAATGGTATTGAAACAGTGTTGAGTTCCCAACACTTTCATTTTAGAATATTTTTTTACTAAAGTTTGCACTTCTTCCACCGATGTGGGAAAATCTACATTTCCTGTGCTGTAAGTAAGGTTGCCCGACCAATTAGTGAGTTTAGTTTTTACCGGTTTATCGCAAGCAGAAATGCCGGGCATTAAAGCCCCTGCTGCAATCGTAGAAGATAGTTTTAGGAAGGTTCTTTTTTTCATTACGGTTATTGGTCTCTTTATAGAATTTGTAAAGATAGCTTGTCCATCTCAGAAATTTAATTTTAATGGGGGATTCATTTATGTTAGAAATGGTTTTTAGGATGCTGTTAAAAATTATTTTGGTAAATTAGTCTTCACGTTTCAGAAAACACCTCTATCTCATATCGTTTAGGTGGCATAATTTTCTTATTTTAAATGCCTTAAATAAACACAAGCACCGTTTGTTTACTTAAGGCATTTACATTGTTTTAATTCGCAATTAACTCTACGGAGCTAATCTTTCAATCTTCCAAGAATTATCATTTTGAAGAATAAAAACGAGGCGGTCGTGTAACCGGCTTCTTCTGCCTTGCCAAAACTCGATAACTGTAGGCTTCAATAAATAACCGCCCCACACTGCGGGTTTAGGTACGGAGCCGGTTTCCGGAAAATCGGCTCTGAATTTTTTTTCGGCATCTTCCAAAAATTTCCTGTCCGGCACGATTTGACTTTGCGGTGACGACATCGCGCCGATTCGGCTTGCATACGGACGTACATCAAAGTATGCTTTTGAAATACTTTCAGCTACTTTTTCAATCGTCCCTTCAATACGCACTTGACGTTGAAGTTCTAACCAATTGAAACATAAAGCCCCACGCGGATTTTTTTCGAGTTCACCTCCTTTGCGTGATGCGTAATTTGTATAAAAAGTAAATCCGGCTTCGGATATATCTTTCAGCAAAACCACGCGCGCCGAGGGTATGCCGTCGCGTGTTGCGGTTGCTAAAACCATAGCGTTGGGTTCTAAAATTTCGGATTTAAGTACATCGTCAAACCATTTCTCGAATTGTTTTATCGGATCGGTCAGCACATCTTGTATATCGAGTGCTTGTAAGCGGTAATCTTGGCGTAAATCGGCAAGGGTTGAGTTCATATTTTATTGCTGAATGCTTAATTTTTAATGCTCAATGATAAACTGATTATTTGGGAAAAGGTTGAGCATACTTTATTATTTTATCCTGTAAAATATTATTCGACGCGCTGCACCTTTTTTATATCATGAGCGATTAATGCAACGACACTAAATTCGCAAACAAACGATACGCACCCGAAACACCCGTCGGCATTTCTCTGAAAAAAGAATATCCGGTGTACACATACCAACCTTTACCGTATTGCGCAACGAGTAATCCGCCGTTTTCGGGTTTTTCATCCGTGTCGTTACAACTCAGCACCGCATCGTAATTTTTATCCCATTCGGATGCGAAATACAAACCGCGCTCTTGCACCCAACCGTCGAAATCTTTTTGTGTGATTTTATTGGGTGTGTTCAGCACCGGATGTTCCGGTTTCAAAAAACGCATCTTTGCGTCTTCTTCGGTCGTTCTGCCGCGTCCGATTTTGAACGGGTAAGGACCGAAATTTTGAAGCACCAAATCACGTCCGTTCGTGTTGTATTGCACCACTACCGTTCCGCCGTTTTTGGTGTAATCCAAAAGTTTTGCATTGAAGAAAGCGAGTTTTTCTTTTGTATTGTAAGCCCGAATACCGACCACAATGGCATCAAATTTTTTCAAATTATCGGCATCTTGAAAACTTGCGTCATTAAGTTGCGTTACTTTATAGCCTATCTGTTCCAGACACGCCGGCATATCGTCGCCGGCACCCATAAAATATCCGATTTGCGTGCCGCGTTTTTGAATATCTAATTTTACTATTTTCGCATCTGCCGGTTGCAGCATGGTTTGTGTCGGTATGTGGTCATAGGCAATAGTGCGCACCGATTTTGTTTCTATCGGCATCCATTCCGCTTTCAAATTATCCATGATTTGCATTTGCGGCTGCATCAATACTTGCGCTTTTATCACGGTTTCGCTCGCTGTCGAAGGTGCGGTTAAACGGAAAGACAATACGGTTTCTTCGTTTTTTTGTTTAAGCGAAAATATTTTTTCTTTCGGTATGAGCGTCCAATTATCCGGTACTTGCGGCTTCAAAATACCTTCCACGTTGTTCGCGCCGGCTTTAACGACAAACTGAATTGTTTTAGAAGTCGTATCACTGAAAATATAAACTTTTTCCGACAAATTCACGAATACGGGCGGTGTTATCTCGAACGGTCGCCAAGTTTCGCCGCGTGCCGGATTTTCGAATTTATTAGCTACCGTGCTTTCAAAACGCATTGGTATGTCGTTAATCGTGACATCATATATCGCGCGCGAATTGCGCGGTGTTTCCGGCAAACCGCGCAATTCTTGATCGTCTACGCGATACATACCGAGTGACGCTTCTTTTTGCAACCAATACGGTGCGGTGAAGGTTGCGTTAGCGGGAATATGTACTTTGAATTTGGATGTAAACCGTACATTATTATTCAGAACCTGAGTAAAGGTTGTATCTTTATTGGCACCCGTTACAGTAATTTTATTGATTTGAACTTTCGCGTTCGAGCGGTTGATAGCCTCCAAATTTATTTCTACGTCTTGGTTCGGCGTGGAACTTTGCGCGTTGGTGGTGGCTTCAAAATACAAACCGCAAGCAGCGCGAATGATTTCTTTAATTTCCGCCAATTTAATATTTTTCCAATACTCGTTTTTAATGCCTTCAATTTGTTGCATGATTTTCAAAAGTTCCGGTACACTTGCCGAAGGATTATCGGAAGAAAAGTTTTTATCGAGTTTCGCGATTTCTTTTCCGATATTTTCACCGCCTTCCAAACGCGACCAAGTCGTATTGATATTGTCGAATAAATCTTTTTGCGGTTTACCGATGCCTTTCAAATAATCAAAATATTCCAAATCGCTGCCGCGAACGGTATTTGAACCGAAACCTTGACATCGGTGCATGGAACGCGCTTCCGATGCAATTTCGTTATTCGATTTGCCTTTACTCGGATAATAAACACCTAAATCAAGCGTGGATAAATTGGTTTTGTCGGCTTTATCGAATGCTTCCCGACTGCCGTAAAAAAAATAAGAGGTATTGAAAAAAACGCGCTTCGGTTGCCAAACGCTCACATATTTGAGTTGTTCAGGAAATGCTTTCGGGTCTCCGGCTAAGTCAAATGCTTCAACGGAAAGTATTGCCGAAGACGTATGATGACCGTGTGTTTCAATACTTGTATCCGCCGAAAAACGATTGACGATAATATCCGGTTGTGTTTTCCGGATTGCCCACACCACATCGGACAAAACTTCCTGTTTATTCCAAATCCGCATCGTTTCTGCCGGACTTTTGGAAAATCCGAAATCGATTGCGCGCGTGAACATTTGTTTACCACCGTCCACTGATCGCGCCATTAATAATTCCTCCGTGCGCAACACACCCAAAGATTCGCTGAGTTCCGAACCGATTAAATTTTGTCCGCCGTCGCCGCGTGTTATCGAAAGATAATTGGATTGCAATTTGCGGTCGTTCGCCATGTACGAAATAAAACGTTGGTTTTCGTCGTCAGGATGCGCGGCAATGTACAATACCGAACCCACCACATTTAATTTTTTTATCGCATCGTGTATGTCCGCACTCGTCATTTTTTTGGGTGCGAGTTGTGCGGAAATATTTTGTACAAGAAAAATATTTAAGAAAAGGAATACTGTAGTGTATAATTTCATTTTTAAAATAAGTAAAATAAATAAAATTGGAAAAAACTAACCAACCAACCAACTCAACTAAGATCAATATCAATTTGGTCATAGATATTTTGTTTGCAGTTATTTCCGGCTGCAAATTACGTTAAGCGGTTAAGACCTACAAATGTTCGTTTAATTTTTCATTTACTTGACTTCCTTATAAAATAAAAAAACGCGCCGAAAAAAATTTTTCGTTACGTTTTTTTATTTGTGGAAGTGTTCCGACTAAAAGCGCTTATGTGATCATAAAATACTAACTGATTAGTAAGCTAGAGTTGACAAATTTTCGCCAAGGCTGTCTTGTTTTTTATAGGCTTGGTTTCAGAAACCTATGTCAAGTGTGCAAATTAGAAAGCAATCATTCATATTCTATTAATTTTACAAGTTTTTTTCATCAATTTCTTGATTAAGAAATTTTAACAATTGATTTTCTAAATTTAAAATCTAAAGGTAAACTATTCAGAATACCATTTACTAATTGTGACGGAATAATTAACCAAGTTGGATTTACACTAGAAAATGCATTTCCTCCATTACCCCAAAATCAACGTATAGCTAAACTTGGATGACTATCCCAACTTAAAGCAACAATTACCCATCTTTCATCAACATCTTTATAAACTACTTTGTATGGGCCATCAATTGAATTTTTTGGAGAATTTAATTTTAATATTGCATTGTCGTCATTTAAAATAAAAGATTGTCCTGCCATTTCTCTATTTATTTTATTATTTCTACAATTTTCTTGATAATTTCTGTTAGCATCTAAATATTTTCGAGGAAAGGGAAAATATAATTCCATCAACCCAAACTTTGCACAAAAGTACAAAAAGAAATCCTAATGTTCAATTGCTTTTGTTTGATTCGCTGGCATTAAGTGTGTTTTTTAAAAAACAGACTTATTTAAGCAACTGCAAAACCAGTATCGGGACGTATGTAAGCGGGAAACAAACCTAATACAATATCCGTTTTAAAAACACCTTTTTCGATAAGTATATCTTCAATGTCATCTTCTGTCCAATTGGCTAAAATCCAAACTTTACCGTCCGGTTTAATTTGAAAATACAAGATTATGCGTAGCATAAAAGTATCTCTGTCCGTCCAACCCATGCGCAGCACTTGATAATGATGTTTTTTTTCATCAATAATAATATGCGTTTCAATAGGATTGGCGGGACGATCGTATTGTTTTATAATGGAGGTGATGATATCGGCGTATTTTTTTATTTTTTCCATGATATTATTTCTTTAGTTTCATTGTCGAAGCAGATAATTTTTATCTTAAAATCTCTGATCATATCCAAGAGCGGAGGAATAGTTTCAAGTTTTTTGTAAGAGAAAAGAGAAATAGCTAAATATAGTTGCCTGTCAGGTTCTCTTTTTTGTAAACCGTAATGATAAATAAGATATTGTCCGATTACACTGTGAAATTCATGCAACAGTGAAGTTTTTAAAAGGCTTTTTATTTCTATTGCAATTTTTTCTTCTCCTTTTTCCGCAGCCAATAATTTTTCGGCGCCCAAATCAATTTCGTATTCTGCTACATCTTTTTGTAAAACCAAATAATACGGGTCATGTGTAATTACCCAGCCGTCTTTTTCCAAAACTTCGCGTACAATTTTATGATAAATATCTTTCGCCATAGTTATTCGTTTGATTTTAATAATGCAAATTTAACGAAATTTGTGAATCATTCAAATAAATTTAAGCAGAATTGTTTGCCTGCATAAAGTGTTTTTCAATTCAAAAAGCCAAGTTTGCAGAAAGTAAAAATATTCAAAAATATTTAAAAAAATATTTTGCTGTATCATCGCAAAAATTTGTACGCATACGATTTTACAATTTAAAATCGAATACAGAAGTCGGAAGCATGAATTTCTTGCGTTCCATTGCAGCATGTTTTTAAATGAAAAAAAGCCGGAGAGATTTCTGCGGCATACATGATTTCGTGAATGGGATTAAAGTGCAATTATTTTATCCGCTTCGCGAATACCACTTAAATAAGCACCGTGAACGGTTCCGCGATATAGTTTATCGGTATGTTCGCCGGCAAAAAAAATTTTATTATTTACGGCGTTCGCTAAAACATTAAAGTCATCGGAAGTAGTACCGTTTGTTGCAAAAGAATATGAACCGTATGTGTTTATGTTTTGCCCCCATTTCGTGCGTAAAAAACCGGACGGATTCGGAATGCCGTTACCGTAAATATTTTTTAAATTCGACATAACCGCATCTTTAATTTGACCGTCCGACATGGTTTCTGTGGCAGTGGCGTAATCGCCGAATGCAAATGTCATGAGTGCATTATCGGATATAAATTTTTTCATGTTGAGGAAGTAGTTGAATTTCCCTTTCGTATCCGGCGTACAACCTATGTATTGAAGTGATGTGTCCCAAAAAGCCGTGTTCCAAATCAATAAAAATTTATTGACATTTCCCATCTGCGTATCGTTAATGGCATCCCGTTTATCGGCGGGTAAAGCGGGCGTAAAAGTAATCACATTTTTTTTCAAGACACCCAACGGAACAGTGACTAAGATGTAATCGGTTTCAAAATAATTTCCGTTAGCTGTTGCAAGGATTTTATTTTCAGAATAATTGATAGAGGTTACGCGTGTATTCAATTTTATGTTTAATCCTTGAGCTAAAAATTGTGTGATTTTATCGTATCCATTTGCTACAATAACATCTGGCCCGTTAAATTTTTCATCATCATCAAAATATTTTGACGAAAGTTTAGAAATATCTGAACCTGTATCAAATTCTAAATAAGCGGAAAGTAAATATTTCCAAAGCCTGTCATCCAGTTTTGTCGGATACAGCGCATTAAATACGGTTTGAAAACTTTGAGTAACGGTTCCGGTTTTTCTTACTTCCGTTAAAGCTACTTTAAATTGGTTTTGGGTATCGGTCAAAATACCGTCCGAATACGGCATTGCATTCGTATCAAAAACATTAACGCTATTATTATCGGTTAAAAAAGTTTTAGCACCCGCTTGTGCCGCCAAATTGGTTATCGGATTACCGTTGGGTCCGTGAATCCAGCTTGCACCCTCGTCAAAAGCGATACCGAGACTTCTATTTGTTCTTATGCGTCCGCCGATTTTTTCTTGCGCTTCTAAAACAATGACATTAAAACCTTTTTGCTTTAATTTATTCGCAGCAGCAATTCCGGCAATTCCGGCACCAATAACGATAACCGTCTTTGTATTTGAAGGAATGGTTTGATTATCTTTCGCACACGAATGCAATAGCATTGGCGCAAATATTACGGGCGCAAAACCTGTCAACGTTTTTTTTAAAAATTTACGTCTTTGCATTTCTCATGAAAAAAAGTTATTAATGCGAATAATTTACTTTCTCGGAACGAGCCTTTCCCTAAAAAAAATGAATATCGCCGGTAGAAGAGTTTTGTCTTCGACCCGCTATCATGCGGTCTACCTAATGCACAGAAGTCTTTTTAATCCACGACAAAAATAAGAAAACGTGTTGAGAAAATGTTTTCTTGAAACGTTTTTCTTTTTTAAACAAACTCATGCGGGCATCGGGTAAAAACACTTAACCCCTTTGTCTGAATTTTTCTCGTTCATATCGAAGACGCGAAACATAGTGAATCGAAGTTTATAAACTTCGACCGGCTTTTTCGGTTTTTTAAGATATAGCCTATGCGAGCGGGCAATAATCAGCATTTTGGTTTTACAAAAAGTGAACGATTAGAAATTCCAATTTAGGCAAAAACAAATTAACAGTGACTAAACTCATCATCATAAAAAACAATTCATACCGTCGTCCGCCTATTTATGAATGTAGCAATTTTTTATTTGCTGTATGCAACTATCAGCAATAAAATTGACAAGTGGATTTTAATTTGTATCGGCATTGTTGTTTTAGAATGGTTTGTCTTAATTTATTTTAAGGGAGTTTGTCGGCTAATAATAAGGGCTCGTAAATATTCTGCTTCAAAGAAAGATAATTTTGATATTTATTAGCCCGACCGTCCGGCTAAGTAAAACAATGAAAATTATCTAAGCATCTTAGTCATTTTCGTTCCTTTATTGATTTACAGAAAAGTGTAAATTATGTAATTCTAAAATAGAATTGTGTAATAATTTAGCCTACCGTTTAAACGTAATTTTGCACTCGGAAGAAATTAATCTTCTTAATAAATTAAATTTAAAGTGGAAAAAGAGATGAAAATGACTCATGACATTGTGGCGATTGCTGCAAAAGATTGTAAAACACTTGCTGCCGCTGTAAAAGCCGCAGGCTTGGTAGAAACATTGCAGGGCAAAGGGCCATTCACAGTTTTTGCACCTAATGATGCTGCTTTTGCCGCTATCCAATCTGAGGTGGACAAATTATTAAAACCTGAAAACAAAGCAAAACTTTCTAAAATTTTGACTTACCATGTTGTAAGCGGAAAAATGGAGGCTGCTCATTTGAAAGATGGACAAGAATTGACTACGGTAGAAGGTAGTAAATTAAAAGTGACGGTGAAAGGCGGAGAGGTAACAATAGGTAACGCAAAAGTTGTTACTGCTGATATTGAAGCGTCAAACGGAGTAATTCATGTTATTGACAAAGTTTTATTGCCGAAAGATTAAAGCAATAAAAGTTGGTAAATAACATAATCGTCTTCTAGATGTAGATTAGCTTGGTGAAACTACAAAATATGTCAGATTGGTATAGCGGGTATCTTAAACACTGTGGTTTTCCAATCTTCATGCAGTGACCAACGAAATGGTAGACGAGTGAGCAACCGTTTATTTTGTAGTTTTCATTAGGTAAATCACCGATCGTCTCAACTCTATTACAAAAAAAAATAAAGTATGCCTGCGAAAATTTATCAACCGTCGCCGGCATACTTATTTTTTTTATATTGAAGACGCACTTGCGTTAGCGGAGCATTAGGAGCAAATAAATGAATGAATTTTTAATTTTTAATTAACTTTTGAGTACTAACGGATTGTGATTTATCTCTTAAATGAATAAAATAAAATCCTTTCGCAAGCTAAAAAATATTGATAAAGTTCGAGCTACCTGCTCTAAATGATTTTCCCCACACAAAAAATGAATATCGTTCGTAGAAGACTTCTTTCTTCGACTCACTATCATGCTAAATCACGATTGCTACTCAGGCTTTTTTAATTAGAACGCTGCTACAAAAATAAAAAATGTATCGAGAAAAGCTTTTTCTGACACGTTTTTATTTTCAAACAAGCCCCGCTTTATTTCCCTTTACGCTGCTTGATCTTTCTACCTTCCACTTTCCAATGCTTTCAAACATTCGCGCAAACTGCTTTGCCAATGCGGAATATCAATACCGAATACTTTTTTTATTTTATCTTTATTCATAACACTGAACGGCGGACGTGCGGCGGGTGTCGGATATTGCGCCGAAACAATCGGATGAATGCGGCATTTTAAATCCGAAAAATCCATAATCGCTTGCGCAAAATCGAACCAACTCGTAACGCCTTCATTCGAGTAATGCCAAACGCCATGTGCCGTTGAGCGCGAAACGGCTTTAGTTTCTATTTTATTAATAACAAATAAAATCGCTTTTGCCAAATCACGGGCGTAAGTCGGTGTACCTATTTGATCGAACACGACGCTCAAATCTGTTTTTTCTTTTCCGAGGCGCAACATCGTTTTTACGAAATTATATCCGAATGTACCGTATAACCAAGATGTGCGCAACACCAACGACGCAGTATTGTATTTCAAAACCGCTTTATCGCCGGCGAGTTTGGTTTTTGCATACACACTTTTCGGACTCACTACATCGGTTTCAACGAACGGCGTGTTTTGCCGGTTGTGATAAACGTAATCCGTAGAAATCTGTATGAGCACCGCGTTGTATTCGCTGCAAACTTTCGCCAAATTGCGCGCACCGTTCACGTTGATGAGCGTTGCCAATTTTATATCCGTTTCGGCTTTGTCTACCGCCGTATAAGCCGCACAATTAATAACGTATTGTATCGGATTTTTTGCGAAAAAATTCCGTACTGATTGTAATTTCGTAATATCCAAAGTATCCACGTCGGAATAAATGAACTGAAATTGCGCGTTAGTGAACGCCAAAAAACGAAATTCGTTACCGAGTTGTCCGGCAGCACCGGTGATGAGTATTGTTGGTTTCATATTTTAGCTTTTGGCTTTTGGCTTTTGGCTGATAGCTTTTAGTTTAAAAAATGCTAAAAGCTATCAGCCAAAAGCCAAAAGCTAATTTATTTCTTGACAAAGTTCTATTAAAACGCCATTGGCACTTTTCGGATGCAAAAAGCATACTAATTTATTATCGGCACCGCGTTTAGGTTCGGTGTTCAGTAAAATAAAACCTTCCGCTTCCAAACGTTTCATTTCGGCTTTTATATCCGCGACCTCAAACGCGATGTGGTGCAAACCTTCTCCGCGTTTTTCTATGAATTTTGCAATCGCACTGTCGGCATTTGTCGCTTCCAATAATTCGATTTTCGAGTCGCCGATTTTAAAAAAAGAAGTCATCACGCCTTCCGATTCAACAGCTTCGGTTTTGTAATGTTTTTTGCGCAAAAGTTTTTCGTAAATGCTGTTACTCGCTTCTAAATCTTTTACGGCAATGCCGATGTGTTCGATGCGTTTCATTTATTTGGAAAATAGAAAATGGACGATGGTAGAGGAATAAATTTTCAAAAAAATTTTATTTAGCAAAGGTCGCGGATAGGTACGAAAAAAAATTTTTTTTGAAAATAAAAAACGAAATCCATTTTGGAATTTTTTTTGAAAATAATTTCGTTTTTCAAAAATAATTTTTGTTTTGAAAAATAATTTTTGTTTTGAAAAATAATTTTTGTTTTGAAAAATGATTTTCGTTTTGAAAAATGATTTTCGTTTTGAAAAATGATTTTCGTTTTGAAAAAACAGTATTTTAAATTTGTTTATAAATTCCTAATTCAGACAATTGCACTGTGCCTTTCGATTTTAAAATCCTCAGACGTAATTTGGTCGTCGATACTGTATCGCATTTTAATAGCCGTTTATAACCGACGGTTGTAAAATTTTTTAATAATTGCCAATCTGTGCCGTTCCAAAATTCAAAAAGACCGCTTTCAATGCGTTGTCCTCGTGCAATATTTTCCTGTAACAATAGAACGTTAAAAACAATCTTTTTTTTGAAATCCAATACCAATGGCTCACCGATTTTTAATTCGAGAGTGGTTTCCGGTTTTTTATCGGTGAGGATTGCAGGTGCCACTTTTTCCGCCAAATTATATTTAAAGGTGAGATTAAGCATTTTACGAAATTCTAAAATACTTTTTACATCAGCTTCGCCCAATTCGCCGTTTTTATTTGGCGGAATATTCAGTAACAACAAGCTGTTTTTTCCTACCGAATTAAAATACAAATTCATTAAAACTGCGCCGGATTTTACCGTCGAATCTTCTGAAGCGTGATAGAACCAACCTTTGCGAATGGATACATCTGTCTCTGCGGGTATCCATAATTTGCCGTCGGCATCGCCGATATTCAAATACTTTTCATTCGCAACACCGGGCGACATACCGGTAGTATTTATCGTTGACCAATTGGTATTTCCGGCGTTCCCGGATTCGTTACCTACCCAACGCACATCGGGTCCGACATCAGAAAACATGACAGCGTTGGGTTGAAGTTGGCGTACCAATTTCCAATAACCGGCAAAATCATACACCATATTTTTGGCGTTTTCACCTTTTGCACCATCAAACCATACTTCATTGATGTCGCCGTAATTGGATAAAAGTTCTCGTAATTGGTTTTTATAAAAGTCATTGTATAACGACGATCCGTAAACCGGTTCATGCCTATCCCAAGGCGAAAGATATACACCGAATTTCACGCCTTGTGTTGTACAGGCTTCCGATAATTCTTTCACAATATCACCTTTACCGTTTTTGTACGGGCTGTTTTTAATCGAGTGTTCGGTTTGTGCGGTTTGCCACAAGCAAAATCCGTCGTGGTGTTTTGCAGTGATAATGAGGCGTTTAAACCCCGCTTTTTTCAAAGTGCGCACAATTTTACATGCATTGAATTTTGTGGGATTAAATATTTGCGGTGATTCCGTTCCTTCTCCCCATTCTTTGTCCGTAGAAGTATTCATACCGAAATGCAAAAAAGCCGACAATTCACTTTGCTGCCAAGCTATCTGTTGAGGTGTAGGAACAACAAATGTTTGTGCCGATGACACAAAGCATCCAAAAAACAAAAAAAATAAAGCGATGGTGTATTTCATCAAAATATTAAACGATAGTAGTAAAGATGAATTCTGTTTTGTCGGACTCACGTTAAAATAAAAAAAACTTTGTGCTTTTGCACTTTTGCGGAAAAAATAAACCGCCAAGATGCAAAGATGCAAAGTTTTTTTTGTGAAATCTTCTTCAATTATAAATCTCCTTTCTCATCGTTCATCTCTCCTATCTCAAATCTCATCTCTCCTTACCAATCCTAAACCAAACTCGTTGGAGAGAACAAGCCTACCGTTTTCTAAAATCGGATCGCGAAACGGATTGTTGGTGACCATAAAAGTACTATCCAAATCAACAAAATCGCATTGCGGTGCCAGACTTGCTGCCGCTAATATACCACACGAAGTTTCACTCATACAACCGATCATGACTTTCAGATTATTTTTTCGAGCTAATTTCAGCATTTTCTGTGCTTCGCGCAGACCCGTGCATTTCATCAATTTAATATTAATACCGTCGAATGCACCCGTAATATTTATTTCATCGGTTAAACGCTGACACGATTCGTCGGCGATAATCGGCAAAGTGGAATGTTCAGTGACGTAGGCGTTTCCATCCAAATCCGATTTCGGAAGCGGTTGTTCTATCATCACGGCACCGCGTTCTTGCAGCCACGCGACCATATCGGATGCAAAAAATTTATCTTTCCAACCTTGATTGGCGTCAATGTACAAAGGTTTGTCGGTGATGCTGCGAATGGTGTTGATAATGTCTTTATCGCTGTCAGAGCCGAGTTTTATTTTCAGTAGTGCGAATTTATCCGCTTCCAATACTTTTTTTCTGATAATTTCCGGCGTATCCATACCGATAGTAAAAGAAGTTAAAGGCATTTTATCCGGATTAGAACCTAAAATTTTCCACACCGGTTTTTGTTGAATTTTCCCGACCAAATCGTACAATGCAATATCCAGAGCCGCTTTTGAGGGCGTATGTTGTATATCCAATTTATCTATTTCCGCCAATAAGGCATTGATGTTGTGTGCGTCGGGCGAAATATCTAACTGATTGAGAATACCGCTATCGTTTACTTTTTTTAAAAATGCCGTTGAAGTTGCCGTCGTTTCGCCTAAATACTGCGGCATGGAAGCTTCACCGTAACCGGTAAACTCGTGATAGCGAATAGTCACCAACATGATTGGTGTAAAAGTGCGCGTGTAAGTAGCAATTTTGAACGGGTGGCGCAATTGCAATTCGTAAGGGGCGTATTTTATTATAGTATTCATGGATAAAAATTTACTGTCATTCAGTCGCCGTAAGCTAATAGAGAGACAATAAATTTTTATTTGGTCATTCTAAAACTTTATTTATTTTAAGGGGAACTCGACATACTCATAAATTTCGCTCAACGGAATGGATACACCGAGCGAACGCAGTTCGATTGAAGCATTAATATCGGTACAAACCGTTTTGTGCCATGTATCGGGTTGTATTTTGAACCAAGTTTGTACTTCTATGCGGTTTTGTTCTACTAAAATATATTCCTCAAAGGAAGGTAGGCTCTGGTAATGCAAAAATTTTCCTGTACGGTCGTAGTTAGAAGTACTTTTTGATAAAACTTCAACAATGATAAGAGGATTGATAATTAAATCTTCTCGACCTCTCCAAAGTTCGGGTTTTTCACAGATTACAAGCGCATCCGGATATAAACACAGGTTCTCTTGTTCGATGTAGACCTTTTGTTCACTTGATAGGACAATATAACGTTTCGGAAGTGGTCGCAGAAGGTACTTGAAAGCACCAATTAAGTTGGCGGCTATTGCATTATGTGTATGTTTTGATCCGGGCATACGAATAATTTGTCCGTTATAAAATTCGTGTTTATGAATACTACGTTCTTCTTTCTTTAAGTATTCTAAGAAAGTGTAAGTAGGTGACGGTTTTAAATCAGGTTGAAGTTTAATTTTTTCTGCTGTAGAAGCTGCCATGTTTAAAAATTTTTTACAAAAATAAACCTTTTTCTGAAATTGATAAACTATTTTACTAAAATACGAATCAACAAACGAAACTATACGCGGAAAAATAATGACACCGCTTTCGCAACATTTTGCCCGTCCATAGCGGCGGAAATAATACCGCCGGCATAACCCGCGCCTTCTCCGCACGGAAATAATCCTTCAATTTCGGGGTGCATGAGCGTAACGGTATCGCGCGGAATGCGTACCGGCGAAGAAGTGCGGCTTTCGGTACCGATAACCATCGCTTCTTCGGTGTAATAGCCGCGCATTAGTTTTCCGAATTGCAACACGCCTTCGCGCAATCGGTCGTAAACAAAAGCCGGTAAAATTTTATGAAGTTCTGCTGAAAGTAATCCCGGAATATAAGAAGTGGCACCCAGCGAATCGGATTTTTTGCGCATCACGAAATCCGTTAAACGTTGTGCCGGTGCTTTTTGCGAACCGTCTCCGGCGTCGAACATCGCGCGTTCAACGTGCTGCTGAAAGGCGAGTGTTGAAAAAATATCCGGTTGCGCGTATTGTTTTATATCGTCGAGTTCTATCGCCGTTACTGTTCCGGAGTTAGCATATTCCGAATCTCGCCGACTCATGCTCATACCGTTCACGACTATTTCGCCCGGTGCAGTTGCCGCCGGCACCACCAATCCGCCGGGACACATACAAAAACTGAAAACGCCGCGTTCTTTTACCTGACACACCAAACTGTAACTTGCTGCGGGCAAAACGTCATTTTTTTCTTTACCTTTATATTGTATTTCGTCAATCAATTTTTGAGGATGTTCTATGCGCACACCGAGTGCGAACGGTTTGGCTTCGGTTAAAATATTTTTGCGGCGCAATAAAGCATAAATATCGCGCGCTGAATGTCCGGTAGCCACAATAACGGCTTCACCGAAAATTTCTTTTTCACTGCTCAAGGTAACACCGATTATTTTCTTTTCTTCTAAAATAAAATCCGTTACGCAACTATCGAACAGGACTTCGCCGCCGTAATGCAGAATCGTTTCGCGCATATTTTGCACCACCACCGGCAATTTGTTGGAGCCGATATGCGGATGTGCATCAATGAGAATATCAGGGTTGGCACCGTGTTCGACGAGCAGGCGCAAAGTTTTTTCTATCGAACCGCGTTTGTGACTGCGCGTGTACAATTTACCGTCGCTGTAAGTACCCGCACCGCCTTCACCGAAACAATAATTGGAATCCGGATTCACCACACCGTATTGTTGAATCGCTTTTAAATCGCGACGGCGCGCGCGCACATCTTTTCCGCGCTCTATCACAACGGGTTTCAAGCCCAAAGCAATGAGTTCTAATGCCGCAAAATAACCGGCCGGTCCCGCACCGATTATCAGTACCCGTTTTGCGTTTTCAACATTTTTCAATTCGGATAAAAGTGCCGGTTCGGCTGCAAACGGTGCATCGGTAGCCACATTGAGGCGTAATTGATACACCGGCGTTTTGCCGCGCGCATCCAAAGAGCGGCGTAGAATTTTTAAGTCTTTGATGTCCGCAGCATCAATACCTAATTTTTCGGCCGCTTTGCCGGTTATTGCCGTCAAATCATTTACTTCAAGCGGCAATACGCGGATTTCTGTTTCGGACATTTACATTGAACAAAAAATAAGGGCAAAAGATTTTTTTTGTAAAAGTAAAGTGCTAATGCTTTAATTCTAAAAAATAAACCACAAGCAGCGTTATTTATTAATTGTGGAATAATTTTACAAATCCATTAATTTACTTTATACATCCGCGTTGCGGCATTGATATAATCAACAGGGTCGAAAGTTTTATCGAATAAATCTTTCAACTCGCCGAGTTTGGTTTCTAATCCGGTCACTTTCGCGCCCAAATCCGGGTCGAATTTATATTTTTTTATGAGGTCGTTGTATTTATCCATGTTCTCACTGACGCGCAACGTGGTTCTGCCGAAACGCAATTTCAAAGATTGGATATCCATTTCTTGATAATAAATGGGTTCTTTCCAATCTTTAGGAGCTATCGATTTTCGTAAAGCCACTAAATCCGATGCTTTCAGCGACAGCATTTGCACGTATTTAACGCGACTGTTCGCATCGTACTCTTTCGTGAATAAGGTTTGAAATTCGGGTTTTAAAATATTCAGCAGATTTAAGTTTTTATTCAGTGTTTGGTCATACAGCGATTGCAAACCGTCCAATTCTTTCGTGATGCTTTGCCATTCATTGTCTATCAAATTTTTATCGTAAGTGAACTGACTTAACTTAGCCGTCAAAACAAACATTTTTTCGCTTTCGGCGCGTAATTCTTTTTTGTTTTTTCCTAAAGAGTTGACATAAGAGCCGATACCTTGAAACATAGATTGTGCCAACGGACCCGCAAAAGGTGCGCCTTTAGAGAGATCGCCTGTTAAAATCATCAAATTACTTAAAACGAGCAAGTGCGCTTCCTTAGATTTTTGTTCTTCTACATACGCCTTGAAAGTTTTAAACCACGTCTGGTAAGCCGGATAATTCATCGGATTGCCGGCATCAGTTAATGCCGAAAAAAAATTTCTAGATACATCAAACAACAGCAAGGGTTTAATTTCTCTGTCCATAGACACTAAATTGACTAACGCCGATTGATAATTGGCTTGATAGACGTTGAGTTCACTCTCTTCTAAAGTGGCTTGTCTTTTTTCCAGTGCTTGTACCCGCTCCAAAAGTTTATCCGCTTTATCGGATGCACTACGCGATGATACGATAGCGCGGTCGAGATTATCTAATTTGGCATCTAAACGCGACACTGTCGAGTCCAAAGATTTTGTTTTTTTGTCAAATTTATTTTGAATCTCGCCGAGAGCGTGTTCGCGAATTTGTTTATCCGTTAAAGTGTCGGTTTGGCTGAAAACAGTTAAGGGTAAAAAAACTATCAGGCAGCCATAAAGTATTTTTTTCATCGAATCGGGTGATTGAAAAGGAAGAGGTGTTTTACAGCATAATATACGATATTTGAAAATATTTGTTGTTTGAGCATCGCTAAATATCTTTAACCTTACGCCGCAAAAAAACTTTGAAATCAATTTTCAAATTCGGAAATAAAACTGGCACTCAAACAAACGCGCCTTTAAAACAGGAGATGCGATGAATCGCCGTCTCTACAATTACACCTTAATCATTTTGTCCGTATCTTCGCACCTTGCTAATCAAAAATTCTCAATGCAGCGAATCGCTCTTCTTTTAATAATTACTTTCTCATTTTTTTCCTGTAAAACCCGTGTCACCGAAAAAAAAGATACGCTGTTCGAGCGCATTGCACCGGAAAAATCGGGCGTGAATTTTTCTAACACGTTGCACGATACCGAACAGTGGAACATAATAGAATACTTATATTACTACAACGGCGGTGGTGTGGCAGTCGGTGATGTGAACAACGACGGTTTGCCGGATATTTATTTTACGTCCAATCAAGGTGCGAATAAACTGTATATCAACAAAGGTAATTTTCAATTTGAAGACGTGACTTTAAAAGCCGGTGTGGCAGATACAATCGGTTGGAAAACAGGCGTGACGATGGTTGACATCAACGGTGACGGTTGGTTGGATATTTACGTGTGCCATGTATCTGTGTATAAAAATTTGCCGGGACATAATACGCTGTACATCAATAATCACGACGGTACTTTTACGGAACGCTCGGCGTATTTCGGTTTGGATGCAAAGGGTTTATGTACGCAAGCCGCATTTTTCGATTATGATGGCGATGGCGATCTGGATTGTTTTTTAATGAAACACTCTGTGCATTCACCGCGCAGTTACAGAAACATAAAATTCAGAGCCGATAAAGACGAGTTGTCAAGCGATATACTGTACAAAAATTTCGGCGGACGTTTCGAGGATGTTTCTGCCGAAGCGGGTATTCACGACGGTTCGCTCGGTTACGGTTTAGGTTTGGCGGTGAGCGATATTAACGGCGACGGATTGCCCGATATTTATGTCGGTAACGATTTCCACGACAATGATTATTTGTATTACAATAACGGCAACGGCACTTTTACGGAGGGTATGAATAAGAGTATGGGGCATTGTTCCAATTTTTCTATGGGGAATGATATTGCCGATTTCAATAATGACGGACGACCGGATTTTTTCGGAGCCGATATGAAACCGGAAGAAGAAACGATATTAAAAGCCTCTGCCGGTGCGGATTCTTACGGCATTTTTGAATTTAAAAATCGGGAGTTCGGTTATTTATATCAATATCCGAGAAATACATTACAACTCAATCGCGGCAGTTTTGATGGCGGAAAAACTTCGAGTTTCAGTGAAATCGGACAATTTGCCGGCGTATCGGCAACGGATTGGAGTTGGTCGCCGTTGTTCGCGGATTTGGATAACGATGGTTTCAAAGATATTTTTATCACCAACGGCATCGTCCGTCGTCCGAATAATTTGGATTATATCAAGTACATTTCCAATCAATCCGTACAACAAAACGCTACCGATTTAGCTATGGCGGCTGCCATGCCCGAAGGACGCGCTTACAATTATTGTTATCGCAATAAAGGTAATCTGACATTTGAAAACGTGAGCGAACTTTGGGGATTAGATGCATTCGGTATCAGCAACGGTGCGGTTTACGCCGACCTCGATGGCGACGGTGATTTGGATTTGGTGGTGAATAATTTGAATGAAAAAGCCGGTATCTATAAAAATCAATCCGAAAAATTTTACAAAGACAATCACACACTTACTGTTCAACTCGAAGGTAAAAAGCAAAACAGATTCGGTATCGGTGCGAAAGTAGCCGTGTATTGCGGCAATCAAATGTTTTATCAAGAACAACAACCGACGCGCGGTTTTCAATCGAGTGTAGAACCGGTTTTGCATTTCGGTATCGGCATTGCCAATTTAATTGATTCCGTTCGCATCATTTGGCGTAACGGCAGTACGCAATTGATGACAAATATTACCGCTCCGGTGAAAATTGTTTTTAAAGAAAGTGCATCGGATTTCGGATTCAGGATTTCGGATTTAGGAAAAAAAATTGATACTCGAAATCCGAAATCCGAAATCCGAAATCCGAAATCATTTAAAAACATCTCCGCTTCGCTTAACTTGCCATACAGCCACCGCGAAAATACTTTTTATGATACCGATAAAGAAAAATTAATCCCGCATTTAATGTCCACTGAAGGACCGAAACTCGCGGTCGGCGACGTGAACGGTGACGGTCTCGAAGATTTTTACATCGGCGGTGCGAAAGGGCAAGCCGGACAAATTTTTATTCAAACCAAACAAGGCGATTTCAGAACGACAAAAAATTTAGATATTGAACGCGATGCTGCTTTTGAAGATGTCGGTGCAGTGTTGTTCGATGCCGACGGCGATGGCGATTTGGATTTGTATGTCGTAAGCGGTGGCTTTGAAACGAGTGAGAATGATCCTTATGCGATGGACAGGTTATATTTGAACGACGGAAAAGGTAATTTCAAACGCGCCGATAAAAATTTACCGATTTTTTTTCATAACGGTTCGTGCGTAAAGGCGGCGGACTTTGACGGCGACGGCGATTTGGATTTATTCATCGGCAGTCGCTCTGATTTAAAAGATTACGGCGTTCCACCGAAGAGTTATTTGTTGCAAAACGACGGTAAAGGACATTTTACGGACGTGACCAACACGGTTGCACCGGCATTGAATAAATTAGGCATGGTAACAGATGCTGTTTGGTCGGATCTCGACGGCGATAAATTGCCGGATTTAATTGTGGTCGGTGAATGGATGCCGATTTCAATTTTGTACAATCGCGGCGGCAGTTTCGATTTGGTGGAAATTGAAAATTCGAGCGGCGCGTGGAAATGTATTACCGCAGCCGATTTGGACGGCAACGGTGACGCGGATTTTATTATCGGTAACATGGGTCTAAATACCAATTGGTCGGCTTCGGCAGCGCAACCGATGGGTATGTACGTCAAAGATTTTGATAAAAACGGCGATATTGAACCGATTATTACTTATTATCGGCAAGGACAAGAGTGGCCGGTGGCGAACAAAGACGAACTCGCCGCACAAATGCCGAGTATCCGAAAACGTTTTCCGGACTATGAATTATTTGCGCGCAGTCCTTTCAAAAAAATTTTTCCGAAAGAAGAACTCAAAGGCGCGCAAGTATTTAAAATGCAACAGTTGCGCTCCATTTGCTTAATAAAAAAAGACAGAGGTGAATTTGAAATAAAACCTTTACCCGACGACGTACAGATTTCGTCGGTAGAAAGTATTTTAGCAGAAGATTTTGACGGAGACGGTATCAAAGATTTAATGATAGGCGGTAATTTTTACGGTATGGTGCCGAGCATCGGACGATTAGATGCGTCGTTCGGAAGTATTTTGAAGGGTAACGGCAAAGGTGATTTTACGGCACTCGATCCGCAAGCTACCAATTTTGTTGTGCGCGGTGCCGTGCGTGATATAAAAAAAATCGGTAAAAATTATTTCATCGCCATCAACAATGAGCCTTTACAAATGTTTCGTATTGGAAAGTAAGTATATTTACGTGAGTGCGGAGATTTTTCAGAGAAATGCTGCTGCTACCGCGAACTTCTCGAAAAAAGTTACATTTTTCTTTATACTTGGGCTGTTACTGTTAAAAAATCTCTGAACTCACGGCGTTACATTAAATTTCTGAAAGATTATGGTGCGTTTGAATCAATTTAAAAATCTGGGAATACTGACGATTGCGGCAACAATATTTTTAATTTGGGTGGGCGGTTTAGTGCGTTCGACGGGTGCGGGAATGGGTTGTCCGGATTGGCCCAAATGTTTTGATTGCTGGGTGCCGCCGACGGATTCCATCTCTCTACCTGCCGGATATAGAGAACATTATATTGCTTTGCGCGAGAAAAAAAATAATCGCGTAGCTAAAACATTGGCGCGATTGGGTATGGGCGTTACCGCAGAAAAAATATTGAACGATCCGTCGGTACATGAAGACGAACCCTTCAACGCCGTAAAAACTTGGATTGAATATCTCAACCGTGTAGTTGGCGTTTTGGTCGGAATTTTAATATTTTTCACTACCGTTTCAGCATGGCGCATAAAAAATGAATCGTTAGGACGAGAAGTAAATGCAAGTAAAAGACCGACCGCTATTTTTTGGTTATCGTTGCTCGGCTTCGTCGGCGTTGGTTTCGAGGGTTGGTTAGGTTCTATCGTCGTATCTACGAATCTCATGCCGTCGTTTATTACCGCGCACATGATTATCGCACTGCTTATTTTATTGTCACTGATTACCGCCGTACTGCTGGCGCAAAATAAATTGAATGACTTACGCAGCACCCTGAATAATGAAAAAAATATCCATAGCCGTGACGAACTTAAAAAATCCATGATGCCTGTTTATATCGGTATCGCGGTATGTGCGTTAGTCAGCGCGCAGATAATAATGGGAACGCAAGTACGAGAACAAGTAGACGCTGTTGCAAAAACGCTCGGCGAACAGCGGCGTACCGATTGGATAGCGCATTTGTCGGGTGTGTACAACGTACATAAATATTTTTATTACTTTATGGCATCTGTTATTATTTATTGGTTTACGCGATTGCGCATTTATTTCGATTCGGTTTCGGGTGTGCGATTGTTATCGTTCGGTTTATTAGGATTATTTTTCAGTGAAGTCGCGTTAGGTATTTCGATGAATAACTTCGGTATTCCGGCAATCATTCAACCGTTGCATTTATTGTTAGCCATTCTGGTTTTTTCGGCGGCTTATACTTTGACGATAAAAGTTCAACTTTATCTAAAAAAATCCGTTTAGATATTATCTAAATAAAAGTGTATTTTTGCAGTTCAGTCACTTGAAAATTTATGTGGCAATGGTATAACAGTCGCATCGTTGATATTAGACAGCAATCTCCGGCAACGCGACAATTTTTTTTGGAAGTAGAAGCACCCGATAATACGCCTTTTGCGTTTCAAGCCGGACAATTCGTGACGATGGATTTGCCGATTTCGGAAAAGCGTTTGAAACGTTGGCGCAGTTACAGTATCGCAAGCGCACCGAACGGTACGACGAATATATTAGAGTTCAGTATTTCACGCGCCGCAGAAAGTACGGGTGGTACAAAATATTTGTTCGATGAAGCCGTCATAGGGACAGTTATAAAATTTAAAGGACCGGACGGTACGTTCACCTTAAAACACAACGCTGCCGAAAACGATTTGATTTTTATTTGTACCGGTACGGGTGTTGCACCGTTTAAAAGCATAATTGACGATATCGTGTATAAAAAAATTGTGCCGCGACACATACATCTCATTTTCGGCGCGCGCAAAGAAGCGGATATTTTGTACAGAAAAGAATTTGAAGCATTAGCAACCGACACAGATTGGTTCAGTTACGACGTAGCTTTATCGCGAGAACCGGATTGGCAAGGTTCGAAAGGATACGTGCACCAAATTTATTTGGAAAAGTATAAAAATAAAATGCCTGACCGTCATTTTTATATTTGCGGTTGGACAAACATGATTGACGAAGCTGTGGAAAATTTGATGTTGACCTTGGCTTACGAGCGTCCGCAAATTCACTACGAACTTTACGGGTAAGGTAGGAGATAAAAGATAGTAGATAGGAGTCATTTTCCAGAAAAATAATCAGGCTGAAAGCCTTCAGGCAATAAAAGAGGGTAACGCCCTATAAAACATAAAAAAATATGGAAGCAGTAGCAAAAACACCGGTGCTTTTATACACCGAACAAACACCGAATCCGGAGTCATTAAAATTCGTGACCAACCGGATGTTATATCGCGGTACCGCTGATTTTAAAGAAGCACAGTCGGCTGAAATATGGTCGCCTTTAGCAACGGAATTATATAAACTGCCGTTTGTGAAAGGTGTTTATATCTGTAATAATTTCGTGACCATCTCGAAAGAATTTAATTACGATTGGTCGGAAATCATGCTCGACATCAAAAACCATATAAAAATTTTCGTTGAAAATGACGGACTTGTTTTGCGCGACGGTTTTGCCGAAGCAATGGAAAAAGAGCAAAGCGTAGCCGCCGAACATCACACTGATAATGATCCGGAATTGATTGCGCGCATAAAAGATTTGATAGACACTTACGTAAAGCCGGCTGTAGAAATGGACGGTGGTAACATCGAATTTAAAAAATTCGATAATGGTACGGTATATGTCCTTTTGCAAGGCTCATGCAGTGGATGCCCTTCTTCTACCGTCACTTTGAAATCCGGAATCGAAGGTATGCTGTCGCGCATGATTCCTGAAGTAAAATCCGTAGAAGCAGAAATGGGATAAAATTAGTTAAGAGATAGGAGATAGGAGATAGAAGATAGAAGTTTAAAAAATTTACTAACTCCTATCTCATGGTTCCTATCTCCCAACTCCTAACTAAAATGAAATGTTTCCAACTCCTACCGAGCGCATTCGCGTCGAAGCCCAACGACTGGGCTTTTCTTTTATCGGTTTTGCTAAAGCGCAGCAAATGGATGAAGAAGCACGCCGTTTGGAAACGTGGTTGAACCAAAACTATCACGGGAAAATGGGGTATATGGAAAACCATTTCGATAAACGCATTGACCCGCGCAAATTAGTAGACGGCGCGAAAACAGTCGTCACATTGATGCACAACTATTATAATCCTGACGAACCAACCGAAATTGATGCACCCAAAATTGCCAAATATGCTTACGGCGAGGACTATCACAACGTTTTAAAAACAAAATTGCACGCTTTAACCGATTATATTACCGACAATATCGGCGCAGTCAACGGGCGCGCATTCGTGGATTCGGCACCGGTGTTGGAACGCGATTGGGCGCGGCGAAGCGGTACAGGTTGGATCGGAAAAAACACGCTGCTCATTCATCCGAAAGCCGGTTCTTATTTTTTTCTCGCCGAACTTATCATTGACCTCGAATTAGTGTACGACGCACCGATAAAAGATTATTGCGGCACCTGCACGCGCTGTATTGACGCTTGCCCGACCGAAGCGATTTCACCGCAAGGTTATATCATGGACGGCAGCAAATGTATTTCTTATCTTACTATCGAATTGCGCGAAGAAATTCCGGATAAGTTTAAATCGCAGATGCACAATTGGATGTTCGGTTGCGATATTTGTCAGCAAGTATGTCCTTGGAATCGTTTTTCCGAACCGCACAACGAACCCGCTTTTTTGCCGCACGAAGAAATGTTGAAGATGACAAAAACGGAATGGCAAGAAATTACGGAAACAGTATTTCAAAAATTATTTAAAAAATCGGCAGTAAAACGCGCGAAATTTGAAAAATTCAAAAAAAATATCGCATTTTTGGATTGAATTTCATTTCCGATTCAAGATGCAAAAGCAAAACCGCGTTTTATTTGTTTTACCTTTCTTGTTTTTTTTGATACATTGCACGTCTTCAAAAAAAATAACAGCTACTCCACAGTCCGAAAATTTTCAAACCGTGCCGAACAAAAAAAACGGCTGCGTGGATTTGGTTTTTGATACCGTTCGAGTCATAAAAATTACCGAAAAGTTTATTGAATTGGAATTTGTCATCCGTAACAACGGCAATATTCCCGCGCCGATTTTCGGCACAACGCATACCCTTGAAGACCATGTTGCGGTGCATTTCTTTTTTTCGGGTACACCGCGACTTACACGCGGAGCCATTTTGGCGGACGGTATTTATTTGACGGAAGGTTTAAAAAATACGAAAGGGCTGATGTATCCGCAAACGACTTATATTGTACGGCACAAACTATCTTTAAAGAAGAAAAACCAATTCAGCGGCGTTATTATTTTACAATTAGATGCTTTCGATATCATCCCGAATGAATGTGACGAAACCAATAACGTCAAAGCGATTGTTCCGAAATGGTTCTAATAAAAACCCTGTCGATAAAATATCTTTTACATTTACATGGTGAAGTAATTTTTTAAAATTATAGACTAAAAAAAATTCGCGAAAAATATTTTTAAAAATTTATTTATTTTATTTATTTAAAAACAAATCGCCTTAGTGAAAATATTTTAAATCGTTTAAATCATGTTCTGACAAAAAAACAAAACAGCAATTAGAAATTTATTCTCTTGCTGCGGTTTTGTTTAAAAAACCTTCTGCCGGCGTTTGCGCGTGAGACACGCGCTTGATAGCAAGTTTAAGTCCGAAGACATAAACGAGCGTTGTTTAAAAAATTAGGAAGAAGTGTGACGCGCGGGGATTTGAGAAAAACGCTAAAAATCCGTTATCTTTGTAAGAAAAATCCAAGATGAATCAAAGGTATAGATTTGAATATAATTTGGGTCTGTTAGCCGAAGCGTTCAATTTGAATGTTGTATCCGACTGTACACACCTCAAAGACTGGTTGAATTTTAATTTTGAATTTACAGACACGGAACAAGCTAATTTTGATTACCTCTACGCACAAGTTAAAACGGACGGAAAATATTGGAATGAAGAAGAACTGAAAATACGTTTAATCGGCGGGCTGTTTGCCATCGCTAAAATAGATACACCCAATAAAATAAAAGTTTTTTACGAACGACCTTTGTCGGCAACCATAAATAATTACGCGCTTTCCGTGATTACTGATTGTCTCGTTGCTACGCCTTTAAAATTCAATACGCCCAAAAAACCGTATTTTTTTCTTCAAGAATACAAACGCGGCAGAGGTGAAGCCAAAGACCCCGAAGCACAAATGCTTTTGGCGATGCTGATTGCACAAAATAAAAATGCCGATGATTTACCGCTTTACGGCAGTTATGTGATCGGCAGTACTTTTTATTTCACCACTTTAATTGATAAAAATTATTGCACGAGTCGTTTGTTTGACGCTTCCGACAGTTCCGATTTATTGCAAATTATTTTCACGCTCCGAAAATTAAAAGAATTGATATTGGGTAGACATTAAAAAAACGCGCAAAGAAATTTGGTTTTCTTTGCGCGCTTTTTTTTATAATTTTAACTACTGAAGTTTTTATGGATATTTTCCGACTTCATTTAATAAGAAAAATGGCTTGCCTCATTGAATCATTAACTTATGTGCCTTTGCTTTAGCAAGCCCGATGAAAAGATCAAGTGCCAGAAAACGCTCCAATTCCGAATTCTCTTCAACCGAAATACTGCCTTCTTTTTTCAGATAAATTAAATTTTCAACTCGCACGGACATAGTTTTCGATGCCTTCAGTGCAATTATTTTTTCGGGAGCCATTTGTGCAATAAGGCTCGCTACATCTCCGAATGCTTCCGAAATACTCATACGCAATGATTTTTTAGATTTTTACAAAGTTACAAGAGATTATTATGGTCGCAAGTAAGAAATTAAAATATTTTTTTGCTGAAATGAAATATTAATTATTATTAATAAATATGTAAAAAATAAAAAAGCTGGTTTATGTCTTTCAGACTTAAACTTGCTATCAAGCGCGTGTCCCACGCGCGTTTGCTGGCAAGGAACTCATTAAAAAAGCCTTCGTACTCGTGAGACACGAGCCAAATAGTCCGCCTAAAGTCTAAAGACTTTGACGAGCGTTTGAGGTTTTTTATTTAATTCAACTTATGTGGAGCGGAAAGACTTGCGACAAGCGGATATTGGGTAGAAATTAAACAGCAAAATGTGTTAACTCCCTCAACGCTGGCGGGCGAAAACCTAAAACCATATCCTGTTTGTCTATTCCTTTTTTGATGAGTGCTGCACCCACTCCTATTTCGGTATTATTTTGTTGAATCCAAACCGTGCCGTCGGGTTTTATGTCAATATGAAAAAGTATTTGATAAAAAAAATCGCCTTCTGACCAACCCAAGCGAACGAGTTGAAAATGTTTATTTTGTTTATCGCAGATATCTTCATATTCAAGTGAGGTGCCTAAAGCTTGACGAAAATAGTTACCTGTCTCCGAAACATAATCGGAAATAATTTCGCTGTACTTATCAATTTTTTCGGTTAGTTGAGCCATTTTATTATTTTTTTAGTTTCAAAATCATAAACCAAAATCCGCACATTATAATCTTCGACCGAATTGATAATACCTTCAATGGTAAATTCTGAATTATAAACACTTTTGGGAACAGCTAAAAATAGAATCCGATCCTCATCAATTCTTTTAAGTGCCGACCGGTAATTTAAATACTGACCCAAGATAGTATGAAACTCATTGGCAAAAGACTCTTCACGAAAACTTTTGACTTCCACCGCAATTTTTTGATTGTCTTTTTCGGCTGCCACAATTTTTTCTGCACCCAAATCAATCGCCCAACCCGGATTATATTTTAAAGTATAAGGGTCGTGCGTAATAATCCAACCGTCTAATTCCAATACTTCTCTGACTATTTCGTGCAAAATATCCCTCGCCATAGTTTTCTCTTATTTTTTACAAAGTTACAAGAGATTATTATGGTCGCAAGTAAGAAATTAAAATAATTTCATTAATAAAATTAAATATTAATTTTATTAATGAAAAATTTATTAGTTTTGTTGCTTAAATATATAGCACATAAAACTATTTCCTGAATTTATTAAAATAACAAAAATCAAAAATGAATGGTGAATCAATAAAAATGTTTGAAGAACTCGAAGAAGAAATCTTATTTGACGATGAAGGAAATGAACCTGAATCAGCAGGCATAAATGAGGGGCTTGCAAAAATTTATACTGAACAAGGTGATCCAGAAATTGACGGTCTTTACCAACGTTGGAAAAGAGGGAAACTTGATGTACAACCAGATTTCCAACGTTATTTTGTTTGGGATATAATTAAAAGCAGTCGTTTAATAGAATCGGCATTGCTTGAGATTCCTTTACCAGTTGTTTATTTGACGGAAGAACCTGATGGTAAAATTTATGTGATTGATGGGCAACAAAGACTAACTTCATTCTTTGCATTCATAGATGGACTTTTTCCTAACAAAACAGGAAAACCTTTTAAGCTAACTGGATTAAAAGTCTTAAAAGAGTATCAAGGAAAACTTTTTACTCAATTACCCGAAGACATTCAAGATAAAATTCGCTATTGTAAGCTCCGAACTATTACTTTCAAAAAAGAATCTAATCCTGATTTAAAGTTTGAAATTTTTGAAAGACTTAACACAGGTTCAGTTCCATTGAATACTCAAGAGCTTAGAAATTGCATTTATAGGGGAAAGTTTAATAGATTGATTAAAGAGCTTGCTACTGACAAAAATTTTTTAGAACTACTTGGACTTAAAAATTCTGATAAAAGAATGAAAGACGTTGAACTTGTTTTAAGGTTTGCATCATTCTATCACAATTCATATATCAACTACAAATCGCCTGTTAAAAATTTTCTCAACAATGAAAATATCCGCTTTCAAAATATTTCTGACAAAGATGCTGAACAACTAAAGAATGTTTTTAAAAATTCAATAGCTATAATTAAATCATTGCTTGGAGAAAATGCTTTTAAAAGATATTATAAAGGTAATGAAAAGAATCCTAATGGTTATTGGGAAAAATCTCGTTTCAATACATCTTTATTTGATATTTTAATGGATTCTTTTGCTCGTTGTGATAAGAATATTATTTACCCAAACCTTGATGCAATTAGAGAAGCCTTTATAGATTTATTGACTAATGATGCTGAATTTATTGATGCAATCGAAATAGGTACGAGTGAAGAACGAAAAGTAATTAGGCGATTTAAAAAATGGGATAACACAATTTCTAACATTCTTGGTGAGCAAAAGAAGCAAGCTAGATGTTTTTCACTAAATCTAAAACAACTACTTTTTCAAGAAAACCAGACTTGTGCTATATGTGATAATCAAATTGCACAAATTGATGATGCGGCTGTTGACCATATAGAACAATATTGGCTTGGCGGAAAAACCATTCCTGAAAATGCAAGACTTACACATAGATTTTGTAATGCATCAAGACCAAGAAAAGAATAGTCGCCAATTATGTCAATTGACTTTAATGAGCAACTATTCTTTTTTATTTTTTTTATAAATCCGATTTAAAATAAAATTATTGACCTCGCTTGTTGGATTTTTTTAACTTCTACTAACTATTAATCTATCGCGTTTGTAAATCCGTTTATTTTATCGAAACATTTATTTAATCTAAAATTACAAAAACCTATGCCGATTGAAGAAAAAGCAAAATATTTGTTAGAAAATTCAATTGATTGTGCTTTATTAGGTGTAGAAATTTATAATAAACCAAGAGCACCATTTAGATATGAGAGCTTCATAACACATATGATAATTGCATGGACTATACTCTTACATGCTCACTTTATTAGTACAATCGGAGAAACTTATTTCTATCCGGATAAATTAAACCCTAAAGAATATTTGCTGATTGAAGGTGAAAAAAAGGCTTGGGAACTAATTACATGTATAGCAAAATACGGACAACTTTCTGAACCTGTTAAAAAAAATTTAGAATTTTTTATTACATTAAGAAATAAAATAGAGCATCATTTCATCGAGAAAAGTGATATTGGAATTAAAATTTTTGGTGAATGTCAATCTTTGCTGTATAACTATGAGAATGAATTGATAAAACTTTTCGGTCAAGAATATGCTTTAAACGAAAATTTAGCATATTCCTTACAGTTTTCGAGTGTTAGAACTGATGAACAAAAATTAGCTAATAGCCAACGTCTTTTACATGAATGCAAAGAGATAAAAGAATTTATTGAAAAATTTAGAGATAATATTAAGGAAGATATATACGCTTCACAAGAATTTAGCATCAAACTTATTCAAGTTCCTAAAATTAGTAATACAAATAGAAACGATTTAGCTATTGAATATTTAAATTGGAATTCATTATCTGAAGATAATAAAAAGAAACTCGAAAAGCTATATGTACTTGTTAAAGACAAAATAAAAAAAGTTGAAGTAATTAATCCTGATGGTTTTAAACCAGGTGAAGTTATTGAAGAAGTAAATAGAAAATCTCAAATAAAATTAAATCATACTGAACATAAACGTATTCTATCAATTTTTTCAATTAGACCTTACAAAGAATTTGGAAATGGAATTGAAATAGCTGCTTTTGAAACTAATACTGATTACTGTCTTTATGATGAAACGCATCAAGATTATGTTTACAAACAATGTTGGATTGATTTGTTAGTTAAAAACTTAAATGCTAATACACTAAGTAAAGAAATTTGGAAAAATGCTTATGACGAGAGGAAAAAATTAGATGTTAAAACCTTAGAAGTTGAAATAAATTTTGAAGTGGCAATTAGGTAAATATTTATAATTGAATTTATTTATCCGCTCGCAATAAATGTGTAAAAAATAAAAAAACCAGTTTATGTCTTTCAGACTTAAACTTGCTATCAAGCGCGTGTCCTGCGCGCGTTTGTTGGCAAGGAACTCATTAAAAAAGCCTTCGTACTCGTGGGACACGAGCCAAATAGTCCGCCTAAAGTCTAAAGACTTTGACGAGCGTTTGAGGTTTTTTATTTAATTCAACTTGTGTGGAGCGGGACAGCGACGTGTTTTTTATTTTTAAAAGACATCTTTATGCCGAGCGGATTTGTGATCGACGTTAAAAAAAAGAACATTGGGAAAAAAATAAACCGTTTTCGATGCACGACATCGAAAATTATTATCATAATCTGAAAATGGTGGAATTATTTTCGCAAGCGTTGGGTTTAGACCCGAACATTACCAAAAATAATCCGAAGATCAAAGAACTTTTATTATCAATACATTGTGAAGAGCAGGCAGCTTAATTTCTTAGCGAAGTATTGAATTTAAGATAGATTGGGCTTATTGATTGAATTCTAAATACTATATGCTAATTAATTTTAAATCTCTATCACTGCGCAAACACCTTCACCCCCACATTATTCACGCCGCACAACACCGATAATTTTTTGCCGGCATTGTTAATGACTTCAATACTGCGCACATCTCCTTTTGTGAAAAAACCGGAGTTGCGTTGTTCCGTAAAATTATTTTTTCCGTCGCCGCTCAGAAACGCGCCGTAACTCGCCATATAAATACCCACTTCGGGTTTCGCACGTGATTGATTGCCGCCCATCAAAATATCTTTTGTACCGTCATTGTTAAAATCGCCGACGGCAATTGCGTACATTGGTGCGAGCTGCACGACTTGCGGCAGTATTTGAGCCTCAAAATTACCGTTGCCTTTATTGATATAAATGGTACTCGCCAACGTTTTTATTTGTTTGTGAATCGCTTTATCCACGCCGGCTTTCGGAAATATATCGCTGATGGTTTGGTCTTTGTAATCGGCATAATGCAAATATTTTTTTTTCAAAGATGGCATTTGCGATACCATGTCGTTTCGCAACGCACACGGATACGATTTTTCGCCGAAATATTGACAAATAATCGGTTCGGAACTGCCGTTACCGTCAAAATCGGCAACGTATAAATCCATCGGATGTGCGGCATCACAACGAAAACGAGAATTGAGCCCGTTATTGCCGGCAATAATTTCCGGTTTACCGTCGCCGTTTATGTCTTCCACGCGCACCGAATGCCACCAACCTTCGGAATTGGGAATAACTGTTTTTGTAAAGACGCGATGCTTTTTATCATTAGTATTCGGCGCGTTATCATTTCTGAAAATCGTAACCGGCATCCATTCACCGACAATAATTAAATCTTGATCGCCGTCGCCGTCAATATCCGCGAATTGTGCATCGGTAATCATACCGATGTCTTTGAGGTCGAGTGTAAATTCGGCTGTCTTATTATCGAAACCGCCTTTGCCGTCGTTGATGAAAAAATAGCCGCTCACCGGCACACCGTAATGCCCGGGAATGAGACGCATACCGACAAATAAATCCATGAAACCGTCGCCGTTAATATCGCAAGCGCGCACAACGGCGGTGGCTAAATCATTTTTCGGCGGCAGTGCATTGGCTTTGCGCGTAAAATTACCTTTGCCGTCGTTAATGTAAATGCGGTCGTTGAAAACAGTTCCGTCGTAGCTTCCGGAACCGACGTACAAATCCAAATCGCCGTCGCCGTCGGCATCAAAAAATATACAGCCCGAATCTTCGGCTTGTTTATCGGCTTCGAGTGCGGGTTGTTTGGTGCGCGTGTAATGCCCGTCGCGTGTTTGTAAATAAATTGCGCCGGCTTGGTTTTGCGCATTGCCGACAAAAAAATCTTGAAGCCCATCGCCGTTCACATCACCCACGCAAATTTTCGGACTTTCGTTCGAGGTCATTTGAAATAATAAGCGTTCGATATCGAAATCCGAAAATTCGTTCTCAATGTGTTTGAAATCAACGGCATTGGGTTGAACGTTGAACGATGAACGTTGAGCGATAAAAGGTGCAATTATTTTTTTTCCTTCCTTTATCGTCCCGCGCTCCGCGTTCATTGTAATTGTTTGGTTTGTTTTTACATCACGCATGACAAGGCGTTTTCCTTTCGGAAAATCCGCGACGACGGAATCAATTATCGCCGCATCACCGACACCGAACAGCAAACGCGTATCTACGCAGGACTCAAAACCGCGCATCGGTGCTACTTCTTGATAGTATAGTTTGCCTTTCGCATAAAGCGTTACTTCGGTGCCGATGCCGAATTTATTTTTATCACCCGCATCGCAAATCACGCGCAAATAATGCGGCGGATTCGGTTGTTGATTCAACCGGTTTTCATAAATAAACGGCGGCATATCCACATTGTTGACGACCAAATCTAAATCGCCGTCGTTATCTAAATCCACATAGACCGAACCATTTGAAAAACTCGGCGCGGCTAAACCCCAATCTTGTGCCACGTTTTTAAAAGTATTGTCGCCATTGTTTTTAAACATAACATTCGGAATTTTTCGGCTCGGAATCGTATCAATCAAACGTTTCAATCCGTCTTTATTTTTCAAAAGAGAACCGACGACTGACCTGTCCGCCATAAAATTCGTATAATCTTGATCAAGCAAATCTTTTGCGATACCGTTTGCCACAAAAATATCTTTATTGCCATCATTATCGAAATCTGCCATAAGCGCACTCCACGACCAATCCGTTGCTTCAACACCCGCAAGCCGACCGATTTCGGAAAAAGTACCGTTGCCGTTATTGAGTTGCAAAACATTTCTGCTGAACTGATTGAAATAACCTTCCGACTGCATCAGTCGGAATTTATTCCACGAGTCGAATTGTGTTTTTGTTTTTACGCGGGCTTGATCGTGCGGCAACATTTCCGTTACCATAATTTCCGGATAGCCGTCGTTGTTGATGTCTTGCATATCCGCTCCCATCGAGCCCAGCGAAATTTCGGTCATCTGGTTTTCTAAATCTTCTTTAAACGTACCGTCGTGTTGATTGATGTAAAGATAGTCCCGCTCGAAAAAATCATTCGATACATAGATATCATCCCAACCGTCGCGGTTTACATCGCCGATTGTCACGCCTAAACCGAATGTAATCGCGCTGCCGTAAATACCGGCTTTTGCGCTAACGTCCGTAAAATGTCCGCCGTCATTTCGGTATAATTTATTGCCGCCCGATGTGTCCCGAATATTGCGTATACCGCGTTTCGCTTCAAAATTCACGACGGATTTCAAAGAATTATTCAGAACATAACAATCCAAATCGCCGTCGTGGTCGTAATCAAAAAAAATGGCGTGTGTGGAAAGTCCGAGATCGGCGAGACCGTATTCTTTTGCTCGCTCGGTAAAAGTCCCGTCGTGATTATTAATAAAGAGTTCATTGTAGCGTTTTTCACCCGTCGGTTTTCCGGATTTGCAAACATAAATATCCACCCAACCGTCGCCGTTCACATCCGCAAACGATACGCCGGTTGCCCAAACGCCGGCGCGCATGAGTCCGGCTTTTTCGGTCACATCTTCAAACTGAAAATTTCCTTTGTTGATATACAAACGCGAGGGCTGCATATTGCCGCAAAAAAATAAATCCGGCAAACCATCATTGTTCACATCGGCGACACCTACACCGCCGCCGTTGTAAAAACTGCGGTACGTGTAACAATTAAATTCTTCATCGTAATCGAGTTTGTTGACGAATTTTACGCCCGTTTCTTCCGGCGTGTGATTTACGAAAAGTGCGTTGGCGGGTGGCGTATATGTAGTTGCGGTTTCCGTCGTTTTTTTGCAGTTCGGGAAAAGAAAAAACAAAACGACGAGCGTCGTACACAAACTCGAGCGCGCCAATACTGTCGGGGTTTTAAACGTCAGGATAATTTTAAAAATTTTTTTTTGAAAAATATTTTTAAAAAAAGAGTTTTCGCTCTGAAAAAAAAATAAAAAGTATTTTTCAAAAAAAAAATTTGAAAAATACTTTTGAAAAATATTTTTGAAAAAAACTATCATGAATTTTTTTGTGCGCGCGTGGTTGGAAATTTTTATTGCGCGCAAATATCCGAAATTTTCGGGAGAAATTTTTATGCGTCTTTGCTTTCAAATTTTTTCAAACTTACCCAACTGCCTCCATTATAAACTTCCTCGAAACCATTTGCCGATAAAATACTTTTAGCGGAAGCACTCCGCATACCGGAAGCGCAACACGTGATAACCGGTTTTGCTTTATCTAACTTGGAAAGTTGTTGCAACAAAACTTGAACGGGAATATTGACAGCATCCTTTAAATGTCCACTTTTATACTCTTGCGGTGTGCGTACGTCAACGATTTGTGCATCTTTAGCAATTAATGTCGCAAAGTCGGTGACATTCCCGGCACCGAATATATTCTTAAAAAATTGAAATAGCATAAAATTTTTTTTTTAAAAAGACTGACTACATAATTTGTTCAGCAACTTGTTCCTGTTTATTGTTAAAGATGACGACTCCGTTGTAATTAATTTCCCAAGTAAGCGGTAAGATGCGTTTGAGCATATTACTGACACCGCAAATCTTTTCTTGAGAAAGGGTGATGGCATCTAAAGTGGCTTGTTGATTTTCAATTTTACCTCTACATTCATAAGTCACATGAATTTCCGTATAAACAATCGGATGTTGTTTACTGATTTCTCCCTTCACCTTCACATTAAAATCATCCAATTGTTTGTTTTCTTTGCGCAACAAACTGATAACATCCATACCGGTACAGCCGGATAAAGCCGTCAGTATGAAAGGTTTCGGAATCGGTCCCGCATCTTCACCGCCGACACGTTTCGGTGCATCCATAATGATAGTATGATCGTTTACCAATGCATTAAATTGCATTTTTCCCATCCATTGAGATTCTATTTCGTGAGCCATGTTTAATTTGTTTTAATTTTAAAGAAAGTGTAAAGCGGACAAAATCTTAAAAAACCGGTAACAAAAAACACCACCGCCAGCACTAAGGCAATAATTGCCGTAATACCCGTAATCACATTTAGAAAATAAAGCACGAAAAGAATACCGGCAATTGTCAAACGGATCATTTTGTCCGTTGAATTCATATTTTTTTTCATTGTCTGTGTTTTGAAACATTAATAATAATGCAAAGGTACAGACATTCAAAGAGTCGGTCAGTAACTTTTATCACACAGTCGCAATTAATTCAATTTTATTTCTGGAAAGTTTGACGCGATTCTTTTTTTCAAGGTTTTTCAGATTTCTCGAAATAACTTCTCTGGAAGTTGAAAGTTCGTCAGCTATTTTTTGGTGCGTAATATTTAAATTTATGGTGTTAAGGACTTTGGTTTTTGAATATAAAAAGGCTAATAAACGGTCTTCGATATTCATAAAAGCAATTTTATCTACGGTGTTCAATAGTTCATCAAAGCGCGCATCCATAGTGTTTAAAACAAACAATCGCCAATTTTGAAATTCGTGAAACCATTTTTTGGCATTATCCGACGAGATTGTCATGACTTCTGTTGTTTCTTCGGCTACCGCTCTTATACTACTGATTTTATCTGTTAAACAAGTAGAAAGAGATACCGCACAGGATTGACCCGCTTTGATGTGATACAAAAAAATTTCATTTCCCGAACTATCTACACGTGAAATTTTTATCGAACCTTTCAAAAGAAATGGAACAACTTTTATGTATTTTCCTGACTCAATTATAACTTCACCCGCTTTAAATCGCAATACCTTGCCGTTTAAGTTGATTTGTTCGACAAGTTTCGTATCTGTTATGAACTTTGAAATATTTTCAGTCATACTTCCTAAAATTTAGAGCGGGCAATTATTTGTTTTCCGATAAACAAATATACTGAATTTTTGGGAGAATTATTTCCTGAATTTTCAACATTTTTTTTGAAAGTCGAATAGTTTTTTACGACAATTTTTTTTAGTCAGTACAATAGCGCAATTAATCCGCTTAACATAAACGGTTCAAAGTTTTTCATAAACATGAATTATCCCGAATTTTGGTTTACAAGGTAATTATTTAAAATAAAAAGCAAACAGTTCGCTCCTGACGGAGCTAAATCTAATTTATATTTATTTTTCTACTACTGACAGTTCGCTCCTGACGGAGCTAAATCTAATTTATATTTATTTTTTCTACTACGGACAGTTCGCTCCTGACGGAGCTAAATCTAATTTATATTTATTTTTTCTACTACGGACAGTT
>JBBRQS010000022.1:0-59149 GCA_038226035.1 Chitinophagales bacterium | reverse complement strand
ATTTGCCGTTGAAGAAGTGAGTATCACGCTTCCGCCCTGACAAAAAACAAGCGGTCCGTTAGCCGAAATAGTCGGAGTGGCACTCGGATTTACGGTGACCGTTACCGGTGCCGATGCGCCCATACAACCGTTGGCATCCGTTACAGTAACGGAATAATTACCCGCTGTTGCCACAGTAATACTTTGCGTCGTCGCTCCCGTGCTCCAAAGATAACTGCTTGCCGTACTCGAAGTAAGAACTACCGAGCCGCCCGGACAAATAGTTACCGGCCCGCTTGGCGTTACCGTAGGTGTCGGTAACGGGTTAACTTTGACAATAATATGGTTGGACATAACCGCACCGCAAGTTCCGGTATTGGTAACAAAATAGTCGCCACTTTTCATAACGGTAATAGATGGCGTAATTTCGCCCGTATTGAAAACACCACCAATATTACCGGAAATGGTAACACTGCCGCCGGCGCAAAATGATACGGGACCGCTTGCCGTAAGCATGGAAGCAACGGGTGGTGTTACACCTGTAATTTGATTATTATCCAATATAACCGCACCCGCTCGCGTCAAAACTCTTCCGGCAAGTGAGGCACCTGACAGCAATTGAATTTGCCCGTCAGCTAATATGGTTCCTAAAAAAGATGAATTAGAGCCCAAAGTAACCGCGCCGCCAATTCTCCAATAGATGTTGCACAAAGAGGCACTATTTTTCAAAGTAATACTTGAAAGCGTACTAGTGGCAAAAGCACCGCCGAGATTAAAAATAAATATGGCATTCGGATCACCTTGTGCATCTAAAATTAGATTGCCGTTCAAAGTAGAAGCTGCGCCGATACAGTAATTACCCGGCGTAATAATTTGCCCGTTACCCAACGTAACGCCTAAAACACCGTTCGCACCGCAAGTCAATGCGGAAAAAGCATTGTAAGCAATTTGCAAATCCGACGCTGCTTGTACCGTAGCCGGGTCTGCCGTATGGATTATTCCTATAACAATACCGGGCGGAAAACCGGTCAAAGAACCGACATTGACGCCGATATTTCCGGTAATGTTCGTCGCATTGGTATTTTTAAATTGACCATTACTCGTAAACACCGCAAAATTTGCGGCTGTACCCAAACCGGGTTGAGCATAAATTAAGTTCGGGAAAAGAAATAAGATAAATGCTGCTAATACACATGTAAGTTTGTTCGTCATTTATGCTGAAATTAAAGCGTGAAAAAATTTTCACCCTCAAAGGTAAGCATTTCCGGCACCAAACTTATTACACATTTATTAAAAAAAATTACATAAATCACACATTTATAAAAATAGTCTTTGTTTTTGGCGCGATTATATCTGAAAAAAGATAAAATAACACGAGTCCCCGGATTTATTAATCTATGAACACCGTTAGCCTCGATTCAAAATACTCATAATTCTCGTTAAATATTTTACGCTCAGTTATCAGATACTTCTTACTTTTACGTTTGCCGCAACACTTATAATTTACCTGTTTTTTTAATTTTAAACGCTTCAACATGAAAACTTTAAATTTTATCGCTCTTGCGCTCATCGTCAGTATAAAATTTACGGCTTGCAGTAAATCGGAAACGGAAACGATTACGGCAAACGGTGCCGCTTATTATCCGTTGGTTTTGGGCAGAACAATGGTCTATAAAACGGATTCCGTAATTTATACGCCGCAAGCCGGCGGAACTCTAATTTTGGACTCGACGCACTCGATTGTAAAAGAAATTTTTGCCGATACTTTTCACGACGCACAGAACAATTTAACATACCGCATAGACCGATATGTCAGCAGTAATCTTGTTGCACCTTATGATTTTATATTGAAGAATGCTTTTTTTGCCACCGCAAACCCGACAAATTTTTTGCGCACCGAAGGAAATTTCCGTTACATAAAATTGCTGAATTTTGTGCAGCCTCAAACACAATGGGACAGCAACAGCCTCAATGATCCGGATGCCGTTTTAGACGTTGCCACCAACAAAATTTTTCCTTTCAGTAAACAATACTTATCGCAAATAACCGGTATTGCGGATACGTTTTCATTCGGCGGCAATAGTTTCAGTAATGTCATAACGGTTGAAGCCAAAAGTGATGAGCGCAATTATATTGAAAGACGCTATCAATTGGAAAAATACGCACCGAATGTGGGTTTGGTTTACCGCGTAGTAAATATCTTGGATTCTCAAAATGCGGACCCGAACATAGCTTGGACAAAAAAAGCAACACGCGGCTACATTCTCGTTCAAACGCTTTTGTTTTATAAATAACCGGCGTTAAGCACAGCCTCATAAATATTGCTATCCGCGTGTGCCGAAGTAGATTTGACTGCAAACTAAATGAGGCGGTGCATAACATTAGTAAATAAATCTTTACACACTCAATGTTAATTTTTTAAATAAATGCACTGTTAGTCGAATTGGGAACATCTTTTGCGTTAGATTTGCCAAGCAATTTAATTAAGATGTCATTCATTTCAATTCCACTACCTTCTAACGGTGCATTATCCACTAATTTTTCTGCGGGCATAAAGCCCAAAGAAAGATATATTGAGTTGTGTGCCACCGACAATACCGTTCCCGTGTTCATGCAACCATGGTGGTTGGATGCCGTATGTAAAAAAGGATCTTGGGATATTTGTTTGTCTGAAGATAATGACGGAAATATCAACGGCGCATTGGTGTATTATAAAGTAAAATTACGCGGTATACTGACCGCTATCGTGATGCCCGAACTTACACCGAATGCCGGAATTTGGTTGAAATTGAAAGATAAAGATAAATTGAAAAAACATTCGCTTTACACCTATACCAAAAAAATTACTGAAACCTTGATTGCTCAAATTCCGCACGTACCGCTTTATCATCAAAAATTTAATTACGCGCTCACCGATTGGCAACCGTTTTTTTGGGAAGGCTACAACGGCGAAGTCCATTACTCTTATACTTTGGACATGAGCGATACCGAAAAAATTTATACCGATATGAAAGGCAGTGTGCGCACTGCCATTAAAAAAGCAGAAAAAATTGTCACTGTCGAACATTGTGAAAGCCTGAACGAATTTTATATGCTTTGCCGTAAAAGTTTGGAAAAACAAGGCGCGAAATCGCATTTCCTGCTCGGTACGCTGGTGTCTTTGGATGCGATTTTAAAACAACGCAATTTAAGAAAAATATATTTAGCGCGCGATGCTGCCGGCAATGCACACGGAGCGGTTTATATCATGTTCGACGAAAATAATAAATCCGCGCATTATTTAATCGGCGGCAGTGATCCGGTTTTGAGACAAAGCGGTGCAGTGATGCTACTTTTATGGCACGCCATATTAGACGCAGCCGAAAACGGATACACACTTTTCGATTTTGAAGGCAGCATGATACCGAATGTGGAAAATGCTTTTCGCAATTTCGGTGCCGTACAAATGCCGTTTTTTAGAATCACGAAAGCCCGAAATAAATTTTTGGAGCTATTAACGTTATTTTTTCCGGATTACAGATGAACTGAATTATGAATCGAGATTTATGAATTATAAACGAAAAAATCATTCCTAACTCCTGATTCTCAACTTTTAATCTTCGACTAAATTAAATCTTCTAAAGCGGTTTGCAATTCGCTGAATGCGTGGCGGTCGTTTTCCCTTTTAGCAACCGACATACCTTTTTCGTAAGCGCCCACTGCTTTTTCGGGTTCGTGTATTTTTTCATACAATTTTCCGAGATGATAATACATTCCGACATAGTCCGGATACACCGTTTCCAAACGAATATAATAGTTCAATGCTTCCGACGTATCCGGTATGCTTTCATATTCTTTTGCCAAAGCGAATAACAAAAACGCATCGTCCGGCGATTCATCCAAATAAGTTTTTAATTGTTGTAAACGCGACATGGAAAAATTAATAATTTATAATTTACGATTAGTAGTTAAATAAATTCAAAACGAAATTTAAAAAATAAATTCAAAAACGAAATAATTATTTTTGTGCGGCTTTTTCACAAACCGAAAACCTTTCAGAAACTGTATCCATGAGTAAAAATAAAAAAAAACCGATTCAGTCCGCAATATCAGACAAAAAAAATACGATTGTACCGTCCGTTGAAAAAAAAATAATATCCACTGACACACCCGCAACGCCGGCTTTTTGGCGCGCACATATTTTACCCATTTGTGTTTTGTGCGCCGTTGCATTCGGATTGTACTTACCGAGCATAAAATATGAATACGTGCTTGACGATAAAATGGTGATTACAGAAAATGTTTTTACGCAACGCGGAATTTCGAGTATCGGTGATATATTCGGTTACGAAAGTTTCAGGGGTTATTTCGGAGAAAAGAAAAATTATTTGGAAGGCGACCGCTACCGTCCGTTCAGCATTGCCACATTTGCCGTTGAACAAAGTTTGCTCGGCACCGTTACACCGGAAGGAAAATCGGACACGTCGGCACAAAAAAAACTGCAAATACAAAAACAAGAAGCCGAAAAAACGTTGCGCCCTTTCCGGCATTTAGTGAATGCCCTTTTATATGCGTTCACTGCTTTTTTGATGTATCGTGTTTTGTTTTTAATGTTCGGAACGGAAAGTTCCCGGTTAAATTTTCAACTAACAACTAATAATCAGCAACTGATAACTAATAACCAACAACCAACAACTAATAACCAACAACCAATAACTTATAACCAACAACCAATAACTAAATGGGGACAAACGCTTCCTTTTTGGATAACGCTGCTTTTTATCGTGCATCCGTTGCATGTAGAAGTCGTAGCGAACATAAAAGGCAGAGACGAAATTTTGGCATTGCTCGGCGAGTTGGGTGCGCTGTATTTTTCTTTTAAGTACTTCGACACAAGGAAAATAAAATATTTGGTTTTTGGTTTTTCGGCTTTTTTCATCGGCATTTTATCCAAAGAAAGCGCGATTACTTTTTTAGCAATTGTACCATTGACAATTTATTTTTTTCGAAAAATAACATTCACCGATTTAATGACAGTTACGGCTCCCATTGCGCTCGGTACGGTTATTTATTTGATGATGCGCGTAAACGCAATCGGTTATTTAACGGACGATAAAGTGGTGACGGAAATTATGAATAATCCATTCGGCGATATGGATTTCGGCGAAAAATATGCGACTATTTTTTATACACTTTTATTGTATTTAAAACTCCTGATTTTTCCGTACCCGCTTACGCACGATTATTATCCGTACCAAATTCCGAAAATGACTTGGATGCAAGTGCTGCCGATTTTTTCACTGCTGCTGCATATCGGACTAATATTTTTAGTGTATCGCGGTTGGAAAACGAAAAAAGTTTGGGCTTACGGCATTGCTTTTTATTTATTGGCGATGAGTATCGTGAGTAATATTTTTGTCGGCGTCGGTACTTTTATGAACGAACGTTTTGCGTATCATGCGTCGCTCGGATTTTGTATCGCTTTTTGCTGGTTGGTTGGTTGGTTGGTTGGCAATCGTCAGTCGGCAATCGTCGGTCGGCAATCGTCAGCTTTTGCAGGAGTTGGGGTTTTAACTTTAATTGTGTGTGCCTACGCTTTTCTCACACTACGACGCGAGCCGGATTGGAATTCCGGGACAACGCTCAACCGTTCTGCGCTGAAAAATTCGCCGAACAGTGCGCGCGCCAATTGTTTTTACGGTGTGAGTATTTGGGAAGATGAGTATTTGAAAATAATTTCTACCGGTTCGCCTGAAAAAAAACAAGCCGTTTTGGATTCGATGAAACCTTTTTTCCGGCGCGCCATTGAAATTTATCCGCGTTACGGCAACGCTCTTAAAATGTCTGCCGGAGTTGCCGCCGAGCAATATAAACTCGACGGAAAAATAGAGCCGCTCATCGCCGCGTTCGACCAAGCAAATCGCGGCGGTTCTTACGACGATTTTGTACTGAAATTTTCCGGTTATTTAAACAGTACGGTCAGTCAGAAAAGCGATGCCGAAAAATTGGCGGTATTTTACACGGATATGATAACGTTTTATAAACAAACACAACCGACATCCGTTTTGCCGAAAGCCTATGAAAAACTATTGAGTGACGTGCAATCCAAAAAATTTTAAAATTTTAATTTTAAATGCAAAATGGTAAACGGAAATTTTATTGATAAATGCAAAATGGTAAATGGTAAATATCGATAATTTACCATTTACCATTTTGCATTTACCATTAAAAATTTACCGTTTACCATTAATAAGAAACCCCTTGTTTCCGCAATTCGTCTGCGGGTACACCTTCCCAATTATTAGGTACGTTGCCGACGTAACCGATATCTTTTATGCCGATTTCCGAAGTATAAAATCCCGTGAGTGTCAAATCGCGCATTTTATTGAAAAACGGTACACCGTTTCGGAATGCGGGTTTTACTTTTTCCGGATAGGCGATTTCGTCACACATCGCCAAGCGTTGCGTAATAGTACAATCCGCAAATTTATTGCCGTACAATTTCATACATTGCACATCCAACCAACGCAAACCGCCGCGCAACGGCGTTTGGTAATCCGGTTGATCTTTTGCCGTAAATTCTATAAATGCCGGCACACCCGCTTGCGTGGCACTGCCGGAAACACTGTCTGCCGGTACAATTATATCACACAAAACGGCGATGGTGCGCATTTCGTCTTTCGTGAAAAAAGTTTCGCTTTGCAGTTGGCTCTCGTGAGCATTCTCCGCGTCGGTGCGCCAAGAGTTGGGTTTTTCTTTTTCTTTTTTCGGAACGTCGGTCGTGAAATTATTTTCCGATTTACCTATGAGCGGTGCAGCAGCCACACCGGCAGAAGAAAGTAATAAGGCTTTAAGAGAGTCGCGTCGTTTCATGAATTTATATTTTGAAATTCTACGGAACAAAAATAGAGAAAATTAGTTTGAAAGAAGAAAAAAGGAAATTTTTTTTTGAAAGAAATTTTGAATGCTACCTGAAAAAATCTTTGTACAAAGGACTCTTAACTTTGTTAAAAGTGTAGCGGGTGCCGCTCTTGTATTTACTTTTTTTTCTTGACAAAAAAAGTAACAAAAAAAGTCAAGTCAAAAAAAATTCGCTCTTCTCAAACAGTTTTTTGACGGGCTTTGCTTTTTTTATTTTTTTTAAAAAATTTCATGGAAAAAAAATTTAAAAAATTAGACTCGTGAATTCTTTTAAATTTTTTTTTAACAAGTTAAGATAAAAAAAAATGCGCCGGGAAAATATATTTCTCGGCGCATTTTTTTTTATTTTTCAACAAGACTAATCACAATAGGCACTTCTATTCATAAATCTTTACCGCAATAAGAATATCTATGAAAACCTTCCAATCTACTTTTTCGGGAAGCTGAATATTATTATTTATATAATATCCTTCCATATCTTCAGTCCAACTTTGAAGAGCTTCCAAATGCTCATCAAGAATTTTAATCACCTAAGAGAATGGATTATTTTTTTAAGTCCTGAATTAATAACTCTAAAAATTTTATAAAATCTTCTTTTAATTTTACACTTTCAGCAACTTTTTCCAAATTTTGCATATTTTATTTTCTTTAATGGACTATAATATTTTGCTCTCTCTCTAATCATAATTTCATTGAAGTTCGTCATTTTTTTCGTCATTTTACCTTTGAACCGGTATAACACAAAAAATAACTCTGGCGAAAAATTATAAATATCCCATCGGCAAAATTGGAGAAAAGCATTCAGTTAAAAAAACCTACCCTTCACAAATATGACACCTTTAAATTGTAATATTACCAAGTCTGAAAAATATTTCTCTCCAAATCTCTTACAAATTCAAATTCATTTTTTAACTTCGCTGCAATAAAAAATATCATCTACAAATTATAAAAAAAACCTGTCACTGTTAATTTAATATCCAATCGCTCATGCGCTCAATGTACCGCAAATCCAACTTTTTAATTTTGGGCATCTTTCTATTTACGCTGTCGACTCTGTCAGCGCAAAAAACTTTTCCGCGCAACGGCGTTTACGACGAACGCGAAGGCGCGTATGCTTTCACCAATGCCACAATTTATGTGTCGCCAACACAAATTTTAGAAAATGCAACGCTGCTGATTCAAAAGGGAAAAGTCATAGAAGTCGGCAAAAGTGTTACCGTTCCGAAAGATGCCGTTACTATAGATTGCCGCGGCAAATTTATTTATCCGTCGTTCATTGATATTTTTTCGTCTTATGGTATGCCGGAAATCCCGCTGACTATCGGCGGACCGGGGCGCAGAAATCGCGCGCCGCAATTTATTTCCAATAAAAAGGGTCCTTATGCTTGGAACGAAGCCTTGAAAACGGAATTTAAAGCCGCAGAAAATTTTACCGTGAATGAAAAAGATGCGGAAAGTTGGCGCGGTGCGGCATTCGGCACTGTTATGTCGCACCGTCCGGACGGTATTTCGCGCGGTGCGGGTGTGGTGGTGACGCTCGGCGATGAACGCGAAAATGAATCCATCGTTAAACCAATCGCGGCGCACGTCTTGTCTTTTTCAAAAGGAACTTCTACCCAGGATTATCCGTCCTCGCAAATGGGAGCCATTGCTTTACTGCGCCAAACTTATTACGACGCACAATGGTATGCTAATACAAAAGGTGCCGATGAAAAAAACCTGACGCTGGAAGCATGGAACAACGCACAATCGCTGCTGCAAATTTTTGAAGTCGGAGATAAAATCGAAGCCTTGCGCGCCGGCAAACTCGGCGCGGAATTCGGAAAAACTTTCATCATTAAAGGACGAGGTGATGAATATCAACGCCTCGACGATATGAAAGCACTGAACACCACTTTTATTTTACCGCTTAATTTTCCGGAAATATTGGACGTGGAAGATCCTTATGACGCGCAAAATATTTCTCTTACCGAACTTAAACATTGGGAACTCGCGCCGTCGAATGCGGCGCGCATGGCAAATTATAAAAACGGTGCTATTCCGTTTGCTTTCACGGCGGCGGGTTTGAAAGATAAAAAAGATTTTTTCAAACAAGTTCAAAAAGCCATGGATGCGGGACTTTCCGAAGAAAATGCACTCGCCGCTTTGACAACAACGCCCGCAAAATTACTCGGCGTGGACAACGAACTCGGTACTTTAGTGCACGGTAATCGTGCGAATTTCGTCATCACGAGCGGAAAAATTTTCAGTAAAGAAACAAAACTTTATCACAATTGGATTAACGGAAAAGTATACGTCATCACCGATTTGGATATTCCGACCCTGAAAGGAAATTATTCATTAGACATTGGAAAAACACAAAACCCAACGTCTAACGTCCAAAGTCCAATGTCATTTAAAGGCATGACCATTTCCGGCACGAACGAAACTTTTATTTATAAAAGCGATTCCGTAAAAGTGAAAGCCGATGTGGTGCAAGCTAAAAACAACGTCACCATCGCGTTCGTACCGCCCGGCGACAGTACGCAACGCAATGCAGTGGTGCGCTTGTCCGGAATATATGAAAACGGTGCGTTTAAAGGTCGCGGACAACTTGCCGACGGAAATTGGGTAGATTGGTCTGCTGCACCGACGTCTATGAGTTTGCCGAAAGTAGAAGAAAAATCTGTTGCGCCGCCGACTATGCCGCGCAAAGATGTGGGTGAAGTCGTTTATCCGTTCAATGCTTACGGTAGAACGGAATTACCTAAAGCCGGTCGCGTAATTTTTAAAAATGCAACGGTCTGGACGGGAGAAAGCGACGGCGTTTTAGAGAATACGGATGTGGTGATTGAAAACGGGAAAATTTTGCAAGTCGGAAAAAATTTAACACCCTTGAATGTTGCAAGTATTGATGCGACCGGAAAATATTTAACTGCCGGTATTATTGACGAACATTCTCACATTGCGGTATCGAAAGGTGTGAACGAAGGGACGCAAGCATCGTCGGCAGAAGTGCGCATCGGCGATGTATTGAACCCTGAAGATGTCAATATTTACCGTCAACTCGCCGGCGGCGTAACATCAAGTCATATTTTGCACGGTTCGGCGAACCCGATAGGCGGACAAACGGAATTAATAAAACTACGTTGGGGTGTATCGCCTGAGGGATTAAAATACACCGACGCGCCTAAATTCATAAAATTCGCACTCGGCGAAAACGTAAAACAATCGAATTGGGGCGATGATAATCGCGTTCGGTTTCCACAAACGCGCATGGGTGTCGAACAAGTTTTCGACGATTATTTCACACGCGCCGAAGAATACGGTGTGGCAATGAATGCGGAACAAAAAAAGAACGGTTCATCGTCCGTCGTTAAAGGTTCATTGATGCGCAGAGATCTTGAACTCGATGCGCTGCAAGAAATTATTGAAGGCAAACGCTTTATCACTTGCCACAGTTATGTGCAAAGTGAAATCACGATGATGATGCGCGTTGCCGAGAAACATAAAGTGCGCGTCAATACATTCACGCACATTCTCGAAGGGTATAAAGTTGCCGATAAAATGGCGAAACACGGTGCTGCTGCCGGTACTTTTTCAGATTGGTGGGCTTATAAATTTGAAGTATATGATGCTATTCCGCAAAACGCCGGTATGATGCAAAATCAGGGTGTACTCGTTTGTATCAATTCCGATGATGCCGAAATGGCGCGACGTTTGAATCAAGAAGCCGCAAAATCCATTATGTACACCGGTATGAAAGAACAAGACGCTTGGAAAATGGTGACAATTAATCCGGCAAAAATAATGCACGTCAGCGACAGAACGGGTAGCATAAAAGCCGGGAAAGATGCCGACTTGGTTTTGTGGACCGATAACCCTTTGAGTATTTACGCCAAACCGGAACAAACTTATGTGGACGGCATAAAATATTTTGATCTCCAAGACGATATAAAATTGCACGAAGCCGCACAAAAAGAAAGAGCGCGTTTGGTACAAAAAATGTTACAGGCGAAAAAGTCCGGCGCGCCCGTAATACCCGTTCAAGCCAAACAAAACCGTTTGTACCAATGCGATACGATGCTGTTTAGTGAGTAAAATATCGGTCGGGAAATGTTTTGCGCAGAATTTATTTTAATAAATTTTGCGCAAAACATTTATAAAAAATAAAAAACGTTTATCTTTGCGTCGCTTTAATGAAAATAAGCAATAGACGTGAATGGCGCGGTAGCTCAGCCGGTTAGAGCGCAGGATTCATAATCCTGAGGTCGAGGGTTCGAGCCCCTCTTGCGCTACGAAAATTACGATTTTTTTAAAAGACCCCTTCGCCGGTTCGGTGAAGGGGTCTTTTATTTTACGATTATTTAATCTTGAATAACATAGATGTATCCGCCGCAGGATTATATATTCTCGCAAAAATTTAAAGAACCGCAATGGTAATTTATACCAACGCATCGAAGTCCGTTTGCGCTTTTTTTAAACGTTCAATTGTTTTTGCTTTTCCGAACAGCACTGCCATATCGAAAATACCGGGACCTTGCATGGTGCCGGCAAGTGCGATGCGTAAAGTCGGCAACACTTCGCCGAGTTTCAGACCGTTGGCGGTGATGAAATCTTTTACGGCGTGTTCCATGGCGGATGCGTCGTGAAAATCTAAAGTATCTATAAAACGGATAACATCGCCGAATTTTACGCGATTATCGCCTTTCCAACGTTTTTCCAAATTGGGTTTATCGTAAGTTTTCACGTCTTCAAAAAAATAAATGCCTTTTTCCAAAAAATCGTTAAAAAAAACGACGCGCTCTTTCATCAATCCCGCAAAACCTGTTAGGTATTCTTTAGTTGCCGTATAACCTTTTTCGGTACATGCCGCCTGCAATTGTTCGGCTAAAATACCGTTCGAGGTGCGCATAATATATTGCTGATTGAACCATTTGGCTTTATCGTAATCGAAACGCGCACCGGCTTTATGAATTTTTTCAACAGAAAATAAGTCAACGAGTTCTTCCAAAGAAAAAATTTCTTGTTCGGTGCCGGAACTCCAACCCAACAACGCCAAAAAATTGATAACAGCTTCCGGATAAAATCCTTTTTCCCGGAATCCGTCGAAACTGTTTTCGGGAGTATCCCCGTGCCAACCCAACGGAAAAACCGGAAAACCGAATTTCGCGCCGTCACGTTTGGAAAGTTTTCCTTTACCGTCCGGTTTTAAAATTAAAGGCAAGTGCGCGAATTGCGGCATCGCATTGAGCCAACCGAACAAGCGATACAGCAATACATGATGTCCGGCAGACGGTAACCACTCTTCGCCGCGAATGACGTGCGTGATTTGCATTTCATAATCATCTACAACGTTTGCCAAGTGATACGTAGGCATTCCGTCGGCTTTCATCAATACTTTATCGTCCAGTTCTTTGGTGTTGAAAAATATTTTTCCGCGAATCATATCATCTACCTCTATCACTTCATCGGTCGGTACTTTCAAGCGTACGACATACGGCATACCTTCAGAAATTAATTTTGCGGTTGCGTCGGCAGTTAACGTCAGCGAATTACGCATGGTATTGCGCGAATGCGCATCATAGGATTGATGATTTTCGTTTTTCAAACGTTCGCGCATTGCTTCAAGTTCGTCGGTGGTATCGAAAGCGTAATAAGCATGACCGTTATTTATAAGTTCGTCGGCATATTTTTTATAAATACTTTTGCGTTCCGATTGCCGATAAGGAGCAAAACTTCCGTCACCGAAACCGACACCTTCCGTCGGCTCGATACCGCACCATTTCAATGTGTCTATAATATATTGTTCGGCACCGGGAACGAAACGATTTTGGTCGGTATCTTCTATGCGCAAAATAAAAGTACCGCCGTGTTTTTTGGCTAATAAATAATTAAACAAAGCAGTGCGCACACCGCCTATGTGCAAAGCACCGGTCGGACTGGGTGCAAAACGAACGCGTATACTCATGAAATTTTGGATTTTGGATTTTAGATTTGTATTCGGTAAAATCTAAAATTTTTCGCAAATATACGAATTTGTGAATTAAACTCGCCCATCAAAAATAATCTTGAACAAGATAGTAATAGATGAAGGAATTTAAACGGGGTTAAGAAATCCGTGAAAATATTATAAAGACGCTTATTTTTATTTACCTTTTTACTTCTAAATCCTAAATCCATCTACAAATTTCTCTTCTTTAACTCGCTCACCGCATAATCCGCAGCACGCGCCGTAAACGCCATATACGTTAACGACGGATTTACAACGCCGTTAGATGCCATGAATGAACCGTCGGTGACAAAAACATTTTTGCAAGCATGAAGTTGATTAAAACTATTCAGCACAGAAGTTTTTACATCGCGTCCCATACGCGCCGATCCCATTTCGTGTACGCTGAATCCGGGCGCGTGATCTTCTCGGTAGGTTTTTATATTTCTTAGACCGCCGGCTTCCAACATTTCGGCAGCATCATTTGCCATGTCGGGACGCATTGACATTTCATTTTCTCGATGCAGCACATTAAAATCAATCATCGGTAATCCGAAGGCATCTTTTTGATTCAGATTGAGCGACATTTTATTATCCGGATGTGGTAATTGTTCGCCGAAGGCATCTAAACCGAAATGCCAATCGCCCAATTCGACAGCTTGCGCTTTAAATTCGGCACCAAATCCGGACGGATTATTTCTTGATCGCCCGGAACCGCCTTGATAAGCGAAACCGCGAATATATCCGCGCTTTTCATTGCCGTTCACGTTTCTGAATTGCGGGATATAAGTCCCGTTTGGTCGTCTGCCGGCATAATACGCATCTGGAAACGCATCTGTTGTGGCAGTAGCACCGACATGATAATGGTGACTCATTAAATTGCGTCCCAGTTGATCACTGTCATTGCCTAAACCGTTCGGGAAACGATGAGATTTTGAATTTAAAAGTATTGCAGCCGAGGGAATCGTGCCGGCGCAAACAAAAATTATTTTTGCGTAATATTCTGTTAACTTTTTTGTTTCCGCATCAATGACATGAACGCCTACAGCTTTTTGTTTTTTTTCGTCGTAAATAATTGAGTGCACGATAGCATTATTTTTCAAAGTCAAATTACCCGTCGCTTTCGCTGCCGGAAGCGTAGCCGATTGACTGCTGAAGTACGCACCATACGGACAGCCGCGATGACAAAGATTTCGGTACTGACAAGCCCCCCGACCGTTATGTTCTTGAGTCAGATGTGCTACGCGACCTATAATTAATTTGCGCGAGCCGTTGAAACGCGCTTCCAATTTTTTTTTCACGTCGAGTTCCAACACATTTAAGTCCATGGGCGGTAAAAACTCACTGTCCGGAAGTATCGCTAAATTTTCTTTGCTGCCACTGATGCCCGCAAATTTTTCCACGTAGCTGTACCAAGGCGCAACTTCCGCGTAACGCACGGGCCAATCAATGGCAATGCCGTCTCTCGCATTGGCTCCAAAATCGTAATCACTCCAACGATAAGTTTGCCTTCCCCACAAAAGCGAACGCCCGCCGGTTTGATACGCCCGAAACCACGCATAAGGTTTTACTTGATTGTACGGATGCTGCACATCTTTTACAAAAAAATCGGCGGTTGTTTCGTCGAAATTATATTTTTGAGATTGAATCGGCGCGTCTTGCAACATTTTTTGTGTGGGTTTACCGCCATGCGGCAGTTCCCAAGGATTTAAAACCGCGTTCGGATAATCCACAACATGTTCCACTTGCCGTCCGCGTTCAAGCACCAGCGTTTTTAAACCTTTTTCGCACAATTCTTTTGCCGCCCACCCGCCGGACATTCCGGAACCGATGACGATGGCATCGAATTTACGTGTTTTAATTTCCATTTTATTTTGGTTGATAATTTTAGGATAAATATAATTGGTTTGGTTGGGAACAAGGTTTTCTTTTCATAAATTTGTTGGAAAATTTATGAAATAGAACATTAGAATGTGCCGTTAGGCACAAAATATGGGTAGCGGCGGATTTCAATCCGCCGGCAATGAATAAATTTTTCAAGTCCCGTTAGGGACGATATATTTTTGTAATGCTGCCAATATTTTTTTGCGATTTTTTTCGGCGGATTGAAATCCGCCGCTACCCATATTTTGTGCCTAACGGCACATTTTTTATTTTTTATTTTCAATAAACATACAATGGCAAATACCTACACACAAATTCATCTTCAGTTTGTTTTTGCAGTTAAGTACAGAAATGCCTCAATTAACAACGCATGGAAACCGGAGTTATATAAATATATTAGTGGCATTATTCTAAACAAAAACCATAAACTACTTGCGATTAATGGAATTCCTGACCATGTACATATTTTGGTTGGTATGAAACCTACACAATCCGTTTCAGAACTGTTGAAAGATATTAAAGGGTCTTCTTCCAAATGGATTAACGACAAAAAATTTTGTCCACAAAGATTTGAGTGGCAGGAAGGCTACGGCGCATTTTCTTACGGTATGTCTCAAGTGGATAATGTGATTGATTATATAAAAAATCAAGAAGCACACCATGAGAAAAAAACTTTTATTGAAGAATACACGATGCTTTTAAAAATATTCAAAATTGATTTTGATGAAGCGTTTATTTTTAAGGAAATGGAGTGAATGTTATCGGATTGGGAAAATTATCAATTTACCTAACTTCATTCGCCCTTAAAACTCTTAAAACATTGCCGCCCAAAATTTTAGTAATATCTTTTTTACTGTACCCTTTTTCGAGTAAAGCTTTTGTGATGAACGGGTAAGTTGTCACATCGTCTAGTTGTAAAGGCGCAGATTCTATGCCGTCGAAATCGGAACCTAAACCGACATAATCTATGCCGACCAATTTGATAATGTACTCAATGTGCTGCATCAAAAGTGAAAAAGGGGCACGCATAGATTTTACTTCAGCCTTGTATTTAGAAAACAAAAATTCTTCAGTCATAAAATCTATCATCCCGTTTTTAATAAGCGAATCTTTTTCGGCATTGTGTTTCTGCAAAAACATTTCTTTCTTTTTAAAGTAGGTACTATCTAAAAATCCCGAATAAAAATTGACCGATATGACACCACCATTTTTTGCAACGGCTTTTATTTGATCATCCTTTAAATTTCTGCGGAACGGACAAAGAGTATAAACGCTGCTGTGCGATGCAATGACCGGTTTAGTGGTCGTGTGAATAACATCCCAAAAAGTCTGCTCGCCTACGTGACTGATATCCACCATCATTCCCAGCGCATTCATTTTTTGCACCACATTCTTGCCGAAATCCGTTAAGCCTTTGTGTTGTAAATCTTTCTTAGTCGTTTCATCTGCCGCGCTTGTTGCCCAATCCGTAGAATTGTTCCATGTCAACGTCATATATCTTGCTCCGCGTTTGTACAGGTGTTCCAATTTTATCAAATCATTTTCAATCATGTGACCGCCCTCCACACCGAACAAAGCTGCTAATTTATGTTCTTCAACTGCTTTCAATAACTCTTTTATGTTGGCGACTGTTACAATTTTATCCGGATTGCGTTTTACTACCGCATCCAAAGAATCCATTTGCCGGTTAGCGAAAGCGTAGGGATTTATTTTATCACCGTCGCACCACACCGAAAAAAATTGAACGTCCACGCCGCCTGCGTTCCACCTTTGCAAATCGCTTTGCGTTTCGCCTTCGAGATTGCCGTCAATGGCAACATTTTTTTCCATCACTTTTGTCAAAATATCATTGTGCGTATCTATAACAATAGCGGCATCGTGTATTTTTTTATAATCCGCTTGCGCATTTATTTGTGTATGAAAAAAAATCGCGACGGCAATTATCAGATATTTTATGACTTTCATTATTTCATTTATTTTAAAAATTAATTTTCTCCGTTCCGTTGGCAACAAAAACCATTACACACGATGCCGTACATTCCAAAACCTACAACGATAGCATCAAATTTATGTGTTTTAATTTCCATTTTTTTGGATAATAATTTTAGGATAAATATAGTTGGTTGGGGTCTGAAATAAGTTTTTATTTTCATAATTTTGTTGAAAAATTTATGAAATAGAACATTAGAATGTGCCGATAAGCACAAAATATGGGTAGCGGAGGATTAAAATTAGACGACAACCAATATAAGTAGATGAATAAAAATAAACGTGTTTATAATATTTTTAAAAATCCGTTAAAATCCGCCGAATCCGCGTTATCCGCGTTCAGATTGCGTTTAATTGGAACGCGGATAACGCGGATAACGCGGATAACGCGGATTTTCGCGGATTTCTTAAACCTGTTTAAATTCCTTCATCTACTTAATTTCTTTATGCTAAATTTATACCCAGAAATATCCAAAAAAATTAGTTCCGCTAAGTTTATTAGACTTCTTGCGAAAGTAATTTAGGTTGCTAATTTTCACTTAAATTTGATACTATTTGAATTGCTTTTTAAGGAAAAAATTAACATCGAATTTACTTTCACAAGAAGTCTATTGAAGTAAACTAGAACTTTTATATCCTTTCTCGCACAAATTTTTTGCTGTCCCAATGGTTTAAAATTAACTTCACAAATTCCCTTTCTTCAACTCGCTCACCGCATAATCCGCAGCGCGCGCGGTGAAAGCCATATAAGTCAAAGACGGATTGACAACGCCGCTCGAAACCATGAACGAACCATCGGTAACAAAAACATTTTTACAGGCATGAATTTGATTGAAACCGTTAAGCACCGAAGTTTTAGCATCGCGTCCCATACGCGCGGAACCCATGTCGTGAATACCGAAACCGGGTGCCGGATCGTCGCGGTAAGTACCGACATTTTTTAAACCGGCAGCCTCCAACATTTCGGCGGCATCGGATGCCATATCTTTGCGCATATTAAGTTCGTTTTCTTTGAACTCCACGTCCATATCTATCATCGGCAAACCGAAAGGATCTTTTTGTGTTGCACTGAGCGACATTTTATTCGAGTGATGCGGCAATTGTTCACCGAAACCGATGAGAGAAAAACCCCAGTCGCCGGGTTCGGAAACTTTTGATTTATAATCTGCGCCGAAACCTTCCGCCTGTTTCCTGTTGCGCGATGCACCGCCTTGATAACCGAAACCGCGAATGTAACCGCGATTTTCGTTGCCTTTGACGTTGCGGAATTGCGGCACATAAATACCGTTCGGTCGTCTGCCGGCGTGATAAAAATCTTGAAAAGCATCGGTAGTACCGTGAGCACCGACATGATAATGGTGATCCATCATATTGTGTCCGAGTTGGTCGCTGTCGTTCCCTAATCCGTTCGGGAAACGATTCGATGTTGAATTCAATAAAATCGAAGCTGACGCGATCGTACCGGCACAAACAAAAATAACTTTAGCAAAGTATTCTGTCATCTCCTTTGTCAGAGCATCTATCACACGCACGCCGACGGCTTTTTGTTTTTTTTCGTCGTAAATAATAGAATGCACAACAGAATTATTCTGCAAAGTCAGGTTTTGCGTTGATTTCGCCGCCGGTAAAGTTGCGGATTGACTGCTGAAATACGCGCCGTACGGACAACCGCGATGGCAAAGATTTCGGAACTGACAAGCTCCTCGTCCGTTGTGCGGTTGCGTCAGATGCGCAACACGACCGATAATCATTTTGCGGGCACCGTTGTAATGCGCTTCCAATTTATTTTTTACATCCTTTTCCAATACATTCATTTCCATCGGCGGTAAAAATTCACTGTCCGGTAGAATAGAAAGATTTTCTACGCTGCCACTGATACCCGCAAATTTTTCGACGTAACTGTACCAAGGCGCAATATCTTTGTAACGCACGGGCCAATCAATCGCGATGCCGTCGCGGAAATTCGCGTTGTAATCGTAATCGCTCCAACGATATGTTTGCCGTCCCCAAAGCAAAGATTTTCCACCCGTTTGATAACCGCGAATCCAAGAATACGGTTTCACTTGATTGTATGGATGTTCAACATCTTTCACGAAAAAACCTGCGGAAGTTTCATCGAAATTATACATCGTACTTTGTAAAGGCGCATCTTGCTGCATTTTTACGGTTTTCGCTCCATGGTGCATAAGTTCCCATGGATCGGAAAGTGTTGTCGGATAGTCCACGATATGTTCAACGTGTCTGCCGCGTTCGAGTACGATGGTTTTCAAACCTTTTTCGCACAATTCTTTAGCTGCCCAGCCGCCGGACATTCCGGAACCTATGACGATGGCATCGAAGGTGTGTTTTTTAATAGCTTCGGTGTTTAAATTCATTTTATGATTGATTGATTTTTAGATACAGCGATTTATTGTGTCTCAATAAATTTTCGGATAAATATAATTCATTTTCTTGTTGCGGTAATTAAAGCGGCGTAAATTTGTTGAAATATTAAGAATAAAGAAAAAAAATAAGAATGACAAACAAAAAAATCGACTTTTCGTCCTTTTTTGCGGGAGGTGTATTTATAAAATTGCTTGCCCTTTCGGTGTCCACACTATTTTTCTGAGGGGTTGCTTCTGCTCAAGAAAAAATTCAAATTGTGCTAATGGCAAAAATTCAAATTGTGCGAGCCAATTAGAAAACTACGTAGCGGCACTTAAAGAGGGCATTAAAAATGCAGAGCACGTTGAGCCGGGCGTAATATCTTTGTATGGCGTTTATGAAAAAAATAATCCGAATCATATCACGGTTATAAAAGTATTTGCTGACGCCGAAGCCTACAAATCGCATTTACAAACGCCGCATTTAAAAAAATATAAGAGTACAACCAAAGACATGGTGAAGTTCCTTGAACTTATTGAAACAATTCCTATATCGCTGAGTGGAAAAATAAAAGAGCGATAAGTTGTTTAAACCCGTATTTCTTGCCGGCACTTTTGGTTGCGTCCCGATTCGAAAAAAAAATAAAACACTTTACAGGTCAATACAAATTTTACTCGGCAAAATTTCTCTACGCTCACTACCGATCCCAAAGAAAATATTTATTTTTCAAATTTTTTTCAGAAATTTTTTTTGAAAAATAAATTGAAAAAATTTATGGAATTAAAACAAAATATTTATTTTTGCAACAATTAAATAATTAATTGTTGCAAAAATTAAATTTTCCCATCTTAATTCAAATAAAATGAAAAATGTTACACCGAGTTTAATGGTAGATGATGTTAACAGCACTGCCAATTATTACATAAAACATTTCGGTTTCAACGTCGCGACAACCGTTCCGGACATGAAAAATCCGGATTCGGATAAATGGCAATTCGCCGTTCTCGTAAACGGTGGCGTATCTCTTATGATACAATCGCGCGACACACTCGCCAAAGATATTCCGGCGATGAAAGACCTTAAAACCGGCGGCACATTTACATTGTATTTTGATACGGCAGATGTAACTTCTTTATTTGAAAAAGTAAAAGATCATGTAAATTATACTCAAGGCGGGTTGAACGATACTTTTTACGGCACAAGAGAGTTTACTATTTGTGATTTGAACGGATATTATCTCACCTTTGCACAAGGTATTTTGGAAAAAGAGAGTTAATCAGAATAGTTTGTCCTTCATTTTTAAAAAAATAAATTATGCAAAACATTTTCAACGAAAATACCTACAACGGTATTCGTCAAAGAATTGAAAATTTACAACCCGATGCAATTCGGCGATTCGGAATAATGGATGCTGCACAAATGTTCGCACATTGCAATAACCAATTGGTTATTGCAACGGGAAAATTAAAACTGCAGGACGAAAGTACTTTTATAACGCGCCATATTATTCGCCGCGCATTGCCTTACTTCAATACCATTCCTAAAGGAACGGAAACTTCGGAATCTTTGAAAGTAACGGACGTAAGGCAGTTTGAGCTGGAAAAACAAAAACTTTTGGGTAATTTAGATGCCTTATATAAACGGGGTATAAAAGCAGAATGGTATCCGCATACCGCTTTCGGTAAAATGTCCGGACGTGAATGGGCGCATTTAATTCACCTGCATCTCGACCATCATTTGCGTCAGTTTTCTATTTGACGAAAAAATAAAAAAATTAAATTAAAAATGGCTTCAACGCACACCGCAGATAAAAGCATAGAACCTTCGCAAGTCATATATTCCGAAGATAATATTCGCACGCTCGATTGGAAAGAGCATATTCGGTTGCGTCCGGGAATGTACATCGGCAAACTCGGCGATGGCAGTACACCGGACGACGGTATTTATGTGATGCTGAAAGAAATTATTGACAACTCTATTGATGAATACGTGATGGGGCACGGAAAAAATATTGACATTCATATAGATGAAGGAACGGTTTCCGTACGCGATCACGGGCGCGGTATTCCGCTTGGCAAAGTCATTGATTGCGTGTCGCAGATAAATACGGGCGGTAAATATGATTCAAAAGCATTTAAAAAATCGGTGGGTTTAAACGGTGTGGGTTCAAAAGCCGTAAACGCATTGTCAGATTATTTTAAAGTGCAATCGGTGCGCGAAGGACAAACAAAAATCGCGGAATTTGAACGCGGCGAATTAAAAAAAGATCACGCACTCGCCAAAATACAACAAGCGGACAACGGTACGTTTATGCAGTTTCGTCCGGATAGTGTTATTTTTAAAGGTTATAAATATCGTTCGGAGTTCGTGGAGTCACAATTGTGGAATTATGCATACCTTAACAGTGGGTTAAAAATAAATTACAACGGCAAAACATTCGTCTCCAAAAACGGTTTGCTTGACCTGCTCACGCGCAAAATCGGCGAAGAACCGACCGAGTATCCGATAATATTTATGCGCGGCGAAGATATTGAAATCGCCATGACGCACGGAAGGCATTACGGCGAACATTATCATTCGTTCGTGAACGGACAAAATACGACACAAGGCGGCACGCACTTAAATGCTTTCCGGGACGCAATCGTGGATACCGTGCGAAATTTTTACAAACAAAAGTACGAGGCACAAGATATTCGCACCTCTATTATCGCCGCCATCAGTGTGCGTGTTGAAGAACCTATTTTCGAATCGCAAACGAAAACAAAACTCGGCTCCGTCACCATTGCGCCGGAAGGACAGACATTGCGCAGTTTTGTCGGTGAGTTCGTAAAAAAACAACTCGACGATTTTCTTCATAAAAATAAAAGTGTAGCCGAAGCACTTAAAAGACGCATTGAACAAAATTTGCGTGAGCGCAACGAAATAGCCGGTATAAAAAAGTTGGCAAACGAACGCGCCAAAAAAGCGAATATCCACAACAAAAAATTACGCGATTGCCGGTTTCACCTCAACGAAAAAGGCGACGCGGAGAAAGTCGCCAATTCGACCGTTTTTATAACGGAAGGCGATTCGGCGAGCGGATCGCTCACGAAAGCGCGCGACGTGGAAACGCAAGCCGTATTCAGTTTGCGCGGAAAACCGTTGAATTGTTACGGTATGTCGAAAAAAATCGTTTATCAAAACGAAGAATTGAATTTACTGCAACACGCCCTGAACATCGAAGACGGTATCGAATATCTTAGGTATAACCGCGTCGTGATTGCGACCGATGCCGACGTGGACGGTATGCACATCCGTCTGTTGTTGCTTACTTTTTTTCTGCAATTTTTTCCGGATCTGGTGCGCAACGGGCATTTATTTATTTTGGAAACCCCGTTGTTTCGGGTGCGCGACAAAAAAACGACTTATTATTGCTATTCCGAAACGGAAAAAAGAGAAGCTATCCGCAAACTGCGCGGAAAAGCGGAAATCACGCGCTTCAAAGGTTTGGGAGAAATTTCTCCGGGCGAGTTTCAGGATTTTATAAATCAAAATATTCGTCTGCAAAACGTTTTAATGACCGACGAAATGAATATCGATCATATCTTGGACTATTACATGGGTAAAAACACACCCGAACGCCAAGATTTTATCGTAGAAAACCTCCGCGTCGAGTTGGGCGAAATGGAAGATGAACTCGAAATTGCCGAAGCGATGGAAGAAGCATAATTATAAATTAAAGCGTGTTCGGAGATAAGAAAAAAAGCCTTTAGGCTCGGTTATTTTGTAGCCCCGAAATTGGTCGAGGCAACGCCTCTTTTTATAATCTCCGAACTCACATTAAATTACGAATTACCAACTTTTCTTCAATAAATAGTTTTTCGGGAAAGCTGCGTAAAGAAAATAAATTTCTTTACGCAGCTTTTTTTCATTTATCTTGTTTACTTTATTTTTTGGTACAAATTTTGGAATATAATTATAAGTGCAACGTAAACTTTTTTAATTTTGAAATAAAAATAGTTAACGAAATTATAACGTCACAATTTATGTAATTTTCGTTTATCTATTTACGTTATCCAAGACTAAACTTGTGGCCGAAATAATTATTCTTGTAACATACTTCACCGTTTAATTTTTTTAACAATGACAACGATATTTCAATCTGAGAGGGAACTTGCTTTGGTTTCGAAAACCGGATTACGTAACGGCGGCGGTACTAACGACGGCGGTTATGTATGGGTTTAAGGCTCTAAGCAAAATAAAGCAAAAGCACAACGTTCCGATTTAGGCATTCAGAATTTCAACCGATTAACTAAAAAAAGGTTTGTATCACGGTAAGTGATGCAGACCTTTCATTTTTTTAAATTCTTTAAGTCGTTGGAAAAGAAGTTCAATAGTGTAATTTTTATAAAATTAAAAAAAATATTGCGTTTATAAAAGAATTTTAACAATATTGCGTTTAGAGTTGTGACTTAAAAAATACGACCCGTTTTTACAAAGAAAAAAAGCGGCATAAAAAACCGCACCTACAATTTTATGGCTGCAAATGTTACAAGAATTTTACTGGTAGAAGACGACCCGAATTTCGGGGATGTACTGCGTTCCTATCTCGAAATGAATGACTACGAAGTGACGCTTGCAACGGACGGCGTTGCGGGCTGGGAAGCCTTCAAGAAAAGAACGGACTATAACTTGTGCGTATTGGATGTGATGATGCCGAAAAAAGACGGTTTTACGTTGGCAAAAGAAATACGCGAAAAAAATAAAGAAATTCCGATTATTTTCTTAACCGCTAAAACATTAAAAGACGATGTGCTGCAAGGTTTCAAAATCGGTGCCGATGACTATATAAGTAAGCCTTTCAATACCGAAGAATTTTTGATGCGCGTTCACGCTGTACTCAAACGCAGCCAGCCGAAATACGATACCAAAGATGATGTGCGCGATTACCGTATCGGAAAATATAATTTCAATTATCCGGTGCGCATACTGACGCTTGATGGCGATACGGAAGAAATAAAATTAAGCCCTAAAGAAGCACAACTCTTAAAAATGTTTTGCCAGCATATAAACGATGTTTTACCGCGCTCGGAAGCCCTTGTGAAAATTTGGCAAGAAGACAATTACTTTACGGCGCGCTCAATGGATGTTTTTATCACTAAACTGCGCAAATATTTATCCAAAGATACCAATATCGAAATCATAAACATTCACGGCAATGGTTTTCAGATGCTCGTTAAAGAAGTTTAAGCCATAAAATTACCGGTGTTTTTATGATTTTCGATTTAGTTATGTTTCATCCGACTTCAATTCCCGGAAAAAAAGCGTCCGGAATGTGTTCGATAAAATATTTTTCGTTTTTTATAATGATGCCGATAATATCGAACCGAATCGCACTGTCGTGATTTATTTTGAGCATATAGTTAATGGCGGCTCGAATCATCAATCGCCGTTTTTTAGTAGATACTGCTTCTTCGGGTTTTTCAAATATATCATTTGTCCGCGTTTTTACTTCCACGAAAACCAAAATGTGCCTATCTTTGGCAATAATATCTACTTCTGCTCTGCCGGTGCGCCAATTTTTTTCTAAAATTTCCCAATTTTTCTCAATCAGGAAATCGCAAGCTGTTTGTTCGCCTTTTTTTCCCAAGTCGTTGTGTTTTCCCATTATGTGCTTAAATTTGTGCGTTTGTAATTGAAAATACTGTAAAACCAATTTATAAAAATACCGCGATTCGGTACAACTCCGAATATTTAGGAACGAAACTATAATATGGTTTCGTTCCTTGCATTCAAAAGTAATCATAAAAAAACTTTTTCATGGAAAAAATGATTGACCTCGTACAAAAATTTCCGGCGCAACTCCGCGAAGCTATCGCCATCGGCAATGCAGCCGTTATTAATAAACACGCGCAACCTATCCGCAGCATATTTGTGAGCGGTATGGGCGGTTCCGGTATCGGGGCTAATTTTGTTCAGGAATTAACGCGCAGCGAACTGAAAATACCTTTCGTTGTCGGTAAAGGTTATGAAATTCCGAATTTCGTTGGCAAAAATACGCTCGTTGTTATTTCTTCGTATTCCGGCAATACGGAAGAAACTTTGAACGCTTTAGAATTAGCGATACCGACGGGTGCGAAAATCGTGTGCGTGAGTTCGGGCGGAAAAATTCTGGATAAAGCCAAAGCGTTGAATTTGGATTATGTAACACTGCCGAGCGGATGGTCGTCGCCGCGTGCGTGTTTAGGTTATTCGCTCACGCAACAATTATTTATTCTGAATAAACTCAAACTCATCTCCAATAAAATTATTAAACAATTGGACGGTGCAGTGGTGCTTTTAGAAAAAAATCAAACGGCATTGAATAAAGAAGGTGAAAAAATTGCCGAGAAAATGCTCGGATTCATTCCCGTTATTTACGCGACCGACCGCATGGAAAGTGTTGCCGTACGTTTTCGTCAACAAATCAATGAAAACTCTAAACTTTTGTGTTGGCACCACGTCATACCGGAACAAAATCACAACGAATTGGTCGGCTGGCGCGGCGGTGATGATAAATACTTGGTCGTGTATTTCCGCAGTAAAGATGATTATGCGCGCAACAGTTTGCGTATTGACATCAGCAAAAAAATTATCGGCGAATACACGCCGCATATTATTGAGTTGTGGTCTAAAGGCAGAAATTTAACGGAGCAAATGATGTACTTGGTGCATCTCGGCGATTTTATTTCGTGCCACCTCTCCGATTTGCGCGGTATGGACAGCGTAGAAATAAAAGTGATTGATTATTTGAAAGCGGAATTGGCGAAAGTGTAAGTTTTCAACGATGAACGATGAACTTTTTTATTGATGAACGATGAACAACGAATTATTTATTAATCAATTTTTTGTAAATTTTGTTTTTGTAAGAATCGAGCTTCTCAACAACTTCGAAATTTCTTCCGCATACTTATCTAATGATTTACATTCCGGTTCGGTCAGCTTATTTGTTTTAAATAGCAGTTCGAGCCAAAATCGTGTCTCGTTTATTTCTTTTTGAGCAATACTATATTCATGAATAAAATCAGTAGCATTTTCAGCATTCATACCTTCTCGAATCATAGCACCCGGATTGGTACACGACCGAATTAATTGTTTACTCATGACATATTCTTTTTTATTTTCTACCAAGTATTCATAAAGTTTACTGCCCGAATGGCAAAATTCATTGTTTTTCGTTAAAAATATTGTTCGACATAATTGTTAAAAAAGTTCATCGTTCATCGTTAATTCTTCGGTCTTTTAAATAAATCCGCGTCTACTTTTAGTGGTTGTTGCGCATTTTGCATTGGTGCATTTTGCGGGTTCGATGTTTGTTGTTGCGGTGTTTGCCTTTGTACTTGTTGCTGTTGCGTCGGAATATCCGCATTATCGGCAACGGGTTGTTGGAAAGCGACGGCAACTTTATAATCGCGATTAATGCCGCGCACGGCGGGTAATAAAATCAATTGCATGATGTCAAGTGCGCGTTGTTTGGCTTCCGTAAAAATCGTGCTGTTGTACGCATCATCTCGAAAAGCCTGACGCAATTTATTGATGTTGTCGTTAAAATCTTGAGGATTTATTTCGCGCATCCAACCGACATCTAAATTTTCCACTTTCGGATACACCTCGTGCGACAAAATCTGCGGCTGCGGCAAGGTAACGATAACGCGCTTATTGGCATTATCCACGGTGACATCGAAATAATTATTCAAATTAAATCCGACTTTGATTATGCTGATAGCCGTCACATCAAAATCCGTTTTGGAAACATTGTAACCCATCACTTTCGTTGCGTTGTTTACGCGAATGCCTTTTTTGTCGCGCACTTCTTTTACCGCCAACTCCGTAATCGAGCGTTCCACTTTTTCTTTCAATAACCCACGCGCTTTGGCGAAATCGCGAATCGCCGCCGCATCTTGTAATCGTTTTATAGTCGGGCGCAAACCTTCCGTGAGTGCAATGCCGCACGGTGTTTCCACTTTGTTGCCTTTTACGGACAGTTTGCCGTCTTGCGTTTTCAGTACCGTAGAAATAATATTGGTAATAAAAAAGCACGTATATTTTCCGGCTACTTCGTTCAGTAGATCGGCAGCACCCGCAGATTGGTTTTCGTACCAGGTCCGATATAATTGTGATGTGGTATCTGACATTCCCGCAAAATCATTGTAGTACAATTGATTTATTAACGGGTGCATTTTGCGGTATTCTTCCAAACACGCAGCGCGCGTATTGTCGTCTAAACCCATCCGGTTACACACGTGCGACACCAAAGCACTGTTAAACTGGAAAATCAAATCGCTGAACTCTCGTTTATATTTTTGCGGATTGCTGAGAATTTCTAACGCCGGACCTTCCGCCAAATTTATTTTAAAATCGGCGGGCATATACGTCACCTGCATCGCACGCGGGATACTCGACACTTGCGACTCGGCATTGCCGGTATACAAAGTATAACCGAAATAAGCGGCAACGGCTATCAGAATCCACAACATCATTTGTTTCAAAGGCGCAAGCGGATCGCGGTGCGCGGTTCCGCCGGTTTCGCCCGGCGCGTGAGAATGAGGAGGAACGGGATGTACGGACATAGTTTTGTGTTGTTTTGTGTGTTAAGAAGATGAAGGAATTTAAACAGGTTTAAGAAATCCGCGAAAATCCGCCGAATCCGCGTCGTCCGCGTTCCAATTAAACGCAATCGGAACGCGGACGACGCGGATTCGGCGGATTTTAACGGATTTTAAAAAATATTGTAAACACGTTTATTTTTATTCATCTACTTATTTTAATTTCGGTATTCAAATTTAAGATAAAAATAATAATATTTGAGAAATTTTATTTATTTCTCTCAGGTATTATTGAAAGAATATTGGAATTTAATTTGCTTAGACTCATTCAATCCAAGTTCGTTTCGCAGAAAGTATTATCCATTTAGTATTACTATTTTTAAGAATAGCCTCTCCACCTTCATATACCATTCTAAAATTTACTTTTGCGTATTTCATTTCACGGTCAAAAGCAATCGAGTAAACTTGCGGATAAGACAATAATTGCCAGTATCCACCCCAATGACCATACCAAATTTTGATTTTTTTTTCTAAAAATATTTTCCTTTTTTCACTTTCTATCGTTGCTCTTGCAGGAGTCATAATGCTACCCGATCCTAAGGGTAAAAATGTATTTCCAAGAAATGCGTTTAAAATAGTGTCATACTTTGGTGTTAAGTAAAGAACGACTTTATTTTTGCAAGTAAGGTTCGGGCGAAAATCTTTAATTGAATCAACAAGTCTTTCATCAATATCATCGGAAAAACCATTCATTGGGCTAAAATTTTCTAATACTATTTTTGAAAGTTTATCATCTTTTCTTTCAAGAAAATGTTGTCTTGTGCTATCATTTTTTATTGCTCTTTTTATTTCAGTAACGACGTAATCATCAATTTCCTGTTCAGTATAAAATATTTTATCTTTAAAATAAATTTTGATTTTATCTTGTGCAATCAGATACGATACTGCTTTATAAATATCATTCCCCCATTCAGAGCCTCCGAGTTTTCCAATCTCAGAAGGATTATAAAATGCTGTAAAAACTTTATAAGCTTGTTTCAGAGTGTCATTTTGTTTTGATAATTCATTTTCAGAAACAACTGATGTCTCTTTTTGCCAAATGTCGAAAAAAGCGGTTAATTTTTTTCCGGATTTTTCTTTATAGGCTGTTTCAAGCAATAGACTTGCATTTTGCGTAAAAGCAAATTCAGATAAAAAAAGTAAAGAAAAAAGTAATAAAGTTTTCATAAAAATCTCTTCTAACTCCTAACTCCTAACTCCTTTCTAAACTTTCGCATCTTTATTTTTCTTTTGAATACTCAAATCGAATAAACGCAACCGGCGTTTTTTGCCGAGCCAAAATATGCGCGGGCGACCGATTTTACTCAGTAAAAAACCGGCGGCGAGCGTGGAAGCACCGACCGTCGTTGCTGTCGGACAGTTGTCGCACGGTTGCGCACGACCTACGAGCGAATAAAAAAGTGCCGAACCCCCGAAACCCATCAATGCGTTACCGATAGTTTTAGTAATGGGTTGTTTTCCGATTTTTCTTACTGCAAGTACGGTACTGATGGGTACGCGGTTGTTTTCAAAAATAATTTCCTGCCGGTCTAAATCAAAATCGGTTATAACATCGGTGTACCAGATATCGTTACCTTTTATTTTATCGAGTTTGTACAGGATGGGCGAACCGATGTAGTAAACTATTTTTTTGATGTTGCCGGGCACTTCCAAGCGCATGGATTTTTGGGCACTCAGCAGGGTTGTAAGCAGCGAAAATATAAAAATCGTAGTGAAGCGAAGTATCGGCATAATCACAAAGTTTTGGTTGAGCGGCGATGAGTGAAAAATTATCCAAATATAAGGTAATTTATAAAAAAACAATTCCGGATTTCGCGAATTTCTTCACATCAGTGAAAAGTAGCTGAATAAACAGAATTTAGGTTTGTTCGGAAACCGCCCCGTAAATAATTATCAAGACACTTTTTATGCGAAGAAAATTATCCTTAAAACGAGTCCCGTAATAAATTTATGCCGAAAATACCCGAAAAAATATTTCAAATTCGCAACTTCTGATAAAATGCTATAAATTTGCACGATTAATAATCAATATTAAAATTATACTCAATGGAGAATAAGCATCCTGTCCATGAACTGAAAAATACGTTCAACGAAAAGGGCGAATCTGTCAGTCCCATATTGGCAAACGGCGTAAAAAATTATTTGATAGATATTGACGGCACCGTTTGCGATGATGTACCGAATGAACAGCCCGAACGCATGGCGACGTGTTTGCCTTATCCCGATGCTTTACGCATTCTCAACAAATGGTATGATGAAGGTCATATCATTTATTTTTTTACCTCGCGCACCGAAGCGCACCGGCAAGTAACCGAAGAATGGTTGAAGAAACATGATTTCAAATATCACGGCATTTTGTTTGGAAAACCGCGCGGCGGCAATTATCATTGGATAGATAATCACATCGTTAAAGCGACGCGCTTCAGAGGAAAATTCACGGACTTGGTTTTGCAAACACACGATATTGAAGTTTTTCACGATTAACGATGATGTTACCGGAAAACGAAAAAAGCAGTTAACTTAAACTGCTTTTTTTTGTTTTGATACCGATTAAACATTCTATACAATGAATAAGACGACTTTACCGGAAAACGATTTTTTTGAGTCTGCCGTTGAGAACCCGATTACTCAACCGCATTACACCCGCTCCATGAATTTGAATGAGATAAAAAAACCGATAGACGCAGAGTTGGATAAATTCGAGGTGCATTTTCGCGCTTCAATGAAAAGTTCCGTGCCTTTGGTGGATAAAATCATGTATTATATCGTTCAGCGAAAAGGAAAACAAATGCGCCCGATGTTTGTTTTTTTTGCCGCCAAATTGTGCGGTACCGTGAACGAAGCGAGTTACGTGGCAGCTTCTTTAGTCGAACTTTTGCATACGGCAACACTTGTACACGACGATGTGGTAGATGACAGTTACGAACGGCGCGGTTTTTTCAGCATCAATGCACTCTGGAAAAATAAAATTGCGGTGTTGGTCGGAGATTATTTATTGTCGCAAGGTTTGCTGTTGGCATTGAACAACGATCAATTCAAATCTTTAAAAATAATGTCGAACGCCGTGCGCGAAATGAGCGAAGGCGAATTGTTGCAAATAGAAAAAGCGCGCAGATTGGACATTGAAGAAAATATTTATTACGATATTATCCGTAAAAAAACGGCATCGCTTATCGCTTCCGCTTGTGCCGTCGGTGCGGCATCCACTACGAATGACGATGCGGTGATAGAAAAAATGCGATTGTTCGGCGAAAAAATCGGTATCGCTTTTCAAATCCGCGACGATTTATTCGATTTCGGCACCGATGATGTCGGTAAACCTTTGGGTATTGACATAAAAGAAAAAAAAATGACGCTGCCGCTCATTTACGCGCTGAATAAAACTGATAGAACGACGCGCAACGGCATTATAAAAATAATCAGAAAAGAAAACGATAAACCCGAAAAAGTAAAACAAGTGATTGAATTTGTGCGCACCAGCGGCGGGTTAGCTTATGCCGAAATTGCCATGCGGCAATACCGCGAAGAAGCCTTTCAAATTTTAAAACAATTCCCGGATTCCGTCATTCGTCATTCCTTAGAACAATTGGTAATGTTTGTCACTGAACGTAAAAAATGATTGCGGTATGTCCGCTCTAATTATTCCGAATCAAAGCCAATAACTTTTCTGCTTTCAAACGCGCACTTTTTCTTAACGGATTTTTTGCTTAATCCGGTAAACCTACTGTTAAGCATACTTTTTCTACCATTCGCCCTTTTTTACAATTTAGTGTTTGTTTATTGTTTATTTTGCAACCATAAAAATTGCCATTATTGGTTGCATAATTTCTTGATAATTCAAAAAAATATCTTAATTTTATAATTCAAAAAGAATTACGTGACACACCTGAACTAAAAATACATAAAATTTATCCAGTTGCAAAAAGGTTATAAAGTACGTTTTATCACGAATTTAACTTTTGTATTGCCGAAATTTATTTAATACAAGGCAACAGTACTTTTGGAATTAGGGATTTGCTGAAATTAAATTTCAGTCGCTCACTATCTTTTGTGACATGTACTTACGGTGTCGGTTTCATTATTTGGATTTTATTCGTTTCGTTTTTACAAGTCAATTTTCTTTGAAATATCTCTCGCGCGATGTTTTATATTTCGGGTGCAAGTACCGAGCGTTCCGTTAAATAGGTTGGTGCAAAATTTTGTTTAACTTTAATTAATTTCTGATGAAAAAATTAGAATATTCTTCTTTAGAAAATCTTAGTGGAGGGGTAAGAGATACAACAGGATGTGTAACTGGTGTTGTAGGTTCTATATGTGGTATTGTAGGATGTGTAGCATGCGTAATGTTTCCACCAGCAGGTTTAGCTGCAGGGATGTTATTAGGTTTGGCTGCAGGGTCTGGAACTGGAATTACTATAGGTAGTACTATAATTGCATGCAGTGGTGGAAATTAACATCTTTTTAATACTTTTGTGGAATTTTTACCTGTTCTTTTCTTTGGTTTCAAAGGTTTATTATGACAGAATAGTTTTTACAAATAATTGTTGTAATAAATCTTTGAACCAAGAATATTGTAGAATTTAAAACTTTATTTTATTCCAAAGTAACATTATCTAAAATATGTAATAATAGATATTGTTTATAAAATTCAAAAACAATGAAATCGGATAATAAACCTTTAGTTTTAGCATCTTGCATAATAGGTTGTGCATTTTCTCTTTTGATATTTATGTTTGCAAAAGATACATATTTTGTATCAAATTCAGGCAATTCAAGGAATTTTCAATCTATAGGGCTTTTAATATTAATTTTGACAATGTTGTTCTATATTGTAATCAAAATTAAGGAGCGTAATAAATTATACTAAATTGATTAATTTTATAGACACTGAAAGATGAAATGAATTTAGCAAAAAAAAGAATTATAGTAATTTTTATTCCTTTAATAGCAATACTTTTCCTAACAACACAAATTGCGTATAATATTAGATTAAAACGAATAAGAATTCATGACATAATTTTAAAATTGCCAGATTCTATTTGTACAGAGTTTAGTATAAAATTAAATGCGCCTTCCGTCGTTATTGCATTTCAACCAGATTGCGAGCATTGCCAATACGAAGCAAAAAACCTGAACGCTAAAAGTGCGGAATTATGCGGTGTCAACATTGCATTTTTAACTTCTGCAAGCGACAGTTTAACAAAAAAATTTAAAATTGAATAACAAATTGTATAAAATCATTATTTTTTTATTTTTTTCAAATTGTGTATTATCACAAAGTTTCAGCATCTCGGGTTACGTTTTTGATGATAATAAAAAACCTGTGGAATATGTTTGCGTATCGGTTCCGGAAAGCAAATTCGGCACTTATACTGATAATACTGGTTATTTTCAATTAAATATCCCAAAGAATGCCGATTCATTGGTTATATCTATGGTTGGTTATCAAACAATTAAAAGTGCTGTAAAAGAAATTAGAAGTAATCAAAGCTTTTATCTTAAACCCGTGATTTACCAATTGGGACAGGTTGAAATATAGCAAAAAAGAAAAACTATAACTCAAGTTTTAGGAAATACCTTATTAAAAAAAAATAATTTTTTTCAAATGGGATCTTTAGCGGGAGATAAAATTGCTCTCTACATAGACAATCCAGACGACAGCGAAAAATTTATTAAAGAATTAATCTTCATTACTTCTCCATCTTTTCAAGTTGGAAAACCAAAAATAAGATTACATCTTTATAAAGTCAATATTTATGACCCTGATAATCCGCCAGGAGAAGAATTATTTCCGGAAAGTTTCATTGTAGAAGTTGATAAAACAAGTCATTTTAGCATAGATGTTTCTAAATACGCTTTGAAAATGCCTTTGACGGGCATATATGTGGGATTGGAATATTTAGAGGGTATTAAAAATACAAATCAAATTAAAATCGGTATGCCACCGACTATTCGATGTACTACTGAAAATAAAAACCCCCTCACTTGGACTGCTTATATGGGCAATAAATGGAAGAAATGGCATAAATACTATAAGAATGAGTTGTCACTGAAAGGATATAATAATGTAATGTTTGGTTTGACAACTGTGAGATAGAAATGAAGGTTTAGAAGTTTTTTAAACGAAATTTTTGTTCATTTTTCAATCAATTAATCTTTTTATGTTTTCAAATAAAAAGAAAGTAGCTTTAATCACGATTTTTTTAAGTTTTATATTATTCGGATGTTTTATTACGCAAATAATCAAGATTTCGAATAAGCATCGCGACTTAAATTTATCAATGAATGATGTTGAGAAATTAGAATTAGATAAAGACAGCAAAGCGATTTTCAAAAATTTCCAACAAAACAGTACATATTCGAAAGTCTTAATTGCATTTAATCCAGATTGTGAACATTGCCAACAAGAAGCCATAGATGTTTATGAGCATAGAAGTGATCTGAAAAATGTTTATTTGTTTTTTGTAGCAAATTCAAAAAGTAAGGATATATCCGATTTTGCAGAAAAATTTAAGTTGAAAAATTTAAAAAATGTAAATCTGGTTAAGGATACTAAAAATATTCTGGCTGATAGTTTTGGAGTTAAATCTATTCCTACAATATTTATTTATAACAAAGACAATCAACTTATAAAACGTTTCGATGGTGAAACAAAAATTGATGCGATCCTAAAATACGTTTCTCCGGAATATTCGTCGGCTGCCAAATAATGATTCCAAATAAATACGCATTTATGAAAGCCGTTAAACAATACCATGTGCAACAACAAGGGCAATCCGATTGCGGTGTGGCTTGTTTGAAATCGGTTTTACGATATTTCGGCGGTAACGCTTCACTAGAACGATTGCGCGAACAAAGTGGCACTAATGTCGTCGGTACTACCATGCTTGGTTTATTGCAAGCCGGAAATACTTTAGGCTTAGAAACTGAAGGTTTCGAAGCGGATATTCAAAGCCTCACGGATTGCAAAGACGTTTGTATTTTGCACGTCGTAAAAGACGAGCGGTTGAATCATTTTATCGTTTATTACGGCTACGATACCGAGAAACAAAAATTTCTTATCGGCGATCCGGCAAATCCTTATCCGGAATTTCTAAGCGTGGAAGCGTTAGATAAAATTTGGCAATCTAAGTCATTGTTGCTCTTTAAATGCACGGAAAAATTTGTCACAAAAAATACTATTGGCGATACAAGGCGTTGGCTCATCGATTTTTTTAAACCGGATTTAAACGTGTTAGGTATTGCGTTATTTTTGGGTATTCTAATTGCGGTTTTAGGACTTTCAACCGCAATATTTTCTCAACGCTTGATAGATAATATTTTACCGAAAAAAGATCTTTTTCGCTTATATACGGGTGTCGGTTTATTGTGCTTTTTACTTTTGGTGCGGTCTTTTTTGACTTATTTGCGCCAAAGTTTTTTATTGAAACAAAGCAAAGATTTCAATATCCGGTTGATAGATTATTTTTACGGTGCTTTATTGCATTTACCGAAATCTTTTTTCGATAACCGAAAAACCGGTGAACTCATAGCACGTATGAACGATACAGGTCGGATTCAACAAACCGTTTCGGTACTTGCGGGTAATGTGATTATTGATATTTTGATGGTCGTTATTTCTTCGGTCGTCGTTTTTTATTATGATTGGCGATTAGGTTTAATTAATTTATTGTGGTTGCCGGTTTTCGGTTTCATTGTTTGGAAATTTCATAATAAAATTGTAACTTCTCAACGCGCAGTTATGGCAGCTTATGCCGCAAATGAAAGCAATTACGTAGATACAATTCAAGGTGCAGGGGAAATAAAATTGAGTAACAAACAAGATTATTTTCAAAACTTAACGAAAATGGTTTACGGATTTTTTCAAGAAAAAATTTACGGTTTAGGACAAACCGGTTTAAAATTCAGTGTTATTAATGAAATTGCATCAACCATTTTTCTTACAGGCATTATTACTTTCAGTTCAGTTTTAGTTTTAAAAGGCAATTTTACAATCGGTTCGGTTATGGCAGTTTTGCAAATGACGGGTGCATTAATGACATCAGCAGGGCAATTAGCATTGGTAAATATCAGATTGCAAGAAGCAAAAATTGCTTTCGAGCGTATGAGAGAATTTACTACCATTGTCCCCGAACTGAACGCCGAAGAAGACAACAAAAAGATTAGCGTCGAAAGTTTTCAAACACTTGAAGTTGAAAATCTTTCTTTCCGTTTTACGGGTAGAAAAAGTTTATTGGAAAATGTTTCTTTTCAAGTTCGAAAAGGAGAAATGATTGCGATGTTGGGTGAAAGCGGTTGCGGAAAAAGTACGACCCTTCAAATTCTTCAAAAATTTTATGCGGCAGAATCCGGAAAAATAAAAGTGAACGGTTTCGATTTCGAGGATATTTCAACGGAAAATTGGCGTTCCATGATTGGAGTCATGCCGCAACAAATTAAATTATTTTCGGGAACCGTGATAGATAATATTTTGATGGGCGAAATGGTAGAGGATACAACCCATCTCGAAAATTTCTTTAACGCTTACGGTTTCGATAAATATTTCGAAAAATTTCCGAACGGTTACGGTACGCTTCTCGGCGAATCAGGCGTAAATATTTCCGGCGGACAAACACAACTTATCGGATTAGCGAGAGCATTATGGAAAAATCCTCAAGTTTTACTTTTAGATGAACCGACCGCCGCATTAGATCGCGATACAGAAAAATTTGTTATTCGATTACTTGAGAAAATAAAACCACAAACAGCCGTTTTAATTTTAACGCACAGAATTTCAATCGCCAAAAACGCCGACAGAATCTATATTCTCAAAAACGGTATGATTGAAGAATCTGGTAATCACAACAGACTTATGTTGTCTGATAATCTCTACGCACGGTCTTGGGAAGATTTAATAGCGGTTTAATTCCCTCTAATTATTCCGTATCAACGCCAATAATTCATCCGCATTTAAACGCGCACTGACATCCGCACCGGACAATAACGAATCGGCTAAATCGCGTTTGGATTCGTGCATTTTTATAATTTTTTCTTCTATCGTGTTCGTCGTTACGATGCGGTATACCGTAACCGGTTTTTCCTGACCGATACGGTGCGCACGGTCGGTGGCTTGATCTTCTACTGCCGGATTCCACCAAGGATCCATGTGAATGACGTAATCGGCTGCCGTTAAATTCAAACCGACACCGCCGGCTTTTAAGCTGATGAGAAACAAATCCCCGTCGCCTTTCTGGAATGCGTTAATATTATCCTGACGTTTGTGCATCGGCGTAGAGCCGTCGAGATATTGATAACGGATATTTTTTCCGTCTAAATATTCCCTCAAAATAGCTAAGTGCGTTACGAATTGACTAAACACAAGTGCTTTGTGTCCGTTTTCCAAAAGTTCTTCTACCACTTCGCCGAACATCCGCAATTTTGAACTTTCTATAAAATCCGCATTTTGATCTACTAATCGCGGATGACACGCGGCGCGGCGCAAACGCGAAATTTCTGCGAGAATTTGCAAATGTTTTTTACCACCTTCTAAATCCGCATTATTTTCCAAACTTGCCAATGCTTTGCGGCGCAAGGCTTCATAAAACGCACGCTCTTCCGGCGTTAAATCTACTGAAAGCGTTATTTCCGTTTTTTCAGGTAATTCTTTTAAAACTTGATCTTTTTTTCTACGCAAAATAAACGGTTGCACCAAATTTTTAAGTTGATTGCGCCGTGCGGCATCGCCGTATTTTTCTATCGGTGCGGCAAATTTTTCATTGAAACGTTCAATAGATCCCAATAAACCCGGATTAATAAACTGAAATAAATTCCATAATTCTCCCAAATGATTTTCTACGGGTGTTCCCGTCATTACCATTTTGAAATCGGCTTGCAAAAGCATGGCGGTTTCGGAACGTTTAGTAGAGCGGTTTTTTATAGCTTGTGCTTCATCGAGAATGACGGTATTAAATTTTTTCTTAGAAAAAGTATCCGATTCGCGCGTCATTAAATCATAAGTCGTGATAATTAAATCACCGGCACCGGCTTGTTCTATCATGGCTTGGCGGTCGCCTTCGCCGAACAAAATCGGTTTCAGTGTCGGTGCGAATTTTTCCGTTTCGGCAATCCAGTTTCTGCACACGGAAGTCGGTGCTACTACCAACGCCGGACCGTTGTCGGCTCTATCCACCAAAAAAGCTAAGGCTTGAACCGTTTTTCCCAAACCCATATCGTCTGCCAAACACACGCCGACACCCCACGCGGCGGCGCGTTGTAACCAGACATACCCTTCGCGTTGATATTCGCGGAGTGAAGCGTTAAAACTTTCAGGGACAGTATAGTTTTTTTGAAAAGCATCTTTGAGTTTTTTGATGCTGTCTTTGTATTTTTTATCGGCGTTAAAATTATCCAGCGCGTCGGCGAAAGGTTGCAATGCAGACACCGCCAACGGGTGCATTTGCATGGAACCGTTTTTCATCGGGTTGAAAAAGCCACTGATTTCTTTTAGTCGTTTGCGAAATTCCTTAGTAAGTGCTAAAAATTTACCGGGACTGAGTTCTATGAATTGTCCTTTTTGTTTTTCGCTCAACTCAATCAGAGTACGCATATCGAGTACTAAATTTTCATCTACGCGCATTTCACCCGTCACTTCAAACCAATTATTTTTCTCTTTCACGTTCATCGAAAAATTATTGAATCCGCCGACTTTCGTGATGCGGAATTTTTCGCCTTTAGGCCACTCTAACGTAATTTCATCGTCGCGCATCGGTGTTTCTAATTCCAAAAGTAATTCCAAACACATTTCCGCATCTTCAAGTTCCCAAGTATTGCCTTCCGGTTTGTTGTCGGATAAAATCGGTATTTCTTTGATTAATTTTTTTTCGTTTTGATCTTCTAATTTCAAATCGCGTTTGCTGCGCACGCGCACACCGTCGGCATCTCCGATAATCGTCGGTTCGCCGTTGCCGGGTTTGAAGTACGGCGGCGAAATCTTGAAAGGTTTTGTATAAAGTTCAACATGAAAACCATCGCCAATCGGCAAAAGATGGATACAAATGCGCGCGTCTGCTTCGATGACCGGTAAACTTTCGTTGTCGCTATCAAACGATGTTTGAATATCCACTATACCGGACAGTTGCGCAATCACTTGTTGAACGCGCTCGCGTCCGATATTCGGAATAGTGAGTTTTTTGCCGTTCATCGCGTCGGCAATGCGCGCGTATTCGGGCGAGATATTCAAAAGTTTGTAGCGGGTCGGTGTTTCTTTGGTTACGGTATAACCTTCACCGTCGAAAGCGTGCGAAAATTGTATGTCTATACTGCCTTCCTTTTCGTTTTGTTTGGCTATGAGCGATGGTTTTTCTTCGAGTAATTGCACGGCTACTGTCGGCGATTTCAATAAAAACAATAACGGATGCCCGACTAAATGCGGTATGCCTTCATCAAAACTCGTAGAGTAACCGTTACCGCCGCCCCAACCTGAATGGTACTCTAACTTAATTAAGTTTTTAACGATTTTGCGATCTTGATCTGTCATGTTTTTCACCTCGTTTTTCGTGAAACGAGACGCGCTGACGACGCGACCGACAGACCAACCGCTTTTTCCGAAAGTTTGTTCTTTGGCTTCAATATCCTTTTTTTCAAAATCAACGAGCCAGATTACGCGCGTATCGTTTTCTTTGGAAGTCGGTTTATGTGACGAAGCAATCGAAAAAAGTGCATTTAAAGCATTTTCCCATTCTTCGATTTGAGGAAAAGCATCAATGATGAGTGTAGAGTTCGGCGTGAGGTGTGATGAAATTTCTTCGGAACTGATGCCTGACAATCGGCTCATATAAACCGCTAAATCTTCTTGAGCTTTTATTTGCCACGTTTGGCTTTGCGGTGTCAAACGGTGCAACAATTCGGACAACTCCGCCATGACCCATTTGTAGCCGCCTTTTTCGGCGCGCGCGTATAATTCGGTGAGACGAATGGGGTCAATGAGCGTTTTATCTATCCAATACATTACTACATAAAGAAAAAAAGCATTGATGCTGTAATCGGTGCGTACACCGCGCAAATGTTGTACGGCAGCTTTTTTGTTGTTGATGAGTTTTAAGTAGGCATCTTCCAATAAACCGAAAATGACGCTGTAAAAATTGGGTTGCTTTTTTACTTTTTCTAAATGTTCGCTGATATTGCCGTACATCAATGGGTTTTGCGTTTTGAACCGCGCTATATTTTGAAACACACCGTCCATGTTTTTCAAAACAGCTTTTGCACTTCTTGAATACTTACGATAAGCTTTAACGGTAATGTCGAAAGTATCCAATGCTTTTATTGAATCACCGGCTAAAACTTGTTTCACGGCAGTAATCCAGCCTAAGTTATATACATCTAATTTCGGTGAAATTAAATCAATAATCTGCCAATCGCCGCGCAAAACGGATACTTGCAGCAGTGTTTCTATCAGTGTTTCGTCCGGTGTTTCTTTACCATCCGTTATTATTTTCACTAAGTAAGCGTGATAATCATCGGGGGCGGAAAATTTCGTTAAGCCGGTAATAATCTGCGTTTGCAACAAATCGTTTCGGATATAAGCTATCGGATATTCCAATCTTTCCGAATTGAATTGCGGCGTGAGAAAATATTCGGCTAAAATTTTAGCATTGAATTTCTCGCCGCCCAACTCCATCGTTTTATTCCAAAAAGTCCTGAAACTATTCAATTCACCCGCGAAATAAGCCAACCGCATATTTCTGAAAGCGCGCTCAGCGGTATTGCCGCCACCCCAACCCCAAGAAGAGAACGACATGACCGATTCTATTTTTTGTGCCGCCAACGAAAAGTCCGGATCACTTCTATACTCTTTGAAACAAATATAATCCGCTAAAACTCCTTTCATCTGAAAGTTGCCGCCTTTCACTGCCGTTAATAAATTTTTGGAGGCGATACTGCTCAGCCAATTTTTTATTTCGGCAGTATTTATTTTTTTGGAGTACGCCAAATAAGCATTTTCATAAATCATTTGGATATTCGAGACCGTAAAAGCCTCGTGCATGAGCGCGCTGATTTTTACGAGGCGCGCTTCGTCTATCGGTAATTTTTTGTAAGTTTCGTACAGGTGTTCGAGGTTGCCGTTAACTATTACCGGTAGTACGGTTTTGTTGTATGTTTTCGAATCGTCCGCTTGATGTTGCGGTGACGTCGGCAATTTGCTTTTAGTTTGCAGGCGCGCTTTTATCACCATGATAGCCGCTGCTACGTGTTCGCAGATATCTTTGTTATTACAATCGCAACGGTAAAAAATTATTTCCTCGGACGCTTCATCTAAAATAATATCGGATTCGATGCTGTCGCCGTTCGCCGTCACTTTTGCACGCCATACGGCAGGCGTTTTTTCTTCCACTTCCACTAAACCTTTACCGCTCAAATAATTGAGGGCTTTATTTTTTGTGCTGAAATCTAAGTTTTGTATAACTGTATTGAGCGCAATGTTTTTTGTCATTTACCGTATTATGTTACCGAATAGAATAAATAATGCGTGCTAAAATATTTTTTGAAATTTTCATTGAAAATCAATCGGCAAAAATACAATGAAATTTATTTCAAAAAAATTATTTATGAAAAAAAAAATTTTTTTTATGGAACGGAAGTATTTCATTCGGAAATTTTTATAAAAATCCGGAAATCAAAAAATTAAAAAACGCGCTTAACTTTGCGCCGACTTTCCGATGTGATCTCAATTTATTTTTTTATATGAAAATACCCACTCTGCCTTTCTTTTTTATTTTTCTCCTATTTTGCTGCACTTTCTCGAACACAAAAGCCGATAACGGTTATTTCGAGTTCTCGCCGCGCGCAAAAAATGCTTATGACAATGTAATGCACTTGCGTTTCGATGCCGCTAACGGTACGATGACCGAAATGCGCACTGCCGAACCGGATAATTTAATGGTGTATTACATAGAAAATTTAGAAGAAAGTCTCGGCGTTTTTATCAGCGAATCTAAAACCGGTTATAATAATTTGAGTTACAATCTCAAAAACCGCATAATAGCCATAGAAAAAGGCGACCGTACGTCGCCGTATTTTTTGTTTGCGCGCGCGCAAATGCGTTTGCTGCACGCGCTCAACAGTTTGAAATTTTCTTCCAAACTCGGTATGCTCGGTGCGCTCGATGAAGTGAGTACGGCTTACGGCGAATTGGAAACCAATACTCGGAAATTTCCGGAATTCATGCCCGACAAAATGAGTTTAGGTGCGTTGCACGCGCTCGTAGGTGCAGTACCGGACAATTACAGAGGCATGTTTAAGTTCGTGAGCGGCATGAACGGTACGATTGCGCAAGGGCAAGCGGAGTTGGAAAGCGTGATTAATTACGCGAAAACCAACGATTTTGTTTTCGAGCAAGAAACGCTCGTCATTTATGCTTTCCTCATTTTGCAACTCAATAATGAAAACGACCACGCTTGGGCGGTTGTGAACAGCGGAAAATTAAACCCGAAAGGTAATCCTTTAGCGTGTTTTGCGATGGCGAACGTGGCAATGCGTACCGGTAGAAACGATAAAGCGATAGATTTTTTGCAAAACAGACCGACCGGCAAAGATTTTTTTTCGATGCCTTATCTCGATTTCATGCTCGGTTCCGCCAAACTGTATCGAGGTGATCCGGATGCGAAGATGTATTTGCAAGGTTTTTTGGATAATTTCAAAGGGCGCGACAATATAAAAACCGCGCATCAACGTTTAGCGTGGCTCTCTTTATTATACGGTGATGCAGCCGGATACTCGGCGCAAATGGAAAAATGCAAAACGGACGGACGTGCCGAAGGCGGTAACGACAAAAACGCGCTCAAAGAAGCGAAAGCTTCGGTCGTGCCGGACGGAACACTTTTAGCCGGACGTTTGCTCTTTGATGGCGGGTATTACGCAAAAGCGGAAGAGATAATGATGCAGAAGAAAGAAAACCAATTTGCCACACCCGAACAAAAACTCGAACGGTCTTATCGTTTAGGGCGCATTCTGCAAATGCTGAAACGCTATGGTGAAGCAATTGGTTATTACGACAAAACGATTAAAGACGGATATACTTCGCGCACGTATTTTCCGTGTAATGCTGCTTTACAACTCGGTTTGATATATGAAACGCTGAACAACGCTGCAAAAGCGCGCGAATTTTATACGTATTGCCTATCGCTCAGTCCGGACGATCATGCGGACGCGCTGCACACAAAAGCTAAAGCAGGTTTGGGCAGAATTAAAGGAAAATGATTTTTACGGTTTAAGGGATTAACACGATTTCGATCCGTAGATTATCGGAACACGATTTTTAAAAAAATACTAAAAAATCCGAAAAGTGTATTTATTCCGGTTCATTTTGCGGGTTTAACGAATTTTTATAAAAATCCTGCAATTAAATTTTAACATTTGAATTAATTTTCCTTAATTTTGTGTTTTTTTACAATCGCACAAAAGATGTTGAATGTTCATCATCGTGAGCAGGTTGTGTATCATCCATTTTTTTTCACAAATAATTTTCTTTTGGCTAAAGTATTCCGTCCGAACAATAACGCAAGCAACCAAAAAAGAGAGGTTGAACCTGAACACAGAATCAACGACCTCATTAAAGTACCTGAAATTCGATTGGTAGGCGACGCCCTCGAAGAACTCAGCATAAAAGTCGGCGAGACCATCACGCCGGGTATTTACAAAACCGTTAAAGCCAAAGAATGGGCTAACAAAATGGATTTGGATCTCATCGAAATTACGCCCAACGCTACGCCTCCCGTGTGCCGCATTGCAGACTACGCCAAGTTTCTATATCAAAAACGGAAGCGCGAAAAAGAAATAAAAGCTAATACTACTAAAACGGTTATAAAAGAAATTCGCTTCACACCCGAAACCGGCGACCACGACGTGGATTTTAAAGTGCGCCATGCGACCGAATTTTTGCAGGAAGGATCTAAGGTGCGTGCGTATGTGCAATTCAAAGGGCGCGGTATCACGTTCAAAGATCGCGGCAACTTAGTGCTGTTGCGTTTTTTGGATGCCCTATCTGAATTCGGTACACCCGAATCGCTGCCGCAAATGGACGGTAAGCGTATGTTCGTAATCGTCACGCCAAAAAAGAAAAAAGGGTAACGATGAACGAATTAACAGTTGTGTTCCGCGTTCATCGTTAGAAAAATTCATCGCTCATCGATTTTTAGTTTTTTTTGTTTAAGATAAAAAAAAGTGTATCTTTGCGCTCTTTTTAAATAAATGATATTATGCCTAAGATTAAAACTAATTCAAGCGCGAAAAAACGCTTCAAAGTAACAGGTACGGGCAAAGTCGTTGCGGCACACGCCAATCATCGTCACTTAATGCGCAAAAAATCCAAGAGATCGAAAGGCGAAAATTTAGGTACAACGGTGTTGAATGAAGTGGATCAACCGCGTGCACACACTTTGTTGGGTATCGGCAGCAACCATTAACATCGCTGCCATTAAAAAATTTTTTTTAACGAGAACGAAGAAAAAAGACGCGCAAACAGCCGGCTCTTCGTTGTACTAAAAACTTTATTATGCCTCGTTCAGTCAATTCAGTCGCGTCGCGTAACAGACGTCGAAAAATCATGAAAGCCGCCAGAGGATATTTCGGTGCGCGCTCTAAAGTTTATACGGTTGCCAAAAATGCCGTTGACCATGCTATGGGTTATGCCTACATCGGTCGTAAATTAAAAAAACGGGCGTTCCGCAGATTGTGGATTGCGCGTATTAACGCTGCCACGCGCTTGAACGGCGGCTTGAGTTATTCGGTGTTTATGCACAAACTTAAACTCGCTAAAATAGACTTAAACAGAAAAGTATTGGCGGAATTGGCATTAACCAATCCGGCAGCTTTCACGGCGGTTGTTGAAAAAGTGAAGCAGTTTTAACGCTCGCTTGCAAACAATAAAAATAATAACGGTTGTTTCGATGTGGTAAATCGAAACAACCGTTTTTATTTTGTGACGTTTGTTGCTTAATTTTGTGGTATAGCTTAATTTTTTTCTGCAAAAAGTGTAGCGATAACTATTTCAGGGCTATTTCTCGCTTCGCTCGAAATTCACACTGCCGGAGAAGGCTTCATGGAGCGACGCGCTTTTTATGAAAATTGCGTCGCTACTCTCAATCCGACTTCGCCTCTGAAGGCGGTTATTACTACGCTTTTTTACACGTAGATTTTTCCTGCCTTTTTAATACCGGCTAATATGCAAAACAAAATTTACCTCATCGGCATTTTATTTTTTTTTGTTGCGTTTTTACACGCTCAGAACGCCGGTAATATTGCAATAGATTCGCTTTCTAAAAACGATTCGTTGCAAACGATTGTCGTATCGGCATCGCGCATTTCCGAAAAACTATTATCATCTGCTGTCAGTATTTCCAAATTAGATGCACGGCAAATACAGCAATCGCCCACTCCGTCTTTTTTTGATGCTGTCGGTGCGATGAAAGGCGTGCAGATGATTACGCCGAGTATGGGTTTCAAAGTATTGAACACGCGCGGATTTTCAAACACAACGAATGTGAGGTTTGTTCAAATGGTGGACGGCGTTGACAATCAAACGCCGCATATCGGTGCTCCGATAGCGAATATTTTATGTCCTTCCGATTTGGATATCGAAAACGTAGAAGTAATTCAAGGCGTTGCGTCGGTACTTTACGGCATGAATGCGACGAACGGCTTGGTAAATTTTATGACGAAAAACCCTTTTTATACTGAAGATCTCAGTTTCCGGCAACAAGTCGGCATAAATCACGTGAATGATGCGTCGGGAATATCGGCAAAACTTTTCAACGAATCGAGTTTACGCTGGGCGAAATCTTGGAACAACAAATGGGCGGTAAAAGTAAATTTAGGTTTTATGAAAGGCTATGATTGGATAGCCGATAACCATACTGACTTGAACGCGACCGCAAACCAAAGCACCGGCTTAACCGGTGCCGATAATCCAGCTGCCGATCCCGTTAACGGTTACGGCAATGAATCTTCCGATAGAAAAACCGTGTCTTTGAGCGGAAAAAATTATGTCGTCGCGCGCACCGGCTATTACGAGCGCGAAGTGGTAGATTACGGGCTGCAAAACTTCAAAGGCGACGCATCGGTTTATTATAAACCCACCGGCAATTCCGAGTTGTCGTACACTTTTCGCACAGCATTGATCAATAATGTCTATCAGCGCGCCAATCGTTTTCGTTTAGAAAATTATTATTTAGCTCAAAATGTGTTGCAATATAAAAATCCGTTGTTTCAAGCAAAAGTTTATTTGACGGACGAAAATACGGGCGACTCTTACAATCTGCGTTCGATAGCTGAAAATATTGACCGCAATTATAAACCCGATAATGTTTGGTACACCGATTTCACTAAAGCATCCAATGCCGCTTTGAAAACGAATGCAACTGTATCAGAGTCTTTAAACACGGCACGGAAAGCAGCAGATAGCGGACGACCGCAATCCGGCACAGCCGTTTTCCAACATAAACTTGATTCACTCAGTCAAATAAATAATTGGGATATAGGTGCGGCTTTGCGCGTAAAAGCGCATTTGCTGCACAGCGAAAGTGTTTTCGATTTGGGAAAATTCTTGAAAACAAAAATGAATATCCAAGTCGGTGCCGATTTCAGAGAATACATCATTATCCCGGACGGCAATTATTTTATCAATCCCGTAGATTCGGGTAACAATTTAGTTTATACACGATACGGTGCATTCGTACAGACATCGAAAGATTTTTTTAAAAATAAACTCCGCGTCAGTGTGTCATTGCGCGCCGATAAAAATGAATATTTCGATGCAAAAATAAGTCCGCGTATCACGGCAGTTTATGGTTTAGGCGCATCGGATTATGTGCGATTTTCGTATCAAGACGGATATCGCTATCCGAGTATTTTTGAAGGTTTTTCAAACATCAACAGCGGCGGCGTAAAACGGATCGGCGGATTGCGCATCATGTCGAACGGTATTTTTGAAAATTCGTGGTTAAAAAGCAGTATTGATGGATTCAAAGCCGCCGTGAATACGGACGTGAATACAAACGGTTTGACGCAAAGTGCTGCCTTCGAAAAAGAAAAAATGCTTTTACAACGCAATACATACACTTATTTGCAACCCGAACATCTTAACTCGTATGAAATAGGTTATCGCGGATTAATCGGCAATAAATTATTTATAGACTTCGACGCTTATTTTAATAATTACGACAATTTTATTGCGCAAGTAGAATCCAGTGTACCGAATACCGCCGACGCAACGCAAATACCGGCGAATTTGTTCGATAATAATAAACAAGCGCGTTACCGTCTTTGGACGAACTCTAAAACCACCGTCTATAATTACGGTGCCGGATTGGATGTACGGTATGTACTGTCAGATAAATATTCCGTTTCCGGCAACGTGAGTTATGCAGCTTTGAAAAAAACGGATCAAAACGACGGACTCGAAGACGGTTTTAATACGCCGGCATGGATGGTGAATACTGCTTTTAGTGCCGATAAATTTTTTAAAAATATCAGTTTCAATATCAGCGCGAAGTATCAAAGCGGTTATTATTGGCAATCTTTTTTGGTGAACGGTGATGTGCCGGCTGTTTTTAATTTGGATTGTTACGTCGGTTATACATTTAAAAACACTCTGTTGAATATCAAAGCGGGCGGCACAAACGTTCTGAATAAATATTATTATTCTTATCTTGGCGGTCCACAAATCGGAGCGTATTACTATACTACTTTTACGTATCATTTGAAATAAAAGAGCTACCGATATCGGATTACAAAAAATCCGAGAAAAATGTCCGTGTTTTAACGCTTGGATAACAGCGTTAGAAAACTTGAAAACGTTTTAGTTTTTATTTCCGACCTTTGCAAAAAATTCGACGCGCTTTGTGGCGAATAAATTTCAAAAAATAAATTCGTGAATATTTTTCTTAAAAATATTTTTTCAAAAATAAATAAATTTCTTTTTCAAAAAAATATTTCAAAAAATTTTTCTAAGCGCAAAATATTTTTTTTGATCGCAGCTACTGTTTTTTATTTTTTATTTTTTTCGAGTGCAATTTTTTTTCAGAACTGCGCACAAATCGTGCAGCCGAACGGCGGTAAACGCGATACGATTCCGCCGCGCATCGTGAAAGAAAAATCCACGCCGAATTTTCAAACCAATTTTATAAAACAACGTATCACGCTGACGTTCGATGAATGGATAAAACTGGAAGATCCGTTCAATCAAGTGGTCGTATCGCCGCCGTTGAACGAACGTCCGGATGTAAAACTCGATAGTAAAAAAGTAATTTTCGATTTTTCAAAAGACGAAGTGCTGCGCGCCAATGCTACTTATACCATCAATTTCGGCAACGCGGTGCGCGACCTTTCCGAAAATAATCCGGCAAAAGATTTGCGCTTCGTTTTTTCTACCGGCAGCGTCATAGATTCGTTCAGTTTGCGCGCCAAAATAACGGATGCCGCCACCGGCGCGCCCGTAGAAAGTGCCGTGTTTATGCTCTATGACAATTTGTCGGATACCGTCGTGCGCAAACTTAAACCTTTTTATTTCGGCAGAAGCAATGCGCTAGGTGTGGCGACGATAGAAAACGTGCGCGCCGGTACTTTCAAAGCCGTTGCGCTTGCCGATAAAGATCAAAATTATTTGTTCAACCCGGAAACGGAAAATATCGGCTTCTTGGATTCAAATCTTATCGTCACCGATAAATTTTTGAAAAGCGATACGCTCGCACACACCTATAATATTACGGTGTTTGAATCCGTGAAAAAACAACGCCTCATTACTAAAGAGACCGACAAATACGGCGTGGTAAAAATTTTATACGCCAACGAACCTAAAAATATAACCCTTACTATAGACAGTGCGTTCGGCAAAACGGTGACGGAAATAGTAAAAGATACCCTTTTAGTATGGTACGATGCCGGTAAAGATTTTTCGGGCAACCTCATTGCGCGATACGATACGGTGTCGGATACGGTGCGGGTACGCTCGAAAGGGCGCGTGGATTTTATGAAAAAAAATAAATTCGCTTTCAATATAGGCGGCGATGTTTTGCCGAAGCACCTGATTAAACCGATTGGTATTAATTTTAATTTTCCGATTTCGAAAATAGATACCGCCTTTATCACTTTCACGGATACATCAAAAGAAAAGAAAAAAATAAATTATCATATAGATAAAGATACCGCCGGTGCGCGAAAAATTATTTTTGATGCGCCGCTAACCGAAGGGATTTACCTTCTGAAATTTTATCCGAAAGCATTGACCAATATTTACGGCATGGTGAACGATACGATGGCGTTTAAAATAATCGTACCGTCCGAAAAAGATTATGGCGTGATTCTTTTATCGGTTATGAATTTAGATTCTACGCGGCAATACGTGCTTCAATTAATTACCGGTGGCGGCACGCTTGAAAAAGAATTTGTCGTAAAAAATACATCTAAATACAACAAACGCATCGAAACACTCCTGCCCGACGATTATACTTTGAAAATAATAGAAGACACGAACCGCAACGGACGTTGGGATACCGGTGATTACGATACGCACAGGCAACCGGAACGCATTTTCAGAAAAAAAATACAAGGACTGCGCGCTAATTGGGAACTCGAAGAAGCCATAGACTTACAAACTTTAAAAGATCAATGATAGAGGCGAAAACTTTCAATGCCCTTTACTTTATAAAATTTTTCTAAGTACATGACAAAAAAGCAAGAATCAATTTTTCTACGATTTTGGTGGTTGCATTTAAAAGGATTTGCGCCAACCATTGCAACCCGTAAGTAAAAATTGATTTTTCAGGTCTGCCGTGTTTTTTGGTTTTAATTTGCCTTATTTCTTTGTCGCGGTAAATACCGACTTTGTAAGCCCAATAGAAAGCTATCGAGATGAGCATAAGCAGTCTGTCGAGCCTGTAATAATCCGTTAAATGCGTATTTTCGATATTAAAACCGGCCGTTTTAAAAGCCTTGAACATCGTTTCTATCTGCCAACGTTGTTTGTAAAAATCCAAGGTATGCGGGTGTCTTTCAAAAGAGGCAACTATCAGAAATTCCAAATTTCCTTCGTCGTTTATGTAACGCATTCCGGTCAGATATACCCAACAGCCTTTAACCTGTACGATTTTAGGATAATGAAAGGCGGTATTGAGCGGTAAATGATTGAAAAGCCGTAAAGCTTTAACTTTTGTTCCGCGTGTAAGGACTTCCATATTGCCGCGCATACGGATATAAAAGCGCAGTTGTTCTTCTATTAAGTATTGCCGCCAATCTTTGCCGATAAATTCGCGGTCGGCGGTCAGGAATTCAACCGTATGCGCACCGAATAGTCTGACGTACCTTTTAAGCAAAGCCGTTCTTTCGCCCTGATCCGAATTGCCGCGTTTATCGCCCAAGAACGTCCACAGGATCGGAAGCGACATACCTTTGTAAATCACGCCCAATACTAAAATATTGATATCGGTAACACTGAATTGCCAATTGGTGCGGTCCAAACTTAACCGGTAAGGACCTTCAAAGGGCAGCATCTTGAACAACAAGCGCGCAATCAAGTCTTTATTCAAATCAAAAGATGCAAAAAAACGTTGAATGCGCCGTAAATTGGAACTCAATTGAACAGGATTGTCGAATCCTTGTGCCAACCGCTCGAAATTGACATTCTGCACCTTGATCAGGGCGGTGATTAAAAGAACGATAAATTTTATTCGTGCGGCATTGAGGGGTAATTCTTTACCCAAAATGTCTTGTAAATCACTATATTTGTCCAACTTTTTCACTATCATTGTCATGTGTTTAAAGATGTGGTAATCCTCAATATACGGTAACTTGGCGAAAAAGCCTTTTTTGTCATGTACTTAGAAAAATTATAGTATTTTCAAGATTGTATGCACTCTGCTAAGTTTATCAACTTTGATATGCTGTTGTAATTGTGTATTACTATCAAATTAAACAACCGCCTCATAAACACTCAAAAAAAGTTTGTGAGGCAGTTTTATTTTACCAGCAAATCAAAACGCAAAACTTGAACCTAAAGAAAATATTTTTACCTTTACTCACTCAGCAGTAGTATTAACTTGCTTAAATAAAAAACGTATCGCCGATCAAAGTTTTATTTAAGTGCAATAAATAACTGTTCTTTGTTGACGACTATGTTTTCGAAGCAAGGGTGCAGCGCACCGACCTATTTGTAGCAGTAACGTTGAGTAAGAAATTTTGAGGTGCAGCGCACCGGTCTATTAAATTATCGTGTACATTTAATAGACCGGTGCGCTGCACCTTGAAAAATAGGATATTTGCTTTTGCTACAAATAGAGCGGTGCGCTGCACCTTTGCCTGAAATCAATTCATGCTGAGCGTATAATTCGCCAGAAAATTTAAAATCAAAGGGTATTGTATATTTGCTGTTCTTTGAAATAAAGAAAAAGTTTGTAATTTTGAGAATCGGAAATACAGAGAAACTGTTTAAATTAATCAACCATAAAAATTTACTTAAAATGAAACATAAAATGAAACGAACAAACGTACTTATTTTTCTCTTTTTTATTCTTGCACAAATTGCCATTGCACAATCTTCAACAATCGGAATATTCGATACCGCAGTGGATATCGGCAAACCAAAATTGGCGGGTAGTTCTTTTTACGATGCCGTCAATCAGGATTATAAAATGACCGGAGCGGGTTATAATATTTGGTTCAACAGAGATGAATTTCAGTTTCTGTGTAAAAAAATAACCGGAGATTTTATTGCCACTGCCGATTTCGAATTTCCACACGCCGGCGTTGAACCGCACCGCAAATACGGATGGATGGTAAGAGCCTCTCTCCAAGATGATGCCGTTCATTTCACTGCAACAAAACACAGCGATGGACTTATTGCCGCTCAGTGGCGGGTGATGAGAGGCGCATTCATGCGCGATCCGGAAGATGAAATATTTTTTCCTAAGAAAAAATGTCAAACCATTCAATTGGAACGCAAAGGAAAAGTTTATACCATGCGCGTAGCAAATCCCGGCGAGCCTTTACAAGAAAATGGTTCTGTAACGATGGAAAATTTAGGAGATAATCCGTATGTGGGTATATTCGTTGGTTCACACAATGCGGATGTTGTGGAAGAAGTGCATATTTGGAATGTGCGCATTGACAAACCGATGCCTCCGAAATTTAATTTTGATGGAAATGACGGTCCGAATAGCCGCATAGAAATTTTAGATGTTTTCACCGGTAAACGCAAAATTGTTTACGAAACACCGATAAAAGCAGAAGCACCCAATTGGATGCCCGATGGAAAACATCTTTTATTTAACAGCAAAGGCGCATTATGGACAATTCCGGTTGAAGGTGGTGCAGCACCCACTCAACTTAATTCCGGCGATGTTAATAGAAATAACAACGATCATGTTATTGCGTTTGACGGAAAAACTTTAGGTATCAGCAGTTCCGGAACGGGTATGTCCGGTGGTGGTTCAACTATTTATGTGATGTCGTTAACAGGTGGCACACCGAAATTGGTGACGCAAAAAACGCCCTCGTATTTGCACGGTTGGTCAGCAAATAATAAGGAAATTTATTTTGTAGGCATCAGAGATACCACTAAAAACGCGCTTTTCCAACTTTATAAAGCAGATATTAATACGGGCGTTGAGACTGCATTGACTGATGTGAAATTCGGTCATGTTGACGGACCCGAAGGTTCACCGGATGGTAAATGGATTTATTACAACAGTAGTGAAACCGGAACCATGCAAATTTGGCGTATGAAACCGGATGGAAACATGAAAGAACAATTAACTTTTGATCAATACAACAATTGGTTTCCACATCTTTCTCCAGATGGAAAATGGATTGCATATATTTCCTTTCCGGATGATATTGATCCAACTAATCATCCGGCTGGCAAAACGGTTGTGCTTAAACTAATGTCTGCTAACGGAGGTGGTGCGCGAACCATCGCGTATTTGTATGGCGGTCAAGGTACTATCAACACGCCCTCTTGGTCACCTGACAGTAAAATGATTGCGTTTGTGAGTTATTCCGGGAAATAAAAAACGGGAATTTAAAGGACTGATATTACGCAAAAAGGTGCAGCGCACCGGGCTATTGGTAGAAATTAGGCGGTGAAAAAGTTATTTAAGGTGCAGCGCACCGGACTATTTTTACGCGCCACAAAGAGTTCGGTGCGCTGTACCTTAAAAATATTTTATTCTTGATTTTCTGCCAATAGTTCGCGGCTCTGTCGCTTGTTTAACATGAGTAGATAATTTAAAAAAACATATCCTTACTCCATATAAAATCCGATGAGTGGTTTATGAATAACCTTTTGCAAAATTTATGTTTAACTGTCCTCTTGTTTTGTTGTTGTAATAGAAACAGCACGATAGTTGTTCCTAATCCGAAAATTGAATTCGGACAGCCCGTTAAAGTTGAAGTAAAGGGTTATACGGGCAATATTATGGAGCCTTTTATTTCAAGAGACGGTAATATACTTTTGTTTAACAATCTTAACGCCGCTCCCGAAAATACAAATCTGTATTGGGCGGTTAAAATTAATGATTCTACATTTCAGTACATAGACGAAATAACGGGGATAAACACACCGGATTTGGAAGCTATTCCGAGTTTAGACAGTGCGGGTAATTTATATTTTGTTTCTAATCGCAATTATCCGAATACACTTTCTACAATTTACCGATGTAATTTTACTAACGGGAATGCCGCAAACATTCAATTAGTGAGCGGGATAAGTAAATTACAAGCTGGTTGGGTAAATTTTGATGTGGAAGTAAGTGCGGATGGTCAATTACTTTATTTTGTAGATGCACAATTTGATAAAACCGGCAATCCAACTTCCGCCGACATAGTGATTGCTGAAAAAAAAAGTGCGGGTTTTCAACGCTTAATAAACAGCAACGAAATAGTGAAAAATATCAATACCGATGCACTTGAATATGCTGCTTGTATTTCCGTAAACCAACTTGAATTGTATTTTACAAGATTAACGCTTTCGCCTACGGGCATTCCTTCGACAGAAATTTTAATGGCAACAAGAAATAATAAGAATGAAGCATTTAACAGCCCTTCCAAAATTTCAACTATTACCGGTTTTGCGGAAGCGGCTACTATCGCGCTGGATCAAAAAACTATTTATTACCATAAAAAGGAAAATGATAAATTTGTGCTTTATAAAGTGACAAAGAATTAAAAATTTCCGTCCATGAAAATAGACATTAACTGTGATCTTGCTGAAGAAATGTCGAACGATGCTGCAATCATGCCGTATATCACGAGTGCGAATATCGCTTGCGGTTTTCATGCGGGTAGTTTAGAAATTATGAAACGCACGGTGGATTTGTGCCTCGAACATAACGTAAAAATCGGCGCACATCCGAGTTTCTTGGATCGGAAGAATTTCGGCAGAACGGAAATGCACGTATCTGATGATGTTTTAAGTGCTTGGATAACCGAACAAATATTTGCGCTACAAAAAATTTGTGCTGCTGCGGGTGCGGAGATGTATAACGTAAAACCGCACGGTGCGTTGTACAATATGTCGGCACGCGATGCGCGATTGGCAAGACTTATTGCCGAAACCGTAAAAAAAATTGACAACCGTTTAGTTTTGTATGGATTAAGCGGCAGTGTCTCGATTTCGGAGGCGGAAAAAATCGGATTAAAAACAGCCAATGAAGTTTTTGCGGACAGGACTTATCGAAAAGACGGCACGCTGACACCGCGTTCTCAAACAAATGCTTTAATCGAAGATACCGAAACGGCGGTGAAACAACTTTTGCAAATCATCAACTTTAAAAAAGTAACCACAGTTTGCGGAGAACAAATTCCGATGACTGCTCAAACGGTGTGCATTCACGGTGACGGTAAACACGCTTTAAAATTTGCAAAAAAAATTCGTCAATTGCTTTATAATGAATTGATTTAAATTTATTTTCTCTTGTTGCGCGGATGAAACATCATAATGGTTTCGCGCAGGTAATCGGTATCCAAGTGTGTATAAATTTCGGTGGTAGTAATACTTTCATGTCCCAATAAATCCTGCACTACTTTCAAATCCGCGCCGCCTTCAATAAGGTGTGTGGCAAACGAATGTCGAAATGTATGCGGACTTACGTTTTTGCTTATTTCAGCTGCTTCCACCAATTCTTTAATAATTAAAAATATCCACACGCGACTCAAAGGTTTGCCGCGATTGTTCAGAAAAACAAAATTTTCGTTTTCGGGACTTGTCTTTATGTGTACGCGCACTGTTTGCAAATAAAACAAAACGTGCTTCACCGCATCGTTGCCTATCGGGACGAGCCGTTCTTTATTTCCTTTTCCGATAACGGTTATATAACCTTCCTCAAAATACAAATTCGATATTTTCAGCGTCGTGAGTTCAGTCACTCGCAAACCACTGGCGTATAAAACTTCGAGCATCGCGCGATTGCGTTGTCCGTTTTTTGAAGATAAATCTACGGCGGCAAAAATTCGGTCAATTTCATCTACGCTGAGAACATCCGGAATTTTTTGCCCTATTTTAGGCGCGTCAATTAAATCTGCGGGAGATACATTGATAACGTCTTCAATTAATAGATACCGATAGAAAGTTTTTATACCCGACAAAGTGCGCGCTTGCGAAGCCGCTTCCAAACCCAATTCCGAAAGATAATTTAGTAGTTCAGAAATAATTTCGGGCGGAACATCGGCGGGTAAAAAATTGTATTCTTTCAATTCAATATACTGCTGCAATTTTGATACGTCGCGTAGATAAGCCTCCAAAGAATTTTCCGACAGCGATCGTTCGAGTATTAAATAGGTACGAAAACCTTTCAGAGATTGTAACCAAGTCATTTCTTATTATTTTAAATATTTTGGTTCATCCAATATTTTTGCGGCGATATATTAACAGACCGCTCCTATGAAGCTAAAATACAATTTTCTAAATTTATCTGCTACTGACAGGTCGCCTCTATGGGGCTTTTTATTGCTCCGTTAGGAGTTTTCTGTCAATATCAGAAATAAGAAACCCGAAAATTATTAGCTCCATTTGTAGCGACCAGTTTGAATCTCCAAAAAAAATGTTGGAAAACCAATATTTTTAGACTTATCGCACAACTCTGCCTTTCCATACATAATTTTTTTTCAGTTGAGAAAAACCGCCGACGACCACAATATAAGCGATATGCAGAAATTGCGACGGCAAAAAATACCGCATTAAATCCCGCCGATTGAAAAACTGCGTCATACCCGACAGAAAAAAATAATCGGCAACAATTTTTATAAAAAGCGGAAAAAGCAAAAAATACCTTTGCGGCGCCGGAAAAACGAAAAACAAAAACAGATTCAGTACAATCCCTGCGCAAAAAAGAAAAACCGCCGCCAACTGAAACACCGTAAACCATTCCGTATAACTCGAAGATTTGGATGCCCAACGTCGGCGTTGCGTTAAGAATGCCGCGATAGTCGGTTGCGGGTTCGACAACACAACGGCATTCGCGTTTTTCAGAAAACCGATAGTGCCGTGCGGTTGCAATTGCGCAATTTTTTGCATCAACAGCATATCGTCACCGCTCGCAACATGGTCAATACCTTTAAAGCCGCCGACTTCGTAAAACAATTTTTTTTCGTAAGCCAAATTCGCGCCGTTGCACATATTCATAAAATTGCCGCATACGCCGGCACCGGTTATACCCATCATACCGACATAGTCCAGAGATTGAAATTTTTCTAAAATATTTTTTTCATGATAAAAATTGACGGGTGCTGCAACGAAACGCGCCGGCGTGGTTTCATAAAATGCCGTTACTAAACTCAACCAACTTTCAGGCACGATACAATCCGCATCGGTCGTGATGATTAAATCGCCTTTAGCTTGAGCGATCGCAATTTCTATAGCTTTTTTTTTGTAAGGCGTACCTATATTTTCGTTTAAATGATTTTTCAGTTCTATGAGCCGGATAAACGGGTATTGGTTTATTTTTTCTTTCACCAATGCACCCGTTTCATCGTCGGAGTGGTCGTCTATGACGATGATTTCGAGTAAATTTTCAGGAAAATTATTTTTCAGGATAGAATCCAAGCAGTCTTCAATATTATCCGCTTCATTGCGGGCGGGAATAAGCACTGAAATAAATGCACGCGGTACAAAGTTTTCGGGTATTCGGAATACGGGAGTTTTGCGCCAATAATACGCATACGTTGCCATAAAAAAAATATACAAACACGATAAAATAAACGAAGCCGCCCAAAAAACCATAAATAAAAAAATATTAACGCCGAACCACGTAAAGAATTTACCGGTTTTAAATCTGCACCTCAATTATTTACGGGTTGCCGTTATTGGTTTTCTTTGAACTGATCTCTTCGTAATCCGTGTAAAGCGTTTTTTGATACGTCGCCGATTGTTTATCCACATTTTGGCGTACTTGATCAATTTTAAAGAAAAATATCGCTTTGATTAAAAGCCAACCGATGACCAACGGGTAACAAAATATCGTAAAAGCCATTTTTACGATGCCCGTTAAAACGTCACGCCGAAACAGATTGATGATGTCTATAAAATAAAACAACACCACGCGGTAGTTCACGATAAGCGTAATCAACAATAAAATCGGTGCGCCGATATAAAGCACTTTATAAATGCCTTTAAAAACATAGAAAAGTACAAACATCAAAGCACCGAGCAGCAAAAACGAAATAAGCGGATTAAAAGGTCCTAATCTTTTAGTATCGAAATTGGTGTAGTCTGTACGTATGTTAAACATTGTTGCTCGTTTTTTCAATTTCAGATTGTTTGGATACCGGACTTTTTAAATAAAAATACTTTATTTTATTAGAAAAAGCGCGTCACATTTTATAAAAAATTGAGAATCAAATAAATAAAATAAAGTCGCACCTTACTTGTCGAAGTTATTACACAAAAGTAATTAAAAATTGTTATCGGTACATTTTTCAATAATTTTTTTTATTCCTTCATAACAAATTTTACAACAGTTTAATTACCTAAACCGGCACTATTTTAGAAAAACTTTGAAAGTTAACTCAATAAAAAAATATTTAAGACTTTGGGTTAAACGTAACCCTGAACGGCGAGTGGGAGCAGTTCACTGGGGGGTAGAGCTGCTCCACTGCTCGCTGATTTTATTTATCCGACCGTAAAATATTTTTTTCGGAAATTATTTTCCTTTCTTCAACAAAATTGCGTCTTTATTCTTCTCTTTTAAATTTTTTAATTCAGAAATTTGCGGTTTTTGGTTGTCCGACAATCAACGCCCTAAGTCCAAACTATGTCAGATAAAAAATTACCTTCAAAGAGCGGTGTAAAAGTTTTCGCGCCGGCATCGGTGGCTAACGTGGCTTGCGGTTTCGATATTTTAGGTTTCGCATTGAACGGTCCCGGAGACGAAGTAATCGCGCGGTTTTCCGATAAAAAAGGCATACATATTTCTAAAATAACGGGCGGAAAATTACCGCTTGATGTCGAAAAAAATACTGCCGGTTATGCGGCGATGAAATTTTTGGAATTTATCGGCGAATCTGAGCGCGGTATCGAACTCGAAATTCATAAAAATATGCCATTCGGCAGCGGCTTAGGTTCGAGTGCTGCGAGTGCTGTTGCCGGTGTTATGGCGGTGAACGAACTTTTGCGCCGTCCTTTAGAAAAACGCGACTTGTTGCAATTCGCCGTTCTCGGCGAAAGTATTGCAAGCGGCGCGATTCATGCCGATAATGTGGCTCCGGCGTTGCTCGGTGGTTTTACGCTCGTGCGCGATTCCGAAACGCTTGATGTTCACCGTATCCACGTGCCGCGCGGTTTGTACGCGACAGTTATTTATCCGAAAGTAGAAATTCTGACTAAAGAAGCGCGCGCGATGCTGAAATCGGAAGTGCCTTTGAAAATTGCGACCAAACAATCCGCCAATCTCGGTGCGTTCATTATCGCCATGTTTAATTCTGATTTCAATTTAATTCGCCGTTCTTTGACCGATTTAATGATCGAGCCGCAACGCGCCGGACTTATTCCGCATTTTTTTGCTGCCAAAGAAGCCGCACTCAATGCCGGTGTTTTAGGTTGCAGTATTTCCGGATCCGGTCCGTCCATTTTCGCGCTCAGTGAAAACTCTTTGATTGCTGAACAAGCGGGAGAAGCTCTTACGAAAATTTTTCACGATAATAAAATTGCTTGCGAATTATTTTTGTCGGCGATAAATATGGAAGGAGCGAAATTGAGTTAGGAGAAAAAAAATTAGGAGTTATGAGTTTGGAATGATGAGTGATAAGCGATTTAAAAAATTTGAAATTCTTTTTTGAAATTCTTTTTTGAAATTCTTTTTGAAATTCTTTTTGAAATTCTTTTTGAAATTCTTTTTGAAATTCTTTTTGAAATTCTTTTTGAAATTCTTTTTGAAATTCTTTTTGAAATTCTTTTTGAAATTCTTTTTGAAATTCTTTT
>JBBRQS010000021.1:0-73197 GCA_038226035.1 Chitinophagales bacterium | reverse complement strand
AAGATTTCAAAAAGATTTCAAAAAGATTTCAAAAAGATTTCAAAAAGATTTCAAAAAGATTTCAAAAAGATTTCAAAAAGATTTCAAAAAGATTTCAAAAAGATTTCAAAAAGATTTCAAAAAGATTTCAAAAAGAAATTTATGTTTTTGAACCGTAAATCTAAAATCGTAAATCCCTTCATCACGCTCTTTTTGCTTTTTCCCATACCACAGATTGTTTGCCGCCGATGAGCCGAAAAAAACCGCGAAAGACGGAATAATTCATCATGCAGAAATAGTATGGAATATAAAGTGCTTTTATTTTTATTTTAAATTGCTCGAACAACCAACCTAAAATTGCCGCCGCATAAAAAATAATTTGCGCGTAAAACAAATAAAGGTACAGTTTTTCGGGCGTTTGTTGATGCAAAACGAATAAATAATTTAAGCAGAAAATTATCGGCAATGCGAGCGGCGCGAGTGTCCAACGCAAAACGCGGTGCGAAATATACTGAAACGAAAGCGTGCCGTATTTAAAAGGATTCAGTAAACCCCGCAAACGCCAAACGGCTTGCAAACCGCCGGCAGAAATCCGGATTTTGCGTTTCAATTCTTCTTTTACGTTCTCCGAATGTCCTTCCATCGCGTAGGCTTCGGGTTCGTAAACGACTTTGTAACCGCTCAGTGCAATGCGCAAAGTCATCACAAAATCTTCGACGAGCGTATCGCGTTCAACGGGTTGATACAAATCGGTACGAATTGAAAATAATTCGCCGGCAGCACCGACGACTGAATTGAGTTCGGAATCCCATTTTTTCAGCAGCGATTCGTATTTCCAGTAAAAACCTTCACCGGCACCGGCTGCTTCACCGCTTGTTTGCACGCGCTTTTCGCCGGCAACCGCGCCGACTTTCGGGTCGGCATAGTGTCGGACTATTTTTTTTACCGCATCCGGATTAATATCCGTGTTGGCATCCGTGAAAATAACGATCGGCGTTTGTACGAACGGCATCACCCGCTCGACAGCGGCGATTTTGCCGCGCCGTTCCGGTTTGAAAAAAAGTTCTATTTTATTGTTATTGACGTTCGGGTAAGATGCGATGCGGTCGTTTGTGCTGTCGGTAGAGCCGTCGGTAACGAAAAAAAAATGAATTTTGCTTCTGGGATAATTCAACTCAAGGGAATTGCGCATTTTTTCATCCATCCATTTTTCTTCATTATACGCCGCTACCATAAAAGTGACTTCCGGTAAAGCAGCGTCGGTTTCGTAACCGACATAAATCGTTTTTCGGGTCGTGAACAAGCGTTTCAGTTTCACTAAAAAATACAATAAAATACCGTAACCGGCATAACTGTAAAAAACGATGAAAAGCAGTAACCAAAATAAAACGACGTAAAAAAAAGTCATGATAAAAATGTTCGCGGAAAAATTTGCTGCTTCATCTATTTCATCGCAAAGATAAGGCAAGTATCGAAACTCGCAAATAGAATTAATTTTACGGATATGCGCGATTTATCCTAACCTATTTTTCGGGAACTGCCGCCATTTTAGAGCGGTCAAATTCATTTTTATTATTTGCCAAACCAATAGCTGATATGCCATAGCTTAATACAATCGCGGACAGCAACCAAAAAGTAAGGTGAGAAAATATTTTTTTCATTGTTAGTTTGATTGCCTGTAGTTGTTTTTGCTCTTATTCTCTATTCACTCGCTGTATCTAAAATTTGTTGATAAAGTATTTTACTCATTCTGAAAGAAGTTTCATTTAAAATTTTATCGAGTGTAGGTTTAACACTTTTAAGGTAACCTTCTTTTTTTGCAAGAATTAATATGCCGGCTAAGCCGGTAATATTTATGGATAAAGAGCTTGCAATTTTTCTGCCTTTAATTTCGTCAATGATTAATAAATCTGCATTTAGTTAAATTGCCAAAGTAATTGCGTTAGCTTCACCTTCATCTAACTGAATTAAAAGCCGGTTCAGCAGAGCATTATTATTTGGATTTTTAATAGTTACCCAATCCGCGTTCTGCAATGGTGAAATATCTATTCCAAAATTTTTAAGTTGGAATAATTCATCCATGACTTTTTGCGGAATAATAATTTCTTCAAAAATAGATTCTAATAAATTAAGTTGCCCGACTCGTAATAAGGCACTAATACAAGAAGTATCGCTGATAATGACCACTAAATTCTGTTTTGTTTTAGTTTCTGGAAGCGGTTTATATTTTCGAGGTCTTGATTAAATTCATCAATATCATAATTCATCGGGATATTACGTTTACCTAACTCTTCCCAAAATGCAATTCGTGACAATCCAACAAATTCGGCAGCTTTACCGGCTGAAATTTTTAAATCGCGATACATAAAAATTGCTAAAGCCAATCTGATTTCTATTTCAGATTTATCAGAGTGAGCAAACATAGTTTCCGGAATGAGTATGGATTGCATTTTATTTATTTTTTTACAAATATACCTACAAATTTAAAATCTACAAACAAAAACCAAAATTACATTGTTTCAACCGTATGAGCTACAAAAATTTACGCGCCGCCGTTATAGATTTAGAAAAAACCGGACAACTCGTGCGGATAAAAACAGAAGTGGATCCGAATTTGGAAATGGCGGAAATTCATCGGCGTGTATTCGATGCTCAAGGTCCTGCTATTTTGTTTGAGCGCGTAAAAGGCAGTCCGTTTCAAGCGGTATCCAATTTATACGGTACTTACGAGCGTACCGATTTTTTGTTTCGGCACACGCTGCGCGCCGTAGAAAAAGTGGTGGCACTGAAAATAGATCCGACCGAATTTTTTAAAAAACCGTTGCATTTTGCCGGCGCGCCGTTTACGGCTCTGAAAGCATTACCGATGCGCTTACCGCTATCCATGAATGCGGCGGCAAAAAACGAAACGACGGTCGGCAAATTACCTCAAGTAAAATCGTGGGGTATGGACGGCGGTGCATTTGTTACACTCCCGCAAGTGTATACAGAAGATCCGGAAAAACCCGGTGTGATGGGTAGCAATATCGGGATGTATCGCATACAATTGAGCGGCAACGATTACGTACAAGATGAAGAAATCGGTTTGCATTATCAATTGCATCGCGGTATAGGTGTACATCATACAAAATATAATCGCATAGATGCACCGTTTCGTTGTTCGGTAATTATCGGCGGACCGCCTTCGTTTGCGCTTTCCGCTATTTTTCCGTTGCCCGAAGGTTTATCGGAAGCAACTTTTGCAGGAATGCTCAACAATCGCCGTTTTCGATACAGTTATGATGCGCATCAACAGATGATTCCTGCCGACGCAGATTTTGTGATTACGGGTATCATCGAAAAAAATAAAAAAAAGCCCGAAGGACCGTTCGGTGATCATTTGGGTTATTATTCACTGCAACACGATTTTCCGGTGATGCGCGTGGATAAAGTATATCATCGTACTGATGCGTTGTGGCATTTTACGGTCGTCGGTCGTCCGCCGGCAGAAGATTCGAGTTTCGGTTACATGATTCATAAAATCGTAAAACCCCTCACGCCGCAGGAATTTCCGGGTGTCGTTGAAATAAATGCCGTAGATGCTGCCGGCGTGCACCCGTTATTGTTGGCTATCGGTAAAGAACGCTATATGCCTTTCAGAGAAACAAAACCCGAAGAAATTCTGACGATTGCGAATCATATTTTGGGTTCCGGACAAACCAGCCTCGCTAAATTTCTTTTTATCTGCGACGATGAAGGATACCGAAACGCAGGCATTACGACAAAAAACATTCCCGGATTTTTTAATTATATGCTTGAACGAATTGATTTGCAACGCGACCTGCATTTCCAAACGCGCACAACGATGGACACTTTAGATTATTCCGGCTCCGGTTGGAACGAAGGTTCAAAATTAGTAGTGGCAGCGTGCGGCGAAAAAAGACGCGCACTTTCATCTCAACTTCCCGATAACTTTTCTTTGCCTGACGGTTTTTCCAATCCGAAATTTGTGCAACCCGGCATTTTAGCGATACAAGCTCCGGCTTGGACTTTGGACGTTGGACTACGGACATTGGATGTTGGAAAACCTGTATTTTCTTTGTCCAACATCCAAAGTCCTACGTCCAAAGTCCTGAAATATTTGGAACGGTTTGATTGGAAAAACATCCCGCTGATTATTTTGTGCGACGATGCCGATTTTGTGGCGCAAAACGTCAATAATTTTGTTTGGGTCACCTTCACGCGCTCCAATCCTGCCAATGATGTATATGGTGTCAACGAACGTACCGTTTTCAAACATTGGATGTGCGACGCGATGGTGATTGATGCACGGATTAAACCGCATCATGCACCCGAATTAGTAACGGATAAAAAAGTAGTAGAAAAAGTTGATAGGTTTTTTGTGAAGGGCGGGGAGTTAGCTGTAATTTGATAATGGTATTGATAATTTTTATTTTTCATTTTAAATCGTAATTTTGTTGAAAAGTTTAAAATGAATGACAAAAACGATTTGATCGAAAAAACAATTTATGGTATTGAACAATCAATATCAAGTGATGTCTTTCAAGATCATGAAAAAGAGATTATTGAATTAAAAGATTTATCTTCGGGAGTAGGGAAATCAATTAAAGAAACGGTTTGCGCTTTTTTAAATACTAAAGGAGGTTATATATTTTGTGGTGTCCGAGAACGTGACAATAAATACATTCTAACAGGCTTTGATAGAAAAAGAGAAAACACTCTGATTGAACTCCAAACAATGTTTTTTAAAAACGATGTAGATGTCTTAATTAATTTAAGTGATTATATCATTTTCGAGTATAAAAATATTTTGGATAAAACAGTTGCAATTATCGAAGTAAGACCTTTAAGTGAAGATTTAAAATACTTGAAATTCGAAGGAAAATATTATGAGCGTATCTTAACGGCAGACAAAATTATACCCATAACAAAACTTGTTCAACACAAAGAATACAAAGTAGAATTAGAATACTCAAAAGAATTAAGTCCGGTTCCCGATGCAACTATCAATGATTTGGACGTTGAAAAAATAAATCAATTTATTCTTAAAATAAATACTACAGGCAAAAAGGAAACCATAAAAAAAGATATACAGGATGCGCGTGACTTTTTAACACGCCGTTACTGTATCAGTTATAATAATAAAGTTACGGTTTTGGGAATGCTCTTATTTGCTAAAGATCCTTTTCGTTTTCTTCAATATAGATCAGAGTTAGATTGTTATTTCGAAACAGGTAATGACATAGGCAGAGATAAAAAGTTTTTTCAAGATGACGTACTTAACTTAATGGACGATGCTTTTGCTTTTGTTTGGGGACATATTAAGGTAGGTAGAAGTTTTGTAGGAGGTGGAATAAGTTTGCCTGAATTTCCTGAAAAACTTATTCGTGAAGTTATAAATAACGCTTCGGCACATCGAGATTACACGATAGATAAAACAGTAACAATAATTATAAACCCCGGAAGACACATTGAAATTAAAAACCCCGGAGCTTTTAAGCCTAAAATGTGTATTCTTGATATATCTACAAGTATAGAAATAAGAAGAATTATACCCGGAATGCCGGAAACAAAAAACCCGAAGTTAGCAAACATATTGAAGGCATTTGATAAAATTGAAAGCTATGGCATCGGAATGGCAACTCTTGTAAGTGTGTGTCTTGAAAATTTAATTGATGTACCGTACTATAATTTATCTATACCGGATTCGATTTCTTTAATAATTCCAAGCGGGAAATTAATGGATGAAGATTCTCAAAGATGGATGGATTCTTTTTACGGTTATATTGACAAAAAATTAGAGAGTAAAACGACAAAGCAACATGAATTGGTTTTAGTTTATTTGCTTAAATCCGAAAGGTTAAACTTAAAAAGACAATACACAATTCTTTTAAGCCCTGCTAATAATCATTTCGATGTTTTAAGTGATCTGAAAGTAGCGGGACTAATTATAGAACACCAAATAAGTACAGAGCAAACACCAATATATATTTTAGATAGAGAACTTACTCTTGTTGATTTTATAGAAAAAATTGAGGATCAAACGGGAAAATATTTAAAAAAAATTGAGGATTTTCAAAGGCAAATTTTGAATATTATTTACCGTTACAACCAATATGCCGGACATCCCGTAAAACCTAATGTGATTACTTCGAATCTATATTTAAATGCTCAAATTCAAGGAAATATTTTTGAAGGCAATTCTTCTTTTTATGAAACACTAAGCAGAAAAGTCAGAAAAACTTGCAATGATTTGGAAAAAGCAGGTATTTTACAGAAAAATAAAGATAGATCGTATGAGATAAAAGGATCGGAAGTTCTTTAAAATAAAAAGCAAGCCTTCGTATAAAGCGAAGACTTCCTTTTTACTTTAAAAACTGTATAAATTTATCCGTGATTGTACATAACGGCGAAAGTTTCCGCATAATCTTCTAATTTCGTTTTGCCGAATGTTTTCGGAATATGTTTACGATACTCCGAATAAAACGCACCGCTACGCACCGCTTCACCCGCTTCAGTTAGATTTTTGGCATTTTCCATCGGTATACCGGCTTGCACCATACCGTTTATACTGTCTTCATCTTTAAAATTCATCCATTTTAAATCCGGTTTACCAATTGCTTTACCCAAAATTTTCGCTATTTCATCCGTTTTTCTTTCATCGCTCACTAAATAAGAAATATTTTTTCCGGAGTGCGACATTTTTTGGAGTTCGTTTGCGGCTACTTCCGCAATATCTTCCGGAGCGGACAAGGGTAACGATATATTTTCGCCCATATTAGAACCCATCATGCCGGCGTGTTTTATCATACCGATATTATTCAACAGGTTGTAATAAAAATATCCGGGACGTAAATGCAATAAGTTTATATCGTGCAGTTGATTCAATACTTGTTCCACATGAAATAATCCGCTAACAGGTCCGGCACCATCCGGCATGTGCGCACCGATGCTGCTTAAGTTTACCACATTTTTTACACCCGCCGCTTTAATGGCTTCGGCGTAATTTTTTCCGATTTGAGCAATATATCCTTTCCAATCAGTGGCAACAAAATTCGGCGGCACCATCGTATAAACGGCATGGGCTCCTTTAAAAGTTTCCGTTAAAAAAGCAACATCTTTTACGGAACCGATTGCGGCTTCAGCACCGAGTGCTTCAATTTCCAATACTTTTTCATGTTTGCTGCTTATAACTACAACGTCATGTTTTGCAGCAACCAATGTTTTTACCATTGGTTTTGAAATATGTCCTAATGAACCGGTAACTACGATTTTCATGTTTTAAATTTAATTTTGTTATTTAAAAATACAAAGTTAACTTTGTGCTTACTTATTTACAAGTACTTACTTAAAAGTAAGCGCAATTATTTTAAAATTAAAATGATAAAAGCAGCATCAGAACATCAAACGCATAAAAAAAATAACATTACGGAATGTCCTGTAACTTTTACGCTCGAAAAAATTGGCGGGCGGTGGAAAACGATTATTATAAATAATTTGCAATCCGGCACGAAACGTTACAGTGAATTAAAAAAAATGATGCCGGCGATAACGGAAAAAATGTTGATTCAACATTTAAAAGAATTACAAGCCGATGATTTGGTGCATCGAAAAGTAATCTCAACGATACCCGCCCACGTTGAATACAGTTTAACGGAAATCGGTGCAGACTTAACGCCGATTTTAATGGCGATGTATCATTGGGGTTTAAAGTATGCTCAACAAAAAATAAATAGTCCGACCAATTACAATGACTCAGCCGGTTTAATCAATCAATAAAGTTACAACTGATTTTGCCGGCAATGAATACGAAAACTGTCTTTCGTTGACGGTGATTTTAATCTGTTTGATATTTGATTCCGGATTTAAGATAACCAAAGTCTTTGTACCGTCTTGATTCATAAAGCAAACTTGATCGAGTTGAGAACTCGGTAATGCGCAAGTAGAAGACACGCGGAAAGCACCCGATTTTAAAAACTTAGAAAAATGTGCTATAGCATAATACTCTACATTGTTTGATACGGTGCCGTTAACTGAATTTATGGAAACAACGCCGCGACAACCTGCGCAACCGTTATTTTGCGGTCCGGTGCGTTCGTTGAGTGCAAGATTCCACATTAATGCTGTTTTCGACCAATTCTTGGCAGTGCCGATAAATATATTCGACATATTCCAAACTAAATTGTCGCTGAAATTCGGTGCCCAATCGCCGCCTGAAATTTCCGTGAAATATAAATCTTTATCCGGAAACGCCGTATGTACGGGCGTCATACTCGATACATTACCCGCGTAACCGTGAAACGCCGAACCGGAAATAAATTTTGCTGTTGCCGTATCCGAAAGTATTGCTGTTGCATATTCCGGATGATCCCAGTTATGATCGTAGATTATTATTTTAGTTTTGATGTTTTCTTTTCGGAAGGTCGGACCTAAATTGTTTTTTATGAAATCGGATTGTTCGGTCGCAAGCATATCCATGCACGGATATGTTGCCGTAAAATAAAGCGGTTCATTTTGCAGCGTGATAGCATCAATCGGTATACCTTCGTTTTGATACGCCTGAATGTATTTTACGAAATAATTCGCATAACTTGAATAAAATTCCGAGCGCAATTTTCCGCCCTTTAAACTGTTACTTGTTTTCATCCAAGCCGGCGGACTCCAAGGCGACGCCAATATTTTTACGTTCGGATTTATATTTTTTATCAATTTTAAAATCGGAATCAACTCTTTTTTATCTTCAGCAACAGAAAAATACTTCAATTCCGCATCGGTTTGTCCGTATCCGACATCATCGTAAGTAAAATCGGACAGAGAAAAATCGGAGGCACCTATCGTAATTCGTAAATAAGAAATGCCGATTCCTTTATCCGCATCGAAAAGATCGGTAAGTAATTTTTGTTTATCGGCATCGCTCAACTGATAGATATTATGTGCCGAAGAACCCGTCAGAGCCGCGCCGTAACCTTCAACGCTTTGGAATTTTACGGTCGTATCAATCGCAATTGTTACCGGCAGAAGTGCATCTTTTTTTACTAAATCTAAACTCGTTTCCTTATTCAAAAGTTTGTACTGATCACCCGTAGTAAGCCAAACTTGCACTTTACCTAAACTCAAAACGGGTGTCGGAGTTGGTGTCGGTGTCGGTGTCGATGTTATTGAGTCCGGTGTATTTTTTGTGCAGGCAGTACTTGCAATAAGTGCGCAAGTTAAAACCAAGATATAAAAACTTATTTTAAGATCGGATAAAAATTTCAGCATGGTGGGTTTATGATTAAAAAATATCAACAAAAATATAAAAAAAAACGGTTTAATTGTGCAACCGTGCGCAATTAAACCTTAAAAATTATTTTGGAAATATTACTTTGTATAAGCAGTCACATTTTCTACTTCCCGCCAACAGTTTTTTCCGCATGGTTCTACCCAACTCGTTGAACTTGAACCCGCGCATTTTGTAAAATATTTTGCTTGAGCCCCACCTCCGACTTTGACATCGTAAAACCGGTAAACTTTACAACCGTCAATTTCAAAAAGCAATTCAACCTCGACATCTTTATTTGTAGTTTGCAACTGTTTTTGTGCCGGAGTAGGTATTACCTCACAACTTGTAAAACTGAATAAAGCCAACGAAAATGCGATAAGTGTAAAAATTTTGTTTTTCATATTGAAATTTATTTTTGAAAACGTTGATGAAAATCAAAATTAAATATCTGAAAATTTCTGAAAATTTATTTAACGCGATTTTAAGAGTGTTTAACCGGAGTTTAACTAAACACCCGCTCAAAATTCTTCTTGATTTGCGTTTTCAATGCCTCTAAAGAAATATCCAAAAAAATCGCTGCACGATTATAGATTACTTCAATATTTTCACCGCTATCGTCAGTTTCAAAAAATAATTTTTCAAGCGGCATAATATTAATTTTTACGCGCCAGTCGTGCGCATTTTTCTCATCCTCTTTTAATATTGCTGTACCGAGCGAAATATAAAATCCCGCATTGATCAATTGTTTTAAAATATTTTTATTGTTGTTGAAACCATGCATAATTAATAGGACTGACGGTTTTTCTTTTTTCTTTATTTCTATCAATTCATTAAAGGCGCGAACGCAATGAATAATCACCGGTCGATTATATTTTTTTGCCAACTGCAATTGCATTTCAAAAACAGAAATTTGAAAATCCAAATCCGGTCCGCGTAATTTATCCAAACCACATTCGCCGATAGCAATTATTTTATTTTCTTGCAGCAGTGCTTGCAATTTTTCCAGTCCGACCTCATACTTTTTTTTATCAAGGTACCAAGGATGCAAACCGAAAGTGCGGTAAGTAAAATATTTTTCGGCATCGGAAACCGTATCAGAAAAATTATCGCGTATGGTTTGATTCAGCACCACGATATTATTTTTTTCTTTTGGTTTCAATTGATGCGTATGAATATCAATAAAAGGCGAAACATTCAAGATAATTAAATTATTTTTGCGCGGTGAAAAATTTAATTAAAAATTTTCTACATTTTCAATCAAAAAATATTTTTTGAAAAGATTAATCGAAAATATTTAAAAAAAATAAAAAAAATATTTTTTGAAAAATTTTTCAATCAAAAAATATTTTTTTTCGTTAAAAAGTAGTGAATAAAAATTCAAAATCGCAAATTCAAAATCGCAAATCGTAAATATGATTTCAATTACATTTCCCGACGGAAATATCAGAGAATACGCCAAAGGTACGTCGGCATTAGACATCGCCAAAAGTATTAGTATGGGTTTGGCGCAAAAAGTTTTGGCTGCCAAAGTGAACGGTAAAGTGCAAGATGCCACACAACCTATTAACGACAACGCCGCGCTGCAATTGCTGACTTGGGAGGATGCCGATGCGAAAAAAACTTTTTGGCATTCGTCGGCGCATTTATTGGCAGAAGCACTCGAAGCGTTGCATCCCGGAACAAAATTCGGTATCGGTCCGGCTATTGAAAGCGGATTTTATTACGATATTGATACCGGCGATAAAACACTTTCCGCCAACGATTTTACGAAAATAGAAGAAAAAATGTTGGAGTTGGCGCGTAAAAAAAATGATTATGCGCGAACAAACGTTGCGAAAGCCGATGCGATTAAATATTTCACGGATAAAGGCGACGAATATAAAATTGAATTGCTCCAAGACCTCGAAGACGGCAACATCACTTTTTACTCGCAAGGCGGATTCACGGATTTGTGTCGCGGTCCGCATATTCCGAACACGGAAGCGATAAAAGCAATTAAACTCACGAAAATAGCCGGTGCATATTGGCGCGGTGACGAAACGCGCAAACAAATGACGCGGGTTTACGGTATCACGTTTCCGAAACAACAGGATTTAAAAGATTATTTGTTGTTTTTGGAAGAAGCCGCCAAACGCGATCACAGAAAAATAGGCGCCGAGTTGGAATTGTTTATGTTTTCGGAAAAAGTCGGCGCGGGTTTACCGATTTGGTTGCCGCGCGGCGCGGCTTTGCGCACGCGCTTGGAAGATTTTTTGAAAAAAGAACAACTCAAACGCGGTTACCAACCCGTCATTACGCCGAATATCGGTAAAAAAGAATTGTACGTCACGTCCGGTCACTGGGAAAAATACGGCGAAGATTCTTTTCAACCGATAAAAACGCCGCGAATCGATGAAGAATTTTTATTGAAACCGATGAATTGTCCGCATCACTGCGAAATTTACGGACATAAACCGCACTCTTATAAAGATTTGCCGGTGCGCATTGCAGAGTTCGGTACGGTTTACAGATATGAACAAACCGGTGAATTGCACGGCTTGACCCGCGTGCGCGGATTTACGCAAGACGATGCGCATATTTTTTGCACACCCGAACAAGTAAAAACGGAGTTTCTGAACGTTTTGGATTTGACGATGATGGTGATAAAAAAACTGGGTTTCGATAGTTTCACGGCGCAAATTTCGCTGCGCGATCCGGAAAATAAAACAAAATACATCGGCTCCGATGAAAATTGGGAAAAAGCGGAACGCGCCATAATTGAAGCAACACAAGAAGTCGGTTTAAAAACCGTTACCGCGATCGGCGAAGCTGCATTTTACGGACCGAAACTCGATTTCATGGTGCGTGACGCGATCGGCAGAAGTTGGCAACTCGGTACGATTCAAGTAGATTATAATTTGCCGGAGCGTTTCAAACTCGAATATACGGGTGCCGACAATCAACAGCATCGTCCCGTGATGATTCACCGCGCACCTTTCGGTTCTATGGAACGTTTTATCGGTGTATTGACGGAACATTGCGCGGGAAAATTTCCGTTGTGGCTCGCACCCGACCAAATCGCCATTCTGCAAATTTCCGAACGATTCGATGATTACGCCAAAGACGTTTTAGCGCAACTCGCCGAACACGATATCAGAGGTTATATTGATAGTAGAAACGAAACGATTGGCAGAAAAATTCGCGACACCGAACTCAAACGCATTCCGATAATGCTCATCATCGGCGAAAAAGAAGCCGAAGAAGGTAAAGTTTCCGTACGCAAACAAGGCGACGGCGATAAAGGCGCGATGACGATTGCAGAGTTTGTAGTGTATTTCAAAAATTTATTGGCGACGGAGTAAGGGCAGACCTAAGTGTCTGCCCTGAACTATAAACGATGAATGAATAACAAAAAAAGCGATAACCTCTTTGGGGTTGTCGCTTTTTTTGTTTTATTTTGTGTAAAAATAATTTTATGGAACAAATATCAGTACCGGAAAAAATTACGAGTCTTTCTCAATTGGATATGAACGGGTTCTACACCTATTTAGATTACCTGAGTTGGAAATTTGAACAAAGAGTAGAACTTATTAAGGGAAAAATTTTCCCGATGAGTGCACCAACAAAAAAACATCAGATAGTTTCAAGGCGATTTACTGGTGTATTTTATAATCTTTTTGAAAATAAAGGTTGTGAGTATTTTGCTGCACCATTTGATGTTCGTCTTTACGACAATCAAAAACCACTTAAGCAAAATAAAAATTTTAATACAGTTGTTCAACCGGATTTATGCATCGTTTGCGATTCATCCAAATTAGATGATAAAGGTTGTTTCGGTGCGCCGGATTTGATGGTAGAAATCCTTTCACCTGGCAACTCTACTAAAGAGATGCAAACCAAAAAGCGTTTGTACGAAGAAAACGGTATAAAAGAATATTGGGTTGTTGATTTTGATAGAGAGCAAGTGATTCAATTTGTTTTGAACGATGTTGGTGTTTATACTCTACCTACAATTTTTGTGAGCAACGAAATACTTGAGAGTTTTTTATTTCCGGAATTGAAAATTAATTTAGTAGAGTTATTTGCGTAATGAGGATATAAAAAAAGCGATAACCAGTTTGCGGTTATCGCTTTTTTTGTTTTGGATTTGCAGACACTAAAAAATTTCAAAAATGAAATTTCTCAAAAATAATTTCTTTTCGGTGCGGTTGTTTGTTTTTGGGTGGAAAATTTTCGGGAATAAAAAGGAAGTCTTCGCTTAATGCGAAGACTTCCTTAACCCTTTTTAATAATATTTTGTACCGTTTTTATTTTATACAATGCCGAATCATATTTTTGGTATAATTTTACACTGAATTTTTTAAATGGTAAATGATAAATTTATCATTTACCATTTAACGATCTGAATTTAGCACTTAAAAAAAATTATCATCATGGCTTTTGATATTAAAATGGTCGAAGCGTTTTATAAAACGTATGCCGCGCGTGTTGAAAAAGCACGTATTGCTTTGGCGCGACCGCTTACGCTTTCCGAAAAAATTTTGTACGCACATTTACACGACGATTCACTGATGTCGGATTTCAAACGCGGTGGCGATTATGTTTTTTTTGCGCCCGATCGCGTAGCGATGCAAGATGCGACGGCACAAATGGCATTGTTACAATTCACGACTTGCGGACGAAAAACGGCTGCCGTACCATCAACGGTGCATTGCGATCACCTGATTCAGGCAAAAACGGGTGCCGCCGCTGATTTGGCGCGCGCCGTAGACGAAAGCAGCGAGGTTTTTAATTTTTTGCACGATGTTTCCGGTAAATACGGCATCGGTTTCTGGAAACCGGGCGCGGGTATTATTCACCAGATAGTTTTAGAAAATTATGCTTTTCCGGGCGGTATGATGATCGGTACCGATTCACATACCGTCAACGCGGGTGGTTTGGGTATGGTAGCGATTGGTGTCGGCGGTGCCGACGCGGTAGATGTGATGGCGGGTTTAGCTTGGGAATTGAAAATGCCGAAACTCATCGGCGTGAAGCTGACCGGACATTTAAAAGGTTGGGCTTCAGCAAAAGACGTGATATTGAAAGTGGCGGGTATTCTGACGGTAAAAGGCGGAACGGGTGCTATTGTAGAATATTTCGGTGAAGGTGCCGAATCGTTGAGTTGTACGGGTAAAGGTACGATTTGTAATATGGGTGCCGAAATCGGTGCTACTACTTCCACTTTCGGTTTCGATGATTCTATGGTGCGTTATTTGGAAGCCACCGAGCGTGCCGAAATCGCGCAATTAGCCAATGCCGTGAAAAAAGAATTGACCGGAGATGCGGAAGCCTACGCGCATCCGGAAAAATATTTCGATCAAGTCATAGAAATTAACCTTTCAGAATTGGAACCGCATATCAACGGACCGTTTACGCCGGATTTGGCTTGGCCCCTCTCGAAATTTGCGCAAGCTGTGCGCGACAACAATTATCCCGAAAAAATATCCGTCGGTTTAATCGGCTCGTGTACTAATTCGAGTTATGAAGATTTGGACAGATCTGCTTCAGTGGCACGACAAGCGGTTGCAAAAGGTTTAACAGTCGGTTCCGAATTTACTATTACGCCGGGATCCGAACTCATCCGTTTCACCGTTGAACGCGACGGACAACTTGGAGCGTTTGAAAAAATCGGCGGCGTTGTATTAGCGAACGCGTGCGGTCCGTGTATCGGACAATGGGCGCGACATGGCGCGGATACGATGGGTAATAATTCTATTCTCACGTCGTATAACCGGAATTTTTCCAAACGCAATGACGGAAATCCTAAAACGCATTCGTTTGTGGCTTCTCCCGAAATTGTTACCGCATTAGCGATTGCCGGCACGCTTACATTTAATCCGGTGACAGATACACTTACGAACAACAAAGGAGAGCAAGTAAAACTCGATCCGCCGTTTGGCGACGAATTACCGAAACGCGGTTTCGACGTTGAAGATGCCGGATACGTGGCACCCGCAGAGAACAGCGAAAGCATCGTTATTACGGTCGACTCAACATCCAAACGTTTACAATTGTTAGTACCTTTTGTGCCGACTACCGCCGCCGAAGTTCAAAATATGCGCGTGTTGATAAAAGCAAAAGGTAAATGTACGACCGACCACATTTCGATGGCAGGTCCATGGTTAGAGTTTCGAGGACACTTGGAAAATATTTCCAACAATTGCCTCATCGGTGCCGTGAATGCATACAACGATAAAACTAACAGCGTTTTAAATATTTCCGACAATCAATACGAAGCAGTACCGGATTCGGCGCGCAGTTACCAAAAACGCGGTATCGGTACCATTGTATTCGGCGAAGAAAATTACGGCGAAGGCAGCAGCCGCGAACACGCTGCTATGGAACCGCGCTTTTTGGGCGTGAAAGCAGTAGTCGTAAAATCATTTGCGCGCATCCATGAAACGAATTTGAAAAAACAAGGTATGCTCGGTCTTACTTTTGTTGACGTAGCGGATTACGACAAAATTCGCCAAGACGATTTCGTATCTATTTTGGGTGTAGAAACGTTCGCACCGAATAAAAATCTTATCATCAAACTCAACCACAGCGACGGTACTTTCGAAGCGTTTGAAGTAAAACACACTTACAACGCGCAACAAATAGAATGGTTCCACGCCGGTTCAGCGTTGAATAAAATTCGGGCGGAGTTCAGTAAATAAAATCAGGATTTACAGGATTTTAAGCTATTCAAGATAAAAAAAAATCGCGCAAAGAAAAATGTTTTTCTTTGTGCGATTTTTTTTTATCTTCTTTTTTCATTTTTCAATATTATGATTATTATTTCAGTACCGTCATCACTTTTCCGTCATAAAGTTTTTCACCACCACTTTCGATGTGCAAAATATAAATTCCACTTTGAACCGGTTTATCTATTTTGTAAATAGTTTGTTCTTTGTTCAGCGTAATTTTTTCCGAAAACATTATTCTCCCATCAACACTGACTAATTGAATAAAACCGGTACCGGGTGTGGCATCCGAAATTTGTACAAAAATTGAACTTTCTTGAACATATTGAACGACTTTAGGTCCTGAATGTGAACTTACTTCTATGGTGCGGAAGTAATTTTTTTCACCGGAATCGTCTGTTTGTGATATTCGGTAATAACCGACGCTGTAGGGTTGTTCATCAACAAATGAATAATAGTGTTCTTGAACCGCTACTTCTTTTCTTGCATTGACGATGGATAATACTTCAAACAATTTACCGTCTATACTTTTTTCAATGGTGAAAAAATTATTGTTCTTTTCATCTGTTATACCCCATTCGAGCAAAACTTTTTCATGAATAGATTTTCCGCGAAAGTAAAGCCACGTAACCGGAAGTGTATTAGAGCAAGATGTCGGTAGGTTCGCATTGACTGCATTGGTGTTTACGGAACCGGAAATGGAAAGTGCGCGACCGAAAAGATTCCCGCCGGTAAGGTGTATGGCACCGGTAGTAATGATATTACCTTGCATCAGGGTTCCCGTTAAATCTGCTGAGCCGGCTATTACCCAAAATACATGGCAAGGTTGTGCGCCGTTAATCAAATTTAATTGACCGGAAGAGGCGGAAAAAGCACCTGATATTTTAAAAATGAAGACTGAACTTGAATTTCCTTGTCCGTCTAAAGTAAGCATACCGACGAGAGAAGTAGCTGCACTGATTGAATAAACGCCTGCATTCAATGTTTCTCCGTTCCCCAAACCCACGCCATGATCGGTTACGGTTGCTGCCGTATTTATTAATTGATTATAAGCCGCCTGCAAATCTCCGACACTATTTGCCGTCACGCCATCGGCATTATGAAAAGTGCCGTTTATACTGCTGAAACCGGTAATAGCGCCATTATTAGTACCCACGTCTCCAATAATTGTTGAAGCACCTGTATTGGTAACTGCTCCTACTGAAGTGAAGAGTACAAAATTTGAAGCTGTTCCCAAATTTGCTGCTTGCGCAAAATTTTTAATAGGGGCAATCAAGCATATACCTGCCGCAATAAAAAATAATTTGATCATCAGTTGAACCGAGATTTGTGCCGTAAAATAATTTTCACGGCACAAAGTTCAGCCAATTGAGAAGCACAACTATTACATAAATACTTTAAAATATTGCATATATCCCATATATCTTTTCAAATAAATCGCTCTTTAAAAAAACTTGCTAAACAGAAACTGTTTGTAACAAACGCTTCTTTTAAAATCGGAATTTATATGCCCGGATCTTCGTCGTGAAAGAATTTCAGTAAATCGCAGTTCAGTATATCTTAAAACCACAAATCTCATCCGGCACTATTTCTTATCTTTGCCATAACTAAAAATGAAAGTAGCAATTAAAGAATTACTGTTTGTGCCGAAAAGCGTTCCCACACGCTCTATTCCTAAATTATTTACGTAAACAACATCTAATGCTATCGGGTGAAACCTCAGACTAAATCCGGCGGTATATGCTGTTTCATCTAAGCCTGTTCGGATCGCCAAATGTCTGTTGTATAAATTTTGTTCGAAACCAATGTTCGGGTTCAGCGCGGAAGCACTCGTATTATTTATGTCATTCGATCTTTTGCGCAAATTGCCGCCGATATCTATCGTTCCGCCTTTCCAGATTAAATAGGAAATACCGAGGCGAAACTCTTGCGTTTTATTCTTTCCTTGAACACTTCCGATATTATCCGTTCGCGTTTCATTATCCGTATTGAGTAAAGCCCGAAAGCCGATAATTATTTTTTTATTAGGTTCGTACGTCACACCTAATCCGCCGGAAGGCACCCAATCTGTATGATAACGCACGGCAGTTTTTCCGTCATCAGCAATCGCGCTGAATTGCGAATGTTCGTAAGACAATAACACACCCGCAGAAAAACCTTTACCTAAAGGCATCGCCGCTTTAATGAGCAAAACTTGATTAGAACCGTCGCCGTGAACAGGTATTGCACCGGTTCCGCCGGCAGGATATTTTAAATTTAAACCGATGTTATTCGCATTTTGTGAAAGTTCGAGGGCGTATATCGTTAATCCATGCCACAAACCCGGTGTAGCTGCCGCCAGTGCCGTGAAATTAAAATTGTTGCCGTTTGTATAATTTGTTGAACCTGCATCAATTAAAGCAGTCGCCGAATCTCTGTAAACCAACGAATAATTACCGGCAGTAGCACCATCTCCACCCATACCCAAAGAACGCACTCCTTTTTTGATTTGGCCCGATGCAAATTCTCTTAAAGAAATTTCAGGACTTTGAGCTTGTGTAAAGAAAGACAAAAGACAAAAAAAGAATGATAATCGATAATGAACAAATGATTTTAGAAGAAAGTCGCATAGTTTTTTTAGCATTTTTATTATTGTAGTTATTGTCTTTTCTGTCATTCCGTTTTTTGCTTGAGATTTTTCGGGTTCTAATTTACCGGAAAAAATTAAAGACGCAAAGTTCAATCTCTTAAAAAATTCCGGTTAAAGCTCGATATGTTTCACACTGAGTTTAGAAACGTTTTGTTCAACCCCGTTCAAAACAACGATAATATCTTTATCGCCGGCATTTTTCAATTCGACAGCGTAGTGCGATACTTTTACTTCAACCGTTACGCTTCTGAATAAAATTTTAAATGCTATGGATGTCCATTCTTTCGGTATGTTCGGATTGAAATGTAACACGCCGTCGCGCACGCGCATTCCGCCGAAACCTTCCACGACCGACAACCATGTGCCTGCCATAGAGGTGATGTGCAAACCGTCTTCGGTATCGTTGTTGTAATCGTCCAAATCGAGGCGACTGGTGCGCAAATACATTTCGTAAGCCTTTTCGTAATTGCCGATCAGACAAGCCAAAATAACATGAACACACGGCGACAGCGATGATTCATGCACGGTGCGCGGTTCATAAAAATCGAAATTGCGTTTGATGATGTCTTTATCAAAATCTTTTTCAAAGAAATACAATCCCTGCAATACATCGGCTTGTTTAATAAACGGCGATCGCAAAATTCTATCCCACGACCATTTTTGGTTGAGCGGTCTGTCTTGCGGACGTAAATCGGCGACGGTTATAAATTCTTTGTCGAGATAATCTTCTTGTTGTAAAAAAATACCGAATTTTTCGCTCTGCGGCAAAAACATGTTTTCCGTGATGTGCGTCCATTGCGCGGTTTCTTTTTCAGTATCAAAATGTGTACGCTCCACTATCGCAGCATATTCTTTCGGATAATTTTTTTGCACATACTCGGCACTTTCTTTAGTGTATTTCAAACACCACATTGCTATGTAACTCGTGTACCAATTATTATTTATATTGTTTTCGTATTCATTCGGACCCGTTACGCCGAACATCACATATTGATTTTTGTTCTGAGAAAAATGTACACGCTGCGCCCAAAACCGCGCTATTGCGATTAAAACTTCCAAACCATATTCCGAAAGATATTTTTTATCGTCGGTATAATTGATATAATTATAGATTGCAAAAGCAATGGCACCGTTGCGGTGAATTTCCTCGAACGTAATTTCCCATTCGTTATGACATTCTTCGCCGTTAATAGTGACCATCGGATACAAAGCTGCACCATTCGTGAAACCTAATTTCGCGGCATTTTCGATTGCTTTTTGCAAATGTTTGTAACGGTACACCAACAAATTACGCGCAACTTTTTCGGAGCTGTTGGCAAGATAAAAAGGCAAACAGTATGCTTCGGTGTCCCAATAAGTGGAGCCGCCGTATTTTTCGCCGGTAAACCCTTTCGGACCGATGTTCAAGCGTTCGTCTTCGCCGGTATAAGTTTGGTTGAGTTGAAAAATATTGAAACGAATGCCTTGTTGTGCCGCCACGTCACCTTCAATCACAATGTCGGATTTTTCCCATTTCGCGTACCACGCATTTTTTTGTGCTTCGAGCATCGCTTGAAAACCTTTTGCGACAATGCTTTTCACCTTTTTTTGTACTTCCTGCATCATATCCGCTTTCGGATAGTTTTCCGATGAGAGAATTGCCGCGTATTTATACACCGAAAGTACTTCTCCTTTTTTTACGGGAATATCTACACCGCAGGCAGCAAATTTTTCACGTTTGGTGCGCACGGATTTAAAACCTGTAACCGGTGAATTATCCAAAAAAATATCGAAGTGCATACCGGCGGCAACGTGAAAAGCGGTTTTTTTTGTTTCGCAAATCACGAAAGCATCTTGATTTTTCACGAGTTTTTTTACTTCCGTCCAAAATTTTTCTTCCCAATTCGAGTCCTGATTTTTTACATCCCCGTCTAAAAACGGCGTAACTGTTATCGTTCCCGAAAAATTCAAAGGCGTAACGGTATAATGAATCGCACCGCACTCATCGTCTACGATAGAACAAAAGCGCGTAGATTTTATTGCCAGTTCTTTGCCGGATTTTAATATTACGGTGGTTTCGCGATACAATACGCCCTCGTGCATATTCAGTACACGTTTGAAGTCTTTGACTTCGGCAATGTTAAGGTCAACGGTTTCGTCCTCTACTTTTACGTCAATCCCGATCCAATTCACTGCATTTAAAACTTTGGCGAAATATTCCGGATACCCGTTTTTCCACCAGCCTACTTTTGTTTTATCCGGATAATAAACGCCGGCGACATAATTGCCGGAAAGCGTTTCGCCCGTAAATTGTTCTTCAAAATTGGCGCGTTGCCCCATCCGTCCGTTGCCGATAGCACACAAACTTTCCGATACTTTATTCTCGTGCGGATGAAATTTATCTTCGATAATACACCAAGGGTCGTGGATAATATAGTTTTTCATTTTATTTAGTTTAGTCGGTTAATCGGTAAGTCTTATTAACTGATGTTACGCACAACCTCATAAATATTGCTTGTTGCGTGTGCTAAAGTATATTTGACTGCCGCTCCTCCGGAGCGGATGAAAAGAGAGGGTCGAATGCCGTGCCGTTTAATTTTTATCGGCTTACTGATAAAAATTAAACGGCACGGCATTCGACGGACTTTTACACGTGTAAAAATATGAAAAACTTTTATCGCAAATAATCACCAACACCGGTAGAATTATGTTTATTGAGTGGGTAGTTTCTTTGCAAACTAAACAAGGTCGTACGTAATATCAGCTATTAAGAAAACAAACCGCCAAACCGACACATCAACTAACCGATATTATTTGACTAACTGACAAGCCGACTAACCGACTAAGTTTATTTTTTTCGCATGACGGTATTCAAAGCGTCTAATATTTCGCCGTAATCAATGTATTCAAAACTCGGAATGACGATGTGCGCATCGTCTAAAATATCCGGCGCACCGACACCGACAGCGAAAAAACCACCTTTCAAAGCGGCTTCAATACCTTTTTCGGCATCTTCAAACACGATACATTTCGCCGGTACGGATTCAACGGCTGCTGCGCCGAGCAAAAAAACTTCAGGATCGGGTTTGCTGTGCGTGGTTTTATTACCGTCAATTATGGCATCGAAATAATGCGTCAGATGGAGCCGCTCCAGAATCAGCATCGAATTTTTACTCGCAGAACCTAAAACGATTTTTATTTTCGCTAATTTCAGTTCATCCAAAAAATGCACGACACCGGGCAGGATTTCTTCGGGTGTCATGCGGTTGACGTATTCAAGATACCATTCGTTTTTTTGGGCGGCGAGTATTTCTTTTTCTTCTTCGCTTTTACCGACGGCACCGCCCCAATTCAGAATTAAATTCAAAGATTCCGTTCTGCTTACGCCTTTGAGTTTTTCGTTGTTGTCTTCCGTAAAATCGAAGCCGAGTTCATTTGCCAAACGTCTCCATGCTTTAAAATGGTATTTTGCCGTATCGCAAATCACGCCGTCCAAATCGAAAATACAAGTATTGATTGATAACATATTTTTTTGTGCATTTTTTAGCGGTGCAAAATTAGTCAAGCGAAGGTGTATTTTTCCTAAATCTTGCAAATTTTCTGCCGGTTAATCGGTTTATTTCATAAATCCTTCTGCCAACCAACTCGCAATTGCTTGACGGTTGTTCACTTCCATGATGCGTTTTCGGTCAAATGCGTTCCGGAGATTGCCAAGTTCGACGTAAACTGTGGCGGGTTTGCATTCGCGCAACATGTGCAAGTCGCGTTGCGTGAGCGTTCCTTTGTAGTCGCGGTAACGTGCGTAATTTTTTACTAAAACATCTTGCATCGTCTTAGCTATTTTAAAACTCTTCGGATTATTCTCCTGATAATACAAAAAAGTATCTGTTTGGTAGCTCTTCCCACGCGAATCCACATGAATAACGATGAGGCGTTGATCGGTGATGCCGAGTTTAGCGTATTTATCGAATAATTTATTGACAGCGTCGGAGCGTTGGGTGAGGCGTGCTTTTTGGTTCACGGGTGGTTTCAAATTCGGATAAGTGAGTTCGTCACTGTCGCAAAGCAAAAATTGTCCGTCGCGAATACCGTCGTTTTCGTCGCGGTTAATTATAAAAACAGTTGCGCCGTGTTTTATCAAATCGCGTGCTACACGCAGCGATACATCGTAAGCATATTCATCTTCACAAAGCGTCCGTCCGTCCACTTTCGCAATCGCACCCGGATCCGGTCCGCCGTGACCGCTTTCGACATAAAAAATTTTCCCTTTGAGTTTTTTATCCTGAATTTCTACATCTTGATATTTTTTCCCGAAAATTTTGAAGGTTCGTATTTTACCCGAATGTTTTCGCGGCGCGTTGTCAGTGTCTTCTGCAATTAAATCGCCGGGTGCAACGGATTTCGGCGTAACGGGTTTTTCGTTTTTACAATTCAAGAAGTGATACGGTACGAAAATAAACCCGCTCTGTTTGTAACTTTGTTTGCGAACACCGTCGTGCAACAAACCGGCGTTGTAAGTTTGCAGGGTTTGCGCCAATAACAAATCTTGAGAATTGACGGATGAGCGAATCGAATGCCCGTTGAAAGTATACAACCATATAGGCAGTGTGTATTCTTTGTCGCGTTCAAGCGTGGCAGTAATTTGGGTGAGGTGGTTGAGTTTTAAAAATTGTTCTTTGTTACAATTATACGCGTTGAGTTGGTATTTAACAAGTAAAGTTTCACCCGTAAACTTTTCATTAAGTCGCACTTTCAAGTACGGCGGTTGTTGCGCATACAGCCGTGCGGCAAGAAAAAAAATAAGAGTAAATAAGCAGTATCTTATTTTCATTTAGAATAACAAAAAATAATTCCCGATTTAAAAGGGCTGTAAAAACAAAAAGCAGTAACTAAATTAACCTATTGTTTTTTGCGAGCCGCTAAATATAAATTCAAGTCCGGATATTGTTTCAAATAATTTTTTGCCGCATCACCGGATGTTCTGTAACCGTTGATGTACGGCACTACAAAAGCATCCGGAAAACCTTCTTTAATCACGGTTTGGTATAGTTTTTCCGCCGATTTATAATCCGTAAATAAACCGACGCTGTATTGATTAATACCTTCGATACCGGCAGATTCAATCATCGGATCGCCGTATTTGGTGAGTATATCGTTGTCGAAAAGGCGTTTCGACGTGATGATTTGTATTTTATAGCTCAACCCGTTCAGGTGTTTATCCAATTTTTTCCCGAGTGGATTGACCATAAAAGCCGATACATTAGGCGTTTCTATGTCCACTTTCACCAAAGCGGGATGGGTGTTGAAAAAACGAATATCAATGCGCCGATTTAGTTTTTCACCTATCGGATTCGCCGCGCCGTTCAATACCGTAACAGCTAACGGATACTCACTCCCGACCGATTTGAGTAATATATTTTCGCTTTTTATGCCGTTTTCAATAAAATATCGCGCCACTTTTTCGGCGCGTTTGATACTGAAATATAAATCAAAAGAATTTTTTTCGCCTTCCGTGGAGTTCGAAATAAGAATGAGTTTCGCTTCGGGGTCCGCTTTCATCACCACAAGTACATTGCGCAAATTGCTGATATTTTCAGCATTTACGACATCTTCGTCGGCAGTATAAAAAACGGGTGAAACGCTTATGTTTAAGGCTTCTTGTTTTTCGGCGTTTGCAACCGTTATTTCGCTCTCGGTTTTCGGTACGGCAGTATGAAAATCCGTGAAGGCGGATGCGATTTGTTCGGGCAATGATTTTTTGAATAAAACGGAATAGATATCGTAACCGCCGATACTTACTTTCCTGTCGGACGATAAAAAACCACGCAAACCGTCCGACGAAATTTTGAAATAAATATCGTTGCCCGCAGAATTAACGGGCGCGCCGAGATTAGTGGGCGCCGACCACTTCAATGTGTTTCTATCAAAAACGGATTTAAACACATCGAATCCGCCGATAGAAGTATCTGAATTGGAAGAAAAATAAAGTGTGTGACCGTCTTGTGCCAAAAAAGGAGTCGTTTCATCGTAAGCCGAATTTATTTTATCTCCCAAATTAACGGGTATAGTCCATTGCCGATTGCGGAAAACGGTAAAATATAAATCGGCACCGCCGAAACCGCCTGCTCGCCGGCTCGAAAATATAATGAGCGTATCATTGAACACGCACAAAGCATCATCGGCAGTTTCTTTGTATAAAGGAGCGGAAAAAACGGGCGGATTGATGCGCGTTTCGTTATCGTTCCTGAAAGTATCAATCAGAATATCGCCGTTAAATTTATTCAAAGTCCTGTAAAATAAAAACGAATTGCCTTTATTTATAAACGCTAACGGAAACTCATGGCGCGTAGTGTTTATCAGTTCGTTATCCAATTTAGTGGGTACCGTCCAATCGGCATTTTCAAATTGTGTGTAATAAATATCGTTGAAGTAATTGCCGTTAATATCATCTTGTAGACAATTTTTGTCGCGCAAGCCGCCGAACGCATCGGATCGGTTAGCGGAAAAATACAAACGGTCGCTGAAATTTAAACTTTGAAGCGGTGCGGTTTCGTCGCCGGCGGTATTTACGTTTTCGCCCAAGTTTTCAACGAGTGCATAATCGCTTTTCCCTTCCGACTTCATGCCCGCAGCACAGCGTTTAATATCTTCTACCACAGACTGACGCAGTAAGTCGTTGTCTTTGGTCATTCTGAGATAATTTTTATAGTATTTTATCGCTTCTTTAAAATTCAGTTCGGCATGAAAAATATAACCCAAATGCAAAGTCGAATTAGCATCTAACGATTTTTGCAATTCCCAGAGTTTAGAAAAACTTTGCTTGGCAAGCGTTAATTTATTAGTTTCAAAAGCCGCTAATGCGAGGGCTTTTAAAATTTCGGGATCATCACTTTTCTTTTGTTGGTATTGTTGCAGATAAATTATCGCTTCGGCATATCTTCCCTTATCAAAAAGGCGAAGTGCTTCTTGTTTTATTTTCGCCGGTACTTGCGCGCCGGCAAGCAGCGGCGTAGTTGCGATAAAAAGACCGATCATGAATATTTTGAGTCTCATCAAATCTGATTCGAAGTGTTGGTGCGCCGAGTAAAAAAACCCAGCAAAAGTAAATTAATTTTATGAAACCGGCAGGAAAGTTTAGGGGGTTTGTAAAATATAACCTACCCGAATTGGCAACTATGTTTTCTTTAATCAAAGCAAATTGATTGAGAAACAATGAACTATTTAAAAGCAATTTAACGAAGAGTAAAGGAAAGAGAGTTGTTAAAGCGGATACTTTATTTTTACAAATTCCCTGAATCTTGATTTTGAGTGCGTGTTTAAGCCAATTCTATTACTTCCAAATTATCTATTTTACCGTTCGCTGTTTCAAACCGCAGTAAAGTTTTTACTTTGTGTATTCCCTGATTGCCGCAAGCTCCGGGATTCATGCACAAGACGTTCAGCGTTTTATCGAACATGACGCGCAAGATATGCGAATGCCCGCAAATAAAAATATTGGGTTTGTGCAGCAAAATAGCTTCGCGAATTCGCGCCGGAAATTTTCCGGGATAACCGCCGATATGTGTCATAAAAATTTTTACGCCGTCGCTTTCAAAATGTAAATTTTCCGGATAAGTGCGCCGCATCAGCGCATCATCTATGTTACCGTAAACGGCGCGCAAAGGTTTGAATTTTTCTAACGGTGCCGTTACCTTATCATAATTGCCGATATCGCCGGCGTGCCAAATTTCATCTACTTCTTTAAAATGTTCCAACACGCGCGCATCTAAAAAACCGTGCGTATCCGACATTAATCCGATTTTCATGTTTAGTCTGTTAGACATTTCAAATACATTTTTTTAATTGTCACCAGCGTTCCAAACAGTGTTTTCAATTGCCTCCGGCTTTAGCCGGAGGAGAAAAGAAAAAAATCTTTCGGCTTTAGCCAAATTTATCGAAACCATAAGTACTCATAAGTTTATCGTATTCTTCTTCAAAAGTCTTGACTTTATGATGTTCTTCTTGATTTTGAATATAAGTCCGAACTCTTTCAAGCATGGACTCGGAAACAGAAACTGCAAAATATTCTTCTTGCCACTCAAACTTAGCGGATGCTCCGCTAAATGGTTCGACGTTTCTATTAGTCCAAAAGGATGATTCACCTTTTATGAGTTGCAGTACTTTAGAAATTGTTTGATCAACGCCTAAAGAAATTAAACAATGACAATATTCAGAATAACCATTAATAAAATCTACATAGATCCCTTTATGTTTAGCATTTTCTTTTATGTGTTGCCAAACTTGAGTCCTTATTTCTTTATTTAAAAGAAAGGGAACACGATCTTTTGTTGACCAAATACAATGTAAGTGTACTTTTATGTAAGCCATAAAGTAAATAATTCTATTTTGAAATAGTATTAAGTTTTCAAGTAGATTAGTCACTATTGACTAAAAAAATAATTATTTAGCTAAAGCCTGTACTCTATATTTGCTACCACCAGCTAAAGCTGGTGGCAATTCATTTAGAATAAAATCTACCGAGTTCGAACTTTTTCCAAAACATTTTTTCCTACGAGCTGCCCTTGTTGCAAACCGATTTCACAAGAAAGACGATAGTGTATGCCGGCATAAAAGCGACTTACTGCAGTTTCGCGCGCAGCTTCATTAAAAGAATTATAACTGCGTGGTGCCAAACCGAATTGCAATTCAGTACTGTCCGTAAAACGAAAATTATCGCCGAACAGTTGTGTTAAAATAGTGGAAGATGCTCCTGAAATACAACTGTGTCCGGAAGTATATTCCGGAAAAGGCGGCGTGACGATAACGGAAATCCATTCCGAATTGATATATTTGGTGATATAAGATTCCGGACGAATGACTTCTGATCGGTATTTTTCGTCCCAACAACTGATGAAAGCATCGTACAAACCGATAGCGACATAGGTGTAGGCTTCGTTGGTGCTGTAAATATCGAATTTTTTTTGTTGCGCGGCATACATCGTTATCCAAAGCCAATGTCCACCGGGTGAAATTTTTTTGCGCGAAATATTGACGTGTCCTGCATTAAATGTCGCCACCGGATTATCATCCCAATACCAAGCTGTTGCGATTTTGTCGGGTGTGGAATCCTGTACGATTTTAAAAGTTTCGAATGCCATTTTGTAAAAATAACTTGATTTGGCAATATCGAATTTCGGTGGCGGAATCGGTTTGAATTGTGCGGCTGAATCCATCACTGCCGTCCGGATTTTATGCCAATGCGGTTCAAGCGCATCGCCGTAATCAGGTGAAGTCGGTCTCCAGCGATTCGGATTATCAGGTGTGACGGTATATTTGGGCATCGAACGGGACTGCGCGTAATTATCTGTTGTTGACCATTTTATAATCGCAGCTGCAACCGTATCGCCGAAAGCCAACGACCGCTCCAAGACTGCTTTTGGCACACCGATTTTTTTAAAGTCCGATATGATTTGTTTTTCAAATTGTGCGATGGTATCTTCAGAAAAAATTAATTTTTTTCCTACCCTCAAATAAGCGCGTACCGCCGAAACGGGATAGCAATATTCGACATTCGGAACCGGTTTCGGTATATCCGTGAGTCCTTTCAATTGTCCTTGAAGCGATTTATACGCAGGATTTTGCGCATTTAAGGCTTCGTAACTCGCAACGTGTGCGTAGAAATAAATGCGCGAAGCCACCATCGGCGCAAACAAATCATATTTGATGGTTTGGCTGAGTGCCATCATGGATTTGTTGAGATACACCGGATCTGCCGCATCTGACTGAAAATTCGGATTTTTTACTTCAGTTTCGCAACCGGAAATTAATATAAAACAAAATAGGGAAAGGATGAGAGAAAATAAAGAAGTGCGTATGGTTGACATTTTTCTATACAATTTTTTTGCAAAAGTACGATTTAAACTACAATTAATATTAAACCGAATGTCAAAATATAATCAGGCGGGTGTGTTGTAGGCGTATTGGTTATGAACTAAGTTTCCGAAACGACAGTTACAGACCATGCTTGAGGTCTATCGGAGAAAAGAATTTTTGTTTTTGCCCACGTGGATATAAATAAGTCCGAATGTCGATACATTTCTAATGCGTCTGCATCATCCCAGTAACTCAATGTGAAAAAAATATTCGGCTGTACTGTATCTTGCAATAATTCTAAATGCAGACAACCGTCACGAGCGCGAATGAGTTTTTTGGAGGCTTCAAAAATATCCAGAAAATCATTTACTTTGTCAGGGACGAAAGTCAATTTTACAAAACGTTTTATCATGAGCCGATTATTTAAAAATTAAAGACACGCCATACACAGCGTATTAAAATACACTTTACTAAGCCTATTTTTCGGTTTTAGAAATTTCTGAAAACAAATTTAGGTGCTATTGCTGTTTGCTGTACAATTTCATTAAGTTATTTTCATAAATCCCGGCGGCATCAACTTTTGTAATATCATCTAAATTGATCATTACAAAACTTCTGTCTAACCTACCCATACTTCCAAACTCGTGTAAAACTAAAGTATCTTCATCCAATCCTTTAACAACGCCGATATGGCAAATATTTTCATCAATATCCTCAATAAAGACGTTGACATGGTTGAATTTTTTTGATACTGATTCTAAGATACTTTCCCAAGATTCAAGTATAATGCCCTGTAATTCCTTTATTCTTTTTGTCGAGTCAATGAGTTTTAAAGTCGAAGCGTTTTCATTTCCACCCCATCTTATACGTGAAATATTTTCGTTTTGCATTATCGAAATGCCGTCTGGTTCGCAGTTTTTGTTGAATTTTTCAAGGAATAAAAACTCTTCGTTAAAATCCAAGATAAATCCTGTTTCAGATTCTTCGAAACAATCTCTGAAAATATCAACGAGAATTTCATTATCCTTAAGCCTGTTTAATTGCTTTGTCTTAATATTCATGAAGTACTATTTATTTATTTTTCCAAAAATTGGGCTTCATTACTTATTTAGCATTCACCAACATCTTAAACCAAAAAACCGGATTAATTACTTTCTTACGCACATCCACATTATTGAACATGGCATACACCAAATCAGAAATTTGCACGTTGCGCGAAGCAGCCCACAAAACAAAATTGAATATCGCCGGATATTTTCCGAGTTTTTGAATGCGGTAACTCAAATTGAGTTCCGTTCCCATCACACGCCAAACGCGGGTGTCGTAATCTTTGAGAAAATCGGCGGAAAAATTATTTTCTTTCAAACATTTCTCAGCTTGTTCGGCTGCAATAAAACCACTGAACACGGCATTGCCGATACCTTCACCGGTAAGCGGATCTACTAAACTCGCCGCGTCGCCGACCAACATATAACCTTCGCCCGAAAGTTGGTGGCGTTTTGAACCGAGCGGTAAAGGAAAGCCTATAACTTCTCCATCGAGTTGCGCAGCGGCAAATCTTTCTTTAATGCCCGGTCGCGTGGCGATAATATCCGCCAATGCTTTTTTCAAATTAATGCGCCGTTCGCTGATCGTAGACGATAACATTCCGAAACCTACATTCGCACCGCCGTCCGGCAACGGAAAAATCCAGAAATATCCGGGCAAATAGTCTTTCAAAAAATGCAGTTCGATAAAATTATCCGGATGACAACCGCCCACGTTTTTGTAATAAGCGCGCACGGCAGCAGCCGTATGTTTCGGGTCGAAAGGAATATTTGCGGTGTGTCGAACAAACGGCGAATTCGGACCGTTGGCAACGATTAAAATTTTGCATTGTACTCGGTACGTGCCGGTTTTATCCGAAACTGTCCAAGTGCCGTTATCGTAAACGTGCGTATCAATATTTTTTTCTTCTACAATAGTAATCAAAGGTTGCTTGCGGCATTGTTCGATGAGGTGATTATCAAAATCAATGCGTTTGGCGACGATGCACGGCGTTTTGTCGGTATATTTATTGTAATCTTTTCGGAAAGGCACAGGAAAAGCGCGTTTATCATCCATCATAAACGTCACACCCCATGAATCGGTCGCGTAAGTTTTTTTTTCTAAAAGGTTCACGATATTCGGGTCAATGCGGTTCAGGATAGCCACCGTCCGTCCGGTCATACCGTCGCCGCAGACTTTATCGCGCGGAAATTTGGCTTTATCAATCAAAACGGATTTTATACCGGATTGCGCCAAACGCAAAGCTGTGGCAGTACCTCCGGGTCCGGCACCTATAATACAAACGTCTGTTTGGGTCATAATAATCTTTTAACGCGTCGCTGTTGAAAACGCTTGCATTGAGGCAAAAGTTTTCGGCAACACGCGGCAAAATTACATAATTACACCGATACTAAAACATTTGACAATACATTCAGTATTTTTTGGTACAAGAGCGGTATTTTAAACGGTTTGGACATATAGTCGTTCATGCCGCACGCTAAACAGCGTTCCGATTCGGCAATAGTAGCGGCGGCTGTGAGCGCGATGATAGGTGTAGTGAGGCGTTCGCGGATTTTTCGAGTGGCTTCAAAACCGTTCATCACCGGCATATTCAAATCCATCAAAATAACATCGTAGCGGGTGTCCAAACATTTTTTAACGGCGATAGCACCGTTTCCGGCAATATCAATACTGATGAACGTGGAAAGTTGCGCCAACAGTTTTTTGGTTGCTATTTGATTCAAATAATGATCTTCGACTAAAAGAATACGTACCGGAAAATCCAAAATTTTCAGTTGTCGGGCAGATACTTCATCCGTTTTTACCGGCAATGTGCAATGAATTTCGAGTTGCTTTTGCGGTGTGTCCGTCAAACTCATCGTGCCGCCTAACGCTTGCGTTAAGCGGCACGCCATTTTCAATAAAAATAAATTTTTGAAGTTACCGCCCGGTTGTTGTGCTTGCCATTGAATATTATCTTCGGGTTCGTCGAGCAAAGCCATGATACTTGGTGCATCGGATTGAGCGGACGATAGCCGTAATTTAATGTGCATAGTCGCGTCCGGCGAATTGTAATCCAATTTTAAAATTATTTGCGCGCCGGATTCTTTCACCACGCATTCAAGTGCTGTATCAACGAGGTTAAAAATAATTTGTGTAAATTTTTGTTCGTCTATAATTATTTTTGGGGGCAAATCAGCATCAAAGTCGGTTCTGAAAATAATTTTCGAACGTTCCGATTTTAATTTAATGACTTTAGACAAAGTATTCAGAAATGCGCGCACATCAAATTCATCTTGACTGACGTGCAACTTGTGCGAAAACATAAATGAATAGTTCAGCAATTTATCAATCGAAACATTTAACTCATCTACCGACGCTTTGAGCGCGTTATAAATTTCGCGTTGACACGTTGAAGTAATCGCGTTGTCGAGTAAATAAAGTGTATTAAAAATAGTCGTGAGCGACGTGCGCGAATTGAAACTCAAATTCTGAAAAATCTGTTCGCGCGAAGATTCCGCTCCGCTCGGTGCCGCATTGAGTACTGCTGCGGCGTTGGAATTGAGTTCGTTTTGTTTGCGTTCCGTAATGTCCTGTATGTTGCCGATAAGAATCATGCGCTGCGTAATATCATCGAAATGCACTTGCGAGTTAGCTTCTAACCATTTAAACGACGTACCGATTTGCAACCGGTATTCCAAGCGGTGCGTTTTTCCGTCTTTTGCAGCATCTTCAATCAGAATTTCTACTTTTTCTCTATCGTCGGAATAAACGGTGTTTAGGAAATCACTTAATTTTTGTGTACCCGAACCTTCAGGTAAGTTCAATAAACGATAAATTTCTCTGGACCAAATCATTTCGCTTGATACCACATCCATTTCCCAATTACCGAAGGCGGCGAGTTTGTGCGCACTGACGTGTCGTTTTTCGATACTCGTGAGTTGTTGTGTCCGTTCAGTGAGTTTTTGCACTTCCTGATAGCGTTGAAAAGCAAACCGGATGGCGCGACCGAGTAATTTGGCATCAAACTGACCTTTGACGAGAAAGTCTTGCGCGCCGGCTTTTACAGCGTAGTTACCGACCATTTCGTTATTTGCACCGGTGAGTACGATTACCGGAATTTTCAAACCCGTTTCAAAAAAGCGATTAAGCGTTTTTAATCCGCCGGGTGCATCGGGTAAAGATAAATCAAGCAATAAAATATGAATATCTTTGTCGCCGGCAATATTGATACCGTCGAATAAAGAATCGCTGCTGTACAATTCGTATTTGAAAGAAGCGTTCGGTAACATCAACCGAATGAGTTCAATATCGCCTTTATTATCCTCGATGAGCAGTATGTTAATGGTTTGCCGTAGATCCATGGGTGTAAATTAAAGCCGATTATAGTTTTCTCAATCATCTCTATTCAAAATAGATGCCCAAAAATTAAAAATATGTTTTTTGGTGGTACTGTTTAGGAATAAAATAAAATAAAAGCGTTTTTTTTTATTTTAGACGATAATTAAAGACGTAAATAGTAAACCCTTTAACCCGTATGCTATCACTTATCATCGCTGTTTACAAAAATATAGCCGCTCTCGAATTGATTTTTGATACTTTATCGCTGCAAAGTTTCAAGAATTTTGAAGTCATTGTAGCCGAAGATAATGACGATGCTGTTATGAAGGTATTTATCGCGGCAGCTCAACAAAAATACTTTTTTCCGATACTACACGTTTCCCAACCCGATATCGGTTTCCGGAAAACGCACGCACTGAATGCTGCTTTGCGTTTGGCTCAAACGGATTATATTGTTTTTATTGACGGTGATTGTTTGCTGCACCGCCATTTTTTGAAACAACATTATCTGCTCCGAGAAAATCAAATTGCTTTGTTCGGTCGACGCGTGATGATGAGTGAAAAAATATCGGAAAAAATATTAACGCATGAAAATGAATATACACGACAAGTTTTGTTGACGGATAAAAAATCGGATTACAAATCAAATATTAAATTGCCCACGCTTCTTTCGCTTTTAATAACGGGTTGCGGACGTTTGGATGCCGCTCTTTATTTACCGTTTATGCCCGCGCCGATAGAAAAAGAATCCGGTATTTGGGGTTGTAATTGGAGTATTCACAAAAAAAATCTGTATTCAGTAAACGGTTTTGACGAAGATTATGTTGCCGCCGGTATAGGTGAGGATACGGATATTGAATGGCGATTGAAAAAAAACGGTGTGCAACTTAAAAAAATAAAATTTCACGCGCTGCAATACCATTTGTATCACTCTGAAAATTATTCGGATACCGCAAAAAACGAACAACTCATGGTGAAAAAAATAGAGGCAGGTTTATTTTTTTGTAAAAACGGATTGAGGGAAAGTAATGAATTATGAATTATGAATTATGAATTATGAATTATGAATTATGAATTATGGGTTATGGGTTATGGGTTAATTTCAATGGAGTATGCTTTTAGAAAGATTTTATAAATTCAAGGTTTAATTTTTTTGAAAATCCATTCATAATTCTTAATTCATAATTCATAACTCACAACCTTCACTCAAAATATTTTCCGCTTTTGTACAAGCCGAAAACTTTGAGTGTGCCGGTGACGGTGCGCAGTTTTTCGATAATTTCTTCAAAACGCGAGACATCTTCCATCGTAAAATCGGCAAAAAACATATACTCCCAAGGTTTGTCCATAATCGGTGCCGATTGTATTTTCGTCAGGTTACATTGATGAATCGCTAAAATTGCCAACACATGGTGCAAACTGCCGACAGAATGCGCGGCGGTAAAAACGAGAGAAACTTTATGCGGTTGTGCCGCATCGTCCATGTTTAAAGACATTTCGTGCATCGAAAGATATAAAAAGCGCGTATAATTTTGCTTAAACGTTTCAATACTCTCGGCGAGTAAATTGAGTCCGTATATTTCCGCCGCACGCACGGCAGCTACCGCTCCAATCGTGCGTGTGTGATTTTTCCGGATTTTTTGCGCTTCTAAAGCCGTATCGCTTGTTTCAACCAATCTTATTTTCGGGTATTGTTTGAAAAATTCAACACATTGTTGTAAAGCAATCGGGTGAGAATGCACCTCACGCAAATCGGAAATTTTTACGCCCGGCAAAGCCATTAAATTTTGTTTGATGCGCAGAAAAATCTCACCGTGAATTTTCAAATGACTCCCTTCTATTAAATTATAATTGCGCAAAAGACTTCCGGCAATCGTATTTTCTATCGCCATAACTGCGGCATCTGCTTTACCCGTTTCCACGTTTTTAATGAGTTCATCGAAAGTTTCGGAATCAACGAGTTCGATTTTTTCGTCGACATGAAAATGGTGCGCCGCCACATCATGAAACGCCCCTTTAATACCTTGTATCGCCACACGCCAAATACCGTCGAGGGTTTTATTTTTTTGCTGAATTACGGGCATCTCTACCGCTTCGTTTGAAAACATTTACAGGATTACTGATTATTTCACAAAGGTAGAACGCAATTGAGCATTGTACAAACTTTTCCCTTATTTTCGCCTTATGGAAAGTATAAATCCGAGTTTCAATAAAATAAAAAAACGCAGTAACTTATCCTCAGCCGAAATGATCGAAGGCATCAAACGCGGTAACAGAACCGTTTTAAGCCAAGCGATAACACTTTTAGAATCCGTACGCGCCGACCACAAACAAGCGGCGCAACAAATAATAGAAGCCTGTTTGCCTGTAAGCGGCATGAGCGAACGCATCGGCATCACCGGCGTTCCGGGTGTCGGAAAAAGTACTTTTATTGAAGCATTTGGTGAATATGCGTGTACGCAAGGAAAAAAAGTAGCGGTTTTAGCCGTAGACCCGTCGAGCAGTATCACGAAAGGCAGTATTATGGGCGATAAAACGCGTATGGCAAAACTCGCCGTCAACGACAATGCGTTCATTCGTCCGTCGCCGGCGGGCGGGAATTTGGGCGGTGTAGCGCGCACCACGCGCGAAACGATTATTTTATGCGAGGCGGCGGGTTTCGATTTTATTATCGTTGAAACCGTTGGTGTCGGACAATCGGAAGTTGCTGTGCACGCGCTGACCGATTTTTTTATTTTATTGCTGCTGCCGGGTGCCGGCGACGAATTGCAAGGCATAAAACGCGGCATCGTAGAAATGGCGGATTTACTCGTTGTGAATAAAGCAGATGCACAACCGACCGCCGCCAAACAAGCCCGTATGTTTTATGGCAATGCATTGCGGTTTTTACCGTCCAAACCAAGCGGTTGGTTACCGGAAGTGGTGTTGTGTTCGGCACTGAAAAATGAAGGGATTGATTCGATTTTTGAAACATTAAATAGCTATATTCGGCATACCCGTGAAACAAATTATTTTTTAAATCATAGGCGCGAGCAAGCGCGATTTTGGTTGCACGACACGGTTGAAAAAAAACTGATTGCTTTGTTTTACGAAAATCCGGCAATCAAAAATATTTTACCCGACATAGAAAAAAAAATTTTATCCGGTGAGATAACGCCGTTTAAAGGTGCGGAAGAAATATTTTCCGTTTATAATTTTTCTGAAAAAAATTCGATTTAAAATATTTCATCTAAAAAAAAAGCCCCACGTTTAGTGGGGCTCCGTCAAATAAAAACCGATCTAAAACTCAAAACGATGTCGTTATTAGTTGTTAGTTTTAAATTTCCGGAAAGTAAATCCGTTAATTATTCATCACAAACTATTCCCGATTATTAACCATTAACTATTAACTTTTAACCATTAACTAACCACTAACCCCCAATTACCATTTTTTTTACCGCGCAATGTGTCGGTGTATCTAATCGATAAAATAAAATACCGGTGGCGTTTAAGTCCGATTTTTGAATTATTATTTCATTGAAACCTGCCGGATAGTTGCCTTCCATCGTTTTCAGCGAACGACCGGCGGCATCGTATATGCTGAGTTTAGCAGCGCAGTTTTTCGGAATCGTGAAACCGATTTTAGTTGTTTCATCAAAAGGATTCGGCGCATTTTGATACAGTTGAAATCCTTCTTTTTTTACGGTAGTGCCGTTGGCGTTAAATTGCAATCGGACTTCGCCGGTTTTTCCTTCAAAATCAAATGTTTCGTTCGCGGTAAAGTTAGAGCCGATACTCAAGGCATTACTCAATAAAATATCTTTGCGCGCTTTAACGATAAGCTTGAAAACCGTGCCGGCATTTGTTTGCGGTACGCCGTTCCAACTGACGGTTAATGCGTTTGCAAATTTTCCGAAATTGGCATCTGTAATATCCAAGAAATCGCCTTTTAAAATTTGTTCCACTTCAATATCCTCTGTGGTGTTCAATGTAAATTGAAAACCGTTGATGTTAAAATATTTGGCGCGCACCTCCAAAACATATTCTCCGCCGGCTTTCAATTCGGTATCATCGGCAAATAATTGTAAAGGTTTAATATTTTGATTTCCCATGACAGTACGAACTTGAACGTCTTGCAAACTACTCGGATCCGCACTGCCATTGACATCGCCGACTTTTACTCCGATAAAATCGGCATTATTAATCCCGCTTTGAATGGTTGAGTTGACTGTTTCCGGAAAATCTTCGTTCAAGGGATTTTGCGGGTCGCTGAAAATATATTTTTTATCAATAAACCGCCACGCAGTATTATTCGGAAACGTGGAACTGATTCTTAAGACCAAACGCCGCATCAAAAGCAAATCAATTGCCGAAACTTCGCCGTCGTGGTTTACGTCGGCAGCGATAATTTTATACGGCGTATTAAGTGGCTTGATACCTAAAATATGTCGGCTCATTAACGAAATGTCGTAAGTCGTTACGCCGTTGGTATAGTCATCGTCTTTTGATGCCGACAAGCTCAATTTTTGTCCGACAGCTAAATTACTGAAACTGAAATTGCCGGTTTGTCCGGTCGTCATTTTTCCGATGGGTTGCGTGCCATTACTCGACATCACGACCGAGTTATTGATAGGGATATTACTTTCCGTTTTTACGCCGCCGCTCAAAACAGCAGTCGGTATTACGGGTTGGCAAACTTGTAGATTATCTTGAACCAAAACGTTGACGACGCAATAGTTGGCATTGCCTACGGTATCTTTTGTCCAAACCCGTACCGGAATTTTGTTAATAAGGTCGTTACAATTAAAAACTAAATTTTTATTTACGACGGTCGGATACACTGCATTGATATCGCTGTTGCCGCGTTCAATCGCCAAATTATTGAAGAGTTGGTCGGTTGTAGCGCAATTATGCGTGAGCGAAGCGGTAATTTCTTTCGCCCATACAGTTACCGCACCTTTACCGTCGGCGGTCGGCATGAGTTCGGCTTGAACATCTTTGCACGTTAAAGCCGGTTTTTTGGCGTTCACGATTTTTACTTTCGTCGTGCATTGTGCCGTGTTATTGCAGGGGTCTTGCACCATCCAACGAATTTCGTAAGCTTGATTAAAATTTAAAATTTCGGCAAAATTTTGAGTTATGCCGGTTTTTACGACAATATTATTTTTCACGTCGAATAAAACCCAAGAATAAATCAGTTGCGCACCGGTTATTTGCGGTGAACCGAAGGCTGACGGTTGACTGTTTGAACCTGAACAATAATCTACGGCGTTTATCATAAACCGAAATAAATCGTTGCAAGCGTCGGCGTTATAACTTTTTACGGTTGTATCGGTAACGCAATTGGTAAATACGGGCGGTGTTTTGTCAATAATTTTAATGATTTGAGTAAAACTGATAATCCCGTCGCTGTATGAATACGGTTGCGACGTATTTCCGGTCGGCGGTCCGGTTAAACCATCCGCATCTCTGAAAAGTCTGTCGCGATCGGTAACACCGGCGGGTCGGCCTAAATTTTGCCACGCGGATAAATTATCGGTTCCCCAATTTGGATTCGAGTGAATATCTCCCGCTATCGGTTGCCCGTAAGCATTAGAACTTAATGCGGAAGCACCGTTATTCGGATTGTATTTACACCAATCTATGACCGTAAATTTTCTCAAAATTTTTGCACATGCATCGGATACTGCCGTAAATACTTGATCTTTTACATCTACCGCCAATATACCGCACCCGTTATTGATAATGTGTCCGTCGGCATTTATAGAATTACTCAATAGCGCATTGCGCGCCGAATCGGCGGGCATGAAAGCCTGATAACAATCTAGTATTAAATCGTCCGGAAAATCAACCGTAAAATCGCTTACGGGTGTGACGTTAATGGTTTGCGTACACGAATCTTTTGCATTGCTGATGCTCGTGATGACCCATTTGCGCGTAATCGTTCCGGTTTTACAATTATTCAAATTGGTTATTGAAGTATAAATTGTATCGCGGACACCGCAATTATCCCAAAAACTCGGCGCGCCGAAGGCGTTTGGAAGCATGGATACGGAATTTTGAACCCGTGTATCGGTACAAGCCACAGTTTTATCGGGAGGCGCAAGGCAAGTCGGCGTAGATTTATTATCTACGACAACGCGCACCATACAATCGTTGTAGTTACCGGCATAATCCGTTGCACGCAGCACAACGCGCACCGTATCGGTAGCATCGCAACAAGAAAAATCTACGTAATCGCCGAAATTCGTATTCGCCGGATCAAGACAGTTTGACATTCTTCGGATTTTCAAATTATCTATCCCGCAATTATCGGTACTGCCACTGTTGAACGAATTGGTAAAAGTGCGCGCCGTACCGACCGAATTTAAACTAACGCGTAAATTGGAAGGGCAAACCGGTTGCGGTTTTATGTTGTCGCGCACTTTTACGATAAGAATTTTTTTTGCTTGAGCAAAACCGCATTCGTCCGATACCGAAAAAATTATTTTATAATCGCCTATACCGTCGAAATTCGCTTCGTATAACGCGACGGTTTCGCCTGAATTAATATCGAATTGCTGAATACCGAGTTGTTGCACTCTGGAATCGTTGACACTGAAAGTGGTTTTTGTATGCGTACAATAAAAATCAGTTGCGCGTAAAACGAAACGTATCGTACCGCCGCAAGTATTGCCGTTGCCCAAAGCCCAAACATCTTGCGCCGCCGAATTTTGTACGCTGCCGTCTTGTTTCGTAAATCCATCGAACGCAATCGTCGTGTCGCGCGCTTTCAAATCATTATTAATAACATAAAATTGCGTCCAACGCACCGACGCATTCGGTGGTGTTTTGTCCGTAACTTTTATGATTTGAATACACGTTTTATATTGGTTATTTTGCAGTATTTTCGGATCAATTGTAGCGCAAGCATCAAAAAAATTCCACGTCCGCGTAATTTGATAACTGCCCGCGCAAAGTTTGGTCGTGTCGTCGGTATATGACACGGCAATATTGCACGAACCGGCATTAACGGAAACCGTATCGGTCGTAGTGGTAAAATCTCCGTCAATATCTATTTTCGGATAGCCGGTAATATTCGGCGTTAAAACTCCGGCATTTTGACATTCGGTTTCATAATCGGGCGGACAAACGACGTGCGTTAAATCGGTTTTACGCACGTAAATTATTTGTTCGCACGTAGATGCATTGCCGTATTTATCGGTAACGGTAAATGTGCGGACAATAATTTTTACGACATTCGTGTACGGAAAAATCGGCGGCACAGGTCTTGTCGCGAGCTTAAAATCAGTCGGAAAAATCTTAAATGGGGTTAAACAAGATGTTGCGTAATAATTATCGGAAAAATAAGTTGTTGTCGTACTGCAATCTGAAATTTTTGGCGCACCCGAAATACTTGGATCAATATTTTGTACACCGATTTGCGCACAACTTACACTCGTATCCGCCGGTGCTGTCAATGTCGGCGGCGTAAAATCTTGAAAAGTGACATTGCCGCCGCAACTATTGCCGGTGCAATTTTCAATGATATTATAAAATAAAGTTTTACCGATGAAAACATAATTTCCGGCTGTGTTCACACCGTCCACCGTCACATTACCGATGCCTTCTTCGAGTATCGTTCCGTTTTTAGCAGCCGTAATTTGCAGTTTCATACCAGACGAACCGTTGAATTTGGCGGCTAAAAAAATATCCGTACTCAAAATGCTTTTGCAAGTATTATCCAAAGAAACATTCACATTGCCGATGCACGATAAATTGGTTTGTTTCACCGATACATCCAAAGAAAAATATTGCGCGCAACCGTTAAGGTTAGTTTCCGTTACTTTTAAATTAAACGGACCCGTATTTGGCGCATTGTTCCATTGAATTTGAATCGTGTTTTGATAGGCAGCAATAATTTTTCCGCCATTCGAGAGCGTCCAAGTATAATTATCACCGGCGTTTGCCGGCGTTGAATACACATCCGTTTCGCCGGGACAAACCAAATTGTTGCCTGTTATTTTGGGTTGCGGTACCGCCGTCACTTTAAAACTAACGCTTGAGGGTAAGCTCGCCACATTGCCGCACACACACACTGCCGTAAAATTATAAATACCTGCAACCGCAGCATCTACAACGGGTTTTCCTGCAAACTGTGTAGTAACCGGATTGAACGGACTGCCTTCCGCTACTTTGTTTCCTGACATATCGTACCAAAAAATTTTCGGTGCGACACCGCCCGTACAAGCATTGCAAGCTGCTTTTAAGCCGCCGTTTATCGGGTTAATATTATATTGGCAGATAGAATCAGCATTTAAAATCGGCGGATTAACGCCAACGAAAAACGAACCGGGTAATGATGAACAATTAAAGATGAAAGATGAACCGTTTGAAATTTGTTGCGAAGTATCCGGATTGCAGCTTTCATTGTCCGAATTTTTTAAATAATTATTAAAAATATCAGAACCCAAGAAAAGTATTCGAAAGGAAGGTGAAGCATTAAAATCTTGAAAAGCATTTTTACCCGACCGCTTTTCCATGTCAGAAACATTGAAAGCGGCCGGATAAACTTTCTTAGATTGATTGTATACATTCTGTTTTGACCATAAACCCGAATCATCGCAATTAGTATTGCAGACAACCGGTTGTGCCGAAAGCGGAACGGACACGATACCGAAAAAAATACAACATACAACAAAGTGCAAAGCCCAATGTGGAAAAAGTTTGAGAATCGGTTTCAATCTAAAAAATTAATGGCGCAAAAAGAAATCGAAAATAAATTCTGAATAATTTTAAAAAAATATAAACGTTTTCAAAAAATAATTTTAAAAAAATAATTTTAAAAAAATAATTTTAAAAAAATAATTTTAAAAAAATAATTTTAAAAAAATAATTTTAAAAAAAAATCTTTTCAAAAAAATTCTTTTCAAAAAAATTCTTTTCAAAAAAAATTCGGAAATTAGTTTTCTTTTTATTCTTTTGCCGTTAAAAAATGCTCGTCGGTTAATTTTCTCAAAGTATGCGGCTTATGCCGAATGCGCTTGTGCGCACAAAGATAGTGAACTAAAAACTAAAATAAATTTTTGAATCATGGTTAGGAAAACAAAGGGATGTCGTTTCCGAAGTTGGCGGAAACGAATGTCTCGTAATATTTTTCTCGATAGTCGAACGTTTATATGAGTTAATCGGATTACAGTTTTCTGTACACTCAACATAGATAAATATCGTGCCACAATGCCCCCGTAAATTTTCAACACGCTGTGTACATAAAATATCGAAAAAACGTTCTTTAAAAATGATTTTGCAATTAGCCTTTAAGTTTTTATAACTTTGCAGCGTATTTAATGCAAAGTAGGAAAAGCATTCGGTCTTCAAATAATAATTCTACACTTTAAATCGGTGGAACATTCATGCAAAAAATAATCATAAAAAATTTCGGCGCTATTAAAGAAGCCGAAATAGAAATAAAACAAGTGCTTGTACTCATCGGAGAACAAGCAAGCGGGAAAAGCACGATTGCTAAATTGATTTATTTTTTTCAAAGATTGCCAACTGATTATACTATATCTTTCATTCGTAATTCATATAGCTTACCTTATAGTAAAACAAATTTTAAAAAAGTAGTAGAAGATAATTTTCAGTTTCACGCTCGTATAATGCATATTGGAAGTGAGGTTTCATTTTTTTATAACAAGGACATAACGTTAACAATTAAAAAAATTGATAAAGAGAATGTTACAATCATCTTAAGTGAAAAAGTGATCCAGTTACTAAATAATATTCAATCAAAATTTGAACCTTATACCACTACATTAAATCAAACCAAAGATGAACCATATTCAGAAAATTTGATTTCAGAATTTGAAGATATTAAACGTTTTAAAACTCAGGAATCTTTTCGCAAGGAAGTATATAAAATATTTAGTCTTGTATTTACACATCATTTATTTACAATAGCAGGTAGAGGAGGAACAATTGGAAGTGATTTATTTGAAAAATCTATTTTTGCCGCTTATCAAAATCCAGATACAGTAGATGAAAATTTTATTAAAATTTTTATAAACCACACTTCTTTTCTAAAAGATCATTTTAAAAATCGAGGTGGAACTTTTGAAAAGTTATTAAACTAAAATGAAAAAAGTAGTATTACTAGAAAAGCAGAGACTAAAATTGAAGAAATTTTAAAAGGAAAATATCTATCTCAAAACGGTAGTGAATTTATATTACTAAAAAACGGAGAATTAATCTCACTCAATCAATCTTCATCTGGACAACAAGAATCTATTCGTATCTTGCAGGATTCATTTATAGCAATTGCTGATAAAAAGCCAATATTGCGCATCATTGAAGAACCTGAAGCACATTTATTCCCGATTGCTCAAAAACAAATGGTGGAATTGCTGGCCTTAATGGTGAACCAAAACAAATGGAATACTATGATCATTACTACGCATAGTCCGTATATACTTTCGGAATTTAATAATTTGTTATTTGCCCAGAGGGTTGTTGAAAAAAATCCGGAAACAGAAGAGGAAGTGACAAAGATAATTGATAAAGATTTTTGGTTGAACTCGCAAGAGTTTGCTGCTTACACGCTGCGTAATGAAGAAGATGGCTATGTTAGTGAAAGCATCATGAGCGACAGGAGTGTTATTAAACAAACATATTTAGATACGGTCTCTGAAATTTTAGGTGCAGAATTTAATAGTTTAGTATCAATTCATTCTAAAAAATTTGCACGAAAATGAGTAGCGTAAATGATATTCAAAATCATATCAAAGCTAATTTCAAAGGACGGCATATAAATCCCTGTTTAACTTCAACCGTTTCAGAGATTTTTTTTGTGGATGATTCAATAGAAAAAGGCAAATGTATTTTATTAGAAACCGTCGAAAGTGAACGAAATCTTTTAAAATTTATAAATTCGAATAAGAAGAACATAATCCTTTTGGCGGTTGACGGTTGTTTCATTGGAAGAGGAGATAAATCTCCCGAACATTGCGATTGTATATTTTTTGACGATTCCACCTTTTGTTTTGCTGAATTAAAATTTGAATCTACGACTGCAAAAGAGTTAAGCATCAAAAATAATCGTCTCAAAGCGGTGAATCAATTAAGAAGCACATTCAAAGTATTTGATACTGCTTTTGCAGGTAATTTTTTGGGTTTACGTTTGGAATCTTATGTTTGTACGCCCGAACACTATCCGAGTAAAGACAGTGCGCTTAATGCATTTGTTATAGAATTTCTTGAAGATTTTGGTATGCTACTCATTGAAAGCAATGAAAAAACATTTGCTTAAAACACATTTATATTAACAAACGTTATAAGAGTGCAGAAAGAAATTAGGCTGAAAGTCTTCGGACATTAAAATAGGGCAACACCCTATAAAAAATCGTAAATCCAAAAGTGTTAAAAATTCTCGACCGGTACATTATCAAAAAATATCTCTCTACATTCGGTTTTGTGGTACTGATATTTACTTTAATTTCTTGCGTGATTGATTTCAGCGAGAAGGTGGAGAGTTTTATCCGCGAACCGATTACGAAAAAAGAAATTTGGATTGATTACTACCTAAATTTTATTCCGCACATCAATACCCTCCTGTTTCCGATTTACGCGCTTATCGCCGTTATTTTTTTTACATCGCGCATGGCGTATGATTCGGAAATCATTTCTATACTTAACGCCGGCGTAAGTTTTGTGCGGCTGATGCGTCCGTATTTAATTGCAGCGTTTATGATAGCGGGCTTACATTTGGTGATGAACCATTATATCGTGCCGAACGGCAACAAAAAACGTTTAGCCATTGAGCATAAGTACATCTGGAAATTTAATGATCGCGCTAAAACTGACAACGTGCATATGTTTCTGGATCCCTCGACCAAAATTTTTATCGCAAATTACCGTAAGCAAGATACTTCCGCACGCGATTTGCGCATCGAACATTTTGATAACGGTAACTTGACGAGCGTCACGAAAGCGGATTTTGCTTATTGGCGCGGCTATCCGAACAAATGGCACTTGGAAAACGTACAAAAACGCAATTTTGACGGCATTCACGAAACACTTGTGCGCATGGCGACGGAAGATACTACGATGAATCTTACGCCCGATGATTTTGTCAGGTTTCTCAATCAAAAAGAAATGCTGACGACACCGGAATTACAAAACGAAATTGATAAACTCGAAAAACGCGGCATCGGCAACACGAAAGAATATCAAATGGAAGTGTATCGGCGTACATCCGATCCCGTGTCTATTATTATTTTAAGTCTCATCGGTATGGCATTAGCGGCGCGAAAAGTGCGCGGCGGTATCGGCTTACATTTGGCTTTGGGTATCGGTTTAGGAGCTGTATTTATTTTTCTGTCTAAGTTTTCGGTTACAATAGCGATGCAACCCGGCGTTTCACCACTTGTCGGTGTTTGGTTGCCGAATATTATTTTCGGTATCGTTGCTTTGGTTTTAATTTCGAGGGCGCAAAAATAAATATCTGAAAAGTGAAAAAAGTAGATTACGGTTTTGATGCGCCCGATTATACTCGGCAAGCATTTCTCATCGGCAGCGCATTGGTATTAGCGGGCATTTCGGTATCTTATTTTTTTAGCGGCAGTTTTATAAAATACGCCGGCTACATAATTATTCTCGTGGGTATCGGCGCTTTAATCACCGTACTAATGCTCATTTCTTATTGGTTAAAAGGAAAATTCAATTTATGTGCCGACAAGCAATTACGCCAAGTACTCAACAGAAGCCGGTCTCACGGTTAAAAGTTCAAAATCATATTTTAAAACTGCCTCTTTTTCTTTGATGTGGATGGTGGAAGCCGTGAAATAAGTTTTGAAGTAATATTTTATGTGGAATTGATTTAATGGTATAACTTTGCTTTTGATAAATATTCTTGTTTTTTCAATCGCAACTATTCGGGAATTGCGACTTTCTTTAGGGCGTGGTAATGTAACAGAAAAAAAATTTAGGGCTTCAGCCTTTTTTATGCGCTATCAATTATTTTGGAAGGGCTCAAAGTCCTAAAAAATCATATTTTCATCTATCCACGCCTAATGGGCGTGACAACTGATAAATAATTATTTTCAATCAAAAAATATCATGACAAATAAATATTTTTTTCTCGTAGTTTCAGCCGGTTTATTTTTTGCGGCTTGTCATTCATCAAGCAAAACAACAATGGCGAGCGGTGTTAAATCGGAATCGGAGTCTTTTAAAGATTTTGCTAAACAAAAAAACGACGGCAAAAACTTCGGCGCAACCGTGAATCCGAGCGGTGCAGTTTCTTATGACGACTTATTGCCGCGTTTTAAAACAACCGATACTTTAAAAAACGTAAAGGTTGCGGGTATCGTAGATGCTGTTTGTAAAGTGCGCGGATGTTGGATGAACATAAAAAGTGAAACCGGCGCATCGCCGATGTTCGTAAAATTTAAAAATTATGCTTTTTTTATGCCCAAAGATATTGCCGGTAAGCGCGTAGTGATGAGCGGCGATGCGTTCAAAGAAATCGTTCCGGTAGAAGAACTTCGGCATTATGCTGAAGACGACGGTAAATCGAAAGAAGAGATTGCAAAAATTACACAGCCCGAAACCAAAATTTATTTCGTGGCAAGCGGCGTAACCGTTCTTTAGTTATGAGTTATGAATTATGAGTTATGAATTTGGATTTTTCGATAATTCATAACCCATAATTCGTAATTCGTAATTATTTTTTTCCTGCTTCCGAACGCGCCAAGTATTTATCAATATCTCTGCCTTCGGTGGTTTGCGGGTATTTTTCTTTTATTTCTTTATAAGCCGAAAGAGCGGAGATATTATCGTTTTGTTTTTCGCTCAACATACCGAATAGTTTCAAGTAGTGTGCTTTCAATTCATCTACATCGCCGGTGTTGGCGGCTTGACGATAATTTTTGAGCGCGTTACCGAAATCGTTTTTTTCGCTGTACGCATCACCTAACAAACCGTATTTGGTGGTGCCGAGTACACTGCCTGCAGGCGCGTAATCGTTCATGTACTTTATGGCTTCATCGAATTTACCGAGATGATAGTAACAAATGGCAGCATAACAACGCGCCAAATTACCGGAGGGTGCGCTGCCGTATTTTTTGGCAATATCCAAAAAACCATCGAAACCACCGCCAGGATTGTTCAATGCCAGCGCAAAAGAGTCGCGTTCAAACATTTGTTCGGCATGCCACATGGCAGTCAAAGCTTTTTTTTGCTCACCGGCAACATGGTTTTTCCATAAAAACCAGCCTGCAACAAACACTAAAAGAGCTACCGAACCGATAATAAGCGGAAGGCGATATACTTCTAACCAATGTTCGGCATTGTGCGTTACTTCCGTAATGTCCACCAATACGTCTTCTTTCTGTGCTTTTTGTATTACTTTCTTCTGTGTCGTTGACATGAAACTTAATAATTAATAATTAATAAAAAATAATTAATAAAAAAGAAGTTAAGAATTGAAGCGCGTTAAGTTCTAAAATTGATTTCTATAGAAACGCGGATAATTTTTAATTTTTAATTTTTAATTATTTAGAACAATCCGTGCAATTCGGCTTGAACTTTACTGACGATGATGCCCAAATCTTCGGGGCGATTGATAAAATCTATTTCATCACTATTGATGACAAGGAGTTTTCCGATTTTATAGTTGCTTATCCAATTATCATACCGTTCATTGAGTCGGCGCAAATAATCTATTGAAATATTACCTTCGTAATCCCGTCCGCGCGCTTGAATGTGATCCACTAAAGTAGGTACGCCGGCTTTCAAATAAATCATTAAATCCGGCGGCGTGATACTTTCCACCATGAGTTGAAAAAGCGAAAAATAATTATCGTAATCGCGCTTCGACATCAAACCCATTTCATGCAAATTCGGTGCAAAAATATGCGCATCTTCGTAAATCGAACGGTCTTGAACGATTGTTTTATCGCCTCTTTTTATTTTCAAAACTTGCCGATAGCGGCTGTTCAAGAAAAAAATCTGCAAATTGAACGACCAACGCTGCATATCATGATAAAAATCCGATAGATACGGATTGTTATCGGCTTCTTCGTACTGCACTTCCCAATTCAAATGTTTGGAAAGTTGTGTCGCTAAAGTCGTTTTTCCGGCACCGATGTTTCCGGCAATTGCGATATGTTTCAAGGACTGCGTAGGTGCTGCGTTCATTATGCTTTATTACCTTTTTCGTAATCTGCAAGAAATTGTGCCAAACCGATATCGGTCAAAGGATGTTTCAACAAACCCAAAATTGCCGAGAGGGGGCACGTGCAAACGTCGGCACCGGCTTTCGCGCATTCTATAATGTGCAACGGCGAACGTATACTCGCTGCCAACACCATTGTCTCAAAACCCTGAACGGTGTATAGGTCTACTATTTCTTCGATTAACGCCACACCGTTCCAACCGATATCGTCTATACGACCGATAAAAGGCGAAATATAAGTAGCACCCGCTTTTGCCGCGAGCAAAGCCTGTCCGGCGGAAAACGCTAACGTACAATTCGTTTTTATATTATTTTCAGTAAACCAAGCGATAGCTTTTATTCCGTCTTTGATGAGCGGCACTTTAACGACAATGTTTTCTGCAATATCCATTAATCGTTGTCCTTCTTTTACCATACCGGCAAAATCCGTTGAAATCACTTCCGCACTAACGGGACCGCTACCCAACATTTCGCAAATTGTTTTATAATGCTTCAGGATATTGTTCGTGCCGATAATACCTTCTTTCGCCATTAACGACGGATTGGTGGTGACGCCATCGAGAATGCCTAAATCTTTTGCTTCGCGAATTTGGTCGAGATTTGCAGTATCAATGAAAAATTGCATTCGGAAATATTTGAGAGGAGAATAAAGCTATTTTTAAACGGTACTGAAACTTAAAAAAATGCGCCAAGCACACCGCTCAACTATTTTATCCTTGCTGTGTTTCCACCCTGGGGAAGTTCAAAAGGAGCTGGTCGCTTGACGCGGGTGCAAAATTATACTTTTTTTCGGGAATTGCAATTGTGAAGCGAAATATTTTTATTTAATCTGTGAAGATCACAGTTTTAAAAAAAAATTTAAGGTAAATTCAGGCTTGAAAAAATATCAGTAATATTCCCTTTGGGATATAAATTAGAAAATTCGATTAAAATTAACAGTTTAGATTTGAATCTAAGTATGAAACAATACTAAGCTGTAATTGATACAATTGAAAAACTAGGCGGAATTGCAACATTAGGTCAGATAAATCAAGAGGTATTTAAAATTGAAAACTGTGAATGGAAAACAGTGAATAAACGGGCTTGAAGTTTGTTAAACACGCATTCGTTCCTTTCGGACAACATTTAAAAAAAATAAAAAAACCGTGCGCAATTTATATTTATTAAGATATTTGAAATGATTTTTTGGTTAGTTACATCCATTAAAAAATCGCGTAGAATTTATATCTGTCTAAACTTATGTTTTTCTAATAATCAAAAAAAAACGGCTAATTGATAAAATTTTTCCGAGTCACCTTTTCCTTTAAATATTTCTGCTTATATTTTGTTAATTTTCGTGAACGGCAATTTTTTTCGGGCGCAGAGCAACACGGTACCTTCTCTTTTGGGTACGGCGCGTACCTATTCTTTGTACCATGCCTGCCCTTCGGTTCGCAGGCTTTCTCGTTCAATAATTCGTGCTTGGGGTAATTTGGGTGTAGGGGATAGGCTCGCAAAAAAATTATTCGGGCGGGTCTCGTCTTTACGGCAATTGTAGTATCAGTGATATTACTTTAGCCACTACGCCTTGTGCGGCATTGGGAGCAGACCACGTTTACGGTTCTAATACACAACTTGATTTGACTCCCGCAACGGCAAACATTCAAGCGACAGCGGTTCTACAAAAACTGTGGATGCGAATTACAGCGTTTCAACAACGTATACCGCTACACAAAAAACGACAACATTGCCGGCGGGTAATTATTTATTAATGCCCTGCGTTGCGGGGAATACGGGCGGCCAAGTTTTTCGCGATTTCAATAACGACAGCGTAAATAACACCTTCGGATTTGGTTTCCGTTGACGGCGGTACTTACGGGGCGTATCCGGGTGCGTTTACCTTTTTTTATACATAAATCTATACGCTTCTTCTCTATCAAATAATCAGTTCGATAGCATGACGGGCATCACCAACATCAAAATATCTTCACCTTGCACGTTATCTACGGGACGTAAAATACCGGCGCGACTGGGTGTGGAAAGTTCGAAACAAACGCTGTCGCCTTCCAAAACTGCCAACATTTCCAATAAAAATTTTGCATTGAATGCAATCGTCATGGCTGTGCCCGAGTATTCGCAAGTCAATTGTTCGGTGGCTTCGTTGGAAAAATCCAAATCTTGAGCGGATATGGTGAGGCTTTTATCATTGATATTAAACACGACTTGGTTAGTCGTTTTATTGGCATAAATAGCAATTCGTTTCAAAGACTGTAATAAATCGTTTCTGTTGACTGTGAGTTTGTGCGGACTTTCTTTCGGAATAACGGCGTTGTAATCCGGATAACGCGCATCAATGAGTCGGCATACCATTTTTACGTTACCGAAACTGAAAAACGCATTCGATTTGTTGTAACTGATATGCACTTCACCGTTTTGCGGCAGCGCATTTTTCAATAAATTCAACGCTTTTTTCGGCACGATGAACGATACTACGCCGTCGTTTTTGATGTCGTTAAATTCGTAACGCACTAATTTATGCGCGTCGGTGGCGACGAAATTCAATTTATCCGGCTCAATTTGAAAATAAACACCCGTCATGGAAAGGCGCAACTCGTCGTTGCTGGTAGCGAAAATCGTTTTGGCGATTCCTTGCATCAGCGTATTGACAGGCAACGTTAAATGCACTTCTTCACCGGCTTGCGGAATGGTCGGATAGTCGGCACCGTTTTCGCCGGCTAATTTGTATTTGCCGTAAGCGGAAGTGATTTCTATGGCGTGCGTCTCGTCGTTGATGCTTATCGTAATCGGTTGTTGCGGCAAAGCTTTGAGCGTATCCGTCAAAATTTTAGCGGGAACGGCGAACATTCCGTCGCCGTCGCTTAAAATTTCAAGTTCCGTGGTGATGGAAGTTTCCAAATCAGTAGCAGCGATAATCAATTTATTATTTTCTATCTGAAAAAGAAAATCTTCCAGAATCGGCAACACCGGATTGGAGCTGATAGCACCGCCGGCAATTTGCAATTGTTTGAGTAAATCGTTGGAAGCAACGCTGAATTTCATGGCGCAAATTTTTTAAATGAAACTAATTTGGTGATATTTTTTATTTTAATCACCGATTGTTATCAAAGAATGATTGAATTATCTTTTAAAAGAAATTTTAAGCGTAAAAGTATAAATAATTTGCGAAATTAAACCTAAAATACCGGTTTAAAAATAAAATTCTGAACAAGGTGTGGAAAACCAAAAAGCAATAAAAATTACCCGACTGCGTTTTACGGGTTGTGAAATATTATACAGCGAACAAAAACGAAGTGGCTGAATTTTTGCCCTATAAACCAATAAAGATTTCGTCCTTTGTTTATCAATACCCGATTGAAGGACCTGAAAGCAACATGAATAAAAAAATATTATTAGCCGAAGATAATTTAGCGGACGTGGAACTCGTGCGCATTTCCATCAGCGAAACGGACAAACCGGTTGAACTTATTCACGTCGGCGACGGCGGCGAAATGATTGAGTATCTCGAAAAAAGTTCGATGAACGGTGTCGCCGCCATATTATTGGACTTGAATATGCACCGCGTGAGCGGTATTGACGTACTCAAATACATTCACGCGCATCCGAAACTGAAAAAAGTGCCTGTGATAGTTTTCACGACTTCGAACAGCAAATCGGATATAAATTTGTGTTACGAATTAGGCGCGAAAGCATTCGTGTGCAAACCACTTGATATTTTCGAGTTCAACGACACTATTAAAGCGATAGTAGATTTTTGGGTCGGGATTAATATGCTTTCGCCCGTGAATTGATTTTTTTTACGATAACTCCAACCACCGCATTTCTTTTTCTTCGAGTTGATTTTGTACTTCATCCAATTCTTTTGAAAATTTGGCTATCTCGGTGTGCGACAGTTTAGATGCGTCACTGAATTTTTCGGTGAGCGTTTGTTTGCGTTGCTCAAGTTGAACTAAGTCGCGTTCCAATTTTTTCAATTCTTTTTTTTCCGTTTCGGATGCCGAACGTTGTACGTTAGGTGTCGGGTTTTTGGCGTTCGATTTTTCTAATGCCTTTTGTTGCTTCAATCCTTCGCGGTAATCGGTATAGTTACCGTTGCTGTCCTGTATGATACCTTCGCCTTCAAAAATAAATAAATGCTCCACGAGTTTATCCATAAAATATCTATCGTGCGTCACGATTACCAAACAGCCGTTGTAAATGGTATCCAAAAATTCTTCCAATACATTTAACGACACGATATCCAAATCATTCGTCGGCTCATCGAGGATAAGAAAATTCGGATTTTTCATCAGCACCGTGAGCAAATACAATCGCCTTTTTTCGCCGCCGCTTAATTGCGAAGCATATACTTGTTGTTGTTCTCGAGAAAACAAAAAACGTTCGAGCAGCGATGAAGCCGTCATTTTCGCGCCTTTTTCCAACGGAATATATTCCGCAATATCCGTAATCACTTCTATCACGCGCTTATCCTCTTTTAAGGTTAAGCCGTCTTGAGAATAATAACCGAAAGAAATAGTTTCTCCCGTCGCTACTTTTCCGCCCGTCGGCGCGAGTTCGCTTGTCATTAACCGCAAAAAAGTAGATTTACCGACACCATTCATACCGACGATACCGATTCTGTCGCCGCGTTTGAATTTGTAAGAAAAATCTTTTACGAGCAGTCTGTTCCCGATTTGATACGATAAGTTGTGCAACTCCAAAATTTTGGAGCCTAAATAAGTCGTTTTTATATCAATCTGTAAATCGTCGCTATCGCGTTTAGCAGAAACTTTGTCTTTGATACCGTAAAATTCATCTATACGGGATTTATTTTTCGATGTCCGCGCCGGTGCGGTGCGGCTCATCCAATCAAGTTCGCGTTTGAAGAGTTTACGCGTTTTATCGAGTGTTGAGGCGTTAATTTCATCACGGAGGGCTTTTTGTTCCAAAAAATAAGTATAATTGCCGCGATACCTGTAAAATTGTCCGCCTTCAAGTTCTATAATTGTATTACAGACGGCATCCAAAAAATACCGGTCGTGCGTCACCATAAAAATAGTAAGCCAAGGGCGCGCCGAAAAATAAGTTTCTAACCATTCTATCATTTCCAAATCCAAGTGATTGGTCGGCTCGTCGAGAATTAAAAAATCCGGTTCGCCGATGAGCAGTTGCGCGAGCGAGACACGCTTTTTTTGTCCGCCGGACAGCGTCGATACGCGCTGCTCCAAAAACCCGTCTATTTTCAGTTCCGAAATAATTTCTTTTATTTTGGTTTCCACTTCCCACGCACGCAATTCGTCCATCACTTCCATTGCATTTTGCAAGGCATGCTCGTCGTTGCTTGCGAGCGCGTCTTCATAATTTTTTACGGCTGATATGAGTGCGTTGTCGGTTGCGAAAATGGCATCTAAAACTTTCAAGTTGCCCGGTAATTCCGGATCTTGGTCGAGTACGCCGATGCGGATATCTTTGGCAAAAATAATTTTAGCTTGTTCGCCTTCCGAACCTTCCGTGCCGGCGAGCACGCGCAGCAGCGTGGATTTACCACTCCCGTTTTTTGCCACCAGTGCAATGCGGTCGCCTTTATTGACAAAAAGATTAACGTTTTTAAAAAGAATTTTGGGTCCGTAACTCTTCGTTACGTTATCGAGTGTGAGAAAATTCATGCAGGCGGATTGGATTTTTCTTTATTTTTTTATTTCCGGCGCAAAGATAGTATTTTATGATGGATGATGTAGGGTTTAAAAATACACCAAACAATAAAAGAAGGTTTACAAAAAGAAAGGATATTTATTACTGAACTTAAAATTCACTGTTTTGCTTTAACGCCGTGCACTAAAGAGGAATAATCGCCGGCAGGGGTAAAACCGATTTGAAAGGAGCGGCGTTATTTTTCGCCGAGCGAACAGCCGAACGAAGTTTACGAATTATTTCCGCCGAATCGGATAATTTATCTTCTAACTTGTGTACCTTTATTTCAGGTTGTCTTTGTGAAGGCATCTCCCTTTGTTTTTTTTACATGCTGATACAATAAGACGGGAGGATTTTTTTGAGCGTTTTGGACAGCCTACCGGTCGGGGCTTTTTTCCCAAATTTTACCTATCCTGTTTTTTATTTTTGTTTGCATCACGGCAACCGGAACCGTATCAATTGGAAAAATTTAAGCTAAATGGTTTTTTATTAAAAAAAATAAAAAACCATTTATAAAATGCCGGGCAAATAAATAAAGCGGAGCATCTTTGCGAAAATTTTATTGAAACCGTAAATAAATCCGTTATCAAGATAAAATTTTGATGCTGACGCTCATCTCAATACCGACTACTAACCACTGATGACTACTAAACTCTGGCAAAAAAATATTCCGGTCAATGAACGGATAGAAATTTTTACGACCGGTAACGATCGAGAATTAGATGTACGCATGGCGTACCACGATGTATTGGGTTCATTGGCGCATATCAAGATGCTTTATGAAGTCGGGTTGTTGCAATCCGATGAATTTAAGTTGCTGCACGGCGGATTGAAAAAAATATTACATACCGTTGAAGCCGGCGATTTCAGAATAGAAACGCACGTTGAAGATGTACATTCGCAAATAGAACTCCAACTCACACGAGATTTGGGCGAAGTCGGTAAACGTATTCACGCGGCGCGCAGCCGTAACGATCAAGTTTTAGTGGATTTGAAATTGTTTTTTCGGGCTGAAATAGAAGACTTGGTACAACTTATTTCGGAATTATTTGAAACGCTGACCGCAAAATCGGAGCAGTATAAAAACGTTTTGCTGCCCGGTTACACGCATTGGCAAGTTGCGATGCCTTCGAGTTTCGGTTTGTGGTTCGGTGCATACGCCGAAACTTTGTGTGATGATGTTCAATTGTTACAAGCGGTGTATAAAATCGTGAATCAAAATCCGTTAGGTTCGGCTGCGGGTTACGGTTCCGGTTTGCCGATAAACCGTACGCGCACCACCGAACTATTGGGTTTTGCGGATTTGAATTACAACGTCGTGCACGCGCAAATAGGGCGCGGTAAAACGGAACATTTTTTGGCGTTCACATTGGCGGCTTTCGGGCATACTTTGGCAAAATTCGCGCTTGATGCGTGCATTTATCTCAATCAGAATTTTGATTTTATAGGTTTGCCTGCCGAACTGACAACCGGATCAAGCATTATGCCGCACAAAAAAAATCCGGACGTTTTCGAACTCATTCGCGCGAAATGCAATCGTTTACAAAATTTACCCGCTCAAGTATCGTCCGTGACAACGAATATGCCGTCCGGTTATCACCGCGATTATCAATTATTGAAAGAAATTATTTTTCCGGCGCTCACAGACATAAAAGAGTGTATCGAAATATTGAGTTTTACGTTAAAGGCTGTCACTGTACGCGAAAATATTTTAGCGGATGAAAAATATAAATATTTATTTACTGTCGAAGCCGTTAACGCACTTGTATTGCAAGGTATTCCGTTTCGAGATGCGTATAAAAAAATCGGTGAACAAGTTGAAAACGAAACATTTATACCGCCCGTCGGCATAAATCACACGCACGAAGGCAGTATCGGTAATTTGTGTACGGCGGCAATAAAAGCTAAAATGGAACACATCGTTACCGGTTTTTCATTTAATGCTGTGCACACGGCGATAGAAAACCTTAAAAACAAATAATATAATCACTACCCGTTTAATTTAAATTTTGATTACACTTTGCCGGTACTTTTTTTTTGTTTTTAAGGGCGATCTATATTTCATTTTGTTGTTTTTCAACCCATTAACTTTCGTAAAAATATTATTCAGAAAAAATAGCCGTGTCACGAACCGATTGAATTCGGTTCGTGACATTTTTATGAAGGTTGTAATATTGTAGTATAATTAGTAATTAAAGCACAATTAACAGTTTTTACCCACACTTAAAATTTTTTAAAATGGTACAATTAACTTATGAGGAAATGAATTGCATTAGAGGCGGTATTTCATTGATTGATTCAGTGATTGCTTCAAACATTATCAGTCCGATAAATGGAGTTTTTACTTCCGGTATCGCTCCGGATTTGGTATCTGCGGATACAGGCGACAAACGCACACCGCGTCCGGGTTCAGGGGGGGTTTCAGCTTAATTTATTTTTATTTTTTTATCAGTTTAAAACAAATTTTATAATGAAACCCATTCTTAGAAGTATCAGAAATTTGAACGTTTCTTTCTTGACGGAAACGCAATAAATGCAAATTAAAGGCGGTACTGCTACTCCACTATTTCGGGTGACAAACGCATACCAAGACCGGAAAGCGGCACAACATCAATTATTATTTCTACAAAAAAATAGTGCCGTCTTTATTGGCAAATGATTTGATACCATAAGAGTGCCGCGTGATTAACCGGTACATTTTGTCCACCACTTTTTTAAATACATTTAAAATGGAGAATACATTAGAGAAAATAAAAAACTCGGGAATCATACCTTTAAAAGATTCTGAACAAGTTCAAATCAAAGGCGGTTGTCGAATTGGAGATAAACGTACGCCCAGACCCGGCGGCGGCACAACATCTTTGATCCAAGTTGGGATATCAAGTTCGTGCATTAATTACAGGGAATCCGATGATTGAATCAATGAGTACTCAAGGTGACAATAACTTATTTTTCAACAGTAAAAAATTCGTCTTACTTTTGAAATAGATTTTCATTGGCAGAAACTACTTATCAAAATCGGAAAACAGCAAGTGCCACCCAAAATATTGAGTGGCATTTGCTGTTAAATTAATGTTTTCAGTCTGTATTTTATTACATTTTACCGGTACATTTTTTGTCATAAAAAAATTATAATGAATAAAAAATTAAGCCGCTAAGTGTGGATTTTACCAAGCTCAGTACTTCGGAACGATATTTTTTTGCAGAGAAATTTATTATACCTATTCAAAGTGAAGATACCATACATCATATTTTCAAACCTTTTTTATCGCGTTTGTTTTCTCTTTATTTTCGGGTTCATACTGCTCCTAAATGCTTCTGCCAATGATATGCCTAACGATTCAACGATTAATCGTACTTACCTCAAAAACAAAATTACCTTAGAAGTTAAATATAAATCGATTTATGATATTCTTTCTATAGCGAATGATAATTCCTTTAAAGACTTATCCTTAGCGTTGATGTATACAGATGCAGCTTTGGAAAAAGTGCAAAAATTAAATAATCTTGATACCCTTTTTGATATTTATACGGATATAGGTTTTATTTATGAAGATAACGGTTTGTATAAAGAAGCCATCGGTGCTTACGATAGAGCATACATCGTATCGTTGGATTTGTCGGAAACAAAACAAACAGATATTCTCAACGATTTAGCTATTGCCAATAGAAAGGCAAAAAATTATCGTTACGCTTATAATTATTATGATAAACTTTTAGAATTCGGGCAAAAACATAATTCCAAACAAGAATTGGCAGAAGTATATCATGGTTTAGGAAATTTATATTATGATGGTAGTGTTTACGATAAAGCGATAGAAAATTATATCAAATCACTGAATTATTCCATCATGTTGAATGATACGAATGATATTATCACTTCACACAGTGATCTGGCGGATAGTTATTTAAAAGCTAAATACTTCGATAAAGCGCATATTCATATCGAAAAGGCTTTTACTTTAGCATCTGAACACAATAAAAACCAACCCCATATAGAAAATATTGAAACCAGATTAGCAAGAGTATCTACCTCTTACGGTGAAATTTTGGTAGCTCTTAAAGATTACGATAATGCTTTAAAAAAACACGATATCGCGCTTTCAATTTATAAAGGATACAAGCAAAGTGTCGGTATCGCGCATACTTTACTGAAATTGGTGAGCGTTTATCTTGAACGTAAACAGTTTGATAAAGCCGAAAAATTATTTAAAGAATGTGAAACGTATGAGGCGCACATAAAAGCAGATGATCAAGTTGAATTGCATTTTAAGTTGGCAAGTTTGTATAAATTACAGGGCAAAATAGCTGCAGCCGAGAAAGAGTATATAAAGTGTTTAGAGTTGGCTAAAAAAAATGAATTTAAAGATTTAGCGCAACAAGCGAATTATCAAATGTTTTTAATTTCTTTCAACAGTAATAACAGTTCGGATGCCATAAAATATTTGACCGAGTCCAACTCTCTTCGCGATTCGTTATTTGATATTGATAAATCACGCCACATCGCCGAAATGGAGTTGAAGTACGATGCCGAAAAACGGGAGAATGAAATCCGGTCGTACAAATTGCGCGAAAACCGTTTTGTTTTGATCAGTGGCGCTTTTGTGTCTATACTCGTGGTATTATTTTTGGGATTAATAATACAGATGCGCGGCAGAAATTACCGATCATTGAAGCTGAAAAATGAAGAAATAGAACACCAAAACAAAAAACTCGAAGAATCCAACGAAATACTGACGCAGTTCGCTTACGTAGCCGCGCATGATTTGAAAGAACCTTTGCGCAGCATCGGCAGTTATATCGGGCTGCTGCAACTCAAACACGCCAAAAGTTTACCGCCCGAAGCGAAAGAATATATGGTGTTTATCAACGGGGGCGTAAAACGTATGTATAACTTACTCACCGATTTATTAGAACTCTCTCAAATTATTTCAACACAAGCCGGTGCTGAAGTCGTCCATCCGGAAGATGTAATAGAAGACGTAAAAGCCAATTTACGCAACGCCATAGAAATTAAAAATGCCGTCATACAATACAATACCGATATGCCGAGCGTTCGGATGAATAAACTGCACCTCATGCAATTGTTCCAAAATTTGATTTCCAACGCGCTCAAATTTTCAACACACCAACCCCTTATCACCGTTAACGGCAAACAAGATGCTGACCATATTCTACTGAGCGTTAAAGACAACGGTATCGGTATAAAAAAAGAATTTGCCGGCAAAATTTTCGTGCTTTTTCAGCAACTCAACAAAAAAGGTTTGTTTGAAGGTACCGGTATCGGACTCACGATTTGCAAAAATATTGTTGAAAAATACAACGGCACCATCTGGTTCGAGTCCTTTGAAGGCGAAGGCACTACTTTTTTTATCAGTATACCAACATAAAAAACCGGAACAATAAAAACTTTCGACAATTTTATTTGCATGAAAAGCGTTTTTAAAGCAGGCATTTTTTTATATTTGTGCCATTAAATACTGTACAGAACTCAATCAAATAAATAATGTCAAACTTGAATATTGAAAGTATTAAAAAAAATACTTTCGATGCCATCGTTATCGGTTCCGGTATTTCCGGCGGTTGGGCTGCAAAGGAATTGTGCGAAAAAGGATTGAAAACCCTCGTACTCGAACGCGGAAAGCAAGTAAACCACATAACTGACTATCCGACAACTACCAAAGATCCTTGGGAATTGGAACATCGCGGACGATTGACGGCAGATATAATAAAAGACAATCCAATTATATCCAAATGTTACGCTTTTGACGAAGCGACGCAACAATTTTTTGTCAAAGATGCCGAACATCCTTACGAGCAAGACAAACCTTTCGACTGGATTCGCGGCTACCAAGTCGGCGGAAAATCACTTTTATGGGCGCGTCAAACGCAACGCTGGAGCAAATACGATTTTGAAGGTCCGGCGCGCGACGGTTTTGCTGTGGACTGGCCCATCAGCTACGATGACATCGCTCCTTGGTACGATTATGTTGAAAGTTTTGCCGGTATTTGCGGTGATAAAGACGGCGTACCGCAATTGCCTGACGGTATTTTTCAGCCCGGCATACCGCTCAATGCACTCGAAAAACATTTACAAGCTTCTGTTGCACAAAACTACACCGACCGGCAAATTATTTCGGGTCGTGCCGCACACCTCACCGCACCCACTGACGAACAAAAAGCATTGGGGCGTTCAAGTTGTCAGTACCGCAATTTATGTTATCGCGGTTGTCCGTATGGCGGATATTTCAGTTCGCAATCCGCGACGCTGCCCGCCGCCGTACGCACGAAAAAAATGACTTTGCAGCCCGACAGCGTCGTAGAAAGTATTATTTACGATGATAAAAAACAACGCGCTACCGGCGTACGCGTTATTGATGCCCATACAAAACAAGTGACGGAATATTACGCGAAAATAATTTTTGTCAATGCCGCTTGTATCAACACCAACGCACTTTTGCTTAATTCAAAATCCAACCGTTTTCCGAACGGATTGGGTAATGATAGCGGATTGCTCGGTAAATTTGTCGCTTTTCACAATTACCGCGCACATGTTTCGGCGGGGTTTGAAGGGTTAGAGGATATGTATTACGCCGGCAGAAAACCCACCTCCGCTTATATGCCGCGCTTTCATAACGTAAAGCAACAAGATAAAACGGACTTCATGCGCGGATACGCGATGTATATCGGTGCCCAACGCGGCGGTTGGAATCGCGGCGGAGAAGGTTTCGGAAAAGATTTGAAAGAAAAATTATCCGAACCCGGCGATTGGAGTATTTATGTCGGACAAATGGGCGAAACAATTCCGAAAGAAACGAACCGTATTTTTTTAGATACTGACAAAAAAGATGCCTGGGGTATTCCGACTATTCACTTCGATGTGGCTTACGACCAAAATGATGAAAACCTCATCAAAAATTTTATGCAGGAAGCACCCGAAATGTTGGAAAAAGCCGGATTTAAAAATATTTACTCCGCCGACAGTCATCAGGCACCGGGTCTGGATATTCACGAAATGGGCGGCGTGCGCATGGGCAAAGACCCGAAAACATCTTTACTGAATTCATGGAATCAATTGCATAATTGCAAAAATGTTTTTGTTACCGACGGCGCGGCTATGACGTCAGTGAGTACGCAAAATCCGTCACTCACTTTCATGGCATTCACGGCGCGTGCTGCGGATTATGCGGTGAAGGAAATGAAAAAACGCAATTTATAAATTGGGCATAATGGACCTCTATCAAATTTTTCTAAAACATCCGGTTGTTTGTACCGATACGCGCAAAATAAAACCTGATTGCATTTTTTTCGCGCTCAAAGGCGATAACTTTAACGGTAATGCTTTCGCTGAAAATGCCCTCGAAGCGGGAGCTGCTTTTGCTGTCATTGATGAAGCAGAGTACAAACTCGACGAAAAATATATCCTTGTAAACGATGTACTCACCGGACTTCAACAATTGGCGCAACACCACCGCAGGCAATTCCGATTTCCGATAATCGCCATCACCGGATCAAACGGCAAAACGACGACAAAAGAATTGTGTGCTGCTGTAATGAACACACAATACCGAACACTTTTTACTCAAGGAAATCTCAATAACCATATCGGCGTACCGCTTACTCTACTCCAACTCACCGATAAACACGAAGCGGCAATTATTGAAATGGGTGCGAATCATCAAGGCGAAATAGATTTTTTGTGCCGCATCGCCGAACCGACACACGGACTTATCACCAATATCGGTAAAGCGCACCTCGAAGGTTTCGGCGGATTAAAAGGCGTGAAGCGCGGAAAATCGGAAATGTACCGATGGATAGCCGTGAACGGAGGTTTGATTTTCGTGAATGAAAGCGAAAAATTTTTGAAAACTTTGGTACCGAAAAATACGAGATACATCGGTTACAAACAATCCCAACGTTTAAATAAATCCGGAAAAACTTATGAAGCGCGTTTACAAAAAACAAATCCTTTTTTAAGCGTACAGTTTTTCGATGAAAAAGATAACCTTCAACAAATCGCAACACAACTCATCGGTGTTTACAATTTCTTCAATTTACTCACGGCTGTCTGTATCGGAAAATATTTTAAGGTACCCGGCGAAAAAATCAAGCAGTCACTATCCGAATATATACCGACCATGAACCGATCTCAAATATTACATCGGTCGGACGGCGCAACAATTATACTCGATGCGTATAACGCCAATCCGTCGTCTATGCAATCTGCTTTATTGAATTTAACGACGATGCCGCAAAAAAATAAAATTGCCATTATCGGCGATATGTTTGAACTCGGTCCGGATAGTACCGTCGAACACCAAAACCTTTTGTACTTTGCGCATACTTTTGCATTGAAACTGTTAGTCACCGTCGGCGAAAATTTTGCGCAAACCAACGGCAATCGGTTTTTTTTTGAAACGACACAAGCTGCGCGCACTTGGTTTGCCAAACAAATTTTCGATGCCGATACCTGCATTCTCATAAAAGGCTCGCGCGGAATGCAACTGGAAACATTGTTGACAACAACAGACACCTAACGCAAAACCAGTGGATAAAAAGGAAAAAAGATGGGGATAAAAAGTCGCTTTATGCACAAAAAAAACTATCCACAAAAAAAAACCGCAGGCACGTGTATAACAATGCCGCTTCCGTTGACTATTTCCTTAACATTCACTTAATATACACACGACTTTTGCGGTGGAAAATAAAAGCGTGGAACTTTTGTGAATGATGTGGATAGTGTGGATAACGACGTAAAAAATTATTTATCAGCCGTTTGTATGCAACCCGAATGTTTATAACGCTGTCGGTACCGCACAATCGATGTGAAGTAATAAATTATTCCACGCTTATCCACTTATCCACAGTCTTAATAATAAGAGATAATAGATTTTTTTAAAAATTTAAAGTCATTAATCATAATTTACGGTTGTGGATAACGTCTGAGTGTTCGAGTTTCAGTATTTAGAAATCACATTCAGTTTGGAATTTTTTTTAATTCAGCATTTAACATTAAAAGAATATGTTTGTACCGAAAATAAATATTTGGAACGATGATGCCGACATCAAAGCGTTTATAAAGGAAAACAGTTTCGGTATTTTAGTTTTGACGGATGGTCGGGGTGTACCGCACGCAACGCATATTCCGATACTTTTAGAACAAACTGAAAACGGCACGACGGTTTTACGCGGTCACGTTGGTAAAGCAAATATTGCGGCGCAACTTATCGGTACAGCTTCGAACGCGTTGGTTATTTTTCACGGCACGCACGGGTATGTATCGTCGTCGTGGTACGAAAAAGAAAATGTTTCTACTTGGAATTATACGGCGGTGCATATTTACGGAAAAATACGGTTGATGATGCAAGCGGAATTATTACAAAACGTGACGCACCTCACCGAAAAATACGAAAGCGCGATGAAACAACCGCGACAAGTTGAATCCATGTCCGAAGAAATGGTGCGCAAAGAATTGCGCGGTATCGTCGGATTCGAAATGACTCTTGATGATGTGCAAGCCAAACGTAAGTTGTCTCAAAACCGCAACGACCGCGATTATGTCAACGTGGTCAGAGAACTCGAACACGCGCCGGACGCATCATCAAAAATGATGTCGGAAGAAATGAAAAAATTGCGTGACTTAAACTACTTACCTAAATCATGAAAAGTACGGATACCGATATTAATGAAATAAACCGCACTATGCAGGAAAATTTATTTACCCAATATTATTCATCACCCATAGGCTTTTTTAGAATTCAAGCGACCGAAATCGGTTTGCGCGCCGCGAATTTCGTAGACGCGCCGGTTGTCGAAGAAAATATAAACGTTGTTACGGAATCGGTTTCTCGACAACTCGCGGAATATTTTGCCGGCGCACGTCATACTTTCGATGTCACTTTCGATTTTGAAGGAACGCCGTTTCAAAAAACGGTTTGGCAAACTTTGCTGACCATTCCTTACGGTAAAACTCGGAGCTATACGGAGTTAGCAAAAAAATTGGGTGATGGGAAAAAAGTACGTGCCGTCGGTTTAGCGAACGGACAAAATAAAATATCTGTTATCGTCCCGTGTCATCGCGTTATCGGCTCCGACGGCACATTGGTCGGCTATGCAGGCGGTTTATACCGCAAAAAATTTCTTTTAGGATTGGAAAATCCTACAAAGCAGGGCGTATTGTTTTAAGTTTTAAAGAACCTAAACAATTACGCAAAAAATAAAAATTTAAATTCTTTTTTCCGAACAAATCAACTACCCTTTTGTTTGGAATTTAGCTTGAATTAATATCGACTTCACGTCGTAAAACTATAATCGAAAGCTAAAATACAGTTATGAAAAAAATATTTTTTTTACTATTTATGAGCGCCGTAACAACCGCGACGACGCAAGCGCAGAGCGGTGCCAATACATCTAAACCCGGTTGCGGTCCGGTAAAAGAAACTAATAAACAAAAAATAATGGATAATAAAATTGCTAAACACGGCAAAAATGTTTTGGGAACTGCTTTGCAAATCGCCGGTACTTCTCCGATGACGGGTTTTTACAGAGACGGTTATTGTTCGGCAGGCGCCGACGATTTGGGTGTGCACGTCGTGGCTGCGGAAGTGACGGACGAATTTTTGCAATACTCGAAATCTAAAGGTAATGATTTAATTACACCGCACCCCGCTTACGGTTTTCAAGGTTTGAAAGCCGGCGATAAATGGTGCTTGTGTGCGGCACGTTGGAAAGAAGCCTACGAAGCCGGCGTTGCGCCACCCGTCGTGTTGGAAGCGACGCACGAAAAAGCATTGGAGTTCGCTACGTTAAAGGAACTTAAATCCGTAAAACGACCAACAGAAATGAAAAATGAAAAATGAAATTTTTCAGGCTCTCATTTCTGTTTTAATTTAAGTTTGGAGATTTTACAATCAACAGCTATCGCGAAAAATTGCTTACGCAAGGAATACTACCTGTATTTAAAGTTAAAGCTCTGAAAGGGTGAAGGCATGCAGGGTAATGCCCCGCGAAAAAACTAATACCTTCGCCCTTTCAGGACTTTTAAGTAATCAACATCGCGTTTTGGCGGATGATTAATAAAATTTCCGAAATTATATTTATTTACAAATTTTCAATGTTTTCCAAATAGTATTCCGCTTGCTGAAAAATATTGAGTTGTTGTTCGGCAGGTATTTTTCTCCAAAGGCTATATGCCATACCTATTCGCGGATTGCGGACTAATTTTTCTTCGTGACGCGCATAAAAATGCCAATAAAAACTGTTGAACGGACAGGCTTTCGGTCCGGTTTTTTGCGTTTTGTCGTAATAGCAAGTGCTGCAATAATCGCTCATCTTATCAATATAATTTGCCGATGACACATAAGGTTTTGTGCCGACAATACCGCCGTCGGCAAATTGACTCATACCGCGTGTATTCGTAATTTCCACCCATTGCAGTGCGTCTATGTAAATACCGAGATACCATGCGTCAATTTCATCAGGACTAATTCCGGCAAGTAACATAAAATTTCCTGTAATCATTAATCTTTGGATGTGGTGCGCATAAGCATAGTCCAAACTTTGCGAAACGGCGTATTTCACGCAATTCATTTTAGTTTTACCGGTCCAGAAAAAATCCGGTAATTTGCGTGTATGTTCAAAAAAATTGAGTGTGGCATATTCCGGCATTTTTAACCAATAAATGCCCCGCATATATTCGCGCCATCCGAGTATTTGTCGCACAAAACCTTCTATTTGTGCTATCGAAATCGTTACTTGGTGTTGCTTCCAGTATGCAACGGCGCGCTCTACGACTTCTAAGGGTGAAAGTAATTTTACGTTTAAACAAAAAGAGAGCCGCGAATGGTAGACGGACCACGTTGCCGTGTGCATAGCATCTTCGTAAATACCGAAATGCTCTAAACAGTTTTTCAAAAAAAAATCTAAAAGCGTTAGTGCTTCCGCGCGTGTTACCGCCCAAATAAATGCTTCCGGTTCTACATTACCGATAGTTTTTACGGATTGATTCAGTATCAATTGATGTAAATCGGTGACGTCTTTTTCAAACAGCAACGGCGCAACAGGGCGATGTGTGGCGGGCAATTTTTTTCTGTTTTCGGCATCGTAATTCCATTTACCGGTTAAAGGTTCGTTGCCTTCCATCAGTATTTTATGGCGTTTGCGCATCATGCGGTAAAAACTTTCCATCAGAAAAGTTTTTTTATCTTTAAAAAACAGACCGAGTTCTTCGCGCGTACTCAAAAAGTGTTCGGTATCAAATACATCCGATTTTACGGAAAGGTTATCACAAAAAACTTTCAACTGAACGTCTAAGCGGTATTCGTCGGGCAACTGATATTCAAATCGTTCGATTTTGTGTTCGCGGATAATCTTGTCTAAGTTTTCTGTCAACGATTGCGTATTTTCTGCATCATCTAAATTGAAATAAACCACTTCATGCCCGGTATCCTTAAGATGTTCGGCAAAAGCGCGCATAGCAGAAAAATAAGCAATTACTTTTTGAATGTGGTGCCGAACATAATCGGTTTCCTGCCGCATTTCCATTAGTACGTACAAGGTGTCAGGATTTACGTTTCGATACCACGTGTGTTGATGATTGAGTTGATCGCCGAGAATAAGTCGGAGCGTTTTTGCCAAAGTGATGGAGGAAATTAATAATTAATAATTGATTTAATTAATAGAAGTGCGCTGCACCTGCTGCGTAACAGCAGTTAATAGTCTCGGTGTTGCAACTTCTTGTAACATAGGTTACAAACTAATTAAGCAATTTAAACCGGCGATTGTTTCAAAAATATGCGGATAAACGGAATTTTTTTAAATTTGTATAGAGATACTTACAAAAAATATTTTTTTGAAAACATTTTACAAAAATTTTTTTTCAATAAAAAAAAATCGCGCACTAAAAAATTTTTTCGCGCACGATTTTTTTTTAATTTTTTTTTAATCCTAAACCGAAAATATTTTTTAAAAACGACTCATCGGAAATTTAATTTGCTCATCAACTCCACCGAATCCGGATCGGCACTGATGCCGTAGCCGTCAACGAGTACGCCTTTTATATTTGCTTTATCCGACGAGATAGCGTAGAGTATCGCTTCATCTGCCGGATCGGTCATGCCTTCAAAGCGATAAAAACTATCCACGACAAAATCCGTGTGAAAAAGTTTGTGTTCGCAATTGGCGTTTTCTATCCAATTGTATTTCAGATTAAAATCTTCGACGTAGCCTTGTTTGCGCAATGCGCTCATAGCTTCCGTTAGTGTGTCGAACTCATAAGAGGGTGTTTTCATAAATTTATTTTAATATCAGTGTTATAAAAAAAGTGTGTATGCTGTCACGTCAAAAAAAACCGAAAAGATTTCTAAACCCCGGCCGATTTAGTATAAAATTCAACCCCAACGCGCTCGATATGCTCTACTAAATCCGGATTATTATTATACTGCGGCGCTGCTACGTCTACGAAATACGGTATAGGTGCTTCTTCATTTAATTTTCCGGCGAGATTCAGTGCCGTAATCTTGTTTAAGCCGGTGCCGTAAATAGCTATGTCAATATCGCTGCCTTTTTTATAATTGCCTTTGGCGCGACTGCCGAAAATAAGTGCGCGCTCAATATCGTCGTACTTTTTCAACGTGTCGCAAATACAACTGAAGCTAAAATCGCTGATGCCGAAATTATTATTCATGCCGAATTCGGATAATTGTTGCTCTGAAAAGCAAGAGTTGCGGATAGAACAGTTTTGTTATTAAATTATAAGCCAAAGCTGCATTTGTTTCATCATAAGTATGCGCAAGCAGGTTTCTCTTTTCGAGCATATCTATCCATATATCGCCGTAATCTAAAAGAAAATATTGAAAACTTTTTTTAATCGCATCGCGCGGAAATTTTGCTTCCACGTTTTTAAACTCCAAATAATCGCTAAGTGTTTTCCAAGCTAACTCAAAAGTATATTTAAAGCCTTGAATAAGTCCCTGTTTTTCCAAATCGCTGAGTTCTCTTTCTTTAGCGAGTTCAATCGCTTTTTCCAATTGCTTAAAAGCTTTTTCAAAGTTTGAAAATCGTTGAACCCAACGAATATCTTGCCCATCCATATCTTTACTATTTTAAGCAAAGTTACATCTATTTTTAAATTCGGCTACGCTTTTTTTCCGTGCAAACGATAACCGACTATAAATTTCAGAATAGATTTGTCGGTGCCGGCAGTAAAACCCAAACCGTAACCGACATTGAATTCCCAATCCGGATGTAAATCCAAGTCCAAAGTAATAAAAAGTTGATGCTGTTGTTGTTCGGTAGGCAATAAATTATTGAGTACGCCCAGTGAACCATAATATTCCAAACCCGGTGCTATTTTTTTGGTAACATCGTAACTGACTTTAAAATTTGGAGAAAAAACAAATCCTCCGCCCGAATTCAAACCGTGAATGGCTTTACCGAACACCGGATTGAAAGTCATGTACAGTTTATCGAGTTTTTTATCTATAATCGGTCGCAACTCCAGCGTCCAATCGTCTTCGCTGTACAATCGTTTTTGGTAGCCCACTTCTGCGGAAAAGCTCAAACCGACCGGAAATTTATATTTTTCGGGCAACATCACACGGGGACGTATGTGGCTGCCGACGTAATTGGTGCGTTTATCATCGCCGATAGCATTGAAAAAATAAAAACCAACTTCCATCCAATCCGTAAAACCGTGCGTAATTTCTATCGTTTCATGCACAATATGGTTGGTCGGTAATACGCCGTTTTGTATTTGTTTGCTACCGTCGAACGTAAAATTGCTGTGTAACTCAAACATCGTAAAATGTTTTTCCATCGTTTGCGAACCGTACACTTGTATTTCGTAATTATCCTGAGCGGCGACGGTAAAGTAAAAAACAAAAGAAAGTAATATTGCTAAACCAATTCGTATCATTTTTTTAAAATTTAATATTGAATAATGCGGCACAAAATTATAGACAAATTTCATCCGGATTTTTATTTTAAGCCGTTTTTCGCCTGTTTCACCTTAATTTGGAATTGGTTTAAAGATGTTTTGATTTTAAACAAATTATTTTTGGGGAAAAAGTGGATTAATACTTCTTTCAAATTCGGCAAATGATATTACTGGTTTTGGAATAAAACTAATGGTTTTAGTCAAAAATATCTCTCTTTAAAAAATTTTAAAATATCTCCAAAAACCAAAAGCCCCTTGCAGCGTTTAAAATGCTGCGAGGGGCTTTATTTCCAATTTTGAATCGCTACTCGTAATATAAGTTAAACGCGATAAATCGCCGTCTCTACGATTAACCCAACAACTCATAAATCCCCGCAATACCTTGTCCGCCGCCAACGCAAGCTGTGACTAAACCGTATTTGCTTTTACGACGACGCATCTCGTTGAACAATTGAATAGATAGTTTCGCGCCGGTACAACCGAGCGGATGTCCGAGTGCAATGGCACCACCGTTGACGTTGACTATATTTGGGTTGAGTCCGGTTTGTTGAATAACGGCGAGTGCTTGCGTGGCGAAAGCTTCGTTGAGTTCGACCAAATCAATATCACCTAATTTTAATCCGGCTTTTTTTAACGCTTTTGGTATCGCGGCGCACGGACCGATACCCATAATAATCGGTTCTACGCCCGCAACGCTGCAACTGACCATGCGCGCAATCGGTTTTAAATTCAGTTTGCGCGCCAAAGATTCGCTCATTACAATCACAAAAGCGGCACCGTCTGATGTTTGAGAGGAATTACCGGCAGTTACTACACCGCGTGTATCGAATGCCGGGCGCAATTTTGCCAAACCTTCTAAACTTGTATCGGCGCGTACGCCTTCGTCGGTTTTCATGATGAATTTTTTCGATTGGCGCCTGTCGTTGGCGACAAAAATTTCTTCAACTTCTACCGGCACGATTTCGCTTTCAAAAGCACCGCTTGCAATTGCCGCCGCTGCTTTTTTGTGCGAGTTCACGGCAAAAGCATCAGCAGCTTCGCGCGTAATATTGAATTTGTTCGCGACCGCTTCAGCCGTTAAACCCATACCGACGACATAATCCGGCGTGTCGAGTGCCACTTGATAACTCGGCGCGAGTTTATAACCCGTCATCGGTATCATGCTCATACTTTCCGTACCGCCGGCGATATAACATTCGCCCATGTTCGCTTTTATTTTCGCAACGGCGATTGAAATCGCTTCCAAACCGGATGCGCAATAGCGATTGATAGTCATGCCCGGCACGTCTTTGCCCAAAGCGCGCAAAGAAATTTGTCTGCCGAGTTGCAAACCTTGCTCGCCTTCCGGATTGGCACAACCGACAATTACATCATCTACGAGAGACGGATCAAGTTCCGGCACTTGCGACATGAGGTGTTTGATGATGTTAACGGCTAAATCGTCGGAGCGATAATTTTTGAAACTGCCGCGTCCTGCTTTTCCTACCGCAGAACGAAAGCCGGCTATGATATAAGCATCTTCCATTTTTTGAATTAATAATTAGTAATTAATAATTAAGCCGATTTATTTTCTTTCATTTTTTGAAGAATTTAAAATGGCTGTTAAAATTTTTAAAAGCTCTTCAGTATCGCAAATAATACTTTTGGCTTCAAGTTCCGTAATGTAATTAGTTGCAAGTAATAATCTCAACCAATAATGACTTTCTCTGTCTTCTTTATAAGCAATGCTAAGTTTAGATATAAAATCCGCATTAGATTGTCCGCCCATTGCCTTCTTCAATATTTGCACCGATTGAAGTTCCGCTTTTCGTTAATTGCTTAGACATTATAAATTCGCGTCTTTCCTCGCTCAAGAGTTTACATAATTTTACGATTCTCACAGCAAAAGCAAATGACTTAGCAACGACAACATTGTCAGTTTTCATTTTAGTACAAAGTATGTTTAGGTAATTAATAATTAGTAATTAATAATTAATAATCACCAATCAAAGTGAGTTTTCATTTTTTAAAAAAGTATACATTTCTCAACAATTAAACGATAATAGAATTCCTACCTGCTTAATTATTAATTATTAATTATTAATTACGAAGTGGTTTATTGTTCTGCAACATATACTGAATGCGTTCCAATGTTTTTGCTTCGCCGCAAAGCGATAAAAACGCTTCGCGCTCAATGTCTAAAAGATATTGTTCGCTCACGTGTTGCGCTCCGGTTAAATCGCCGCCTGAAAGTACGAAGGCAATTTTTTTAGCGATTTTTATATCGTGTTCCGATGCGTAATGTCCGAGTAAAAGTGTGTGCGCCGCTACATACAACGCTGAAAGTCCGGTTCTGCCGAGAACGAGAATGTCTTTGCGCGGTGCTTTAGGCACGTAATTATCGGCAAGGTCTAACACTTTTTTCTTCGCGTCGGCAATCGCACGGTCTTTATTTGTAACGACCGTATCTTTAACGTGCTGCAAATAACCCAGATTAAATGCTTCGGAAGCACTTGTTGATACTTGTGCCTGTGCTATCGTTTTGAATTTTTCTATAAGCGTCGGAATTTGTACATCGCCTTCAAAAAACGCATCGCTGGCACGCACCGCAAATTCTTTCGTACCGCCGCCGCCCGGAATCAAGCCGATACCCGCTTCAACGAGACCGATATAAGATTCTGCGGATGCAATCACGGCATCGCTGTGCATTGCAAATTCACAACCGCCTCCGAAAACATAACCTTGTGTAGCCAACACCACCGGAATAGACGAATAACGAATGCGCATCGAAGTTTGTTGGAAATAATTGACGGCTTGATTTAATTCATCAAATTCTTGTTGAAACGCCAACATTCCTATCATCATAATATTCGCACCGACTGAAAAATTCGTCGCGTTGTTACCTATCACCAAACCTTTCCAACCTTGTTCTTCTGCTATTTGAATCGTATCATTGATGCCGCGCAAAACGCCTTCGCCAATCGAGTTGGCTTTTGAACGAAACTCGAGACACATAACACCGTCGCCGATGTCGTGCACAACAACCTCCGGATTTTCATACACCGGTTTTTTATCGCGCAACGTATCCAAGAAAATATAAGCACTGCCGCCGGGCATCGGTTGATAGGATTTCGTTGCGGGGTCGTAATATTTTTTTACACCGCTTTCAACTTTGTAAAAACTTGTATTGCCGGCGGCAACCATTTCTTTCACCCATGCAGCAATAGTTTGTCCGTCGGCTTCAGCAGCTTTAATACCGTTTTCTATACCGATGACATCCCAATATTGAAACGGACCGAGATCCCAAGCAAAACCGGCGCGGAGCGAATCATCAATCGCATAAAGTGTATCTGAAATTTCCGGAATCCGGTGCGACACATACGCAAACAATCCCGCTAAAGAACGGCGAATAAGTTCTCCGCCTTTGTCCGGCGCGTTGAAAATGGTACGAATGCGGGTCGGTAAATCTTCGATTTGTTTTGCAGCGGCGATAGAAGGCAATGTAGATTTTTTCGATGCGCCGTATTCTAAAGTTTCCAAGTTCAGCGTCAAAGAAATCGGTCTGCCGTTAGCATCTTTTTCGCCCGTTTTTTTATAAAAACCTTGCCCGGATTTATTGCCTAAAAATTTTTTGTCAATCAGAAATTGTAAATAAGGCGTAATTTCAAACGAAGCGGCTTGCTCGTCATTCGGACAATTTGCCTTAATGCCTTTTATCACGTTCACCGAGGTATCGTGACCGACCAAATCACCGAGTTTAAACGTTCCGGTTTTCGGGCGACCGATGGCAGGTCCGGTTAAAGCGTCAACATCTTCAATCGTCAAACCTAATTCGGGTGTGAGTTGAAAAATTTTTGCCATCGCATACACACCGACGCGATTGGCGATAAATGCCGGTGTATCTTTACACAATACGGTTTTTTTGCCGAGCGTGCGATCACCGTAATGCATCAAAAAATCCACCACTTCTTTGTCGGTTTCAGTTGTCGGAATAATTTCCAACAACCGCATATAGCGCACCGGATTAAAGAAATGCGTACCGCAGAAATTTTTTCTGAAATCATCGGAACGACCGGCTGCCATCATGTTTATCGGAATACCCGATGTGTTCGATGTGATGAGCGTTCCGGGCTTGCGATACTTTTCTAATTTTTCAAAGACCTGTTGTTTGATGTCGAGCCGCTCAACAACGACTTCGATAATCCAATCGCAATCGGCAATTTTCTGTAAATCGTCGTCGAAATTACCGAGTGTGATGCGCGAAGCAAATGCTTTATCGTACAAAGCTGCCGGTTTCGACTTCAAAGCATTATCGAAAGCGGTTTGAACAATGCGATTGCGTTGGCGCGGATCTTTTTTTTGTTCGTCGGTGAGGTCAAACGGAACGATATCGAGCATCAAAACTTCTACGCCGCAATTGGCGAATTGACATGCAATACCCGAACCCATTAAGCCCGAACCCAGAACGGCTACTTTTTTTATTCTTCTTGTATTCATATTTTAAGGTTGATATTTTTTTAGTTTTTAGTTTTTAGTTTTTAGTTTTTAGTTTTTAGTTTTTAGTTTTTAGTTTTTAGTTTTTAGTTTTTAGTTTTTAGTTTTTAGTTTTTAGTTTTTAGTTTTTAGTTTTTAGTTTTTAGTTTTTAGTTT
>JBBRQS010000020.1:0-78114 GCA_038226035.1 Chitinophagales bacterium | reverse complement strand
TATATACGGTAATTGAACCGTACCTTGTTTATCTATGCTGTCCATTCTGAAATACGTTTCTTTTTGAGTCATGTTATAAGCTACAAAATCAGTACGTTCTCTTGAAGATGCCGTACCGAATTCAACATATCGAATTTGGAATAGTGCAATAGAATCTCGTTGAGGACTTACCCATACCGAAGGCATTTCCGAGCCAGCAGGATCGTAGTTGTCAATTTTATTTTGAACAAATACAGTATCCCATTTTCCTATATCTACTTTCGCTCGCACTAAGTAAGAAGAAGTGTTATAAACATCATTCCCTTGATGTACATGATAGACATAATCGTCTTGAACATTTATCCGGTCAAATCCTGTACCAGTGTTTAAATGTGTTTTCCAAATTGTTTTATTAGTTAGGGCATCAAGTGCAAAAACATCGTTTCCGGTTGTAAAAAAATTTTTTCCTTTGTAAGGATATATAGTAAGGGATGGTAGACTATTGTGAGGCGATATGTAATCAGCCCAAGTATTTTTTATTTTACCGGTTTTTGTATCAAAAGATTTTAAAGTGTCGGCAGATACAAGAAGAGTTGAACGTGAAAATAATACTGTATTTTGATAAATATTTGGTGGTACAGATATCCACTCTGTAGTGTCTGTGCTTAAAGGTTGTTGCCAAATAATGTTGATAATAGAAGTGTCGCATAAACCAAAAAGACAAGGAGGAGGAGGTGGTAACGGTGTAATTCCATCTTTATGGCACCCAACTGTAATTATTGCAATTAAACTAAATAAAAGATTCATTTTCATTTTATTTTAAGTTTAGGTGCAGTCTGCAGACTGCACCTTTTATTGTAAAAGATATTTCGTTATTAATGCGGCGTTTGAAAATAGAAATCATAAGTCTGCCCATCAAACAATTCTTTTAATCGCTTCTTGGTATTGCTATCATTTCGCATTTGTTGATGATTACTTCCCGGCATATCATGAACATTTGCAGGTGATACTCCAGGATAATTCATCGCAGACTCTTTTAATACGATACCATCACTTGCTTTGTTTACTTCCTGATAAGTTGTAGATGAGCCAATAATTGTAGAAGAACAATATTTATAACCACCATTTACACCACTACTTGCACAGTCAGCCAAATTAGTTGTTTGCTGAGACCATTGACTAATAACATTATTATTATAATCAAGGGTAACACAATTGCAGTTATATACATTAGAGATTACAGGTTGGAAAGATTTAGCTCCTGTAAGAAGGTTCCATTGATTAGGAGCGTTCACCCACCAATTAACACCTTTTTGCCAATTGTCTCTTCTATTTATGGCTTTATTTCTATACCCATAAACGGTTTGATCATTTACTGCGCAATAAGTAGGAACTGCAATCCATTGGAGCCAATTACAATAATTACTGGCAGAATTATCATAATCGTTTTGTGCCTGAACTACTTTAGCTTGATAACTTGCCAAATTTGAATTGATTTTAATGCCGGGACGTTTTTGAGAAATTAACCGAATATTTTAATTTTTGTGCTTGCACTGAAATATGCGTTGTCCGTAAGCACAAAAAGACCAGTAGGACATTTTTGTTCTTCATAAAAATTATTTTAATTGAATTTTAGAAAAATGGTTTTCAAAAAGACAATTTTGGCCAAAACATCTTTGATACAAAGGTAGAAGTACGTTGCATTCGGTGTAAGGACAATATCGGACAATATCGGACAGATTTTCCTTTACAGAGACCAATTGGAAAAACTATTCATTTGTCATCTTTAAATCTATTTTTATCTACGCTTATAGGATAGCCTAAAGCCTCATAGATTAATTTCTGTGCAGGTTTAAAAATCAATCCGGATTCAATAGGTAATTCCATTTTTTGAATTTTTCTTCTTAAAGTTCTTTCAGAGATTTCATATTCATCGGCGATTTGTGTGAGTGTTTTTACTTTTGACACGGTTGGATAATATTAGAATAAAGAAGGTTTGTAAGATGATTTTCAAAAAAAATTACACTAGAGTTTAAAACAAATGTACATTAATAATTTTTAGAATGATAATATTTTAACACTTTTCAACATTAATTATTTGTTGTGAAAAAAATAAAGCAATTCTTAAAATTTTGATAACCAATAATTTATTTTTGACGACTTTACACAACTTTTTGAGCTGTCAAAAGAAGTATATTGAGAAAAATTCGCGGCTTCGCCGCGTGAAAGAGAAATGGATTTGTACGAACTGCAATTTTTTCTTCCTGTAAAAAGTGAAACTATGATTTAATCAGAGGTGAATACGTTTCATAAAATCTTTTTTTCGGGGTGTATCGAGTGGAGCGAAAAACTGTCCGGAAATAATTATCGTTACACTTTGATCTGAAGATTTTTTTTGATAACTCTACTTTATTTAAAATAATCGCGAACTTTAAGTAAACCTTGTTGTTGAAAAGCGAAATAGAATTAACATTTAGATACATTAATTTCCTCGCTTTATGATAAAACGCGCCATGGTTTGGTTTCGGAATGATTTGCGTTTGCACGATAACGAAGCGTTAGCAGAAGCGATGCTTTCTGCGGACGAAATTATTCCCGTTTTTGTTTTCGACGAACGTATTTTTAACGGTAAAACGCATTTCGGTTTTCCGAAAACCGGTAAACACCGCGCGCAATTCATCATCGAAAGTATTGCCGATTTGCGCGCACAATTGCAAAAACTCGGCAATGACTTATATGTGCGCGTCGGAAAACCGGAGGAGATCGTGTGCGAATTAGCGCGAACGACGAAATGTTCGTGGGTGTATTGCAATCGGGAACGAACGGACGAAGAAGTAAAAGTGCAAGACTTACTCGAAAAAAATCTCTGGTCTATCGGTCAGGAATTGCGCTATTGTCGCGGTAAAATGTTGTATCACACCGCCGATTTGCCGTTTCCGGTGCAACATACACCCGAAATTTTTACGAATTTCCGGAAAGAAGTAGAGCGCATCACACCCGTTCGCGAACCTTTGCCGGCACCCGAAAAAATTCCGAAAACTACTTTCGCGCTCGAAAAAGGAGAAATACCGTCCGTTATTGATTTCGGACACCCTGCAGGTGAAAAAGATTGCCGTGCCGCATTCGCTTTCAAAGGCGGCGAAACGGAAGCGTTGAAACGATTGCATTATTATTTGGAAGAAACGCACCTGATAAAACATTACGAAGAAACACGCAACGGTTTGGTTGGCGCGGATTATTCAACTAAATTTTCGGCTTATTTATCCGCCGGTTGTTTGTCGCCGAAAAGAATTTATTTTGAATTAAAAAAATATGAAAAAAAATACGGTGATAATAAATCCACGTATTGGTTGTTTTTCGAGTTGTTGTGGCGTGATTTTTTCCGATTGGTCGGCAAAAAATACGGCAATATGATTTTTAAAATCGGCGGCTTGTCCGGCAAACCGGATAAGTCGTGGCGCACCGATGAAACGTTGTTTCATGTTTGGGCGGACGGCAGAACGGGTGTGCCGTTCATTGATGCGAATATGCGTGAACTGAAACTGACCGGATTCATGTCGAATAGAGGCAGGCAAAACGTAGCGAGTTTCCTGACCAAAGACTTGAAAATAAATTGGCTCATGGGTGCTGAGTGGTTCGAAAGTCAACTCGTTGATTACGATCCGTGCAGTAATTACGGCAATTGGTTGTACATAGCGGGTGTCGGCAGCGATCCGCGCGAAAACCGGTATTTCAATATTTTGTCGCAAGCGCACCGTTACGACCCGACCGGCGAATACGTAAAATTGTGGTTGCCCGAACTCAAAGACGTGCCGACCGATAAAATTCACCGCCCGGATACTTTAAGTTTCGATGAACAAACCCATTATCACGTCAAATTGGGTGCGCAATATCCGAAAGCGATGATACCGACCGAAAAATGGCAATCGTATTGAGTATTGCGTCCCGAAAGGTGATTAACGCTCTACTTTTGAATTAAGAAAATTATTTTTCCCTTAAAAAGTGCGGTAATAACCGCTTTCAGTCCTGCTTCGCCTCTGAAAGCGGTTATTACTGCACTTTTTACGGAAAAAAATTATTTTATCGTCACAAATGCAATTCGTTGCCGATTAATGCTATATTTTTATCGTGAAAGCGTTTCATGATGCGCGGAAAATCGTAATTCTTTATGTATGCCTCGAAATCAAAAGCGTGTTTCGGGTTCTCGACAGCAGCTCGAACGCGATGAATGTAATCCAGCGCAACGGTTTTTCTTTTTAGTACTTCATGAATAAAATTTTTTTCGGTATTTTTAGGCGTTAAAATATCGCCGTGACCGCACACCAAAGTATTTATTTTGTGGTGCCGCAAAATAAAATCTGTTTTGTCAAGCGTTTTTTCGTATTCGCTGCTGCTGTGATAAATGTAAGGAAATTCGACGGCACACAAATAATCTCCTACAATCCAAACGTCATTCACTACGGCGAAAACACCGTCCGGATTATGTCCTGCGGCGAGATAAAAAATCAATTCCGTATTACCGATGTTTATTTTTTGTCCGTCATGTTCAATTACGTGCGTAACGACGGGATAAACCGTTACATAATCCCGAACGATATAATAATCGTCGTCGAAAGTTCTGATTTGTTCTAAATTTTTTTCTTTATCTGCATTTTCAATAAACGCGCGTGAAGCAATTACGCCGACCGCTTCCGGAAACGCGCCGTAACCGATGATGTGATCGTAATCGGAATGTGTAAAAAGCAAAAATAAGGGTTTCTCGCCGCACTTTGTCACGTGATTTTTTATTGCCGCAATTTCGTCGGGTAACCAATTCGGGTCAACGACTATCACTGCATCTTCGGTGTTTATAACGGCAGAATTGGTTTGGAATAAAGCACTTTGAAATACGCAAAGGCGCGCCGTTTTGTATAAAATTTTCATAAATGAGGGAGTTTTCGTAATTTTGAGTAATTATTTAGGTTGACGCACTTATTCAAGTTAAAATCATGAAATATATTGTCATAATAGCATTAATATTATCAACGCTTTTTTATTCGATAAAATATTTGACGGCAGCACAAAAAACACCGGTCAACGGTTTACCTGTTCCGCCTCTAACGGGTGTGTTGCGCAACGGTAGCGCGTTCGATTTAAAAACGTTGGAAGGCAGTTTTGTTTTGGTTCATTTTTGGGGAAGTTGGTGCGCACCTTGCATAGAAGAAATACCGCAATGGCGTGAAGTGTATCGAAAATACCATACAAAAAAATTTATATCCGCGCGCACTTTTGAAATAGTAAGTTTCGGTATGGAGGATGACAGCGTACGCTGGAACGAAGCGATAGACCGATTGAAACCGGAATGGGCGTATCAACTCACCGATTTAAAAAATGCGAAATCGCCCGTCGCGCAAAGTTTCGGTGTAAAAAAAATACCTGCCGATTTTTTAGTGAATCCGAAAGGTGTTATTGTCGGTGTAAATTTAACGCCGGAAGAAACGGATAAATATTTGAGCGAACAATGAATTCTTTAAATAAAAAATATGCTTATTTCCGCCATCGTCGCTTGTGCCGAAGATAATGTCATCGGCAGAAACAATCAGATACCTTGGTATTTACCTGCCGACTTGCAATATTTTAAAAGAACAACACAGCACCACCATATAATTATGGGACGCAATTGTTTTGAAAGTATCGGCAAACCTTTGCCGAACCGCACCAATATTGTCGTCACACGCGATTTGTTTTTTACGGCTACGGGTTGCATCATCGCACATTCCATAGAAGAAGCATTGCAAACGGCAAAAAAAAATAATGAAACGGAAGTATTTATCATTGGTGGTGGTATTATTTACGCGCAAATTCTCACTTTGTGCGATAAAATTTATTTAACGGCAGTGGATTTGAAAACTGAAGGCGATGTATTTTTTCCGACACTTAATGAAAAAGAATGGCAACTCGTCAGTGAAGAAAAACACTTAAAAGATTCGAAAAATGAATACGATTATTGTTTTAAAGTTTTAAAAAGGATTACAGGGGATTTGTAAAAAATAATTTACCAATCTTAGATATTCTATTTGCCTTATTCTGCGGTAAATTGTTTTTGAATATTACAGTATTTCTCAAAAAATTTGCCTTGATTAAGGAAAACATAACACCCGATATGGGTAAACTATTTTTAAAAAATCCCCTTATGAAAGAATTTCTGCCGCAAATAAACACTTTTTTAAAAGAAGATAAAAAATTGGTAATGGCGACCGTCGTCAGAACTTGGGGTTCGGCACCTCGACAAGTCGGTGCGTGCATGATTATTTCCGATGACGGCGATATACTCGGTTCCGTCTCCGGCGGATGCGTGGAAGGAGCAGTATTGAAAAAAGTCGAAGAAGTTTTTGCCGACGGTAAACCGCAATACTTGAAATTTAACGTCAGTAACGATATGGCGTGGTCAGTCGGTTTAAGTTGCGGGGGCGCGTTAGATGTTTTTGTGGAAATGTTTTTGGCACATACATCACCGGATATTTGGCGGGAATTAAACATGGCGTTTGAAAATAATCGGCGTGTTTTATTGCTTTCGTCCTTATCGGAAAAACTATGTTCTTTAAAATTTTTACGTACCGTTGACGGAAAAATAATCGGTAAAATTCCGGATGCCGGATTGGAAAAATATCTCGAATCGGATTTCACCATAACAAAAACGCAAACCTTCGAGTTGGAAAACCAAATGTATTTTGCTCAGATTTTTCCAAAAAAAAGTAAATTGATTATTATCGGTTCCACGCATATTACCGTAGATTTGGTGGCGTTGGCTCACACTTTCGATTTTGAAACTATCGTAATTGACCCGCGCGGTATTTTTACGGAAAAAATAAATTTTCCGGTGCGTCCGGATAGAATGATTACGGATTGGCCCGCCGAAATTTTGTCGGAATATGAATTGGATGAATCCGCTTTCGGTATTTTACTCACCCACGACCCGAAAATAGATGATCAAGCTTTGCACATTTTTTTAAATTCCGATATTGCCTATATCGGCGCATTAGGGAGTAAAAAATCGCATGAAAAGCGCGTGCAACGTTTGGAAGAATCCGGTTTTCCTGAAAATGTAATCCGAAAAATTCACGCGCCGATTGGTTTGGATATCCATGCCAAAACTGCAAAAGAAATTGCGTTAAGTATTATGGCGGAATTAATAAAAATAAGAAACGAGTAAAAAATTATGAATTATGAATTATGAGTTATGAATTATTGTTGTTGCGCCGCTTCGTAATCAATGACAGGAATATTGGATGGCTCTATATTCATTTTTACGGCGTGGCTTTCTTCAAAAACGTGTCCGTTTTCGTAACCCACAGAGACCAAAACGCTTAAAGTTTGATTAGCCGGACCTTTGAACGTGCCTTTTACAGGACTGCAATCATTAAAATGTCTTCCGACCGCTAATACAACGTGCTGATCGGTCACCCAAAGATTATTCGTCGGGTCAATACCTACCCAGCCGACCGACGGTAAATACGCTTCTACCCAAGCGTGTGTAGCACCCGCACCGCGCGCGCCGTCTTGATTCGGACAAATATAACCGCTCACGTAACGGGCAGGAATAGCAACGGTACGCAGCATTTCGAGCAAAACATGGGCAAAATCTTGACAAACACCGGATTTGAATTCCAAAATTTCGTCAACGGTGGTTTCTACGGTAGTAATACCTTTTTTGTATTCAAATTTTTCGAAAATATATTCCGAACATCTCTGAATAAACATTGCCGGTGTGTCACGTGCGTGTTTCAATTCGTTAATCATATCCGAAATGACTTGCTTAGATTCTAAGGCTTCCGGTTTTGAAAAATCCAAAATTTTCATATCGCTGTGTGCGATAACCTTTAACGTTTCCCAATCCATAAATTTTGAACCGGAAATAGGATGAACCATCGTCGGCGGTTTTACGTTTATAATGAGTTGACTGTCTATGATCAATTCTTTGTGCGAAGCATTAACCATGAACCAGCCAACGGTATTTCCCCAATAATCGGCAAATAAATTAACGTTCGGGTCGGAAGTAATAACGAGTTTTTGACTTTGCAGTTCTTGCTGCGGATGTGCAAAAGGAAATATTTTTATTTGATTGGCACTTTCACGGACCGGTCTGTCGTAGGCGTATTTCGTAATGTGCTGTATTTTGAAAAGCGGCATAATATTTAATTGGCTTTTAGCTTTTGGCTTTTAGTTTCAAGAATTTTAGGTTTAAGAATTTTAGGTTTAAGAATTTTTGCTGTAAGCCATCAGCTATCAGCCATCAGCTAAAAATCTTTTAATTGTAAGCAAAATAGCTGCGGGTTAAAGCATTACTGAAAGCATATAAATTATTTTTGACTTCCGCCAAAAAATCGTGTAAACCTTTTTCGGAAATGATTCTCATGTCCGCATACTCAACCATGGAGCGTACGCGACCGATAATTTTTTGCAATTGCTGTGCCGCTTCAGAATTTTCGTTCGTCATACCGCGAATTGTTCTATCGAGTCGGATTACGCAGTATAAAACCGAGCGCGGAAAATTCGTATTCAGTAAAGCCATATCCACCACATTCTGACTATCGAGACCGGTTTTGTACGATTTTAGATATAATTCATAACCGCTCAAAGATAGCAGTAAATTGCGCCAATACGGAATATCGGTTGCATCGTCGAGGTTGTAACTAATGTCATTGAACTTGACATCTAAAATGTCAATGGTTTGAATGCTGCGCTCTATAAATTTTCCGAGATTCATATAATTCCAGCCCTGTCCGCGTGGCATAGTGACTTCCGCAACACCGTAAAATAACAAACAACGTTCGAGCAGTTGACTTAACATCATTATTTGCTCGTCATTTTCAATCGCTTTTTCTATTTCCGGGCTATTGACTTGATGATAAAATTCGTTCACCGTTTCCCATACTTCTTTCGTAATATGGTCTTGCATTCCGCGCGCATTTTCGCGCGCCCGCCCTATAATGTTGCGAATGGAATTGTGGTTATCTTTATCGGTAATCATGTAGCGCAATACGTCATCGGAACGATTACTGAAAGTTTTTACTTCCTTATCCGGCATCAAAGCAAATACTTTTAAAACGGGTTGCCAACTGAACTCACCCGCACCCGACCGATCAAGTGAAGTAATGAAATTTATTTTCAACATCCTGAGAATGCCGTCCGTGCGTTCCACGTAACGTGTCATCCAAAATTGTGAATCTGCTATTCTGCTTAACATAGTTTTTTAAATGTTTAATGCTAAATGCTAATAAAGGATATTTAGTATTTAAAACTATTCGTTATCCACTACCCAAGTATCTTTGGAACCGCCGCCTTGCGAAGAATTTACGATGAGTGAACCTTCGCGCAAAGCGACGCGCGTTAATCCGCCCGGCACGACTTCAATTCCACTCGGACCGCAAAGTGCGTAAGGGCGTAAATCCACATGACGCGCTTTCAGGGCTTCGCCGAACAAACACGGTACAGTAGAAAGACTTATAATCGGTTGCGCGATGAACGAACGCGGATCGGCGGTGATGGCTTTTTTTGTATCTTCGAGTTCTTCCGGCGTAGCTTTATTACCCATAACCATACCGTAACCGCCGGATTCGTTGGTGCGTTTCACGACCATATTGTGCATATTTTTAAAAACATGAGCGCGGTCATCGGGTAATTGCATCCTGAAGGTCGGTACATTTTTTAAAATAGGTTCTTCGTTGAGATAATATTTTATCATATCCGGCACATAAGCATACACCGCTTTGTCGTCAGCAACACCGTTACCGATAGCATTTACGATAGCCACCGTTCCTTTTCGGTAAGCCGAAATTAAACCCGGAACACCGAGCAAACTGTTTCCTTTAAACACTAACGGATCTAGATATTCATCATCTACGCGGCGGTAAATAACATCTACTTGTCGTAATCCGCGTGTGGTTTTCATAAATACTTTATGGTCTTGCGTCACTAAATCGCGCCCTTCAACGAGTTCCAAACCCATTGAACGTGCCAAAAAAGTATGTTCGTAATAGGCAGAATTAAATACACCGGGCGTCAAAACAACAATGCACGGATCGCTGACAGCGCGCGGTGCCAACATACGCAGATTTTTATGCAGCAGCATCGGATATTGCGAAACCTGCCGCACGCGACTTTCGGAAAGTAAATCCGGAAATAAACGTTTGGTGACTTCACGGTTTTCGAGCATATAACTTACGCCGGAGGGTGTACGCAAATTATCTTCTAGAACGTAATAAGTGCCGTCATTGTCTCGGATTAAATCTATGCCGGCAATGTGTACATAAATACCGAACGGCACATCAATTTTATCTACTTCACGCATATAATGCGGACAACTGATAATTAAATCGGCAGGAACAATACCTTCTTTTAAAATATTTTGATCGTGATAAACATCGTGTAGAAACAAATTCAAGGCTTTCAAGCGTTGCTTTACACCGATTTCAATATGTGACCATTCGCTTGCCTGAATGATGCGCGGAATAATATCAAACGGAAAAATGCGCTCGATACCTTCATTTTCAAAATAAACGGTGAAAGTTATACCTTGATTCATGAACAACTCTTTCGCCAATTCTTCTTTACGGTGTAAAGAAGTGATGGGCAATTGGCTGAGTGTTTTCACAACGGCATCATAGTGTTGCCTGTAAAAGCCGCGCTGATGCGCCATTTCATCCCAATAATTTTCTTTAGGTTCAAAAGTCTCAAACAGTTGGTTCATTTTTATTGAAATTTGATAATATTAACTAATAACAAAATTAAGAGTAATCCATCGGTTCAAAGAATTTTTCCCTAACTTTCACTCAATTCAGAATTAATAAGAGTATAATTTTTATTTAAAAAAATAAAAAAATAAAAAACTCAATTATATCAACACAATATGGATTTTTAGATTCAAACACTTAATTGTCAGAACACGATTCTAAAAAAAATCCGAAATCCAATGTCTAAAATCTGACATCCGAAATCCAACGTCCAAAAAATAAAAAAACCCCGATACGGAACGTATCGGGGCCTCAAACATTTTATCATCTAATTCAAACTATAAATTCAAAGTAGAATATTGTATTTCGTCACCGGCTTCAACTTCCATCACATAAACACCTGCAGGTAATTTTGATAAGTTGAAACGTTTTTGAATTTGAAACACAACATAATTTGCATTCTCGAATACCAATCTGCCTTCGTTGTCGTAGATACGAACGAAAACGTTTGTATAGTTCGCCGCCAAACAACTTACATCAACCATATTACCTTTTTGAATGATCGAAGGCAAGAATTTTTCTTTGCGTTCGTTTTCATTTAATTGAACGCCATTGTCGTTCAAAGTGAAAGGTTGCGTGGTTTTGGTCAGATTTTTTCTGATAACCAATTTGTACGAACCATTTTCCAATTGGCTGAGATTAAGTCTTTTTGCATAACGCGCCGTTTTGGAAATTTCGTCTGAAAATAATACGGTACCGTCTGTACCTTCCAAAGAAACTTTTACCACATCGTTCTGAATATTATTTATATTGACAGTTACTGCTTTGATATTTTCATCAGCAGTAATTTTAACGTTAGTGCCTGCCAATACATAATTGCGTTCTACGCTGCGCGCAATAGTTTGTGTGGTGTTTACGAGTGTTAAGGCAATTGCCAAAACAAATACTAAGAAATTTTTCATGATATTAAAATTTAAAATTAAAAAAACATTCGAGTGATATATTTAAAACGGCTTTTAACGTCTGCTAAAAAATTAAAGTAAACAAAAGTCGTTTAAAAATATTTTTTATTCTAAAATCGAATACTTAACTATAACGTTTCAGAATTAAATTTGTTTTTTAACACTGCAAAGAAAGTCCTTAAAAACTACTCAAAAGTTAACCGGATGTTAAATTTTATTAACTTTGCTCTGTTTTGCTTTATTCGACAAGGCATTAATATTTGCCGGATTTTAAGAATGACGCTTCATTATTTTTGTTTGCTTCCTTAAATCCAAAGACTAATCATTTAAAAATTAGTTGCAAAGCGTTTAAATTTTCTTTTGAAAAGCACAATTTTTTTTTCAAAAAATGTAATTTTTTTTTGAAAAGTATATTTTTTTTTCTTTTCATGGTACAAATTAACGTTCGGGGCGTGCAGAGTGCGAAATCTATTCTACCAAAGCTACCTATTACCCGATGAAAAGTCATTTTTCCGTTTAATACAAAAAAAACCGATACACCTTTGCGGTATATCGGTCCTGAATTTTCATAATTAAACCTAAAACTTAATCACGTATCAAAATTTTATTCCTTATCATAAATTCAAAGTCGTGTACTGCGTTTCGTCGCCGGCACGTACTTCCATTACATAAGCACCACCGTAGAGTTTGGTCAAGTAAAAACGTTTGGCAAATTGAGTGACGTTCGGTTTTGTATCTTCAAAAACCAATTTACCTTCATTATCGTAAATGCGTACCGATACATCGGTAGCAACTGCCGATAAATAACTCACGTCTACAACGTTCCCTTTTTGATGCACGACCGGCAAAAGTTTTTCTCTCAATTCGGCGGCATTCATCGTTACACCATTGTCTGTTATGACGAATGGTTGAACCGTTTTCGAGAAGTTTCTTTTTACGACCAATCTGTACGCGCCGTTTTCCAATTGAGAAAGTATCAATTTTTTGGAATAACGCGGCGTTTTTAATACTTCTTCTTCATAAAACACATCGCCTTGCGCGCTTTCCAAAGATACTTTCACTTCACCTTGAATATTGGTGATACTCACCGACACGGCTTTTGTGTTTTGATCGGCGGAAATTTTAACCGTAGAACCCACCGAAGCAACAATGCGTTCGAGCGGAAACGCATTGATTGGAGTAGTGTGAGCAACAGAAGCGGAAATGACTAAAACTAAAATTAAAAGCTTTTTCATGATTTAAAAATTTAAAATTGAAAAAATCGGGTGATTAAATATCTTAAATAATTTTTACCGGTTTCAGAATAAATATTACCGTATGCCAGATAAAAATATTTTTAATTTTTTAAAAACGTTTTCGGTTGCTCTTTTTCAAAATTTAATTTGTTTATTTGATACTGCAAAGGTACGGGCAGTAAACTTTCCGGTGCAAGCGAAAATAAAACCTGAGTGGTTATTCAATAATTTTTATACTTATTTCGAGTTAATTCTTTATTTTAAATTTGCGTATAATCCGGTTTTTAGTTTTTTATTCGTTATGTTACGATAGAAAAAATCAATGCTTTAAAATAAAATTGCCAATCATGAATGTATTTCGGACTTTTTTAGGCGGTGCGGGTATCTTTTTTTTATACGGTTGCGATCATGGTATCGATAAAGTACAGCAAGCACGACTACCGATAGTCGGTACGTGGCGACTCATCACCGGTATCACTGTTGATAAAGGCGATACGGTGAAAACCGATTACACAAAAAACCTGTCGTTCATAAAAGTTATCAACGACACGCATTTTGCTTTTTTGAAACACGATTTGAAAAACGGAAAAGATTCCGCAACGGCGGCTTATGATTCCGGCGGCGGGACTTATACTCTGACGGATAATATCTACACCGAACATCTGGAATACTGTTCCGAAAGAGTTTGGGAAGGAAATGATTTTAAATTTACCGTTTCCGTTACACAGGATACGCTCGTTCAAACCGGTATAGAAAAAATTGAAAACGCCGGTGTGAACCGATTGAATATCGAAAAGTATGCTCGGTTGAATAATTAACTTACTGATGTTACGCAGCGATTCGTTTTTTGTGCCGATAAATTTTTTGGATGTGCCAAAAAAAATTTGACTGCCGCTCCTCCGGAGCGGATGAAAAACGGGGGGTGGAGTTGATAATTTTTTCTTTTCCGGCTTGCCGGAAAAGAAAAAATTATCAACTCCACTAAAATTCTAAGAGTGTTTGCAGTATTCTTGATATAGGTCTTCACAAAAAATACCTCTAAAATCCCGTTGAATCAGTTGAAGTTTTATTTTTATCGGCTTGCAGATAAAAATAAAACTTCAACCGATTCAACCCTTCATTTTCACCCGCTACGTAGGCGCGGATACCAAATATTTTTCAGTATACTCGTTCGGCGCGTTCTGTAGCTGTTATATTTAGTCGGTCGTGCGTAAATCAGTAACTTATGTTAGGCACCGGTAAATAATTGTAAACAACAATTTAAAAATTTAATTGAAATTTTTTTTCGTGTGATATATTTGTGATGACTTAAAGTGTATATTTGACCTAACAAACAATTTTAACAAGTTTATTGAAAATGAAATTAGTAGAAAAAAAACACCCTTTAGCAATACGTTGGTTTCACTGGATCAACTTTCCGGTTTTGACTATCATGATTTGGAGCGGGCTGCTCATTTACTGGGCGGATGACGTTTACAGAATCGGTTGGGGCAATACCACACTTTTGAAATTTTTTCCCGAATCATTTTATGAAGCCCTTAGTTTAAAAAGCCGGTTGGCGGAAGGCATGGGTGTTCATTTTATATTCATGTGGATTTTTTTCCTGAACGGTTTATTGTATGTTCTGTACACCGGTTTTTCGGGCGAATGGCGTTATTTATTGCCGAATAAACACTCTTTCAAAGAAGCGTGGCAAGTTTTGATGTTCGATATGGGTATCAGTAAAATACATCCGCCGGAAAAAAAATTCAACGGCGCGCAACAAATTGCCTATACCTCTGTCGTTCTGATGGGTTTAGGTTCACTGCTTACCGGCTTAGCGATATACAAACCTATTCAGTTTTCGTGGTTGGCTTTTCTTTTCGGCGGTTACGGCTTTGCGCGTATACTGCATTTTGCTTTAACTGTCGGTTACGTTTTATTTTTCATGATTCATATATCACAAGTAATTCGTGCCGGTTGGAATAATTTTCAAGCTATGGTAACGGGTTTTGAAGTAAAAAAAATGAAAACAGAAATACCGCCTGTACCACAAACTATTTCTCAACCGGAATAAAATTTAAACTTACAAAACGAATTAAATAGGACGAATCATGAAAGAAAATAAAACTCAGCCGGAAATTTGGTCGGAAGAAAAACTGAAAAGACGTACATTCATATCTTTTACGGTTTGGACTGCCACCGGTGCTGCTGCTGTATTGGGTTGGCGTTGGTTCAAAAATCTGCCGCAAACCGATAACGGTTTATCCGTTCAAGGACGTAGAGTTCTTAATTTTGATGAAAAAGCAAATGACGCTATTTTCAGTGACCAACATTTGGCACCGACTTACTCAAAATCGTTAGCTGTGCCCGCACCGCGTGTCAACGGAAATGTTGGCGTAAATGACGATATTGAACTCGCTGATTGGAAACTTGAAGTCATGAATCCGGGAAATAATTCAAAGACATTGGTTACTATGGCAGATATAAAAACTTTGCCCAAAGAAGATATTGTTTTCGATTTTAAATGTATAGAAGGCTGGAACGAAATCGTGCATTACGGCGGCGTAAAATTATCTGATTTTCTGAAAAAATTTAATCTCGGTAAAAAGGAAGGTGATAATAAATACTATAAATATGTAGGTTTGGAAACACCCGATGGAGCGTACTACGTCGGTTTAGATATGAAAAGTGCGATGCACCCGCAAACGTTGCTATGTTTTGAAATGAACGGCGCACCGCTCGAAGTAAAGCACGGCGCACCGCTCCGTTTAATCATACCCGTAAAATACGGTGTTAAAAACTTGAAATGTATCGGTAAAATGACTTTTTCAGATACGCCGCCCCATGATTATTGGTTCGAAAACGGTTATGTTTATGATGCGGCGTTATAGCCCGTTAAACGATTATTTTTACTAACAATATTTTTTAAATTTTTAACTTTAAGTTCTTATGAAATTGATCAAATTGTTTTCTTTAGCTGTAATTTTTTCGAGCGTATTAGCAGCTCAAAACGCACACGCTCAAAGCACGCCGGCTACCGACAAAATGACTACGGATAAAATGTCCGGCAACAAAATGACTACGGATAAAATGTCCGGCAACAAAATGGGTACGGACAAAATGTCCGCCAACAAAATGGGTGCAAAAACTACAAATGGCACACACAAACAAAAAATGACGAAAGACGATAAAATGACGAAAGACAACAAAATGATGAAAGACGACAAAATGAAGAAAAATTAAGACTAAATAGAAAAATAGTGCAGCACAAAAAATGCTGCACTATTTTTTTAATTTAATGGAAGCCGGATTTTTTTTAGTTTTTTTTATAAAATATTTTATTAATTTTTTCGCGGAAAAAATGAAAAATTAATTCGCAACTTTTTTTTAAAACTTCTGTCTCTAAATAATTTTTATTTACTTTTACTGAGGGATTTATTTTTTAAAATTAAAAGTCGGACAATAAAATTTTTAAATGAAAGAAGACGTACAAAAAATGAATTTTGCCGATAACTCTTTTGATGTCGTGTTGAGTAATATGTGTCTGCACAATATTTACAATAAACCGGGCAGAGAAAAAGCTTGTTCGGAAATTATCCGCGTTTTAAAATCCGAAGGCGTAGCCATTATTTCTGACTATAAATTAGTGGATGAATACGCTCAAATTTTCTGTAGTTTAGGTGCAAAAGTTGATAAGACGGACAACACGTGGGTCAGTGCTGTAATTAAAATTAATAAATTATGACCGTATTTTCATACTTAAATAAAAATTTCGTTTCACAAATCTTTTGCAACAACTATAAAATTTCTATAGTTGTTGCAAATAATTTGTGAAACGAATTAGTAACCCAATAAAACTCATAAATTAATCCCGCCGCTTGCTTCAATACGTTGCCCGTTCACCCACCGCATTGCCGGCGAGCAAAGTGCAGCAACTACGCCACCAATATCATCTGCTTCACCTACTCTGCCCAAAGCGGTTGATGCCGATAAAAATCCTTTCATCTGCGGGTTATTTCTGATGGCTGCATTATTAAAATCCGTTTCAATCGGCCCGGGTGCTAAAATGTTCACTGTGATACCACGTTTGCCCAAATCCTTTGCTAAATAGCGTGTTAAGGATTCAACGGCAGTTTTCGCGGCGGCATAAACGTGATAACCCGGTACGCAATAACGCGTTGTACCGCTCGAAATATTTACGATGCTGCCGCCGTCAGTCATCAGTTTCAATGCTTTTTGCGTCAAAAAGAACACACCTTTATAATGTACGTTTGTCATGTGGTCGAATTGCTCTTCCGTCACTTGATCAAAAGGAATGGTAGCACCGATACCGGCATTGTTCACCAAAAAATCAAATGTAGATGTGCCGAATTTCGAAGTGAGTATTGCCGAAACTTCAGCAAAAAAAGTATCGAAGGTTTTTGTATCCGAAACATCAAGTTGCAACGCCACGGCTTTGCGTCCGATTTCTAAAATTTCTGTAACGACTGCTTCCGCGTCGTCTTTTTTAGTATGATACGTAATGATTACATCGTTGCCGGCTTCCGCTAAACGTATTGCCATATTTTTTCCGAGTCCGCGACTACCCCCTGTAACCAAAGCGATTTTGTGTGTGAGTTTCATTCTATTTTATTTTTTTGTGAATAATGGTGCAAAGATGCTATTGGCTATACTATTTTCATTTACAAAATACAAACAGATTTTTGCGAAAATCAAAGAATCATTAAATTTTGAATTGATTGACGCAACAGAAATTTGTTTTTTGAAAAAATTTGAAAACGTACAACTTCTTCAAAAATCAGTGTTTTTGAATGATTAAAAGTATATTTTTCAACATTTTATACACCGTTTAGCGGCAGTTTTTTTGAATAACAATTTTGTCAATTTTGCGTTTTCCAATAAAAATCCTAAATTTGTATCCAATTATATTTTATGAAACGCATCACTCCGATTTTTCTACTGCTTATTATATTTTCAACTGCTTGCACTTATACTATAAAAGTGAAAGATGCCAAAACAGCTATGGAACGCAAACAATATGCCGTAGCGATTCCGATGCTCGACAAAGATTATGCGAAAGCGAAAACACGCGTCGAGAAAGGAAAAATTGCGATGCAACTGGCGGAATCGTACAAACAAACACACAACGAAGGTAAAACCATCACGTGGTACAAAACCGCTTTTGACAACGGCGCGGGTGTGGACGCGCTCAAAGAATATGCTTACGCGCAAAAAAAAGCGGAACGTTACAAAGAAGCCATTGAAACTTTTAAACAACTCGGACAAGAAATCGGCTCGCCTTACGAATATCGGCGCGAAATTACGGCGTGTAATATGGCACAATCGTGGCTCGATGATTTAAAATATGCAAATTTCAAAATTGAAGATGCACCGTTTAATTCGCCGCAAAATGATTATTCGCCGGCAGTCTACGACAAAAATACGGTCGTCATTACTTCAGACAGAAATACAGCCACCGGTACAACGCCTTACGCTTGGACAGGAAAACCGTTTGCCGATTTATTCGCGGTGGAAAACAATGCCGTAAAAAATTTCAGCAACGAAATAAACGGTAAAGCCAACGAAGCCTCCGCTACTTTCACGCGCGATGCGTCGAAAATGTTTTTCGTGCGCTCCGGCGATGAAAAAGAAACGGATATCCAGTACAACAAAATTTTTTACAGTTCGCACGTCAATAATACTTGGACAACGCCCGAAGTTCTACCGTTTTGTAAAGACAAAGTGAACTATGTTTCGCCGAATATAACGCCCAACGGACAAACTTTATATTTCGCATCGAATGATCCGGAAGGGTGGGGCGGTTACGATATTTATTATTGTAATCAAGGTAAAGACGGATTTACGGAACCGAAACTTTTGAATCGCACCATCAACACTACCGGCAACGAAGGTTATCCGTTTATGGATGCCGACACGCTTTATTTTTCTTCGGATTATCATACGGGCATGGGTGGTTGGGATATTTTTAAAACCTATCGGCTCAAAGACGGTTCATGGTCGCAGCCTCAAAACATGAAAGCACCGATTAATTCGGGTGCCGATGATTTCGGATTTATTATCAGTGACAAGGGGCAGTCGGATAGTGGTAAGTTACCGCTTATAAAAGGATATTTTACGTCTAACAGAGCCGGCGGCAAAGGTGGTGATGATGTTTATACTTTCGAGCAAATAGTGCCGCCGTCGCGTCCGGTGGTAGTTAAACTCGACACACCGAAAAAAACAACAACCTCGATTGTTTACAAAAATATTTTGGAAGTAACGGTGGTAGAAAAAATATTGGCAACAGCAGACAATCCGAACAGTTCGGTGTTGGGCAGAAAACCTTTGGCGAGCGCGTCGGTAAATATTTTTTTGAACGGAAAAAATAAAACGGTAACGGTAAACAACGAAGGAATGTTGACGATAGAATTGGACAGCGCAGTAGATTATAAATTTACGGCATCGAAAGAAAATTATTTGAATAATTCCGTACTTTTTTCATCGAAAGGTTTAAGCCGAGACCCGAATAATCCGACGCAGAAATACGAATTGGAAATTGTATTGGATAAAATTTACAAAAATCGCGAAATCGTGCTGCAAAATATTTATTACGATTACGACAAATGGGCAATCCGCGACGATGCGAAACCGACACTTGATCAACTCACGCAAACGCTCGCAGAAAATCCGCAAATAAAAATTCAACTCTCCAGTCACACCGATTGTCGCGGACGCGATGATTACAATGAAACACTCAGTCAGAAACGCGCAGAATCGGCAGTTGCGTATCTTATTTCACACGGCATTGGATCGGCGCGTTTAATAGCTAAAGGTTACGGCGAATCACAACCCGCCGTATCGTGCGAGTGTAAAAAATGTACGGAAGAGCAATATCAACAGAATCGCAGGACTACTTTTAAGGTTTTGGAGTGAAAATTAATTATTATCTTTGTTAAAAAATAACGGTTATGGCAGCAACAGCTTTAAAGACAAAAGTATTTTCTAAAAAAGAGTATTTGGCTTTGGAAGAAATATCCGACATCAAACACGAATTTCATAACGGAAAAATTATTGAAATGCCTGGAGGAACTGGAAATCATAGTCGTATAAGTATCCAAATGGGTTTTGAACTTATGTTGGAATTAAGAAAAAAAGACAAAGAATTTATCGTTCTCGGTTCGGATATAAAAATTTTAATACCGGGAGAAAATACGATTTTTTATGCCGACGCTCTTGTCGTTTACGAAAAAATGGAATATCATACTGGCAGAAAAGATGTAATTTTAAATCCATTGTTAATCGTCGAAGTATTATCGCCTTCGACAGAAAAATTTGACCGCAACGGAAAATTTATGCTGTATAAACAGATACCTTCACTCAAAGAATATGTCTTAGTAAATCAAGATCGCCCGCACATCAATACTTTTTTTAAAGAAAAACCAAGTACGTGGATTGATACGGTAGAAGAAGATTTAAACAACACGATTTATTTGGCTTCTATTGATTGTATTTTGTCTTTGAAACAAATTTATAAAGGTGTTTTTTAGGATAGTACTTTAATAAAAAATTCACTCCTTCTACTTCCACTCAAAAGTATTGATCATTTGCAGCACATCGGTTTTCATAAATTCGACAACGGGTGTAAGTGAGTCGCCTTTCATCGGTGCATTAATGTATAAAGCACCGCGCAAAAAATGGTGGATACTATCCGTCAAATAAAATTGGAACGGAGAAGCCGCTTGTCCTTCGATATTAAAAATAAATCCGCTCACGTGGTGCGGTTTGTTTATCGGCAACTCATCAATATAATCCGCTTTGACATTGTGTTTTCCGGCGAGTTCGTAAGCATCGGTGCGCAATTTATTAAAAGTATTTTTGTCGTCAATCGGATAATAACTGCAATGGATAATTGCATTCATAGACGGTACTTTCACGTTGAACCAACAATCGGATGGAGCTTTTTTGTTCATGAAAATCGTATCCCGTTCAACAACGCCGTATTTCGGATATTCAAACCGGAACGGACAAGCGCTGTTATACATTTGATACACTTTTTCGGGGTAAACGATGCGCGGATACGTGCGCGGTTTAGGTGTGTTGGACATTTCTTCGCACCGCACCGCACTCAAAACAAAAATTATGAAAAGTATCGGATAAATTTTCAGCATAAACTATTGTTGGACTTTGAACGTTAGACTTTAAGATTATGTTATCAAACGAACAAGTATTTCTAACTATTGCTTGTCTTTCTTTCTTCGTCCAACGTCCGATATCAAAAGTCCAACGCCGTTCCATCAAAAAGGCATATCATTATCGTCGGTACTATCGAAATGTCCGTTATTGTGTTGTCGGTCATTTTCCTGAGAATGTCCGTTAGAGTCGCGCGTACCGTTTTCTTTTTTATCTAATACCTTGAAAGTAGTAGCGGCGATTTCGGCTACCGTGCGTTCGATACCTTTTTTATCCGTATATTTTCGATACGTAATTTTGCCCTCCACGTACACCAACGCGCCTTTTTTCAAAGTTTTTTCGGCTTGTTCAGCTAAAAACCGCCATACAATTACGTCGTGCCATTCGGTTTGTTGTTGTAGTTCGTTGTTATTATCGCGGTAATATTCATTGGTGGCTATCGAAAATCTGCCCATCAGAGTGCCGCCTTCTAATCTTTTCATTTCCGGATCTTTTCCTAAATTGCCTATCAGCATGACGCGGTTCAACATTTCTGTATTAATATTTAAGTGAAAAATATTTTTGCTTGCAGTAACGTAACCTAAACTAACGTAAAATAATTTATTTTGTTTTAATAAAAATACAAAAAATACAAATTATTTTTAAAAAAAATAAAAAATTCGGAAAAAAATTCGGAAAAAATCGGATTATTTTTCAACAGGTTTTTCCATGTTGACTGGAAAAGTGGCGGAGTTGTAATTGGAATAATTTTTATCGGCGACGAGCGGTAATTTATACGATTCGCAAAAAGCGGTCAACAGATTAGTGATGTCATCTGTTTTCACGAATTTGGAATTCGGTTTCAAATAATAAGCGATGTGCGAAACAGTACCGTCTTTGTTCCAGAAAACGTACAACCACATTTTTACGCCCGTAATATCATAATTGCGTTGTTGTGCAAACGATTCAAGATGTTTCAATAAATGCACCCAGCAATAGTAAGCCGCTTCGGCATCGTTATGACACGCCGAGTACAATGTAGTTTCGTGACTGCTTTTCAATTGCTCGAAAGGCGTACCGTCGAAATCACCCAATAAAAATACGCGCGGCAAACCCGTACCGTTCTGAACAACATTTTGAGAAACTGCGGGTTGAGCGGTGACAGCAACTCCCGTAAAAAATAAAAAGCAATTTAATACAAAAAAATATTTTTTTAGCATGGCAAAAAAACTGTTAAACTAATGATGAATAGCGTGAGAATGTACAATGCGTTTATGAAAATACAGTAAATTTTAGGACGCGGAAAAGCAAAAAAGATTCCGAAAATCATAAATTTTCGATATTAAGTTCAAAGAAACAAAAAAAAAACTACTTGGCAACCAATAATATTAAAATTCGTTTTAATGATAAGTTAATCAGAACATTATAACGGTAATTTTCTTTTTAACCGCAAAAATCGTGCTGTATTTTATTATTCTCAATAGCCGATTATTAGGATTGTTTTGTTAACGCCGGCACGGAAAAGTTGGAAATGTGAAAGCAGCTTACTAATTTGCAATGTTATTTAGTAAACAGACTTAATTTTTACATTAATTACCGCTGTTTTACCGCCCGTAACTACATGAGAAAATTTTTGGCGCATTATTTCTATTATACCCGCAAAGAACGCACCGGTATATTGACGTTTTTGGTTTTCATAGCGATAACGAATTTAATTTCGGTTTTCGTTCCGATGATTAAAACACCGATTCCGGATATTGATTTTTCAGAAACAGCATCAGAAGTTCGACACTTTGAATCTTCTATTTCGAGTGCGGATGAACCGGAACCGATAAATAAAGTATCTACACTTTTTCCGTTTGACCCTAACAACTCGTCCATCAACGATTTGTTGTGTCTCGGTCTTCCGCAGCGTGTATGTACCACATTAATTCATTATCGAGAAAAAGGCGGACGTTTTTATAAGCCCGAAGATTTAAAAAAAATTTACGGCTTGTCTCTTGACGATTACGCCCGTTTAGAACCGTATATCAACGTCGCGGATAACGGTCACGGAAATAATAAATTTTCCGCGTTTTACAAAAATAAAATACCGGACACGCAAAGCGAAAAAAAAGTTGTGTTACAAAATTTTGACCCGAACAGCGCGTCTGAATCTATACTTCTAAATTTAGGATTGGAAGAAAAAACCGTTAAAATTATGTTAAAATATCGTGAAAAAGGTGGTATTTTTTTTAAGAAAGAAGATATTAAAAAAGTATATAGTTTCACCGATTTAGATTTTTTGCGCTTGGAGCCGTACATACAAATTACTGATAATCAAACTGCTTTGAAGAACTCCGGCACAAATACGTCGCAACCGGAAAAATATCAAAACAAGAAAACCAATGTACTGATGCTCGACTTGAATACTGCACCCGACGACGACTTATTGCGTATTTACGGTATAGGGCGTACCTTTGCGGCGCGTATTACGGAATACAGGACGCGTTTGGGCGGCTTTTCTGCCGTCAATCAACTGAAAGAAGTGTACGGTATTCCTGACTCCGTGATTAATATAGCCGCATCGAACCTGAGTTTATCTCCCATTTTCAGGAAAATTCATATTAATAAGGCGGGAGTTGAAACGTTGAAACATCCATACTTGACTTACAAACAAGCGGATGTAATAGTTCGTTACCGTACCAATCACGGTATTTTTAAAAATACGGACGATTTAAAAAAAACGGGCGTCTTTGATGATGCGCAGTTGGAAAAACTGAAGCCTTATATTGCGTTTAATGATTGAAATCGAATAAACGTTATTGACTAACCGATTTTCGGAAACCTGAAAAATTTTCCTTCATCCGCGCAGTGATAACCTGAAAATATAACGCCTTTACCGGTTTAATTGAATTGCCGTAATGTGCGTAAAAATTGTTTTAAAACAGATTGTGTTTGTACAAGGCAAAAAACAAATATTGCGTTCAAACCTTTATAAGGACACAATTATTTTTTCACCAAATTCAATATGAATGAAGAAGTATTTTTTTTACGTCTTTTCTTTTGCCGTTGGTCTCACATTTTTAGTATTGTCATTCGGAACAGATTCGCAACCGAATAAGAATGCTGATGTAGCACTAAACTCACTTATACCGGACCTTGAAGCGGTTAAAATAAGTCAAAGCGGAAAGGAAGATAAACGTAACAGAGTATTAAGAAAACTTTATACAAAATCGCCTATTAATTTGCTTCAATTACCGGCTATCGAAAGTCGTTTGTTGTATGCGTTAGGCTCACAGTCGCAGTTGGTCAAACAAAATATCGGAGAACGTAAATACGGAAACATCACGGTTAATTCCTCAGATTTACTCCAAGTAGTAGAAACGTTGAGAAGATTAAAAAAGAGCGACCAACTTACGGATTGGGTAGACGCTTATCAAATCTGCGGCAGCGATATGCGCGGCAACGTACGCTTTACCGGTTATTATTCGCCAACAATAGATGCATCTTATAAAAAAACAGATGAATTGAGTACACCCGTTTATCTTGCCGGTAATCAAGAAAATACTTACAGCATCGTTTACGTAAAAAATCAGGAAGATGTACACCGTATGCGTTTGGAAGGTTACGCTTATTTGGTTTTCGGAAACGGTCGTCGCGATTTACTTTCTTATGAAGGCAATTCTCGCACGGTTTGCGATAACGACGGTAAAAAAAGTTATTGTCCGATTTTTTCTCTCAAAACCTTCAATGACAAAAATAAACCCGTAGGTGCTTCCAATCATGTACCACTCACGAGCGACATTACGGTTGCAGTAGATGAGGAGTACATTCCGATGGGTTCGGTTTTGATGGCTGAAATTCCGGTCGTGGACGAGCGCGGTAATTTGGTGCGCAAAGATTTACGTTTCGTACTCGCACAAGATAAAGGCAGTGCCATACGCGGTGCAGGACACATAGATTTATACATGGGTGAAGGTGAAGGTGCAAAAAACCGAATTCGCAACATGAATAAATACGGTAAAGTCTGGTTGCTGTTACCTAAATCAACGGATGCCAACTCTGCTTTGGCTCAAAATCTGAATTGATTTTGGATTTTGGACGTTTGCCCTTAATAAAAAAAAGGACTGAAAACGAAGAATTGATTGTTTCAATAAAAATATCAATCTTTCGTTTTTAGTCCTTTTTCTTTTTGTAACGTCTTTAATCCAACGTCCAACGTCCTTAATTCAAAATTTTAAACTTCGTATATTTCACCAATGCTTTCGGAATGACGATACCTTCGGGGGTTTGATTGTTTTCTAAAAGTGCGGCAATTATGCGCGGCAATGCCAAAGCCGAACCGTTCAAGGTATGCACCAATTGAATTTTTCCGTTCACATCTTTATAACGGCATTTCAAGCGTGTGGCTTGATACGTTTCAAAATTACTGACAGAACTGACTTCCAACCAGCGTTTTTGTGCTGCCGACCATGTCTCGAAATCGTAAGTCATGGCGGAAGCGCCACTCATATCGCCGCCGCAAAGTTTTAAAATGCGATATGGTAATTCGAGTTTTTGCATTAGTTTTTTTACGTGATTAATCATTTGCGTGTGCGCATCGTAAGATTTTTCGGGGTGCGAGAATTGTACGATTTCAACTTTATCGAATTGATGCACACGATTTAAACCGCGCACGTGTGCACCGTAACTTCCGGCTTCGCGCCGGAAACACTGCGAATAAGCACAGAGTTTCACAGGAAAATCCTTTTCATTCAATATCACGTCGCGCATGATGTTTGTAACCGGTACTTCTGCCGTCGGAATCAAATACAGTTCATCTTTTTCAGCGTAATACATTTGTCCTTCTTTATCCGGAATTTGTCCGGTACCGCGCGCCGATGCTTCATTGACCATAAGCGGCGGAATAATTTCTTCATAACCGGCTTTTTGTGCTTCGTCTAAAAAAAACTGAATAAGCGCGCGCACCAACTTCGCGCCTTTACCCCTGAAGACCGGAAAACCCGCGCCGGTAATTTTCACGCCGAGTTCGAGATCGAAAATGCCGTATTTATTTGAAAGTTCCCAATGCGGTTGCGCATCGGTGTCGAGTTCGGGTAGCGGTTGCGTCCATGCTTGCCAAACTTCGTTATCGTCGGGTGTTTTACCGTAAGGTACGCGCTCGTTGGGCAAATTCGGTAAGACGAGCAAAATGTCTTCCAATATGGTTTCAGCTTGTTTCCGCGTTTCTTCAAGCGTTTTAGTTTTTTCTTTCCACGCTGCTATTTCGCTTTTTGCGTTTTCTGCTTCGGTTTTTTTTCCGCTTTTCATCAGTTCACCGATAGCTTTCGATGCTTTATTTATTTCGGATAAAGTCGTGTCTAATTCGGTTTGTGCGGTGCGGCGGGTTTCGTCGGTAATTAAAATTTTTTTAATGGCTTCATCAATGGCATCATCCGTCCAATTTCTTTTTTTTAAGCCGATTCTGACGCGCTCTTGTTCGTCTCTGAAAACTGCGAGTTGTAACATTTTTTCGTTTTTATTTATGCTTTTTAAACTTATTTTAGCGTGAGTTCCGAGATTGAAATAGGCTACGCCTCTATTTCAATCTCGGAACTCACGCTGTTTTACAGTGTTCTCCTAACAATTTTTCTAAAGCATTTCCTCTACCAAAAAAAATCCATCGTTACCTTGCGCTTGATAAAGCGGCATCAGTATAAATCCGTCTTGCGGCGAAATTACGATACCGTTTTTATCTCGACCTAAAACTTCTCCTTTTTTTATTTTTTGAAAACTTTTATAACCCCAATTCATCATGAAGCCGATATTTTTGGTAATGGCGTGACGGTAAGCAAATTTCACTAAACGCGGTAAATTTTGTACTTCATCGGGCACTGCGCACATATCAATCACCGATTTTTGTACAATTCCGGTATACTCCAACAATTTTAGGATAAAATTAAAAGCACGTTGTACGGCAATCGGATTTTTATGTTGCCCGGCTTCGATACTGATAGCACACATCGGTACGTTAAAATTTTTCGATATAAAATATTCTAACGTAGATCCGCCACTCAATTTTCCGGATAAACCCGTCACAACCGGTGCGTGTAATGCGCCGGCAATTTCCCAAGTTGACTTATCGTTGTTCACGAGGGAAAAAAGCGGAGATTCGGCAGAAGTGCTGTGAACATCTATCAAAAATACTTTTTCCGGTTGTGTTTGCTCTATTTCATTTTTTATACAATCAATGAGTTCAATCAATTCTGCGTATTCGTTTGTCGGATTTTGTTGCGCACGACTTGTTTCGATCATTTTTTTAAGAAAAAGCCTGTTCAAATCGTGTTCGATATACCGCACACCTTTTAAACAAGCTTTTTTATTTCCGACAATACCGACAACAGTCCCTTCGATGGAAATTTTTTCTATCGCGACAAATATTTTTTCTATGGTTTGTATACCGACCGGCTCATTCCCGTGAACTCCGCCAAGAATAATAAAAAGCGTTCGCTTATTGCCGCCGGTTTTTTTTTCTAAAATTCTATTCAATGTTGCGTAGTTGTTAGCTGTTGGTAGTTATTTGTAGCAGTACTTTTTGCAGAAATGAGAAAATCAATTCATAATTCAAAGTTCACAATTAAATTGATAACGCTTGCGACAAATCGGCAATTAAATCATCAATATCTTCCACACCGACGGACAGGCGAATGAGCGAATCGGTAAGTCCGACTTTTAATCGTTGTTCGCGCGGAATGGAAGCGTGCGTCATGGATGCCGGATGACCGATAAGCGATTCCACACCGCCGAGTGATTCGGCAAGCGAAAATAAATGCGTTCCGGACAAGACTTTTTTAGCATCGGCAAAATGTCCGCCTTTCAAATCAAAACTCACCATACCGCCGAACATCCGCATTTGTTTTTTGGCAATAGCGTGTGTCGGATGATGCGCTAATCCGGGATAAAAAACTTTCTCTACTCTCGGATGCTGCACCAAAAAGTCGGCGATGGCAGCCGCATTTTCGCACGCCGCTTTCACGCGCAAGTGCAAAGTTTTTATACCGCGCAAAATTAAAAAACAATCTTGAGGACCGGGTATTGCACCGGAAGCGTTTTGCAGAAAATGCAATTGTTGCGCTAAATCCGAATTTTTTACAATGATACAACCGTGAATCACATCCGAGTGTCCGCCGATATATTTTGTAGCAGAGTGCAAAACCATATCCGCACCCATGTCCAAAGGATTTTGCAGATACGGCGACGCAAAAGTATTATCCACGCACGTAAGAATGCCGGCTTGTTTTGCCAACATACATAAAGCTTCAATGTCCACGACATTCAACATCGGATTGGTCGGCGTTTCTATCCACAACAATTTTGTTTGCGGCGAAATAGCATCCGCTACTTTTTGAACATCCGACATATCTATAAACCGCGACTTGATCCCGAATTTTTCGTAAACGCGCACAATTTGCCGGTAAGAACCGCCGTATAAATCATCGCAACCGATTATTTCATCGCCCGATTTCAACAATTTTATCACGGCATCCATTGCAGCTAATCCGGATGCAAAACATATTGCATCGGTGCCGTTTTCAAGAGCAGCCAAATTTTTTTCCAAGACCGAGCGCGTCGGATTTTGAGTGCGCGCATATTCGTAACCTTTATGGTCGCCGGGTGCTGCTTGCACATACGTCGAAGTTTGATAAATCGGTGTCATAATAGCACCTGTACTCGGATCAGGTTCGATCCCGGCGTGAATTACTTTTGTGGCGAATTTCATAAATCATGAATTATTTGGTTGGTTGGTTGGTGAGCCTGTGAGTTGGGAGTTATATTTTTTAAATAACCAACTAACGAACTAACGAACTAACCAACTCATTTTTAAGTTTGCAAAAGTAAAGTATTTTGAAATTGCCGGCAGATAAATTTTGGAGGTAAATATAACAGTTTTTCAGAGAGCAGTTATACTCAAACAGAAATGGTTCGTGAAAAAGTTAGATTTACCACATATTCGCATCAGGTCGTACATAGGTCACATAGATACTTTGCGGTTTTGGTTTTAAAGGCTATACGACCTATGTGCGGTTTGATGTGAACTATGCGGAATAGTTTTTTGCAAACCAATTTTGAACGAGTATAATTTTAAAATTTCTTTTCTGCTATCTTTCTTTCCATTTCTTTAATTGTAAAGAAACAGTTTGTTCGGTTTGATTGAATGTAATTTTAGTTTCCTCGAAAGTCGGTCGCCGCCATTTTACGTTGACGTTATTCGACAGCGCGTAAGGTTCGGTCGGTACACCTAAATAATTTTGATCGAGGTGATGGTCATCGTTTAAATCATGATAAGCCGTGACGGCATAATCACCGAACGGCAAAGAAAAATCTAATTGCATCGGGCTGTTCATGTCGGCAACGATGCTTTTGGTGTAAATATATTTTTTAGGTTCAAGAAAAGTTTCCGCTTTATCGTAAACAGCTACCCGCACCGAACCGACATTTTGTTTCACGCCGTTTATAATCACGTGCATAACGGCATTGGCGTTAACGCGCTCAGGTGGTATCTGCGGCGATGAAAACCGGAACGCGCACAATCCCAACATCAAAAAACTGTATCTCAGCATAATTTTTTTTGTTACTTATTAAGGGGATTTGTAAAAAATAACTTGCCAATCTTAACTACTATATTACCTTTACTCTGCGTCAAATTCTTCTCAAATATTTTAATATTTCTCAAAAAATTTGTCTTGATTAAGGAAAATATAGAAGCCAATACGGGTAGCCTATTTTTTACAAATCCCCTGACTTATTTTACGAAATAAACATCTTTTTATTTTTAAGGTTGTTAATTTTGAGGAATTATTAACGATTTAGATTTTAGGATTCAGGAATTAGGACATAAGATGATTGTTCCGTAATTCAGAAATAAAAAATAAAAATAAGCGCAACGACTATGATATATACACCCGTCAATAAAATTCGCATTGTCACGTCCGCTTCTTTGTTTGACGGACACGATGCCGCCATAAATATCATGCGCCGTATTATGCAAGCGTCAGGTGCTGAAATTATTCATCTCGGACATAACCGCTCGGTCGCTGAAATAGTGGATACCGCTATTCAAGAAGACGTGCAGGGTATTGCGATAACTTCGTATCAAGGCGGTCATTTGGAGTTTTTTAAGTATGCTTTCGATTTACTGAAATCGCGCGGCGCCTCGCATATCAAAATTGTCGGCGGTGGTGGCGGTACTATTTTACCTTCCGAAATAAAAGATCTCGAAGATTACGGTATCTCAAAAATTTATTCGCCCGATGATGGTAGAAGTATGGGTTTGCAGGGCATGATTAATGATGTACTCAAACGCTTCGATTTTCCGGTCGGTTTCAATGTAAACGATGAAGAAATTGAAAAAGCAAAAACCCGCGACGCACACAGCATCGGACGTTTAATCACCGCTGCCGAAAATTATCCGGAACAAAATACTATTTGGTTGGAAAAAATACGCGAACAAAAAAATAATATACCCGTTCTCGGTATCACGGGCACAGGCGGTTCCGGTAAATCGAGTTTGGTGGACGAATTGGTACGCCGCTTTTTAAAAGAATTTACAGATAAAACCATTGCTATCATTTCCGTTGATCCTTCGAAAAGAAAAACGGGCGGTGCATTGCTCGGCGACCGTATCCGGATGAACAGCATTTACAATCCGCGTGTTTTTATGCGCTCGTTGGCGACGCGTCAATCGAATCTGGCATTATCTAAACACGTCCGGTCGGCGATTGATATTGTAAAATATGGCGGTTACGATTTAATTATTTTAGAAACTTCCGGCATCGGTCAATCCGATACCGAAATTACGGAACATGCCGACTTTTCATTGTACGTGATGACACCGGAATTCGGTGCTGCCACGCAACTCGAAAAAATTGATATGCTCGACTTCGCCGATGTTATCGCTATTAATAAATTCGATAAACGCGGCGCACAAGACGCGCTCCGCGACGTGAAAAAACAATATCAACGCAACCACAACGCTTGGGAAAAAAATTTGGACGAAATGCCGGTGTTCGGTACAATGGCTTCGCAGTTTAATGATGCGGGAATGGATGAGTTGTATCATTATATTTTTAGTCGGTTAGTCGGTTGGTCGGCAAGTCAGTTAGTGAATGATTCGGATATTCGGATAAACGGCAAAGCAGTCAGTCCGGCTGTTTTGACTAACCGACCAACTGACCAACATTCTTTCATTATTCCGCCGCATCGCACGCGGTATTTATCCGAAATAACGGAAACGATTAGGCGCTATGATGCACAAACAACTCAACAATCGAACATAGCAAGTCAGTTATATGCGTTGCATTCTGTTATTAATAATGCAGACGTCGGACGTAGGGCAATGGACAATGGAAAAACTTCAGATTCTTTTCCTACGTCCAACGTCCAATATCTAACGTCCGAATTAATCGTGTCTCTACAAAAAATACGTGTAGAAACAGAACGCAAATTAGACAACTACAATAAAACCATTTTAGAAAATTGGGAAACAAAGAAAAAATCCTATACTGCCGAAAATTTCGTGTACCAAGTGCGCGGAAAAAATATTTCGGTACCGACACAACGCACCACATTGAGCGGTAATAAAATCCGGAGGGTATTGTTGCCGACTTACAAAGATTGGGGCGATATTTTGAAATGGTCGCGACAAGAAAATGTTCCCGGTGAATTTCCGTACACTGCCGGTGTTTTTCCGTTCAAACGCGAAGGCGAAGATCCGACGCGGATGTTTGCCGGTGAAGGTAATCCGGAACGCACGAACCGGCGGTTTCATTATTTATCTCAAAATATGCCGGCGCATCGGTTATCCACTGCATTTGATTCCGTGACTTTATACGGCAATGACCCGGATCATCGTCCGGACATTTACGGAAAAGTCGGTAACTCCGGCGTATCGGTGTGTTGTTTAGATGATGCCAAAAAACTCTATTCCGGTTTCGATTTATGCGATCCGAAAACTTCGGTATCTATGACGATTAACGGACCCGCCGCTATTATCACGGCGTTTTTTATGAATGCGGCGATTGACCAACAATGCGAAAAATATATTCTTGAAAACGGGTTAGAAAATTTAGTAGCGGAAAAGAAAAAAGAAATTTACGGACATTATCCACCGAAATATCTCGGTGCATTGCCGGATACCAATAATGGTTTAGGGTTATTATTGCTCGGCATCACCGGCGACCAAATTTTACCGGCTGATATTTATGCAAAACTCAAAGCAAAAGCCATCGCTTCCGTGCGCGGGACTGTGCAAGCGGATATTTTGAAAGAAGACCAAGCACAAAATACGTGCATTTTTTCAACGGAATTTTCGCTGCGTTTAATGGGTGATATGCAGCAATATTTTATTGACAACGATATTCGCAATTTTTATTCGGTGTCCATTTCCGGTTATCATATTGCCGAAGCCGGTGCTAATCCGATTTCGCAACTCGCGTTCACGCTCGCTAACGGTTTTACTTTTGTCGAGTATTACGTATCGCGCGGAATGCACATTGATGCGTTTGCACCGAGTCTTTCGTTTTTCTTTTCTAACGGTGTTGACGCGGAATATGCCGTCATCGGTCGTGTAGCGCGTCGGATTTGGGCAAAAGCCATGAAATATTTATACAATGCCAACGATGTTTCGCAAAAACTAAAATACCATATACAAACTTCCGGACGCTCGTTGCACGCGCAAGAAATTTCTTTTAATGATATTCGCACCACGCTGCAAGCACTTTACGCGATTTACGATAATTGCAATTCGCTGCACACCAACGCTTATGATGAAGCTATAACAACGCCGACCGAAGAATCCGTGCGTCGGGCTGTGGCGATACAACTCATCATTAATCATGAATTGGGATTAACCAAAAACGAAAATCCGTTACAAGGTGCTTTTATCATAGAAGAACTCACGGATTTGGTAGAGATGGAAGTGTTGAAAGAATTTGATCGCATCTCGGAACGCGGCGGTGTGCTTGGAGCAATGGAAACAATGTATCAGCGCAATAAAATTCAGGAAGAAAGTATGCACTACGAAATGCAAAAACACACCGGCGAATTGCCGATCATTGGTGTCAATACTTTTTTGGACAGCGAAGGATCGCCGACCGTTCTACCGCGCGAAGTCATTCGCGCCACCGTTGAAGAAAAAGAAAGTCAAATTCTTACACGTGATTTGGTTCACGATTCTTACACGCAACAATCACTACCGGCGTTAAAAAAATTACAAAATTGTGCGATTGAAAACGAAAATCTATTTGAATCTCTGATGCAAACCGTCAAATTTTGTACACTCGGGCTGATTACGGACGCGCTGTATGAAGTGGGTGGGCAGTATCGGCGGAATATGTAGTTGAATGTTTGGGAAGTTTTGTTTACAACAAAGGCTGTCTTTTAAGATAGTAAAATAAAATATTTTTAAAATATTTTTCTATGTTTGTACTCTGAAATTGCGGCATTTAGCTTACACAAGATGGTTAAATTAAATTTTATTAAATGAACAATCAATGAATATAGCTATTTTAGGGTGGGGAAGTTTGGTTTGGGATAAAAGAAATCTGTGTATAAAGTCAGATTGGTACGAAGATGGCGTTGTTCTTCCAATTGAATTTGCACGAGTTTCTAACGACAGTAGGGCTAACCTTGGTTATTACGGAGGAGTTTGGGACTGAAGTTCAAACATACTGGGCAAAATCCGAATTCGAAGAACTTGGGTATGCCTTAGATGATTTAAGAAGTAGGGAAGGTTTAACTGGAGCCAAAGGCATCGGATACGTTGATGTGATTAATAAGAAAGTATATTCAATAATATCAGATGAACTTAAAAATAAAATCGAAGAGTGGGCTAAACTTAAAAAAATTGACGCAGTAATTTGGACAGATTTGAAAAGTAATTTTGAAGAAAAAATAAATACAGAATTTTGTATTGACAATGCAATGTCTTATTTGAAAAATTTAGATAATGAAGAATTTGAACGAGCCAAAGATTATATTTTGAAAGCACCTACACAAACACAAACACAACTTAAAAACGAATACCTTCAATATTTGAAATTTAAACTTTAAATGAGTAAAATTGGTAGAGATTTTATTTACTGTAGCGGAATTTCAGAAATTAATAAGTTTGCAGTAAATTTTGGCTATCCTCAAAGATTGGAGTCTCCTTTCAAACTTGTATTTAAAATAACATCAGAATCTCACGGAAAAGTCTGTATAGATAAAATGATACCTGGAGCTTTTGATGTAAATAACATTTTTTACGAATTTCCATTTAAGGTCTTTTATGTTCAAATAATCGATGTTTTTCAAGAGGGTATACTTATGGAAAATACAATTAATTTTTTGAAAATACAGTTAAATGTTTTTAGTAAAGACTTTAAAGAATTTAAACAAGTTTCACTATTTATTCAGCCAAGAGGAAATAGCAATAGCAACCAAAGTTTTACAAAATTAGAATCAATCGTTAATTTCTTAAATCGATTTATTAATAGATTTGACGATGTTAATAAAATTGATTTTGACAAAATTGGCGAATACAAAGAAGTAGGATTTCCGATATATTGCATAACTCAATTGAGTTTTGAATTCTTTTCTGATTGTAAGAGTAGAGTTGGTCGAGATGATTGTTTTTGGGAAGAAGCAATAATTACTTATTTACCCACAAATCGATACATTTTACAGATTTTCGAAAGTTTTTTTAATCGTAAATTTTTATCTTATATATTAGAAGATAATCATATAGTAGTAAAAATTAGTGAAGATTATAGTTGGGGTGGTTGGCATCGACGCATAAAAATTGAAAAAGACGAATTAATATTAGAAATACAGAATAATTTGATATTTTATTGTGGAAAAAACTACTCAAATGAGGATCATATTTTTGACATTTATACTAAATAAAGAATTTCGAGAAACTTTCATTTTTATACAGCAAATTGCATATATTTTTTCTTAAAAGAACAAACTAAATAATACATCGCTCTTAAAAAGTTTCCAACTTTAAAAACTAAAATTAGTTTAGTATTAAAAACAAAATGCGTAGAGAAAAATAATTTTTCTATACGCATTTTGTTTTTAAAATATTTTAAAAAATATTTCAAAATTTTTTTCTCTCAGTTTTATTTTTAAAAAATTTTTCAAAAAATTTTTTTCGAAACATTTTAAAAAATATTGCCCACAAAAAATGCCTTTGGAAAACTCTGAAGGAGTTTGTATATTTGCATAAAATAATTTTCAATGGATACGTTAGAAATACAAGTTACGAATCAAAAAGCGATGGGACTTTTAAATGAATTGGAGGCTTTGCATTGGATCAAAGTTTTGAAGAAAAGTGTTGTGCCAAAACAAAAATTATCTGAAAAATACGCCGGCAAATTACCTTCTGAAGTAGCTGAGGCTCTACAAAAATATGTCACTGAAAGTAGAAATGAATGGAACAACAAGAATATTTGATAGATTCAAACGTAGTTATAGATTATCTTGGTAAGAAAATACCACTTGCAGGTATGTTTTTTATGAACGATATTGTTGATGCTACTCCAAAAGTTTCAGTTGTAACAAAAATCGAAGTTCTCGGATTTAGCACTGCCGAAGAACATTACCAATTGCTCACTAATTTCATGATAGATGCTTTGATTTTTGATTTAACCGATGTAATTGTTGACGAAACTATAAAAATCCGCAAACTCTATAAAACAAAACTACCGGATGCTATCATTGCAGCTACTGCTCTAATTTACGATTTCAGTCTTATTACTAGAAATACCAAAGATTTTGAAAATATTCCTGACTTAAAGCTGATAAATCCATGGAATATAAATTCTTGAAAATATTGGTTTTGATGATCCCAACGATTATTATTACGCTTCTATTTAAACAAATCGCTCAAAGAAAAATTATTTTTCTTTGAGCGATTTGTTTAAAACAGTATTTCAATACAGAAAAAATTTCAAATCTTTCAACGCAATCTATCCGCCGAGCGCACCAATTTTTCGTCGCGTCGAATAAAACGGATAGCTAACCAACTCAAAATTAGAGCTGCAACAAGGGCGGGTATAGCAAAACCAAAATTCGCTTGTAATACGGTACCGGAACCGGTTTCTGGGCTTACCGTTTTGGAAAAAGTTTCACGGGCTTCCCATGTACCGTAAATCAAATCACAACCTACAAATAAATTGCAAAGGATGATCGCTCCTATTTGTGCTTTGCGGTTTTTATAAGACACTAAGATTCCTAAAAATCCGACACCCGCTGCTGCCGTAAGCACCATTAAAATTTTATCATCTTGAGCGTTGAATATATTATCGCTGTAAGGCGAACCGGCATTTGCTATGCCATGCACTAACGACATAAATCCGACTTTCGGCAATTCCAAAGAATATACCGCCGCCGATGCTAAAAATAAAAAAACGGATTGTACACGTTGCAACATAGAATTTGAGATAGGAGTTAGAAGTGTGGATATAGGAGTCAGAAGTGCAGAGAGAAAAACTTCTAACTCCTATCTACGCACTTCTAGCTCCTATCTGATTATGCGTCTATTTTCATTTTAAAACCGACACTGTGGATATTTTCAATTTTGATGCGTGCATCTTCCGCCAGATATTTTCTGAGGCGGGAGATAAACACATCTAAACTGCGCCCGAGAAAATAATCATCTTCCCCCCACAAAGATTCCAAAATAAAGGAACGGCGCACCACTTCATTTTTATTTTCAATAAAAAGCTTCATCAAATCACCTTCTTTTTGTGTGAGGTTGCGGGCTTCATCGCCGAATTTGAGTGAAAGATTTTTATGGTCGAGCAAATAATTTCCGATAGTCAAATACGTCGGAACCGGACCTTGCACCATTTTGGAGCGGCGCAAGAAAATATCAATCTTCAAAATCAATTCTTCAATACTGAACGGTTTAGTGATATAATCGTCGGCACCCAATTTCAAACCCTTGATCCGGTCTTCTTTCATGGATTTTGCCGTCAGGAATAAAATCGGCACTTGCGTATTATATTTCCTTATCAATTCCGCCAACGAAAAACCGTCCGCATCCGGCAACATCACATCGAGAATAGCGAGATCGTAATCATTTTTTTTGATAGCTTCGATGGCCGTTTTTCCATTTTCGCAACACGTGACGGTGTAACCTTGCAACTCTAAATTGTCGCGTGTAACGAAACTTAAACTTTCATCGTCTTCTACATAGAGCAAATGTGCTTTCATAATCGTTTTAACACAGTTATTTGTTGTTTGTTAATATGGTTTTTGGTGCGTTTATTTTTTAAGGAAATATTAGCTTTAAACGCATAATTACCGACTTTCTAACGCCAACTCTTCTTTTGCAGTTGACGGCTGTACATCCAAGATGCGCGGAATATCAATCGCAATACTTGTTCCTATATTTGATTCCGACGCTAAAGTTATGCGCCATTGATGCGCTTGCACGATATTTTTTACGTAATATAAACCCAAACCAAACCCCTTGATGTTGTGAATATCGCCGGTAGAAACGCGGTAGAAACGATAAAATACTTTTTTATGGTGTTCGTTGCCGATACCGATACCTTCATCACTTATCAATAAACGGATAAATGCACCTGAATCTTCGGTATGCACGACCACGTGCGGTTTGCCGTCTTTGCTGTACTTAATGGCATTGTCCAATAGATTATGCAAAATATTGGTCAAATGTAATACATCTGCTTTGATATATGGTTGTCGCGCTTCTAATTTTTGTATTAACGTACCGTCCAATTGTTCTATTTTTACTTGAATGCTCGGTAACACGACGTTCAGCAACTCGTGTAAGTTAATAGTTTCCGGATTAATTTGGAGCGATTTACTGTCTAACCGATTGATTTGCAAAACTTTTTCCACTTGCATATTCAGGCGATTATTTTGTTCGCGCATAATGGCGGTATATTTTGCTAACCGTGCATCACCGGAAATAACGGGGTGCAAAGCCAAAAAATCGGATGCCACTTTTATCGTCGAAATCGGTGTTTTAAATTCATGCGTCATGTTGTTGATGAAATCGCGTTGCAATTCCGAGAGTCTTTTCTGGCGCAAAATAACCGTCAGCGAATAAATAAAAAACAAAACGGTGAGCAAAGAAATACCCGTAAATATCAATGTTAAACTCATGGTACCGATGAGGTACGACGTGCGTTTAGGAAATCGAACAACGAAATAATAGGTTGCCGTCGGGTTGTCCAATTTCGGAAAATCTTTTTTCACCGCCGACGAATCCGAAGCGATTGAATAGGCAACATAACGACCGTACACCATTTTTTCGTCGTGACAATCATAAATCGAATAATCGAAATCTTCGTCCAGTGCTACTTGCGTCAAATTTTTTTGTAAATAAAAATCCAACGTTTTAGCATCAATCTGGCTGTTGACGTTCACGGCATACGTATTCGATGACAATGGCTTAATTAAATTTTGTTGCGGCAACACGGCTTGATTGACTACCGAAATTTCTTTAGCTACATTCAGTAGTGCGATATTGACGGCGTGATCGAAGTCGCGTTCAGTTAAATCCCAAGTGCGCATGACCCAAAAAGTTTGCGTCGCTACCACCAAAAAAATAGCTAAAGCGCCCAAAATAATTACCCGCGTTATGGTACTGTTGTTCATTTTGTAAAAGCTGAAATTTTGAACTCGGAAATAACAATCAAACTCGCAGTTTTTTTCGGTAAGTAATTTAGTAAATTTAAACCTATTTAAACTTACTCAATTACTTATTTTAACGATCGTCCCAAAAAAAATTGTTTTAACGCTGCGTTTATCAACAGCCTAAGTATGCGGGCTTAAGAATTTTATGTTTTATGCGTTAAAAGAGGCTTTGTAAAGCAACTATAAATTCAGTTCATGATTTATTTTTTCGACAAATTCGAGCGTGACATCGGTGATAACGGCAATTTCTTGTAATGAATGTTTTTTCGATCGTAAAAGCGCTATGACAAATTGTCTGTCTTTTCTCAAGCGTTCTGCTTCGATACCTTTTTCGATACCTTCTTCCCTGCCTTCTTCCCTGCCTTCTTCCCTGCCTTTAACAAAAAAGTAATCGTTTTCTTCTCTGAAATATTTTGATATATTTTCCATGATATTATTGATTAATGGCTGCAATTTACGCAGATTTGATAACACGCGCAACTGTTGAATACTTTTTTCCCATCCTAATTCGGAATTTCTTTTTTCAGCCAAACGTTTAATAATCGTTTCGGCAATCACTTCCGGTCGTTCTTCTTTGAAATCGCATAAAACGGCGAAAATAATATCGTCGGGGTTTTCGGATTGTAAGAAGTAATTAATGTCAATGTCTTTGAACCAAACAAGATTGAATTTATACTGCATTACTTCGTCGTTTATTTCAGCCACGGTTTGCGGCTTATCTTCACCCAAAAAAATAACATATTGTTTTATCGGTAGACCGAATTTACGTTTTAGCATGATGTAATAATCCGCCATGCGATAAACCATGTCCGTTTTTTCTTCCGCAACTTGAAATTCTACGTGAAGAATAAACGAATTTCCTTGCGTATCCGTAATTTTCTGTAATAAATCCGGTTTGCGTTCTTTGGTATGCTGAATGTCAACTTGAACGTCTTTGCGTTGCTCGATTTCAATATCGAGGACAGGTAAAATTTTCGGCAGTAAGGCGTAAAGGTTTTCTTTTATAATTTTGTCGAATTCCGCTATCTGACGCGAACCGGATTTTATAGGTCTGTTTTGTTTACTCATCGTATTTTATAGTTTTATTGCACAAATTTAATCCGGCAAGCACTATAAAAAAAATTAATTTTATTTAAAAATTCGATTTTGAAGGTAATCGGGTTGTATATTTGTCATGCGTAAAGTTTGATTAATTGAAGTAATTTGTGTAAATTAATTTATTTGTGAGCAGTTTTTGCCTCTTAAAAATTCGCCCTGCGGCATTATAGTTTCGCTTTTCAGTGCATTTTTAAAGTACCCAAACTTCCTTTCCCGACTTCACTTTTAGAAAAAATTACCGCCCTGTTTTGTATTTTTGCGCATCCGTTACTGCTTATCCGATAAATAAATGATAACCACCGACTCCGTTAACGACCTGCTGAAAAAAGTGAGGGCGATAGAAATAAAAACAAAAAGTCTTTCCGCCGACTTATTTTCCGGCGAATATCATTCGGCTTTTAAAGGACGCGGAATGTCGTTCAGTGCTGTGCGTGCTTATACTTACGGCGACGATATTCGCGCCATAGATTGGAACGTGACGGCGCGCACCGGCGAACCGCACGTAAAAATATTTGAAGAAGAACGCGAACTCACCGTCATATTAGTGGTTGATATGAGCGGGTCATCATTTTTCGGTATAAAAAAACAATTCAAGAGCGATACGATAACCGAAATTTGCGCCACATTGGCATTTTCGGCGAGCCGGAATAACGATAAAGTCGGTGTCGTTTTTTTTACTGACAGAGTAGAAAAATTTATTCCACCGAAAAAAGGTAAGAGCCACATCTTGCTCATTATCCGAGAATTATTGAGTTTTAAGCCGCAAGGTACCGGCACCGATATAGCCGCCGCACTCGAATACATGAATCACGTCGTAAAAAAACGCAGTATCGTTTTTCTGTTATCCGATTTTATGAGCGACAATTATGCAACCGCACTCAATATCAGTGCACGCCGACACGATTTTATTTGCGTGAACTTGTCCGATGCCGGCGAAATTAATTTGCCGTCTATCGGTATATTGCCCGTAACGGATGCCGAAACCGGAAAAACCTTATGGATAAATACCGACGACGCGCGCTTGAGAAATAATTTTATGATGTGGCGCAAAGAAAAATACGCTTATCTGAAAACCACCTCCGTAAAATCCGGAACCGATTTGTTGGATATTTCCACTGACGACGATTATATAAAAGCACTTCTGGGATTTTTTAAAAAACGGAATAAATGACTTGTACCTTTATAATAAACAGATAAAGGAGTTTAAACGGATTTCAGAAATATTTTAACTATGTTTATTTTTATTCACCTACTTGATAATTAATTTTCAATCAACCGGTTTTTTTTTAAATGACTACTGCCGATTTTCAAGAAATGTCGCCCACCATTCCGTTGCAACCGGGTGTGTACCGCTTCGTTGACCCTAACGGCATTATACTGTATGTCGGTAAAGCAAAAAGTTTGCGCAACCGCCTTATATCGTATTTCGGTGAAAGGCGCGACAGGGAAGCGAAAACAAAATCGCTCGTGAAACAAGCGCGGCATATCGAATATACTATTGTCGAAAGCGAACAAGACGCTTTGCTGCTCGAATGTCAACTCATAAAACAGCATCAACCGCGTTACAACGTAATGCTTAAAGACGGCAAAACGTATCCGTACATCTGCATTCAAGCCGAACGTTTTCCGCGCGTTTTCATCACGCGCCGTTTAGTGCGCGACGGTTCGCAGTACTTCGGTCCGTACACGTCCGGCAATCGCGTGGCGGTTTTAATGGATTTAATAAAAAATCTTTTTCCGTTACGCACTTGTACTTTAGCACTCACGCCTGAAAATATCGCAAAACATAAATTCAAAGTGTGTTTGCAATACCATATCAAAAACTGTATGGGTGCGTGCGAAGGTTTAGAAAGCGAAACGGCGTATAACGAAAAAATTGCTCAAATAAAAAATATACTCAAAGGGCATTTCGGTGCTGTGAAAAATCATTTAAAAAAAGAAATGAGCGCGCGTGCCGATAATTTAGAATTTGAAAAAGCACAACTGCTCAAAGAAAAACTCACTGTCTTCGAGGATTATCAAGGTAAATCCACGATAGTCAGTACGACGATTTCCGATGTAGATGTTTTTTCGATTGCCACCGACGAAAAAATGGCGTATGTGAATTATCTGAAAGTCTCGAACGGTGCCATTATTCATACCTACACGCTCGAACTCACGAAAAATATGGATGAAGACGAAGATGCGATGCTCACCTTTGCGATACCGTATCTGCGCGAAAAATATGCAAGCGATAATACCGAAATGCTCGTACCGTTTCCAACCGCTTTGCAAGATAAAAACATTACCGTTACGATTCCGAAAATTGGCGATAAGAAAAAACTACTCGATTTATCCGTCAAAAATGCCGAATATTATATGCAGCAAATTCATCTGCGCGAAGCTTTGAAAGCCGATAAAGAAACTTCCGCCGAGCGTATTCTGAAAACTTTGCAGAGCGACTTGAACATGAAAACATTGCCCGAACATATCGAATGCTTCGACAATTCGAACCTGCAAGGTACCAATCCGGTATCGGCGTGTGTGGTGTTTCGGAACGCGAAACCGGCAAAAAAAGATTACCGACACTACAACGTAAAAACGGTCGAAGGTCCGAACGATTTCGCAACAATGGAAGAAGTCGTTTTCCGCAGATACAAACGTTTACTCGCCGAAGGCAGTTCGTTGCCGCAACTCGTGATTATAGACGGCGGTAAAGGACAACTTTCGTCGGCGATGAAAAGTATTGCCGCTTTGGATTTGGTCGGTAAAATGGTCGTCGTCGGTATCGCCAAACAACTCGAAGAAATTTTTTTTCCGGACGATCCGTTACCGCTCTATATTGATAAAAAATCTGAATCGCTGAAATTAATTCAACAATGTCGGAACCAAGCACATCGTTTCGGTATCACGTTTCACCGCAACCAACGTTCCAAAAATTTTATCAGTACCGAATTGACGGGCATCGAAGGTATCGGCGAAAAAACAACCGAAAAATTATTGGCGCATTACGGTTCCGTCAAACGCATAAAAACGGCAACGAAAGAAGAATTGGAAAGCGTTGTCGGCAAAACCAATACGCGCAAATTACTGAAATATTTTTTTATGCAAAAAAAAGGGACGACGACGGCGGATTAAAAATAAAAATGACCACGGCACGATTATCCGTTTTATTTTTTTGTTTTATCGGTATTTTCTCTATTTTTATGCTTTTATGCAATTTGAATAATACTTAAAAATTATGACTGCCTTAAAAAAAACGGTTCCGATTATTTTTTTCAATTTTAGTTTCAATAATTTTTTATTTTTCAATTTCTTTTCGGATTTTTTTTCAAAAATATTTTTGAAAAATATTTCTAAATTATTTTTTCGTGTTTCGTTTTTTTTTACCTCTATTTTATTTTTTTTTGCGCACAACAGTCGCGCGCAAAACATTCAAAGTTCCAATGAAAAAAATTTGGGTGTGGAAGCGCAAGGTTATACGTTCAGCGGAAAAATAAATGATCGCATTTTATTTATGTACTGGACAAAAAGTAAAGTGGAAGTGCAGGCTTTCGATACTGATTTGCATAAACAATGGGACCGAACTATTGAGTTAGATAAAAAATTTACGCATAATATACTCGATATTATTTGCGGCAAAACCGACTTTACGATAGTAGATTATGCCGAGCGCAAAAACATTCAGTACCTCAAATTAGCAAAATACGACAGCCAAATTAAATTATTGGATTCGGCAACCGTAAAAGCGGTTCCCAAAAATCCGGATATTACCACGCCCAAACTCACGCTATCCGATGATAAAAAAACAGCTCTGCTTTCCGAAAAAGCGGAAGCAAAGTATATAGATATGTGCGTTTTCGGTTTCGATTCTCTGAAACGGATTTGGGATACCCGCTTCGACTATAAATTTTATGCCGAAGAAAACAAACCCGAGCAATTCGTTGTCGGCAATCAAGGCGATGTTTTTTTGGCTTTTGAAGAAAATCAATTTGCGAAAAAAGGGCATCAATACAAAATAGAACATTTCAACGGCGCAGCCAATGTACAAGAAACAATAGTGCCTTTAGATTTTTACGTACTGCACACCAAATTCAGTTTCGATAATTACAACCGGAAATTTTGCGGCGCCGGTATTTATACCGAAAAAAATCTCTCGCATGCACAAGGATTATTCACTTTTAACATTCCTTTATCTCCGGAAAACGGCACTATGCGGCGTGCTTCGGGTATTGTTAAAAATATTTTCGACGACGATTTCGTATCCGCTTTTACGGGAAAAAAAGTAACGAATACGCGCGGCTTAACGCCGGATTTGCGCATGCAAGACATCATTCACCGGCGTGATGGCGGTTTACTGCTCATCGTAGAGCAGGTACGCGAACTGACGCGCATCTCGCCGGGCAGCAGCAGTTTCGGTTTCGGGCATCGAGATTTAGCAATCACGGATTATTACAACGACAATACTTTTTTAGCCAATATTGAGCCGGACGGCAAAATGCAGTGGCGTTCGGTCGTAGTAAAAAAACAAACTTCGCAGAATGATGATGGGCGGTATTGTTCTTTTTTCGTACTGAAAACGCCGTCCGCCATTCATTTAATTTTCAACGAAGATGCCGCTCGTACTACCATTGTCAGCGATTATGTTTTTAAACCCGACGGAAAATCCGAACGCCACACCATACTGAACACCGACGGTAAAAATTTGCAATTGCGTTTCCGCGATGCCCTGCAAATTGGTTCCAACGAATTAATTGTACCGAGTCAGGAAAATTATTATGTGAAGTTGGTGAAAATTGAGTTGTAGTCGGTTGGTCAGTTAGTCGTGTAGCCAAAAATTTTATGCTTAAATAAAGCACCGAATAACTGAATAACTAACTTAAATTAACCCGAATATCCTATGTCCTACATCCTACATCATAAATCTGCTTTCCCGATTTTCAAAAATAATCCGACGCTCGTTTATCTCGACAGTGCCTCGACGACGCAAAAACCTCGTTCGGTAATAAAAGCGGAAACGGATTTTTATACGAAATACAATGCCAATGTGCATCGCGGCATTTACGGCATTGCCGTGAAAGCCTCGACCGCGTATGAAAACGTACGAGAAAAAACTGCAGCATTTATCGGTGCAGCCGACAAAAACGAAATTATTTTTACGAGCGGTGCAACGGTAGGAATCAATTTAGTCGTACAAAGTTTTTTGGCACCGCAACTGCAAGAAGGTGATGAAGTAATTATATCCGCGATGGAACATCACGCCAATTTAATTCCTTGGCAACAAGTATGTTTGCAAAAAAAAGCCGTGTTGCGTATTATTCCGGTGAAAGAAAACGGTACTTTGGATTTAGAAATTTACGAAAAATTACTCAACGAAAAAACAAAACTCGTTGCTGTTACGCATATTTCCAACACACTCGGTACCATTAATCCGATTGAAAAAATAATTGAATCGGCGCATAAAAAAAATATTCCCGTGTTAGTGGATGCCGCACAAAGTATTGCTACACATTCATTTCGAATGTCGGATTTACGAAATAAGGAAGGCTTCGCTTTAAGCGAAGACTTCCTACATCCGAAATCCGAAATCCGAAATCCTGAACCTGATTTTCTCGTTTTTTCCGCTCATAAATTATTCGGACCGACGGGCGTAGGTATTTTATATGCCAAATCAAAACATCTCGAACAAATGCAGCCGATACAATTCGGCGGCGATATGATACGCGATGTTTCGTTCGAGCGCACGATTTTCGCACCGCCGCCGCACCGTTTTGAAGCCGGTACACCGAATGTTGCCGGTATTATCGGTTTAGGCGCGGCAATAGATTTCGTCAATAAAATCGGACGGAAAAATATTTTTGAGCATACGCAAGGTCTTTTGCATATCGCTGAAGAAAAGTTATTGAATATAAAAGGAGTTAATATTATCGGATTTCGGAATTCGGATTTTCAAAATAAGGAAGGCTTCGCTTTAAGCGAAGCCTTCCTACATCCGAAATCCTACATCCGAAATCAAAAATCGGCGATTGTTTCTTTTCTCATCGGCGATATTCATCCGCATGATGCCGCTTCCATTTTAGCACAGCGCAATATATGTATTCGCGCCGGGCAACATTGTACGCAACCGCTCATGGATTTTTTAAATTTACCGGCAACTTTGCGCGCTTCATTTTCTATTTATAATACAGAAGATGATATAGATAAATTAGTGGATGGGGTTGAAGAAGTGAAACGGGTGATGCGAGTGAAATAAATGATAAATAATCATTTATCATTTACCATTTACCATTTAAAAATTACTTTACCCCCGTACTGCCGAACCCGCCTGCGCCGCGTTTTGTTTCAGATAAAACTTCCACTTGTTGCCAATCGGCGCGCACATATTCGGCGATTACCAATTGCGCGATGCGTTCCGACGGCTCTATGATTTGCGTTTCGTTGGATAGATTCACTAAAATCACTTTCATTTCGCCGCGATAATCGGAATCAATCGTTCCCGGCGAGTTCAGGCAAGTCAAACCGCGTTTGGCGGCGAGTCCGCTGCGGGGACGCATTTGTGCTTCGTAACCTTTCGGTAATTCTATGTACAATCCCGTCGGAAACATAAAACGTTCGAGTGGTTTCAGCGTTATCGGTGCTTCAATATCCGCGCGCACGTCCATACCTGCCGAGCCGTCAGTTTCGTAATGGGGCAGCGCATGATTCGATTTATTGATTATTTTTACGGTTATCTTATCGGTCATAAATTATTTTTTAAACAAAAGTATTTTTTTTCGTAAACGGTTTTCGCGTTCAAACTTTATGAGTGAGCTCAAGGACGCAAAGGTGAAAAAGTTTTTTGCAAAGAAAGATAAAAACTGTTTTTTTACAAAAAATCACGCGCGTATTTTATTCCGTCGTCGAGTATTCGTCGTTCGTCGTTAAAAAAACGTTATTGCGCTAATTTTTTTTTGCAATTCAATTTTATCGTTTTAATTTGTGTCATTATTTCAAAAGCACGATACGGTAATGGATATTGAAAAAAAAATCCTTGACCGGTTCGTCTGCCGCAAGTATTTTCTTACAGATTCATTTTACATTAAACAAAATTATTTATGAAACAATTATTTTTTTTATGCGCCTTGTCACTTTCAGTGTTTGCTGCAAAAGCGCAAACCGCTTCCGCAGATACTATCGTGGATAAATACTTGAAAGCGGTGGGCGGTGCAGACAAATGGAAAACTTTGGCGACCATGCGCTCGACCGGTTCCGTAATAGTTCAAGGTATGACTATTCCTTTTACATCCACTTCCGCTAAACCGAACTTGACGCGCCAAGAAGGAGATTTTCAGGGACAAAAATTCGTAGATGCTTACGACGGTACAGTAGCTTGGAATCAAAGTCCATGGGGAACAATGAATAAACCCGTTAAAAAAACGGAAGATGAAACAAAAGAAGCTGCTAAAGAAGCTTTTGAAGACGAGTTTATTGATTACAAAACAAAAGGACATGCTATTGAATTGCAGGGAACGGAAGAAATTGAAGGCACTAAATGCTATAAAATTTCAATGAAACGCAAAACCGGCGATGAAAAAATTTATTTTTTTGATACCGACAGCTATATTCCGGTCATGGTGCGATCTTTTGCTACGACCGGTCCGATGAAAGGTCAGTCAATGGAAACTTATATGAGTGACTACAAAGACGAAGGCGGTTTAATGATGCCGCATACTATCGAACAAAAAGTAAAAGGTCAAACAGCAATGACACTGAAAACAGATAAAGTAGAACTCAATCCGACGGTGGATAAAACTATTTTCGGTTTTCCTAAGTAGTTGGATGTTAGACTCAAGATGTTAGACTTTGTACAAAAAATATGAAAAAAAAGGATAAAAGAAATCTCATGTTTCTTTTGTCCTTTTTTATTTTGTCCAACGTCCAACGTCAAAAGTGTAACGTCAAAAAGTCAAAAATTTATATAAAAATCGCGAGTTAAAGTTTTGTAAGCCGCACTGTAATCGCGGTCGGAAGTGCCTTCGAGCAAAACGAGTTCGTCTCTTTCGATTGTACGTTCGGTAAATTCAAATTGAAGCAATAAACGTTCGATATTTTTATCGATACGCGGACGTACATCCGTGCGTTTGGTATTGTAAAAACCGTAAGTGCGCGCGACTTCAATAAAACGCATACCTTCAATGAGCGGCAGTATGACCGTAAATTTCCCGGTCTTGTGTAACAGTTGGCGCGTAGCGTTCAACAGATCGTTGTGCGATAGTTTGACGGTATGTCTCACATTGTTTTTATCTTGATTGTGCGAAAACGTACCGCCCGTAAAAAACGGCGGATTGGATATAATCAGATCGTAACGCTCGGTTGCAGTGTGCGCAAAATCTTGAACAGATTGATGAAAACATTTTACGAGCCCGGAAAACGGCGACAATGCCATATTTTCTTGCGCTTGCTTGAAAGCCTGTTCATCTATTTCTACGCCATGAACGAATGCATTTTCAAGGGCTTCGAGTCGTTGTGCGAGCATAATCGCAATCAGTCCGGTGCCGGTGCCGATATCTAAAACCGAAGCGGTATTTTTTATTTCCGACCACGCACCGAGCAATACGCCGTCGGTGCCGACTTTCATCACGCTTTTATCGTCTTGATGAATTTTGAAAGATTTGAAAGTAAAAGGCTTTTTTGTCGTTTGTTTTTCTTCGAGCATAAAATTTTCAAAAAATAATTTTTTTACAGAGGATACTTATTAACGCGCACATCGCTTTATTCGTCGAATTATTCAGGGAATTTATAAAAAATAGATTCGCTTATTCGTTGCAAGTTACGCCATACCATTTTAATTTTTAGTTTTGAATTTTTTTTACTAACGGAAATTTAAAACTAAAATTTTTGCCGAAATAATTTAAAAAAAATTAATATTGAAAATCTTTTCAAGTCCTCAATAAAAATTTTTTTCAAAAAAAAACGGGATACGTTTGTACGTAGCCCGTTCCGCAAATTATAATCCCATGAACATATTAGTTATGAATCAAAAAATATTTACTTTTTAAAAAAAGTATTCAAATTTCGATTTTATATTTTTAAAAAAACTTTTCGGTTTTTTTTATTTCTTTTTAATAAACATATACGCAAGCCGTTGTGTTGCGAAAAAATTCGCAGAATCTTTAATTTCAGTCCTTTTCAATAAAAAAAGTCACAGTGTTAGTTTGTTATAGTTTCTTCCAGTTATCTCATCTTATATTGAAACTACGTTTGTTTTGTAAAAGTGAATAACAACAACCTGAAATAAAAGAACAACGGCTTGCGATACGCTGCAAATGTTATAATCCCATGAACATATTCTTAACAACACAAAGGTGCAGTAACGTTTTCAATCAAACAAAAACAATTTTAGTTCAATGTCACAATTTTTTTTTGTTTATTTGTTAATAAACAAAAATAATTAATTGATTTTGAATTACTTGTAAAAAAAATTAAAAAAATTGTTCAAAAAACTATTTTTATCTCAAATAAAAATAAAAATTATTCTGCCATTATTTTATCGGATAACCTTGACCTGAATATAAAAGAAATATTTTCTTATCATTTTCGGTAAAAAAAATATTTTAATAAATATTTTTGCGTTAAACAAAAAACGAAGTAATTACGCATAATTTATTAATGAAAAATATTATTTTATTCGACCCTGACCAACGCGATCACCTTTTACCTTTCACTTATACGCGACCGGTTTGCGAAATTCGGGTGGGTATTGATACCGTTCGAGAAAAATGGGAACGTGCTTTGAACGGACGCGCATCGTATATTACACAAGATTATTTGTGCGAAAAATATCCGATTCACATCGGTGCCGACAATTTCATTATCAATGGTGCGGTGTTGCCGAATGATGTACTTTGCGATTTGATTGATAAACTTAATAATAACGAAGCACTTTTAAAAGACGGTGATTTAGTGGCGGCACGCGTGGACAGTCAGCAATTTTATCATTTAATGACTGACAACGACATCAACGAACTCATCGGTTTTGATTTGGAAGATAAAAATTTTCACGAAATTCGCCACGTCTGGGATATTTTTCAATTGAACAATACCGTGCTGCGCGAAGATTTTATTCAACTCACCGAAGGGCGCAACTCACAACCGATTAGCGATACAAATACGATTATCGGCGACCCTACTCAAATTTTTTTGGAGCAAGGCGCAGTCGTAGAAGGCAGTATTTTAAATACAAAAACGGGACCTATTTATATCGGTAAAGATGCCGAAATCATGGAAGGTTGTATAGTGCGCGGTCCTTTGGCTTTGTGCGAACACTCTATACTGAAAATGGGTGCGAAAATTTACGGTGCTACAACGATCGGACCGCATTCCAAATTCGGTGGCGAAGTGAGTAATTGTGTCGTATTCGGTTACAGTAATAAAGCGCATGACGGTTTCGTCGGCAATTCCGTCATCGGCGAGTGGTGCAATATGGGTGCCGACTCGAATACATCGAACTTGAAAAATACTTATGACGACATCAAACTCTGGGATTATACCGCTAAAAGTTTTCGAAAAACCGGTTTGCAATTTCTCGGTTTAATGCTCGGCGACCACTCAAAGTGCGGCATCAACACCATGTTCAATACCGGTACGGTGGTCGGCGTTTGTGCCAACGTATTCGGTGCCGGTTATCCGCGAAATTTTATACCGTCATTTGCGTGGGGTGGCACGGGCGGTTTTATTACTTATGATTTCAAAAAAGCTTGCGACACGATAGAGCGCGTTATGCAACGCCGCCAACTACCGCTTACAAAAAATGACAGGGCTATTTTGGAATATATTTTTGAGTTCTCGCACCAATTCCGGACTTGGGAGAAAGCAATAGACGATGTGAAAATTACTTCATAAATTATGAACTGAAACAGTTATTTTTGTATAAAATTTTACTGCTTATGGTAGCTGCCGTTGAATTCGATAAAAAAAGAAAAAAAGAAAAGCTGTTTACTTTTGAGGAATATCTGAAAAAGGAAGAAAAAGCCGTTGACAAAAACGAATTTTATAAGGGTCAAATTTTAAAAATGCTTGGAGCTAAGTATCGCCACAACCAAATAGCATCGAATATGATTTATGCTTTAATACAAGCTACAAACGATTTGAAAACACCTTACCATATATTAAACAGCGATCAAAAAACTTATATCGAGCAAGAAGACGTAAGCGTTTATCCCGATGCGTTAGTTATTTGTGAAGTTCCCATCTTTTGGCAAGGCAGAGAAGACATTATCGTTAATCCTTTAGTAGTAGTAGAAGTTTCTTCGCGAAGTACTTCATCTTTCGATCGGACTACTAAATTTTGGTGGTATAAAAATTTAGAATCGTTCAAAGAATATGTCGTCATTGATCCCGATAAGGCTTTAGTTGAAACTTGGTTCAAACAAGATGAAAATACATGGATAACTACAAATAAAAATGATATATCCGAAATTTTTCTTTTAAAATCCATCGGAATTTCTATTTCACTTTCAGATGTGTATAGAAAAGTAGATTTTCCCGAAAAGCCCGTAAAAAAATAAAGGCGATTCCTTCTACGCGCAAACCACACTTTGCAAAAAAAATATGTCGAAAAAAATAATTGCCGTCTTGCTGCTCGTTTCAATTTTTTTTGAACGCTGCCAAAACAGTGAACTGATACTTACAAAAGACGAGCGCACGATTATCGATACTACTTCATCAAGTCAAATTTCAAAACTCAGTAAAGATTTCGATACTTGGTGCAAAGACAGTACGCCCGTCATCCGTCAAAAATTTATAGATTCACTGCTCACGGTGCGTCAGACAGAAATCAATAAACGTTTGGGCAGATGAAAAAAAAATTTTTGATTTTTGATTTTGGATCTTGGATTTACACTTGCGTACCCTTTAAAAATATAGTCTTTATATTTATGCTTTTCTTTTCGGTAAGTTGCAATACTAACGATAAAAAACAAGAATATATCCGCGCCGAAATAAAACTGAATGTAGAAAATTATAAAAAGAAGCGGCGTATCGAGTGCATTCAAGCTGCTTACGATTCGGCGAACAGAATAGTGGACAGTCTTATTTTCAAACAAAATTTAATGATGGACAGCAGCGTTCAAATCGTAAAACCTGTAAAACCGGCAAAAATAAATATTAAAGCTACCATTGATACAGCTGCCGTGAAACCGATTATTGAAAAATAGTTGCTTGCCGGGTGAAAATCTTAACCAAAACAACTAACAACTGTTTTTTATGGACATGATAGGATACTTACTGCGTTTACCGAATGCGGAATTACCGAAAATTTTGGAGAACAGTGCATTACTTAAAACCATTGCTGAAAATCCGGAATCTGTAAACGCACATAAATTGGATATTCATAAAACTTGGGAAGCGATTTTTTTTATGCTTACCGGTTATGCGTTAGCGGAATGGGATAGTGCGCAACCGCCGTTTTCGTTTGTGATGTTTAATTTGGATCAATTCGTAGATGAAGAACAGGATTTCGGTTTCGGTCCGGCAAATTATTCGGATCCCGAAGAAGTACATCAAATTACGAAAGCATTGAGCGTATTGACGGATGCGGATTTTAAAAAACGATACAAAAGTAAAAAAATGCTTGAACTCGAAATTTATCCGGCAGGATTTTGGACTGATAGCGATGAGGTATTTTATTACTTGAAAGCGCATTTTGATAACTTAAAAAAATTTTATACCGAAGCATCAGAAAAAAATCAAATTGTAATATTCTATTTAGCTTAAGGAATGAAATTTTAGTACCTTATTAAAATTTCATTCCTAATCCGAAAAAAATAATGAAAAATTTGTAAAATAGCTTTTACTTTGTGCAACCTTCACCGTGAAGGTAAAATTTATAAAAAATCTGACCAACAATTATCAAATATATTTCACATGGAATTAAAATCAATTTTTACTGAAAAAAAACGCCCGATTTTGATAGCGGGTCCTTGCTCTGCCGAAACAGAGGGGCAAGTAATGAGTATTGCACGCGATTTAGCAAAGCAAAATATTGATTTGTTCCGAGCCGGTATTTGGAAACCGCGCACGCGACCAGGTGCTTTTGAAGGTGTAGGCTCCGAAGGTTTGAAATGGTTGAAACGGGTGAAAGAAGAAACCGGATTGCGCACTACCGTTGAAGTAGCAAATGCACACCATGTTTACGAAGCCTTGAAATTTGGTGTAGATGTACTCTGGATAGGCGCGCGCACGACTGTTAATCCGTTCAGTGTGCAGGAAATTGCCGACGCATTGCGCGGTTGCGATATTCCGGTGATGATAAAAAATCCGATTAATCCGGATTTGGAGTTATGGCTCGGTGCTTTCGAGCGATTGCATAAAGCCGGTATCACACGCTTAGCCGCCATTCATCGCGGATTTTCTACGGCGGCAAAAACACAATACCGCAATGTACCGCACTGGGAAATTGCGATTGAACTGATGCGCCGTATGCCGGAAATGACAATCATCGGCGACAACTCGCATATTTGCGGCAACAGACACATGCTCGCCGAAGTAGCACAGCAGATGATGGATTTGAATTACGACGGTTTAATAACTGAAGTACATTGCAATCCGGATGAAGCTTGGAGCGATGCGAAACAACAAATCGTACCGGAAGTTTATAAAAAACTCATCGCCGATTTGCATATCCGCGAAAAATCGGATGCCGGTTTTTTAAATTCCATTGAAGCGTTGCGCGTACGCATTGACGAAATTGATAATGATCTTTTAACGCTTCTCGGAAAACGGATGCAGTTTGCGCAAGAAGTAGGTAAATATAAAAAACAGAATAATATCGGCATTTTGCAAACTGCGCGCTGGAATGAAATTTTAAATTCGGCGGTACAAAAAGGACGTACGCGCAATTTGAGCGATGAATTTGTGATTCAGTTTTTATCGTCCATTCATCAAGAGTCTATTCGTCATCAAAATATCGTGATGAATGCACCCGAAGAAGTTGTTGCACCGGCGGTACCGGTTGCGGTAAAAGCGTAATAAATTAAAAAAGGAAGTCTTGGCTCGAAGCGAAGACTTTCTTAAAACGCTCCGAACTCAATTTTTCAAATAAAAAAGCTGTGAACAAATTAATTTTTGTTCACAGCTTTTATTTTCAAATTTCCTTAACCCGAAATTTATTTTTTGTCTGAATCAATAGGGTCAAGATTTTAAGACGAGCAGAGTTTCGGCTTTCCCCATCCAATAAATCCTGAAAATACCGACAATTCCGGTTCGAACAAAAAACTAAGGAACGATACTACTCAAATAAACGTTCATTTTCAAAAGTATATCATCGTTCAAAGCGACTTCTTCTCCGGCGAGTTGTGCCATTAAATCCAAACGATCGGCGAGGGTTTCGGCTTTGATATAATCACTGAAATTTTCGATGGCGGCGTTTATGGCATCGTGTTTTTCAACTGCAATGTGAATGCGGTCGGTAATTTCTAAATTTTTATCTTTGCGGATATTCTGGATTCGGTTGACTAAATCGCGCGCCGTGCCTTCCGCAATCAGAGTATCGTTCAGATTAATATCTAAAGCTACCGTTACTTCGCCGTCATTCGCTACCTGCCAACCCGGAATATCTTCAGACGAAATCACGAAATCTTCGAGCTTAAGTTCGTACGCTTTACCGTTAGCAATAATTTTATAGTTACCCGATGCTTCAATTAGCTTAATGTCTTCTTGCGACAATGCTTCAATCGCCGTTTGTCCCGCTTTCATATCACCACCTAATTTTCTGCCAAGCGTTTTGAAATTCGGTTTTACTTTTTTAGTTACTATACCCGAAGTATCTTTTATAAACTCCAAAGTTTTTATGTTCGTTTCGGCGACAATTAGATCTTGTACGCGGCGCACGTGTGCTTCAAAACCGTCGTTCAAAATCGGCAACAAAGCGCGCGTGAGCGGTTGGCGCACGCGAATTTTCTCTTTTTTCCGAATACTTAAAATTAAAGAAGAAATGCGTTGGGCATAATCCATGCTTTCTTCCAAATCCTTGTCAATAAGTCCGGTATTCGATTTAGTCAAATCGGTAAGATGCACAGAAGCGTGGCGCAAAGGCGAATTTATTTGAATCGCTTTAGCGCGGATATTATCCGTCAAATTTTTATAGAGCCAATCTGAGAAGAATGGCGCAATCGGCGATGTTAACTGACCTACTACCATCAAACATTCATACAAGGTTTCATACGCCATTTTTTTATCGTCCGACATTTTACCTTTCCAAAAACGGCGGCGACTTAAACGTACATACCAATTAGATAAGTGTTCATCTACGAATTTTTCCATCGCGCGCGCTGCTGCAGTTGGATCGTAATCTTCGTAAGCAGCCGTTACATCAATCACCAATGAATTTAATTTTGAAAGAATCCATCTGTCCAATTCTTCGCGTTTTTCAACCGGAGTTTGATTGGTTTCGTCTTGGACAAAATCATCTACGTTTGCGTACAAGGCGAAAAAATTATAGGTATTGTACAGCGTTCCGAAAAATTTATTGCGCACTTCTACAATACCTTCAACATCGAATTTTAAATTATCCCAAGGTTGTGCGTTCGACATCATGTACCAGCGCGTTGCGTCGGCACCGTATTTCCCGATTGTTTCAAACGGATCAACTGCATTGCCGAGTCGTTTCGACATTTTTTGTCCGTTTTTATCCAAAACCAAACCGGTTGACACGACATTTTTAAACGCCACTTTACCGTATACCATTACCGCAATTGCATGAAGCGTATAAAACCAACCGCGTGTTTGGTCAACACCTTCCGAGATAAAATCGGCGGGAAAATTTTCTTTAAATTTCTTTTTATTTTCAAACGGATAATGCCATTGCGCATAAGGCATGGCACCGGAATCGAACCACACATCAATCAAATCCAATTCACGGCGCATCGGTCGTCCGTCGTCACTCACCAAAATAATATCATCAATATACGGACGGTGCAAATCTTTCGGAACCGATTGATTCAGATTTAAGGTTTGATTCGCTTTTTGAATTTCTTTTTGTAATTCTTTTATAGAACCGATACATTTTTCTATTAGCTGTTGGCTGTTGGCTGTTGGCTGTTGGCTTATTTCTGTTCTCCATATTGGCAGAGGAATACCCCAATACCGCGAGCGCGACAAATTCCAATCTTGCAAATTTTCCAACCACTTTCCGAAACGTCCTTCACCCGTTGACGCGGGTTTCCAATTAATCGTTTTATTAAGTGCCACCATTTTTTTACGCACTTTCGAGGCGCGGATAAACCAAGCGTCTAAAGGATAATACAAAACAGGTTTGTCGGTGCGCCAGCAATGCGGATAAGTGTGTACGTATTTTTGAACATTCAGAGCATTGCCTTCGAGTTTGAGTTTGACGGAAATATCCACATCCACACTCACATAATCAGGATCGTCTTTATAGTCTTTTACGTAACGTCCTGAAAACTCGCCGACATTATCCGTAAATTTACCTTGCTTATCAACGAGCGTGAGAGAACCGATGCCGTTGGCGCGCCCGACTTTCATATCATCGGCACCGAACGAAGGCGCAGTATGCACAACGCCGGTTCCGTCTTCCGTCGTCACAAAATCGCCGGTGATGACCACGAACGCATCGCCGTCGGTCGGTTGCGCGTAAGGCAATAGTTGTTCGTAACGTATCTCCGCTAATTTTTCACCTTTGAACGCCTGCGATTTGTATTCAATTATCGGTTGGTTTTTTCCGCCGAACCATTTATTCACCAATTTTTCTGCGACGATTACGCTTACCGGCGCGTGTGTATAGGGGTTATGCGTTTTTATTTTTACGTAATCAATTTTCGGTCCGACTGTGAGCGCGGTATTTGACGGCAAAGTCCAAGGCGTAGTTGTCCATGCAGCGATACGCACGTCTTCGTCGGGGGAATCAAAAAGCCATTCCGCTTGATTTCGGATTACTTTAAACATCGCCACCACTGTCGTATCGGTCACATCTTTGTAAGTACCCGGCTGATTTAATTCGTGTGAACTCAAACCTGTACCGGCGGCGGGTGAATACGGTTGAATGGTATAGCCTTTGTACATCAAATCTTTTTTGTACAGCTTTTGCAACAGCGACCAAACGGATTCAATATAATCGTTTTCGTAAGTGATATACGGATTTTGCAAATCCACCCAATAACCCATTTTGCGCGTAATGTCGTCCCAAACATCTTTATAGCGCATCACGGTTTCGCGACATTTTTGATTGTATTCGTCAATAGAAATTTTTTTGCCGATATCTTCTTTCGTAATCCCGAGTTCTTTTTCAACGCTCAACTCGATCGGCAAACCGTGCGTATCCCAACCGCCTTTGCGCTCGACGCGCTTTCCGTTCAGGGTTTGAAACCGACAAAAAATATCTTTAATAGCGCGCGCCATGACATGGTGAATCCCCGGCAAACCGTTTGCAGACGGCGGACCTTCGTAAAACACAAACGCATTATTCGGGTCGCGTTGCTCTACCGATTTTTCAAATATTTTCTCATCATCCCAAAATTTCAAAATTTCTTTGTCTATTTCCGACAGATTGAGGTGCTTAAATTCACGATACATATCTTGGTGATTTACGATTTACGATTTTTGATTTGCGATTTTGCAAACCATTGATGCCTTAATATTTGCAAAAATTAAGCGCAAAATTAATATAAAATTACGAAGAAAAGAGAGATATGTTTTGGAGAAACTTAAAGTCGGAAATTAATTCGGGTTTAGATTAAAAAAACGCGTGCAAATAAATTTGGTTTTCTTTGCGTGTTTTTTTTATTTTTGAAAGATAAATCGCAAATTAATTAAAAGCGAGAACGTAATAATGTCTTAACCTCAAGTTAAAAACTCAAAACATCTCCGTCGTAATAATTTTCATGAATTCCTGCTATGGCAAACCGTCATGGTACAGCTAATAATTGTGTTTAAAACATAGTTTTACCGAATTGTCGTGGACCAACCAGCACTTGCAAAAATTTCTCGGTTCAGCAATTCGCTTTGTAAGTATTTGAAAATAAATTCTTTGGATCATAAAAAATGTTTTACTCAACGTATTGAGTAAAATTACTCAAAGTTTTTTGAAATAGTAAAAATTAAATTGAAATCTGTGAAAATTTTGCTTAATGTTCATAAAATTCTTAATGATTATTTTCAGAAAGATTTTTAATTGATAAAATTTTAAAACAATCAGTAGATTAACACCACGTTCTTTTGATTAAAATCAATGGGTAAATCAATTATTAATTACTTTTCCAAAATTGCCACCATTTAATAGTTTTAATTTGCGGCACTGTAACATCTTTCAGCAAATTATTTGTTTCTATTTGCGGCACTATAACATCTTTCAGCAAAATAGGAAGTATTTTGGGTTGGCAAATCATCATCTTTCCCATAGTAAATGATTTCTCCTCCATAATATTTATTAAAATTTCTTTATTGGCAGAAATAGTCTTTTTATCAACAGAAAAATAATACGGCTCATATCCTAAATAATCAACAGCTAAATTAACTTTATCTTTTTCCAAAAAATAAGCCGGTATTTTTAAATGAAATCTTCCTGATAAATCTGTAATTGTAGCAATGGTAGTCTGTCTAATCATAACTGTAGCACCTACTATTTCCTCGTTTCCTAAAACCACTTTGCCGAAAATAATATTATTGACCGAATTATCTTCTTGAAATTTTTGTTCCGTCAAGGAATTTTCTTTTTCCGGTGAAACAACCTTCTTTCCTTCATCCGTCGGTGAAGTAATAGTGATAAATTCCGGTTTTTGTGCAAAAAAGGTTTCAGGTACAGCAAAAAGTAAGAGTCCGGCGATAAATCGAGCGGAATACGGATTTTGTTTTTGCGTTTGGGTTTTCACTAAATATCTTTCCAATTGAGAATTGTGCAAACGACCGCACATTGAACCCTTATTTTGTTCTAAAAGTTTAATAACTGCATCATCAGAAAATTTTGTGAAATCAATTACCGTTTTTTCACACTGCGTACAAAATCTACCTTTTTCGGTTGCTGACATTTCCGACCAATCAGCACTGCAAGGGTTTTCTATTTTCAGTTCGTAACCGGATTTTTTCATGGTTTTTTTAATTTGTTATCAGCTATCAAATATGCGCGATTTTTTATTAAAACCCCAAAATAACCTGTACTTATGTTAAAAATTATTTAAAAAATGAAAACAGCATACCCGTTTTACATTTTCCACGTCTATAAAATAGTCAAAGGTGCATGATGGTGTGATGAATCAAAAAATAATTTTTAAACGCAAGTATCAGTTAACTTAAATTTCTAGAATGAAAATGAAATCATTTTTTCTCGGTGTAATATTGGTTTTTTCAGCGCAAATTTCTTTTGCACAATTCGGCGATTTTTTGAAGAAAGCGGAACAGAAAGTATCATCTATCACAAAAGGCGGCGGCTTATCTCAAGATGAAGTCGGCAACGGTTTGAAAGAAGCGTTGAACGTGGGTTTGAGTGAAGCAACGGATTTTTTATCTGCCAAAGACGGTTATTTTTTAAGTCCGTACAAAATTTTAGTACCCGTCGAAGCGCAAAACGTGGTATCGAAATTGAAAATGGTGCCGGGTTTCAATAATGTGGAAGCCGATTTAACAGAACGCATGAACCGTGCTGCCGAAGATGCGGCTGTAAAAGCGAAACCGATATTTATCAGTGCGATCAAAAAAATGTCGTTCGGCGATGCTATGTCGATTCTTACCGGCGATAAAGATGCTGCCACGCAGTATTTACAAAGAACAACTTCGGCAGATTTAGTGGCGGCATTCAAACCGATTATTCAAGAATCTTTGGATAAAGTGAATGCGCGCACGTACTGGCGCGATGCGGTATCGGCGTACAATAAAATTCCGTTCGTGAGTAAAACAAATCCGGAATTAGACGATCACGTCACGACTACCGCACTTCAAGGTATGTTCAGTCTGATAGCGAAAAAAGAATTAGCTATCCGCTCCGATGTGAATTTGCGTAATACCGATTTATTGAAAAAAGTATTTGCTAGACAAGATAAGAAATAATGATAAATGCAAACCAATAAATTCCCTAAGTATCAAGATTGAAACATTTTGTATCTACTGTTTGTAAAAAATGCTCAAAAAAATCTGCGACAACATTTTTTGAGCATTTTTTTGTTTTCGTAACGTGCGTTCATGCAACAAATTTATACTTTTGCTGTTTTTAAAGAAATCTGAAATTCAAATTAAAAGTCTATTTTATGAAAAATTTTACCTTGTTTTTTATCTGCTGTTTATTTTTCGATGCTTGTTTAACAGCACAAAAAACAACCGTGGCTCCCGAAATTTGGGTGCGCGCGGGTTACAAATTAACTATTGTTCAAGATGGTATCATCAAACCGCGACAATTGCAGATGAGTGATGCCGGTGTACTGTTCGTTTCTTTACCGGACGAAGGCAAAATAAAAGCCTGCACGGATAAAAACGGCGACGGATATTACGAAACCGTTACTGATTTTGTTACAGGTCATCCGAAAGCGCATGGCATGATTTGGAAAGACGGTTGGTTATGGTTTTCGGAAACGGGTGCAATTTTCAAAGCACGCGATACAAACGGCGATGGCATTGCAGACGAAATCGTTACCGTTATTCCGGATGGGCAATTGCCTAAAAACGGCGGACATTGGTGGCGGTCTATTTTGGTGAATAATAACCGGATTTACACTTCCATCGGTTGCAGCGGGAATATTGATGATGAAACCGAAACCGAACGTTTAAAAATTTGGTCATTCGACTTGAACGGCGGTGATAAAAAACTTTTCTGCGGTGGTTTGCGCAATACCGAAAAATTAGTCGTTCGTCCCGGCACAGATGAAATTTGGGGTATGGATCACGGCAGTGATAATTTCGGTGAAATTTTTGAAAAAGGGGATTCAAAAGGCAGAAAACCCGTAACGGACAGATTTCCGCCCGATGAAATGAATCATTATGTGCAAGATGCTTTTTACGGACATCCGTACATCACGGGCAATCGCATACCGCGTTATGAATACATGAAACGCGCAGATATTTTGGAATGGGCAGCAAAAACAACGATACCCGAATGGACTACCGGCGCGCACTGGGCACCGAACAGTATGATGTTTTATAACGCAGCAAAATTTCCGAATGCAAAAGGCAATGCGTTTGTGGCATATCACGGTTCATGGAACAGAAGCGATAAAGGCGGTTACGCTATTACGAGCGTTTTATTTGAAGACGGTAAACCTTACGGTGAACTACCGTTCATTAAATTTGAAAAAAGCGATGATATTTATGGCCGTCCGGTTGATATAGTCACTGACAAAAATGGCGATTTATTGATTTCAGATGATTGGGGGCATAAAATTTATAAATTGAGTTATGTAGGGCAATAGCGCGTTTTTTTACTCTTTCAGAACTGGTTTTCTGAAAATCTAATGTCATGTGTGTACGTTTTGTAAGGGTTAAAAATTTTGATCCCCAAGTTTTAATTTGTTGATTAAGAGTGGGGTTCAAAATTTTGAACCCTTACAAAACATATATTTTTCGTAAATTATTCTTTGCGAGTAAAAAAAACCCATTGACGGCAAAAAATCAGTAAAATGACCAACAAACAAATCGCAAATGCTTTTTCCGATCTAGCGGATATAATGGAACTTCACAACGAAAATCCTTTTAAAATAAGTTCTTATCGGAATGCTTACGTCACTTTGCGCAAACAAGATGCGCCGATAACCGATATGTCGCGCAAAGAATTAGATGCGATAAAAGGGGTAGGTAAAGCTATCGGCGATAAAATAGAAGAACTTATCGGCACCGGACATTTGCAAACGTATCAAAAATATGCCGAAACAACGCCCAGCGGTGTTATTGATATGCTCAATATCAATGGCTTTGGTCCGAAAAAAGTTTTTCAAGCGTGGCAAAGTTTAGGAATCGAATCTGCCGGCGAATTGTTGTACGCTTGTAACGAAAACCGTTTAATAGAACTAAAAGGTTTCGGGAAAAAAACGCAAGAAGAAGTCCGCAAAAATACGGAATATTATCTCAAATCGAAAAAAAGTCAGTTGTGGGTAACTGTAAATTCGGAAGCTAAAGTAATAATTGCGCATATTCAGGCGAAGTTAAAAAATATTTCTATTGATGAAGTCGGTGCATTGAGGCGTTTGTGTCCGACATTGGAGGCAATAGATTTACTCATCACCACCCGCGACAGCATAGAATCGATTTTCGACAACGATATACTGACACTTTTAGAAAAAAAAGAAAACAGCTATATCTGCAAAAATGCCAACGGATTTTCAGTCAATATTTATACCGCTACACCTGAACAACACGGTTCAAAACTTTTCGATTACACGGGTAACGATATTTTCTTGAAAGCATTCTCGGATATTTTTCCGGAAAAAGATTTTCAGCGTATTGGTACTGAAGAAAATGTTTTTAAAACAGCAATATTACCGTTTATTGCACCTGAACTGCGCGAAAATGCGGCAGTTATTCGGCAAGCACAAGAAAATAAATTACCGAAACTCATAACGCCCGGCGATATAAAAGGCGTGATACATACGCACACCTTTTATTCCGACGGTATGAACACGGTGGCGGAAATGGCGCACCACGCACAAAAAAAAGGGTATGCTTATATCGGTATCACCGACCACTCAAAATCCGCTTTTTATGCCAACGGTTTGAAAGAAGACCGCGTGCAAGAACAATGGCGCGAAATAGATACTGTGAATGCCGGACTTTTTAATTTTAAAATTTTAAAAGGGATTGAATCCGATATTTTATATGAAGGCGGACTCGATTACGCCGACGATGTTTTGCGCGGATTCGATTTTGTCATTGCTTCCGTGCATTCGCAATTAAAAATGAATGAAGAAAAAGCAACGGCGCGGTTGATAAAAGCCATAGAAAATCCGTACACCACTATTCTCGGACATCCGACAGGGCGTTTGTTGCTATCAAGAGAAGGCTATCCTATTGACCATAAAAAAGTAATTGATGCCTGCGCTGCCAATAAAGTTTCTATAGAACTCAACGCCAATCCTTATCGTTTGGATCTGGATTGGACATGGATACAATACGCCCGTGAGAAAAATGTTTACGTCGCCATTAATCCGGATGCGCATTCGTGCGCCGGTATTGATGATTTATTGTACGGTATTTTTACGGCACGCAAAGGCGGTTTAGATGCTGAAGGTTGTCTGAATTGTTTGTCTTTAGATAATTTTTTGAAGTTTGCCGCGAAGGAATAACGAGAAAAACCCATAAAATATAAAAACCCCGTAAAACGTACTACCGTTATACAGGATTTTTCATTTGCCGGAAAGCTTTGCGCCCCAAAGAGGACTCGAACCTCTGACCTACGGATTAACAGTCCGACGCTCTAACCAACTGAGCTATTGGGGCTTTTTTTGACTTACTGACTTCTTTCTTGAAAAAGCGTTGCAAATGTACAACCGTTTGGAGTTAATATGCAATATTTACACCGAATTTTTTTATAATTTATTTCCGGAGAGAAAAGACGTGGTTAAAGCGCATTAAACCGGATTTTAAAAAAAATAAAATTTTTATCGTCCTTCCTCCCGTTTTTTTAATACGAATTTTATGATTAACACTTACGACTTACCGTTGCTGCGGCATACTGCTGCGAATAACTTTTTTTTAATTGCCGGACCTTGCGCCATCGAAAGCGAAGATATGGCATTGCGCATCGCCGAAAAAATTTTGGCAATTACCGACCGATTACAAATTCCTTATATTTTTAAAGGTTCTTACAAAAAAGCAAATCGCTCGCGGATTGATTCATTCACGGGTATCGGCGATAAAAAAGCGTTAAAAATTTTGAGTAAAGTGCGCGATACTTTTCAAGTACCCACTACTACGGATATTCATGCCGACGAAGAAGCGGCTATGGCTGCCGAATACGTTGATATTTTGCAAATACCCGCGTTTCTTTGTCGACAAACAAGTTTGTTGGAGGCGGCGGCAAATACCGGAAAAGTCGTGAATATAAAAAAAGGACAATTTGCTTCAAGCGAAACAATGCATCACGCCGTGCAAAAAGTACGCGACAGCCACAACCAAAAAATAATGCTGACCGAACGCGGCAATACTTTCGGCTACCAAGATTTGGTCGTGGATTACAGAAATATTCCGGAAATGCAAGCCTTTCAAGTGCCGGTAATAATGGATTGCACACACTCGCTTCAACAACCCAATTCAAAATCCGGTATCACGGGCGGTAAACCGGCTTTGATAGAAACAATTGCACGCGCTGCGATTGCCGTTGGTGCCGATGGTTTATTCATAGAAACGCATCCTAACCCGAGCGAAGCAAAAAGCGACGGTGCAAATATGTTGCCGTTGGATAAGTTGGAGGCATTGCTGGAAAAATTGGTGCGGATAAAGCAAGCCTTGTAGTGACTTTGTATCGGCAATCATTTCACGATTTTATAAAAATAGAAATCCGGAAAATCTTCGTAAACGCCTTCTATCAGTATCTGACCGGACAGTTTTTTTATTAAAACCGCTGCCTGATCTACCGATTCGATTTTAGTATCGTTAATGCGCGTAATGATAAAACCGATTTCCATATTCGTTCTGTCTATTTGGCTGCCGCGTTCGATGCTCACTACTTTTATACCTTTCGCACTCATTTTACGGCTTTCTTGATTTGTCAGTTCGCGCACGTCCGCGATGCCAATGCGTTTAAAAATATTATACCGCTCGTCCGGGTTTTCGGGTTGTACCAAACCGGTGTTGTTGTCTTTGTTTTTTAAAGTGACTTGTGTTTGTATCATTTGTCCGCCTCGAAAATAATCCATCGAAATTTTATCGCCCGGTTTCTGTTCTGCTACGAGTTCGAGTACTTCCGCTTTATTTTTTATTTTTTTATTCTGAACAGAAATAATAATATCGCCGTGTTTTAATCCTGCTTCACTTGCGGCGGATCTCGGATTCACTTGCTCCACATACACGCCGTTCATGGAAGTATAACCCATCGAACGCGCCAACGACGGCGTTAAATCATTTATCACCACTCCCAAAAATCCGCGTTGCACGATACCGAACTTCATAATATCGCGCACGACTTTCAGAACTAAATTGGCGGGAATAGCGAACGAATAACCTTCATAACGTCCGGATTTAGTGATGATAGCAGTATTTATACCGATTAATTCTCCATTTGTATTCACCAATGCACCGCCGGAGTTACCGGGATTCACGGCGGCATCTGTCTGAATAAATGCTTCAATGGCGTATTTATCGTCGTCGAGGATGTTAATGCTGCGTGCTTTTGCGGAAACAATACCGGCTGTTACAGTGGATTCCAAATTAAAAGGATTACCGATGGCTAAAACCCATTCTCCGACGCGCATACTATCCGAATTTCCGAAGCGCACGGCAGATAAATTGGTGGCTTCAATTTTCAGTACCGCCACGTCAGTATAAGCATCTTTACCGATAACTTTTGCCGTAAATTCCCGTTTATCGTCGAGCGTGATTTGTATGTCGGTCGCGTCTTGTACCACGTGATTGTTCGTCACGATATAACCGTCGTTGGAAATAATAACACCCGAACCGTTGGAAGCACTCATTCGCCCGTCCTCCCAAAAACTTTCGCCGTTGCCGCGCGTCAATGCTTTAATGTTCACCACCGAAGGTGTAATGGCTTCCGCCGCCGCAATAAAGTTAGTCGGTGCGGACGATACAAACGACCGGCGCACTTTATCATCGAGCATTAAATCTGTATAATTTGCCAACCGCGCATTGCCGGAGTCGCGCACCGAAAGTTCACTACCTTTATATAATTGGCGCATCGCTCCTACCGTCAAAACCGTAGTAAGAATGGATACACCCACCACTAATGCGATTAATTTATTTCGAGACAATATCATAGTTCATTTTCCTTTTTTAACGCTGCATTTAAAGACTTATTTAAAAAAAATATTTTATTGTGAAAAAAATAACGGTATTTTTCCGTAAAATTAAAGTTTTCATATCATTTTTGCAAATTGTAATTTTATTATCGCCCCTTTTAATGACCGTACAAGAAGCCAAGCAGGAACTTAAAATTTTGATGACACAATTATACGATGCTTCCGAAGCGCGCAACATTGTACGGTATGTTTTCGATGATTATTTAATGTCAGGTATTTCGTCTACTGCCAACCCCACTTTGGATATTATTTCCGCTCATCAATACGCCGATGTTAAAGAAAAACTTTTGCAAAAAATGCCCGTCCAATACGTTGTCGGGTTTGCTTGGTTTTACGGCATAAAACTGAAAGTAAATAATACCGTTTTGATTCCGCGACCGGAGACCGAAGAGCTAATCGAATGGATATTAGAAGATACAAAAACTACCGGTTTAGAAAAAAAATCCGTTCTCGACATCGGTACCGGAAGCGGGTGTATTCCGATTGTGTTGGCATTAAAAAATCCGAATCTGAAATTATCTGCTTTAGATTTCAGCGAATCCGCGCTCATAACGGCGAGTAGAAATGCGTTTCGACACGGTGCGGAAATTGATTTTTTGTTGGCGGATATTTTGGAAGCTTCTGCGCAAAAAAAATTACCGGTATTCGATATTATCGTCTCTAATCCACCGTATATCGCGGAAAGTGAAAAAGTATTGATGGATAAAAATGTGCTCGACTTTGAACCCGCTTCCGCTTTATTCGTCAGCGATAACGCACCTCTAATATTCTATGAAACGATCGCCGACTTCGCGCAAACGCATTTAAACGAAAACGGTAATTTATATTTCGAGTGCAATACTTTCCATGCTCAAACCGTAAAAAACATGTTAGAGGCAAAACATTTTTCGGAAGTCATTTTAAGGAAGGATATGAGTGGGAAGGATAGATTGATACGCGCAACACTAACAATACACCTCTAACGATCTTACAACTAAAATAAATTAAAATCAGAAGAAAAAATTCATTAAAAATAGTTTACTCAAATTTTTTTTGTTTTATTTGTGCTTAAGAACCTAAACTATAAACCAATTTTATTAAAAATAAAAACAGCATGGAAAAAAGCATAAAAATGGTGAGTATAATTTTAGGCGGCGGACAAGGTTCGCGCTTATATCCGCTCACCAAAGATCGATCAAAACCGGCGGTACCGATTGCCGGAAAATACCGTTTAATTGATATTCCGATTTCAAACTGTATTCATGCCGGTATCCGGCGCATTTTCGTTTTGACTCAATTCAATTCAGCATCTCTCAACCGGCACGTCACGAATACATACAGTTTCGATAAATTTACGCTCGGCTTCGTAGATGTTTTGGCAGCCGAACAAACACCCGACAATTCGAATTGGTTTCAAGGTACTGCCGACGCGGTGCGCCAATCCATGCACCATGTTTTGAACCACGATGCCGACTATATTTTAATTCTTTCCGGTGATCAGTTATATCAAATGGATTTTTTGGAAATGGTAAAAGATCATATCGCCAAAGCTGCGGAACTGACTATTGCCACCATTCCGGTAATAGCGCGCGATGCGACGGATTTCGGTATTATGAAAGTAAACGCTAAAGGGATGATAGAAAGTTTTGTGGAAAAACCGAAAACGGACGTTTTGGCAAATTGGGTGTCGCCTTCATCGAAAGAAAATAAAAAGAAAGGAAAAATTTATTTGGCGAGCATGGGTATTTATATTTTCAATCGCCAAACATTGATTGATTTATTGAAAGAAAATCCGGCTGCCGTAGATTTCGGTAAAGAAATTATTCCGGCAGCCATTAAAGGCGGCAGACCGGTTGCGAGTTTCGAATATAACGGTTATTGGACGGATATCGGTAACGTGCGCTCGTTTTTTGAAGCTAACTTGGAACTCACCGATCCGATTCCGAAATTCGATATGTACAATATCGAAAAATTGACGTACACCAGAGCGCGGATGTTGCCGCCATCGAAATTTTACGGAACAACGCTCAAACGCTCGATTGTGGCGGAAGGCGCGATTTTACTTTCAAAAAGTATTGAGCGTTGTTTGATTGGCGTTCGCAGTCGCGTGGGCGAAAAATCGGTGATGAAAAATGTTTACATGATGGGTGCTGATTATTATGAACATCTGACCGAACTTTTGAAAACGGATAAAATTCATATCGGGGTCGGCAAAAACTGTCACATCGAACAAGCTATTCTCGACAAAAATTGCCGAATCGGCGATAACGTCATCATTAAGGGCGGTGACGATTTGCCGCGCGAGGACAATGAAAATTATTCCATTATTGAAGGTATCGTTGTAGTGAAAAAAAATGGCACTATTGCTTCCGGCTCCAAAATAGGAAAAGCATAAATATTGTACGAATCTAATTATTAACCACATATGGACACATGAGGCTGCACATAAGTTCACATAAGCTTGATTTTAAAAATAACGAGCGGTTAGTGAACTTATGTGCGACCTCATGTGTACATATGTGGTTAAATTTTTAAAAGCTATCATGAAAATTATTAGCACTTAAATGATTGCCAAAAACATGAAAAATTCTTTTTTAATACTATTGTTTTATTGCGGGGCATATATATCTGCACCGATTGCTCAAACTACCGCCGCAACAGTAACAACTAAACAAACAAAAAAACATCACGCTAAAAAAAATAAAAAAACGATTGCTTTAAAAGCAGATTCGATTCCGATTATGAGTTTCGATACGACGGTGTGTGATTTTGGCAATATAAAAATGGGAGATAATCCGGAACACGTCTTCAAGTTTAAAAATACGGGCAACAAAGATTTGAATATTGATATTGTTTCCGCTTGCGATTGTACGGAATTAGATTGGACAAAATCTACGGTTCCGCCGGGCGGAACGGGTTTCGTGAAAGCGATTTTTCACACCTTGCGCACGGAACCCGAAGACCGTAAAAAGCTTTTGAAAAAAACGATTGACATTGTGCTGAAAGAACAAACACCCAAAAACGGTTATCCGATAGTTGAATCCGTCACTTTCACCACTTTTATCGTAGATTAAAGCACTTCTATCAATTGCTCGTAATTAATAATTCTATGTTCGTATAGCGGATATTAAAAAGCTCGCTTAAATATTTATTCGTTAAAGTGCCTTTAAAAACATAAATACCGTTCATCAAACCCGCACTTTGAGTTATTAAGTTATAAAAACCATTTGTTTGTTCGCTTTTCAGTAACAATGGCATTAAAATATGACTAATAGCGTTCGATGCAGTACGCGGAACACGCGACGCAATATTCGGCACACAGTAATGAATGACATCGTGATAACGGTACGTCGGTTTCTCATGTGACGTAACTTGAGATGTTTCAAAACAACCGCCTTGATCAATACTGATGTCAATAATAACGGAACCTGGACGCATTTTCATGACCATATCATCTGTTACAATCATCGGCGTGCGCGCATTTGCCGAATGAATAGCACCGATAGCCACATCGGCTGTCATCAGTTCGCGTTCGAGTACCGCCGGATCAATTGCCGAAGTGAATAATTGTCTACCGACTTGATTTTGCAGCCGCATGAGTTTGTAAATATTATTATCGAAAATGCGCACTTCCGCTCCCAAACCCAAAGCCACCCGCGTTGCAAATTCCGCCGCCACACCCGCACCCAGAATAACAACTTTTGCGGGCGGTACGCCGGCAACACCACCCAATAAAACGCCCACACCGCCCCTTGCCACGCTCAACAATTCTGCGGCAGTGAGCATGGCGCTCATGCCGGCGATTTCCGACATAATGCGGACAACAGGATAAGTGCCGACTTCATCACGAATGTATTCCATTGCCAAAGCAATGACGCGCTTTTGTCGCAATTTATGGATATATTCTTCCGTCAAAATCGGTGCTTGCAGCGGAGAAATAATAATTTGATTGGGTACGCAAAAATCTATTTCGTCCAGCGTCGGCGGTGCGGCTTTCAAAATAATATCTGCTTGATACACCGCTTTTGAAGAATGTGCAATTTCGGCACCCGCTTCCGAAAATTCGTGGTCAGTAAAATTCGATTTTTCACCCGCGCCGGCTTCCACCAATATACGGTGTCCGCGCGCCGTTAACGTGCGCACACTCGACGGTACTAATGCTACGCGATTTTCCTGCAAGGTCGTTTCTTTCGGAATACCGATGAATAAATGTCCGTGTTTTTTATCAACGGGCATTAAAACTTCTTGCGTCTCGCGTACATTTTGTGCTATAATGCTGAATGATGACATGAGAATTTACGATTTACGATTTACGATTTACAATTAATTCAATAAAAATGCGATCAAGATTTTTACCCGGAGTTTAAAAACCGTCAATCGTTAATCGAATCAATTTTAAATATTTAGTGCAAAATTACTATTTTTCTTATCGAATCCGGTAGTAAACTTATTTTTATTCTAACCGTATTCGGCGCAGCTAAATTTTCTATGATTTGGGGCCATTCTATAAATGTATAAATACCTTCGTCCGGATATAAATAATCTTCAATACCGATGTCGAGTGCTTCTTCTAAATTTTTTAAACGATATAAATCTAAGTGACAAACTTTTACTTCGGATTTTAAATTTCGGATTTCGGGTACCGAATGATTTAAGTTTTCAACACCGGATGTCTGAAGCATGGAGTCCGAATAAACGTTTACGATTGAAAAAGTCGGGCTGCTTGTTGCGGCATTAATTTTTAAAAATTTACAAAAAACTTTTACGAAAGTTGTTTTACCGACACCCATATCGCCGTATAAAAAAAAACATTTTTTTTGGGGCGGTAGTTCAATAATCCAATCAATGACTTTTTGCCAATCCTTTATTTTTTTTACCGTAAATTCGTGTTCCATTGTTCGGGTTTTAAAATTGCAAAAATAAGCTAAAAATGAATACACCCGATACTTTAAGTTTTTGGGAACGCGACCGTTTTTTTTCGAGCATAGATGTTACCGTCATCGGAAGCGGCATTGTCGGTTTGAGTGCCGCTCTTTCGGTGCGAGACAATCAACCGAATGCGCGCATTCTCGTTGTTGAACGCGGCACTTTGCCGGAAGGCGCGAGTACGCGCAACGCCGGATTTGCGTGTTTCGGCAGTCTCGGTGAGTTGCTCGACGATTTGAAAACGCACACAGAAGACGATTTATTGAAATTAGTAGAATTGCGTTATCGCGGTTTGAAACTGTTGCGCAAAAGAATCGGTGATGCAAAAATGGATTACGCACCGAACGGCGGTTACGAAATTTTTAAACCCGAAGATAAATTATTTTTTCAAGAATGCGCCGGTAATATAAATTATTTCAATCGGCTGTTATCACCCGTAATCGGTAAAAAAAATATTTTTCGTTTGGCACAAAACGATTTCGGATTGAAAAATATAATGCCGCAACTCATTCATAATACTGCCGAAGGGCAAATTGATACCGGTAAAATGATAGAAGGACTGTTACTTACGGCATTAAATAAAAAAATTCGACAACTCAACGGCTTAACCGTTACACGCATTTCGGACGAAAGTAAGGGCGTTACTTTAACTACTTCAAACGGCTGGGCCTTTAGTTCTCAAAAAGTAATTGTGGCGACGAACGGCTTTGCGCGCACACTTTTACCGCATTTGAACGTGGAACCCAAACGCAATCAAGTAATTATGACTGCACCTATTGACGGATTAAAATTAAAAGGTTGTTTTCATTTCGAAAACGGTTATTTTTATTTCAGAAATGTTGGCAACCGTGTTCTTATCGGCGGCGGCAGACATCTCGATCCGGAAAGTGAATCGACGGACCAATTCGGTACCACCGAATTTATTCAAAATAAACTCATTGCATTGCTGTACGACATGGTTTTACCGCAACAAAAATTTTTAATTTCCGATACTTGGAGTGGTATTCTGGGTGTTGGTAAAGAAAAAAAACCGATTATTCAAAAAATTTCGCCTAACGTAGTAGTTGCCGTGCGTATGGCGGGAATGGGGGTAGCGATCGGCAGTGCGGTGGGGGAGAGTGCGGCGAATTTGATATGGTGAAAAGTTAAAATAAAAAAGCCGCGTAAAATTTTTTTACACGGCTTTATTGTTTAATCTCTTTCTATAGTCTTCCGATTATTTTTGTCTCGGATCTTCTTTTTTCACCGCTTTATCGGCTTTGTCTACTTTTGCCATGGCAGTTCCTGTTGCGTTTGAGTGCATTTTTGAGCAACACGCTGCGCTGCCTTTTGTACAATTCGCGCGTTCAGCAGATGTGCAAGTTTTTGCGGCAGTACCGGTTGTTGTGGTCGGTGCAGTCTGAGCTGTTTGCGCACGTCCTGCAAAAGAGAAAGACGCTACCAAAAAGGCTGAGAAAATAATTTTTTTCATGAATAATATTGTCTTATGGTGATGAAAAAGTTTTTTTTAAAGCGCGCACTTGTTTTTGGCGTCGCTCATGCAAATATAAACAAATTTTTTTTCCCGGCAACTATTTAGTGGTTGTTTCAAAAATTTTTTCATCGTTGTGTGTTTTATCCAATACTTGCCAATGACCGGTGTTCGGTTGATTTAAAATATATTTCCCGTCAATGCTTCCATAATTAATTATGTTGCCGTTTCCTTTATTGAAAACAACGGACGTAGTACCTTCTATGCCGAAAAATTCCGCTTTTTGATCATCATCGGATAAAAGTAACCAACCCCCTTGCGAAGCAACTTTCAAATTCTGAAATTTTATCTTCAACTCGAAAGCGCGGATACATTCTTTTTTCAGAACCGACCATCGATAACCGGCAGATGCTTTACAACCGTGCGCATCCGAATCGCCGCCGACCATCGGTGTTTGAGTTTTTTTTATATCCATAACCGGCGATTTAACGTTGTTGTCGTTGCAAGCACTGAAGAATAATAGTGCCGATAAACTTGTAAAAAGAATTTTGGTTTTCATTATTTAATTTTCGTTTTTTTTGAAGAAGAATAAAGAACAAAGTTGCGATTTTTATTTTAAAAACAATATCGTTTATCCACATTTTTTTTCGGTTTATCAACAATATTTTAATAACAACTTTTCGGTTTTTTTCGAAAAAAATATTGTAATTTTGTGAAACATTTTGTATTTAATATAACTTTTTGTTTTATTAAAATTTGTTTTGTTCATCCGTTTTAGTACCGCCCGAATATGGAAGAAGCTAATGCACCGCGCCAGACCGCGCAAACTTACAACAACGATAAGAAAAAAAATAACGGCAGTTACCGTCCTAATACGAATGATGTATCGTCGTATGTTTTCGGAAAAGTGCCGCCGCAAGCTCCGGCGTTGGAAGAAGCCGTATTAGGTGCTTTGATGATTGATAAAGATGCGCTGCCGTCGGTTATCGGTGTCATTCGTGCGGAAAGTTTTTATTCCGATGCGCATCAAGCGGTTTATAAAGCGATTGTTGAATTATTCCGACAATCCAAACCCGTAGATTTATTGACGGTAACGGAACAATTGCGCACACAAGCTGAGCTCGAACTTGTAGGCGGTGCGTATTATTTAGTCGAACTCACGAACCGCGTCAGTTCGGCGGCGAATATAGAATATCATGCGCGCCTGATTGCGCAAAAACATATTCAGCGCGAACTCATTCGCGTATCCACCGGTATCATTCGCGACGCTTACGAAGATACGACCGATGTTTTCGATTTATTGGATAAAGCCGAACAAAACCTGTTTGCGATAACGGAAACCAATTTATCGCGCTCATTTGAGGGCATGAATTCGTTGGTGCCGCGTTTGTTAAAACAAATAGAAATGTTATCGCAACAAAAAGACGGTTTAACGGGTGTACCGTCCGGATTTTCGGAATTGGATCGTCTCACGTCCGGTATGCAACCGAGCGATTTAATTATTATTGCCGCGCGTCCTTCGATGGGTAAAACGGCTTTTGTTTTATCTATGGCGCGCAATGCGGCAATGGAATTCGGAAAAGGAGTCGCTTTTTTTTCTTTAGAAATGACGAATTTGCAACTCGTTCAGCGTTTACTTTCTATGGAATCCGAAATCGGCTCCACCAAATTGCGCAACGGACAATTAGAAACCTATGAATGGCAACAATTACACGGCGCGATTGAACGCCTCTCTAAAGCACCGATTTTTATTGATGATACACCCGGTATTAATATTTTTGAACTCCGCGCTAAATGCCGCCGCTTAAAAGCGCAACACGGTATCGATATGATAATCATTGACTACCTGCAATTGATGACGAGCGGTACCGGCGACGGTAAAAGCGGAAATCGCGAGCAAGAAATTTCCGCCATTTCGCGCGCACTCAAAGGTTTAGCAAAAGAATTAAACGTGCCGGTGATTGCGCTATCGCAATTGAGTCGCGCCGTAGAATCTCGCGGCGGTTCCAAACGACCGCAATTAAGTGATTTGCGCGAGTCGGGTGCGATTGAACAAGATGCAGATATCGTTGGATTTATTTACCGTCCGGAATATTATCAGATTCTTGAAGACGAAGCCGGTAACTCTACAAAAGGAATGGCGGACATAATTATTCAGAAACACCGGAACGGTTCGCTGGGCGATGTGCATTTGCGTTTCAAAGGTGAGTTTTCAAAATTTATGGATCCCGAAGATTTCAATCTCAGCAATATCGGAAACGAAGTAAATTTACCCGTCAATAATATTATAACCCGCTCGTCGCGGATGAATGATGAGGATATACCGTTTTAGTTGGTTAGTTAGTCGGTTAGTTTTTGGAAAAAAACAGACTATCCGACTATCCGACTAAAATCGGCAAACTCTTTGCAGTTTAAAGACTGTTCGATATTCGGTTTTAGGGACAAAATAAACATACGTTGATGAATTAAAAAAAAGCACACGACTTTTGTCGGGTGCTTTTTTTATAAGAAAACGTTTTCGGTTGTATATTACACTTCACGCCGTTTATTCGACACTTCGGTTAATTCTTTTTTCTACCGCCAAACGCCTGCCTCATCTTTGAAGCATCAAATTAATATTAACAATTTCAATTTTTTGTTTCATGGAAAATTTACTTTTTATTCTCGGAAAAATTTCTTTATTCATTCACATTGCAGCGGGTATCACCACTTTAATTGCCGGACCGATTGCTATTTACGCTAACTTAAAAAATATAAAATTGCACCGTACAGCCGGTATGGCTTTTTTCTTTGCCATGAACGTCGTGTGTATTTCTGCCGTACTTGGTTATTTCAAACACCGCGATCAGTTGTTTTTTGTATTTTTGTTAGGTGTAGCCATTTTTGTTTACGGCAGCATTTTGCGCGGCGTGCGCGCCATAAAATTAATGAAAGGTGGACAAGTCATAAAATTCGATTTTGTTTATACAACTTTACTCGGATTAGGCGGGTTATGGATGGTGGGCATGAGCATTTGGCATTACACGAAAGACGGCGGAACAGCTTTAGTCATTTTATTTGCGGTGTTCGGTTTGGCATTGCTGAAAGATACTTACGATAATTTCATATATTTCTTGAATCCGCAAAATTATACAAGCGTGCTTTGGTTAAAATGGCATGTCAGTTCTATGCTCGGTGCGTTTACGGCATCTACAACTGCATTCACGGTCAATGCTGCGCATTTTTTGCCTTGGTACGTTCAATGGTTCGGTCCGACAATATTACTTTTACCGTTACAAATTTATTGGGGTGTCAGGTTTAAAAGACAACATCAAACAGAATTACAACCGGTATTATATGCTTAAACAAATATTAATAGCTTTTTTTATTTTAGGCGGTTTACTGGCATTCCCCAGTGCTTGGGATGCTCATGCTACACTTTTGTCGTTTTTTAAAACTTATTTTTTAATGGGAACCGCTTCGACTTTATTGTGGGTAGGTAATGCGTGGTTGGGTGATTTCTTGAACCGCTTTTATCCTTGGACAAGAAATCCGGTAAAAAGGTTTGTCATTTCTATTGCATCCACTATCACATACACTATCTTGGCTTTTACCGTTATTCTTTGGTTATGGCAAATTGTTTATCAAGGAAAATTCGGTTTTATTTCCGCCGTTAAAAATATTAGTTTTCAAAATTTTGAAGGTACATTGGTTTTAACGTTTCTCGTATCGGCTATTATGCATGGTCGCGGCTTTCTGAATGAATGGAAAAAAACTTTGATTGAGGCAGAGCAACTTAAAAAGGAACATCTATCTGCAAAATATGAGACGCTTAAAAATCAAGTGAACCCGCATTTTTTGTTCAATAGTTTGAATGTGTTGAGTGAAATAGTGCATAAAGACGCAGATTTGGCAGAGCAATTTATTAAGCAGCTTTCAAAAGTATACCGTTACGTGCTTGAAACGCGTGACCGTGAAATAGTAAGTATGGATGAAGAAATGCAAAATTTGAATGCTTATATTTTTCTGATGAAAATCCGTTTCGGAGATGGTTTTGTATTTAATAATCAACTCTCGCAAACGGAAAATATACTTGTCGCACCGCTTACACTTCAAATGTTGGTTGAAAATGCCGTGAAACATAATGAAACATCAAAAATAAAACCGCTTACGGTAAGTTTAATTTCCGAATCCGGTTTTATTGCGGTGCGCAACAATTTGCAAAAAAAATCTTTTGTATTGGATTCAACAGGTTTGGGTTTAGAAAATATACGCGCGCGATATAAAATTTTGTCCGGAGAAGATATTCAAGTTTCAACGGATGCAGATTATTTTACGGTTAAAATTCCGTTTTTAATTTAATTTTTGTTCCTTAAATCAATTCATGACGGTTATTATCATTGAAGACGAAGATATTTCGGCAGAAAAACTCGAACGCTTGCTGCTCAAGTACGACAGTACCTTTAAAATACTTACCAAATTAGATTCAATTACATCAACAGTAAAATGGTTCTCGGAAAACGCAATGCCCGATGTCGCGTTTTTTGATATTCAGTTGTCGGACGGTTTGAGTTTCGAAATTTTTCAACAAGTTAAAGTGACTTGTCCGATTGTTTTTACGACTGCTTTCAACCAATATGCCATCGAAGCATTTAAAGTTAATTCCATAGATTATTTACTGAAACCTTTTGATATCGAAGATATTCAAGGTGCCTTTGAAAAATTAAATCGGCTGCGCGGCAATAAGAATAAAGAAGATCTTGATTTGTCAGCTATACAAAACATGATTCAATTATTGAGTAAACCGCAATACAAAACGCGGTTTATGATAAAAATCGGTGAACACATTAACTCCATTGCCACCGAAGACATTGCGTATTTTCAGGGAGAAAATAAAATGGCGTGGGCTTTTCTGAAATCCGGAAAAAAATATCCGATAGATTACACACTCGACCGGCTCGAAGAAATGCTCGACCCTATATATTTTTTCAGACTCAATCGTCAATATATTTCGGCTATTGAAAGTATTAAGCAAATTATCTCACATTCCAATTCGCGATTGAAAATTATTTTTCACAATATGCCTCCTGAAAAAGAAGACATTATTGTAGGCAGAGAAAAAGTAGAACGGTTTAAAAATTGGTTGGGTAGGTAAAAAAATCGCGCAAAGAAATATATTTCTCTTCGCAATTTATGATACATAAACTCATAATGGTTGTTCAAGATGCGGGTATTTTTCAAGCAAACCTTCCATGAAATTCAGTGCTTTGTGGATATTTGTATTTTTCAAAAGTTTGAATCTTTCAATTAACGGTATAAACGCTTCTCCTTGTTCTGTAATACTGTTAAGAGCTAATAAAATCAATTCATTATCAGATAACTGTGCACGAGTTAATCGAATGTATTTGTATTTTAAATCTTGAATTTCATTTTGAGTGTATGAAAGATCAAATCCTTTATATTCATCTACGAATTTTATAAAATGAAACAAATTTCTAAAATAATGACCCAAAGAAGAAATATTAGGTTCAAATACTTTTTCATAAATAGTAGGCAATCCTTCAGGAGTAGCGAGTTTGGATTTTGCGAATGACGAAAAGCTGCCAGCATTATGAATTTCAAATTCGAAAACGTCTTGAGTCAATTTTTTTTTAAATGGTATATATTTATCGTAAACTATTTCATGGTATTTGGGAATATGGTCATTATGATACAAAGTTTTAAACTTCTGAGTTATATCTTTAATGAAACCAATTGTTATGTCTATTAGCATTTTACCTTCTAATACGATTTCCTTAAAATCATTATATTCATATCCAGTTGGAAATTCTTTGTACCAAGTTTCTTTCAAAGATTTTAACACTTCTCGATGATTATTTAACAAATTAACGTGAGTTCGGGATTAACGGGTTGAATTTGAGATAATTATAAAAGAATAGATCGAAAAATGCTAATTTTGTTTTTCCAAATTCAAAATTAAATCAAAATCCGATCTATTATGAGTGAAAATACGACAAATATCGATAT
>JBBRQS010000019.1:0-79271 GCA_038226035.1 Chitinophagales bacterium | reverse complement strand
AGGTTTGCTCATTGCGAGGAGAGGTTTGCTCATTGCGAGGAGAGGTTTGCTCATTGCGAGGAGAGGTTTGCTCATTGCGAGGAGAGGTTTGCTCATTGCGAGGAGAGGTTTGCTCATTGCGAGGAGAGGTTTGCTCATTGCGAGGAGAGACGCGATAAATCGTCGTCTCTACAAAAAGCGATATGCCGTTTATTCGGTGTATCGCTTTTGTTGTAGGGCGCGTAAATATGAAATGTTGAATCTCCAATCTTTTCACAAAAAAATTCAATTACTTAACTACTTTTGCGCCTCAAAATTAAAAAAAACATTTACAAACGTGAATATGAAAAAACTTATCTTATATGCAGTCAGCAGCCTGCTAATCTTTTCAAATTTATCGGCGCAGGATACTTCCACTACATTGCTGAAAGACATCATTATAAAAGAAAACCGAATAGAAACGCCGCTTTCCGAACTCAGCAAAAGTATTGAAGTTATTACGCGCCAACAAATCGAAGCAGCACCGGTACACTGCGTCGCTGATTTATTGAATTACGTTGCCGGTGTGGATGTGCGACAACGCGGTGTGGCGGGTGTGCAAGGAGATGTGAGTATCCGCGGCGGCACTTTCGATGAAACTTTAATACTTATCAACGGCATAAAGTATTCGGATCCGCAAACCGGACATCATAGTTTGAATTTACCGTTTGATATTTCCAATATCGAACGTATTGAAATATTAAAAGGTCCATCGGCGCGCGTATACGGACAAAATGCGTTCGCCGGTGCCATCAATATCGTTACAAAAGTGATTACGGAAAGTGCAACAACGGTCGGTTTTCAAGTAGGCGATTTCGGTACTTTGGGTGCAAAATTTTCTGTTTCATTGCCCGCATCCAATATAAAACAAACTTTGAGTTTAGCTTACGACGTTTCGGACGGATACAGACCGAACTCGGATTTCAAAATAGCGAATGTTTTTTACCAAAATCAAATAAATATCGGTAATAAAAAACTGAATTTTTTGGGCGGATATACCGACAGAAGTTTCGGTGCGAGCGGGTTTTATGCACCTACAAATACAAGCAACGAACGTGAATTTATTCAAACGAGTTTATTGGCGGCGGATATGCCTTTGCACTTCGGTAATTTTCATGTAATACCGCGTATTTCTTGGCGACGCAATCACGATAATTATTTTTACAATTACCTGAACGATACTACGCGCGCTGCGACTATTAATTCTTCTTTGACGCAAGTTGTTGAAGCAGAATTAAACAGTCATTACGACAGTAAATTAGGTATCACGGGCTTGAGTGTAGCATTTAACAGTTCTCAGTATTTTAATCGCAAGTTAGGTGATCATGCGCGCACAGCGTTAACGGCTTTCGTCGAGCATCGCTATAAATTCGGTGTTGTGGATATTACTCCGGGTGCTTTGTTTGCCAATTATTCGGATTACGGAGCGAAATTTTTTCCGGGAATAGATGTCGGCGTGCGTGTATACGATAATTTTAAAGTATTTGCGAATTACGGCAAAACTTTTCGATTGCCGACTTACACGGATTTATATTTCAAAAATGCCGCCAATAATGCTAATCCGGATTTGAAACCCGAAAGTGCAAACGTGTACGAAATCGGCGCGAAATATTTTTCAAATGCCGTTACGGCACAAATTTCTTTTTTTCAACGCGACGCACAAGATTTAATTGACCGCACAAAAAGCGATGCCACACAACCTTGGAATCCAACTAACTTAAATGCACTGTCTTTAAAAGGTATTGATGCAAACGTTGCGTATCATTTTGCGGCGTTGAACGGCAGCACGGTACAGGCGGCATATTTATATTTGCACGATTACCAATTCACGAAAACGGATAATTTGAGTAAATACGCGCTGGATTTTTTAAGCGACCAATTAAGTTTGAGTTACGAAAGCGGTATTGTCGGCAATTTACGCCAAAATTTGCGCGTGCGTTACATTAAACGATTAAGCCAAACTGATGCTTATTCGGTCGTTGATGCGAAAATTTATTGGCACACGGCGCAACTCAATATTTTCGCGCAGGCGAGTAATATTTTTAACACTGCTTACACCGAATCGAATAATATTCCGATGCCGTCACGTTGGTTTTCAATGGGCATGAGTTATAAATTTAAGAACTGAGAAGATCGGATTTTTTATGTGAAATTGTAGGATTATGTTTAAGTAGGTGTATCAAAACAAACAGAATTAAATTTTTTTATAAGAATCCGTGTAAAATCTGTCTAATCCGCTTTATCCGTATTCCATTACTCGCGTAGTTCAATGGAACACGGATGCGACGGATTTTACGCGGATCTTTAACATCGTTTTAAATTGCGCTATTTGTTAGTTTAGCTATTTTTAAATCTCTACATTCTTATAAACACGTTTCATCGGTAAAGTAATACCAACCGATTGTAAAGGAATTTCTCCGTTTATGTCCGTAATGATTGTTTCTTGCCAATAGCCGGGTTTTTCACGATACCAAACTTCGGCGTAGTGTTGGTCTTGACGAATCAGTACATACTCACGCAAACTTTCGAGTGTTTTATATTTATCGAATTTACCGGTACGGTCATACTTTTGAGTACTTTTTGAAAGCACTTCAACAACAATAATCGGATTAATCAGTAAAAGTTGGCTGTCATCCCAATACAAGGGTTTTTCACAGACTGCTAAAGCATCAGCATAGACACCGTCACCTAAATTTGGAAAATAAATTTTTTGATCGGAAGGGAAAACATAATATTTTTTTTCTAACGCTTCAAAAGCATTATCCATTTGCACAATCATATTTACTGTAATAAGATTGTGCGGACCTTTTGCGTAAGGCATTTTTATTATTTTTCCGTTTATAAATTCGTGTTTATCAATTGATTTTGCTTCTTTTTGTAAATACTCCGCTAACGTAAAAGTTTTATTTTTACGTTTAGGCTCAAATGATACGGGAGAAAAACTTACAGTTGTCATTTCAGAATTTTTTACAAAAATAAAGGCTTTTTTATTTTTTTCTATAATTTTATTGATTTAGTTAGTGAACTTTTGAATGAAGATATCACCACGAATTCAGAAAATATAAATGCCTTATTTAATATGCACCACTGTCGGCAATCGCATTTGCGGTTCTTTCATTTGCGTCATACGTTGAACGAGTTCGAAATAATCCGCGTAATCGTTACCTAAATTTTGACGCAGAGCCGTTTCCACGAAATTATTATCCGATTGTTTTTTCGTAAACCGTTCCATTAATCTTTCCCATTTGTCGGTTTGTTTCGGATAGTCGCTTATTCTGTATGTTTTCAAACCGGCTTTATTGGCAGCCGCCGCTATCGCTTCATTGAGTCCGCCGACTTTATCTACCAAACCGATTTCTTTGGCTTTCGTCGCTATCCAAACCCTTCCTTGCGCGATGGCGTGAACTTGGTCGCGCGACATTTTGCGGCACGTACCGACGCGGTTCAAAAACGTTTCGTAAATCGTATCCACACCGTCTTGCACTATTTTTCCTTCTTCGGGTGTCATATCGTACCAGACATTGATGCCGGCGGCGTGTTTGCCGGTGCGCACGGAATCGAATGCTACGCCGAATTTATCTTTTAAAGTTTTTTCAAAACTCGGAATCAAACCGAACACACCGATAGAGCCGGTAATGGTACTCGGCTCGGCAAAAACAGAATCGGAAGCCATTGCGATATAATAACCGCCAGAAGCTGCTACATCACCGAACGATGCGATCACCGGTTTACCTTGTTTGCGCGCCAAATCCAACTCGCGCCAAATCATATCCGATGCAGCTGATGAGCCGCCGCCCGAATTAATACGCAAAACAATAGCTTTTACGGCATCATCGTTGCGCAATTTACGTATCATTTTAGCATAACGCAATCCTTGTATTTCGCCTGCTTTATCGGCTTCGCCTCCGTAATTGATTTCGCCTTCAGCATACACGACCGCGATTTTATCTTTGCCGTCGCCGTGACTACGCGAATAACTGTGCGTGTAATCGTCAATGGAAACAGAATTTATAGCTGTTTTTGCTGCGATACCTAATTTGCGATGCAATGCCGTTAAAAATTCGTCGTAATAACCGACTTTATCTGCCAACTTATATTTTACGGCATCTTCGGCACGACGCACCAAAAGCTCGTCGGCATCGTGCGATAAATCCGCTACACTCACGCCGCGCGATTTAGAAATATCTTGCAAAAAAGCATCATACAACGCACTGATATATTCGCGGGTTTGGAGTTTATTTTGCGTACTCATTTTATCCAAACGCAAAGGTTCTGTCGCACTTTTAAATTGTCCGGCGTAATAAATTTGCCATTTAACACCCAAACGATCGAACAAGTTTTTCATAAACGGCAATTGCGAAGCAATTCCTTTGAGTTCTATATCTCCGGTCGGATTAACGGTCACGGAGTCGGCGACGGAAGCCAAATAATATGCGCCTTGCGAATACGCATCAGCATAAGCCCAAACAAATTTTCCGCTCGCTTTAAATTTTTCTACCGCATCGCGTACTTGTTTGAGCTGCGTAAAACCTAAACCGTTGACGCGCGCATCAATAACAATACCCTTAATTCGATTGTCTGTTGCTGCATGATGCACGGCATCTAATATATCCGTCATACCGGCTTTTTTTTCTGTATCGAAAATATCGGTAGCGGATTCGGCTTGGTTGCCGGTAAGTTCCGGAATACCGGATTCGAGTTTCAATTCTATGACGCTGTTGTCTGTGACGGTATGCATTTCATCTTCGCTGCCTTTCATTTTGGCAATACCCGTCAAGAAAAACGTCAGAAAAAGTACAAATACAATACCCGCTAAAAAAACGCCGAGGCAAGAAGCAAAAGTAAATTTAAAAAATTGTCGCATTGGAAATTAATTTTGGACGTTTGAGAGTGTTATCCCATCGTATAAATATGATTTGCAAAAATACGACGTAATTATCAAAAAATAATTCTTAAATTTGTGATTAATTTCTTATCAATGATTCATCCATCCGTTCAAACTAAACTTAAAGATTTAATTCGGATATTAAAATTACACCGAGTTGAACGCGCCTATCTTTTCGGTTCAGTATGTACTGAAAGATTTTCGATTGATAGTGATGTAGATTTCTTAATTTCATTCGATAAAAAGCTACGTCCAATGAAACGGGGTGCTTTACATCTAAATCTTTATGATGAACTTGAAAAAATTTTGAATAGAAAGGTAGATTTAGTCACTGAAGATTATTTATCGAATCCCTATTTCGTAAAAGTATTGAATAAAACCAAAACAATCTTGTATGAGTGATGAAATTAAAAAATATCTGTCAGATATTTTAAAAGCCATTCAATTTATTGAAGGTTTCGTCGAACATAAACGAAATTTTAAGAGTTACAAAAAAGATTTCAAAACGAAATTTGCCGTTGAGCGTAATATAGAAATTATTGGAGAAGCCATGAATCATCTGCTAAAACTAACTCCCGAAATCCCTATTTCCTCAGCTCGTAATATAATAAATGTACGCAACCGTATTATACACTCCTATGATTTAATTGATGATAATATTATTTGGGAAATCATAAATACGCACCTCGTTACCCTTAAAAAAGAAATAGAAAATTATTTTGAGCCTGATGATTCAAAAAATTAAATCTATTTTCAACAAAGTTCAACATTCAACGTCCCTTATCCGCCTAAATGTTTCTGCAAAAACTAAAACTCACAAATTTTAAAAATTATGAAACGCTCGCGCTTGATTTTACTGCGCGCGTCACGGCATTTGTAGGCAGCAACGGTATGGGGAAAACGAATTTATTGGATGCCGTTTATTATTTGTGTATGACCAAAAGTTATTTTCCGGTTTCGGATACGGATGTGATACGCAAAGGAACAGATTTTTTGCGTTTGGAAGGCGATTTTTCTGATGACGATAATCTGACCCTCAACATTGCGGCAAAAGCGCAACCGCGCAAAAAAAAAATATTCGAGCGCAACAGCGTTGTCTATGAAACACTTTCCGAACACATCGGTTTGATACCCGTCGTAATGTTGGCACCCGACGATACGGAACTCATAAAAGAAGGCAGCGAAGCGCGACGACGGTTTTTGGACAATACGCTGTCGCAATTAGACTGCGGCTATTTGCGCAATTTACTCACTTACAATAAACTATTAGAACAACGCAATGCCGCATTGAAAAATCTTGCCGACGCAATGCATTATTCCGCCGACAATATCGAATCGCTTTTAAGTGTTTACGAACAACAAATGTTGCCGTGCGCACTGTATATCTACGAAAAACGGGTAAAATTCATTGCCGATTTTACGCCGATTTTTAATCGGTTTTATAATTTTATTGCCGGCGCGGCTGAAAAAATTTCGATTGTTTACGATTCCTGCCTTCTAAAACAAGATTTGAAAAATATTTGGCTTGACACCCGTTCAAAAGACATAATTTTGCACCGTACGACGCAAGGTATTCACCGAGATGATGTGCATTTTACGCTTGACGATAAACCGCTCAAACGTTTCGGCTCGCAAGGGCAACTGAAATCTTTCATCACGGCACTCAAACTCGCGCAGTTTGAAATGTTGAAACAAAATAAAAAAACCACGCCGATTTTATTGCTCGACGATATTTTCGATAAATTTGATGCCCATCGGCTCAAAAACCTGCTCATACTTTTGGAATCCGGTAATTACGGACAAATTTTTTTATCGGACACGCACATAGAACGCATTCATGATTTGCAAAATTTACTCAAGCAACCAATGCAAATTTTTAAAGTCCAAAAAGGTGTCATTTCAATTCACTAATTGCCCACTGACTTTTATTTGAGTTGAACCTCAAAAAAGTTCATATCAAAAACTTACCAGCATTTCTTTATTTAAAACGGGGTGACGTTGTACAGCGCATTTACAATATAATCAGTATGCAACAAATACTTTTAATAGAAGATGAACAAAGAATTGCCGACCTTATTAAACGGGGTTTGGAAGAACAGGGCTTTGCCGTAACGATTGCTTATGATGGATTAACAGGTAAAAAACTCGCACTCGGAAATCAATACGATATTATTATTACCGACATCATTTTACCGAATATTAACGGCATTGACCTTTGCAAACAAATTAGAAATACAAAGCCCGATATTCCTATTATAATGCTTACTGCATTAGGTACAACTGATGACAAAGTGGAAGGCTTTGATGCGGGTGCCGATGATTATTTAGTAAAACCGTTTGAATTAAGAGAACTTCATGTACGTATCCGTGCTTTACTGAAACGACATCAGAATAAGTCCAATTTGCAAGGCTTTGTTTTAAAGTATGCCGACATTGAACTAAACCTTCATACCAAAATTGTAAAACGTACCGGCAAAGAAATAGAACTAACACCAAAGGAATTAAAGTTGTTGGAATATATGATGCAAAATCCGGAAAGGGTTTTATCAAGGGTCGAGATTGCAGAAAAAGTCTGGGAAACTACTTTTGACACCGGCACTAATTTTATTGACGTTTACATCAATTATTTAAGGAAGAAAATCGATAAAGATTTTCCGGAGAAATTGATACATACCAAACCGGGTCTTGGTTTCATTTTTAAAAAAGACAACCATGCAGATTAAAACGAGGCTCACGCTTTTATATACTACGCTGATAGCAGCATTGCTGCTGGCATTTACATTGACGGTTTATTTTACTTCAACAGAAATAAGGGAAGAAGAATATTTTAAAAGGTTGAAACAACAGGCATCTGCCAAAGCAAACCTTTTATTCGATACTAAAGTAGCACCTGATGTGCTGCAATTGATTTATAAAAAAGCACCCAATGCCTTGTTTCAGGAAGAAGTAGCGATTTATGATACTGCATTTCATTTATTATACCACGATGCAGTAGAATTGGATAAAGTAAAAGAAACACAAGGTATGATAGACACGATTCTTACGCTAAAAGAAATCCGGTTTTACAGCAAAGATATGCAAGCAGTCGGTTTTGAATACGAACATAACGGTAAGCATTACGTGATAACCGCAGCAGCAAAAGACGAAAATGGTTTTACCAAACTTATTCACCTGCGCAATACACTCATTATTGCTTTTTTCATCATGGTAATTGCTATCTTTTTTGCCGGGCGTTTTTTGGCAAAACAATCTTTGCAACCCGTTTCCTCTTTAGTGAACGAAGTAAAAAATATAACAGCCACCAATTTAGATTTAAGGGTAGATGAAGGTAACCGCAAAGACGAAATTGCAGCATTGGCAATTACTTTTAATGAAATGCTGAACAGATTAGAAAATTCGTTTGATGCACAAAAGCAATTTGTCTCCAACATTTCTCATGAACTCAGAACACCTCTAACTGCAATGTTAGCAGAATTGCAACTAACGGCACAAAAAGAAAGAAGTATCAATGAATACAAACAATCAAACGAACATATTATTTCCGATACACAAAAACTTATCCGTCTTTCTAACAGTTTGCTTGATTTCGCAAAAGCAAATTACGACCAAACCGAAATTTCGTTTCGAGAAGTACGCTTAGATGAAGTGCTGTTAGATGCCAGAAACGATGTACTGCACAACCTGCCGAATAGCAAAGTGAATATCGTTTTTGAAAAAGAAATAGAAAACGATGATTTTATTTCGACGAAAGGAAATGAATATTTGCTGAAAGTTGCCTTTAATAACCTGATGGAAAATAGCTGTAAATTTTCTGCCAATAACCAAAGTGATGTTTCCATTTCCTACAACGATACCGGTACAATTATTAGTTTTTCAGACAACGGTATCGGTATAAGTAAAGAAGATCTGCAAAATGTTTTTACGCCTTTTTACAGAGGAAAAAATAAGCAATATACAAGCGGTAACGGCATAGGTTTAACGTTGGCTCATAAAATTATTCATCTGCACAACGGCAGTATCAATATAGAATCCGAAGTAAATGAAGGCACTACTTTTACCATTGCATTGCCGCATGTCTGATTTTCGGGTTCTAATGATTTTCTAATAACATTCTAAAGCATTTCTAACAGCCCTTTTTATGGGCTGTTGTATTTTTGCACCGTCAAAATATAAATACAGACAAATCAAAAAAAGTGAAATGATGTCAGTAAAAGAATCAGTAAAAAATAAATTCGCCTTTACCGTTAATGGCAAGAGTATAGATGAAAGTCTTGCTGTAAACGTGAAAAATGTGAGTAGCAGCCATAGTAATTTTTTCTTTATTATGTTGGAGAGTAGTGCTGATGGCTTAAGCCCCGAAATGGCAGAAGCCAAATTAAAAAAATTCGGTTTCAATGAAGTGCAGCACGAAAAAGCACCATCGTGGTTTACGCAATTGTTTCAGGCTTTTGTAAATCCGTTTATAGGCATCCTTCTTATTATTGCGATCATCTCCTTTGTAACCGATGTATGGCTTGCTGCACCGGGCGAAGCCGAATATAAAACGGTTATTACGGTGGGCATCATGGTGATGGTGAGTGCATTGCTCCGGTTTTTTCAGGAATACCGCAGCAACCGGGCAGCAGAGCAACTGAAGAGTATGGTAAAAACGACTGCGACTGTAATCAGAAAAGGGCAGGGTAAACAGGAAATTGACATAAAACTATTAGTGCCGGGTGATATTATTTTACTTTCAGCCGGTGATATGATACCCGCCGATTGTCGCATCATTCAATCCAAAGATTTATTTGTAAGTCAATCCATTTTAACTGGTGAATCTTTTCACGTAGAAAAAACAAATCTGGCAGTTAGAGATGCGGATATTAAACCACAGTTTGAATTGGAAAATATTTGTTTCATGGGTACAAATGTTGTGAGCGGTTTTGCAACTGCTATCGTTGTAACCACAGGAAATCACACTTATTTCGGTTCTTTAAGCAAATCTATCGTCGGAAAACGCGCAGAAACAAGTTTTGATAAAGGCGTAAACAAAGTCAGCTACTTGCTTATCAGTTTTATGTTGGTGATGGTGCCGCTGATATTTTTAATTAACGGTTTGGTAAAAGGCAATTGGATGGAAGCTTTATTGTTTGCCATAGCCGTAGCCGTTGGTTTAACGCCCGAAATGTTGCCTATGATAGTTACCGCCAATCTTGCAAAAGGCGCATTGAACATGAGTAAAAGAAAGGTGATTGTAAAACGCCTGAATGCGATTCAAAATATCGGTGCTATGGATGTGTTGTGTACGGATAAAACAGGTACACTAACGATGGATAAAATTGTATTGGAAAGGCACTTGAATATTTTTAGCGATGATGACGAAGAGGTATTGAAATGGGTTTACTTGAATAGTTATCATCAAACCGGTTTAAAGAATTTATTGGATGTAGCGATACTTGAACACGTAGAACTGCACGATTATTTGAAAGTGGAAGAATACTTTTTGAAAGTAGATGAAATTCCGTTCGACTTTCAACGTCGCCGTATGTCGGTAATTTTAAAACAACGCAATGGCAGACATTTATTGATATGTAAAGGTGCGGTAGAAGAAATGCTCGATTTATGCAGCAATGCTTTTGATCCGGGTGAGGATAAACAGTTGCATATTGAAACCGACAAAATAATTCCGATGGATAAAAATATGCGCAAAATCGTACTGAATACTTCCAAAAAATTAAATAGTGAAGGTTTAAGGGTATTGCTTGTTGCGATTAAAGAATTTGACGACCGAGCTTTGACATATAGCGTAGAGGATGAAAAAGATATGGTATTAACGGGCTTCATCGGTTTTCTTGACCCGGCAAAACCTTCCGCCAAAACAGCCATTGAAGCGATGAACAAATTGGGCGTTGCGGTTAAAGTACTGACAGGAGACAATGAAATTGTTACGCAGAAAATTTGCCAAGATGTAGGTATTTCATTCAATAAAATTTTATTGGGCAGCGATCTTGAAAAAATGAACGATGAAGAATTAACCCTGCAAATGGATGAAGTATCTATCTTTGCCAAATTAAGCCCCGTACAAAAATCAAGAATTGTAAAACTATTACAGGTAAACGGGCATACCGTTGGTTTTATGGGCGACGGTATAAATGATGCCGGTGCTTTACGAGATGCAGATGTGGGAATCAGTGTAGATACGGCTGTGGATATTGCTAAAGAAAGTGCGGACATTATTTTGTTGGAAAAAGATTTAATGGTGTTAAGAAAGGGCGTGATTTACGGTAGACGAACTTTCGGAAATATCATAAAGTACATCAAAATGACTGCCAGCAGCAACTTCGGCAATATGTTCAGCATGTTGGGAGCGAGTGCTTTCCTGCCGTTTTTGCCCATGCTGCCCGTGCAAATATTAGTACAAAACCTTTTGTACGATATTTCACAAACATCAATACCATGGGACAGTATGGATGAAGATTTTATTGAGCAACCCAAAAAATGGGATGCATCGGGTATACAACGTTTTATGTTATACATCGGTCCCATCAGTTCCGTTTTCGATTATGCGACTTTCTTTGTAATGTTCTATTTTTTTAAAGCTAATAGCCCCGAACACCAAAGTTTGTTTCAAAGCGGTTGGTTCATAGAAGGTTTACTATCGCAAACACTTATTGTACACATGATACGGACTAAAAAAATTCCGTTCATTCAAAGTTGGGCAACTACACCGGTGATAGCTCTTACATCTTTAATAATGTTAATCGGCATTGCTGTACCATTTTCACCTTTTGCTGCCGGTTTAAAGTTGGAACCGCTACCGCTCAGTTATTTCCCGTGGCTGATAGGAATACTAACGGCTTATTGTTTATTGACTCAACTTGTTAAAACTTGGTATATCAAAAAGTTTGATCAATGGCTGTAAGTCGAATTTTAATAGTTGTTTAGCAAATAAAAGTACAAATCGCACATCTGTACATATTTTTTATTTTAATAATTTTTTGATCAGCAGATATTTTAAATCTGAATAAAACTTTTAAATATGATTACAAAAAACCTACTTTTAAAAAATAATTTTTCGAAAAAAACTTACTCGAAAAAAAAATTTCCGAAAAAAAAAATTGAAAAACTTTTTTTTATTTTTTTATTTTTTTGTTTGAGCATAAAAATTTTTTCGCAAACAACCGACAGTACGAAAACGGAAAATTTTTCGCTGCACTATCAAGCCACTTTTATTGGGCAATATAAACCGTCGTTTAACGCAGCTTATACCGGCGACCAGAGTTTGATTCCGCAATCGGAAACACAAAAATCATTTACTTCTACGCTGTTCGCGGGAATGCGCGTTGGCAAACAAGGCGGATTATTTATTAATCCGGAAATTGCTTACGGCGCGGCTCTGAGTAAAGCGTATGGCGTTGCGTCATCGTCGAACGGAGAAACGTATCGCGTGGACAGTGGTGCAGTGCATTTATCTTTTACGTGGGCGCGTGTATTTTACAGCCACATTTTTCCTATAGCTGACGAAACAACTTATCAATCCGGCGACATAAACTTTTTGGGAAAGAATTTGCCGGTTAAATATTTCAAAGCAACGGTAGGCAAAATATCTTTAGCGGACTTTTTCGACATCAACCCATACAACCACGATCCGCGCTCGCAATTTATAAGTTGGGGTTTAATGAGTAACGGTGCATGGGATTATCCCGCCGACGTAAAAGGTTATACGCCGAGTATCGTTTTGGAATATTTTTCACCGAATTGGGAGTTCCGCGAAGCCGTTTCACTCGAACCTTTGCAAGCCAACGGATCGGAAATGAATTGGAATGTGCTGCAAGCACACGGTCAAACTTTTGAAATTACGCACCATTTCAATTTAGGAAAAAAATCGGGCTCCATACGCTTGCTCGGTTTTTATAACACCGCGAATATGGGCAGTTATGCGGAAGCATTGACTCAAAAACCAATTAATCCGGATATTATTGCCACGCGGCAAGCCGGACGCACTAAATACGGTTTCGGTATTTCGAGTGATTTGAAATTGAATGATTGGGTGGGTGCTTTCGCGCGTTTAAGTTGGAGCGACGGTAACAACGAAACTTGGGCTTTTACGGAAATTGACAGATCCGTTAGTGCCGGCTTAAATTTTGACGGCAAAAAATGGCACCGCGACAACGATAATATTGGTGTCGCTATCGTGGCATCGGGTTTGTCGGAAGTTCATCGACAATATCTCGCCGCCGGCGGAAAAGGTTTTGAACTTGGCGACGGTCAACTCAATTACGGTATCGAAAACTTAACTGAAATATATTATACGCTCGACGTTTGGCGCAATAAATTGAAATTGACGGGTGTGTATCAATTCCTCGTTAATCCCGGTTACAATCAAGAGCGCGGACCGGTTTCAATTTTTTCTTTGCGGTTGCATTTAGGTTTGTGATGTTTTTGTTCAGGAAAAATGATTAAATTTGCTGAAAATTAAAGAAATAAATAGCTCTTTGCATAAATCAACACTCTGATTTCTGGTTCAAAAAGAACGAGCGCAGCCGATTAAATTATATCGAAGCAAAAGAAGTCGTGAATATGGCAAAACAAGATGGTGTACAAGAAGGCAAACAAGAACAACAAATAATGACGGTGCAGATTACTTTGAAACAAGGTTTACCGGTTGAATTGATTTCTAAATTAACCGGATTATCAATTCAAGAAATACAAAAAATTATACCCACTCAAATTTTTTAAATTGAAAGTAATTTTTTCAGCCGGCGGTACCGGCGGGCATATTTTTCCGGCAATTGCCGTTGCAGATGAATTGAAAAGACAAATGCCGGACGCGGAGATTTTGTTTGTCGGCGCGCTCGGCAAAATGGAAATGGAGCGCGTACCGACTGCCGGATATAAAATTAAAGGATTAAATATCGCCGGTTTTCAACGCAAATTGACTTTGAAAAACATTTGGCATAATGTGCAATTACCGTTTAAAATTTTGGATTCGATGCGCGCCGTACGTCGAATTATCAAAAATTTTAAACCCGATGTCGTTGTTGGTTTTGGCGGTTTCGCTTCCGGTCCGACATTACGCGCGGCAGCACAAATGAATATCCCTACGGTACTGCAGGAGCAAAATTCCTATGCCGGTGTAACCAATAAATTGTTGGCAAAAAGTGCGCGCGCAATATGTGTGGCTTATGAAGGTCTTGAAAAATATTTCCCTCTCAATAAAATAGTTTTAACGGGCAACCCGGTTCGAGCGGACATCATCAATGTGAAGGCAAAACGTAAAGAAGGATTGAATTTTTTCGGCTTAGACAGTTCAAAAAAAACTATTTTCGTTTCGGGCGGTTCGTTAGGTGCGCGCACCTTGAATAATTGTATTGAACAAAACACGGATTTTTTCAAACAACATATCGATATTCAAGTCATCTGGCAATGCGGAAAAATATATTTCGACACGCTGAAAACTTGCGAAGCGGCACAACTGCCGAACGTACATTTATTGCCGTTTGTACAACGTATGGATTTGGCATACGCCGTGGCGGATATTGTCATCGCGCGCGCCGGCGCTTTAACTATTTCGGAATTGTGTTTGGTGGGTGTGCCGGTGATATTGGTGCCGTCGCCGAATGTAGCGGAAGATCATCAAACTAAAAATGCGACTGCACTCTCGAAAAAAAATGCGGCTGTTTTAATTCCGGATTTGGATGCCGCAGAAAAATCGTTGCCGATGGTTTTAGATATTTTGAATGATACGCAAACCGCGCAATCATTAGGGGAAAATATTTTGAAATTCCGAAAACCCGACGCAGCTAAAGATATCGTAAAAGTGATAATTTCACAAACAGGCGAATAGAAAGAGGTTTTTTGTTTATAAATAAAAATATTTTTCATTTTTAATACCACCCAACGGCGAAATACGGCTTGAGGCGCGTAATAAAAATAAAAACGCTAACTTTTCATCGCCGGTGATGGCGGACAGTTTCATGATTTTATCTTTCGAGAAAGTTTTAACTATCGGCACGGCAATATTTTCGGCATCTTTAATAAACCATTCGTCTTTTTCATTCCGAGTGAGTGATACGTTGGCAAGGCATTGCGGCACTTCGGTCAGCCAAGGCAATTTACTGATTTGTTCGACAAAATGTTTTTGAGATTTCCGCCAAGTATTTAAAGCCGATGCATCGCAAGCGTTCAGTAATTGTACTTGTATGTTTTTTTCTTCCGTTAAAATCCTTTGCACAATATCGGAATTAATTATTGCACGTTGCGGTACCGCCGACGGAAAAAAAACGAGTTCTGCTTCGAGTACGCTTTCGGGCGAAAAAAAGTTTTCAAAGGCTTGTGTTTTGTGTTTAAACTCTAAAATAAATGCGAAACGGTGCGACGACAAACCGAACAACCAATTTTTCCGAATCATTAAATCTTCTTCGCGCGTTGTCACAGAGCTTAAAATCAACCACCCTTCTTTTATTTTCTCCGCCGAAGCATTTTCCGTTAACTCTTTTTTATCGGTCGTAAAACCGATGGCGGTTTTTATATCTTCGGCAAGTAAACCGTAAACACCGGACGACAATTTGTTTGTTTCACTGCCGACTCCGGACAATCGACCGCCACTGAATACCGTGCGAAATGCCTCCGATAGCAAATACAAATCCGCTATTTGCGCCATTACTTCTTCATGCCAATCGTTGCCCGTAAAATTTACTTCCGCAAATGCTCTCCACCGATTAGCCAATCCCGCAGCTTTAGCATCCACCATACGCGCTGCGGTTTTCAGAAAAAAATCTTTACCTTTTTCAGGCATGGTAAGCAGCCCTAAACGCATGAAATCTTTTAAAATTCCGGTCGATTCTTCTACACCGTTTTTTACGACTTCAAAACGTTGATTGTCATTTTTTTCTTTTTGAAGGCGTTTTTCAGAGGCGTTTTTTTCATCGGCTTCATCGGCTTGACCTATTTGCGATATTTCCATCGGTTTCAACGCTTTTTCAGCGCGTTTATCCATCCGGTCTTTTACCCAATTCGGTTCATTATTATTTTCAATGAGAATCTCCGGATTTTTTGAATACAAAAACATCAAGCCTAAACCGTGTTTGCACGGAAATTTTCTGCTCGGACAAGTGCATTTGAAATGTACGGACGAGATATTATCCGATTTTCCGGTCAAATCTATTTGTGTTCGGTACAATTCTTTTCCGGAACCTTGCACTTCACCCCACATGACGCGCGCATTAAAAAAAAGATTCAGCCATTTGTCGGGAATGGCTAAATCTTTTCCGGCTTTCATTGAAGCTATATCGGGTGCGGATGCTATTATTTGTTCTTCGGAAAAAAACATGGTGCGGAATTAAACACGGATTCAAAGATCCCAGAAAGAATGAGAACGGCGGCGGCGTAAACCGGATCGAACGATGAGTGCTTTTTCGATAAAAAACCACAATATAGACTGAATTGTTTTATCTGACCAATTTTTTAGGCTTTGTACCATTGTTTAAAAAATAATGTAAAAAATGATGTAAATTTGCGTTCAAGAGTCTTTTTGAATGCGCAACTTTCTTATTTTGTGAAACGCTGCAAAACTAATTTAGTTTTCTGAACTTTCAGAAAAAATTGAAAATTAAATTTTATTCGTTCTAAAAGATTTACACCAATTGAATTATTTAACAATCTAACTGAAATAACGGAAAAAAGCACATGGATAAAAGTATTCAGCCTAATTGGCAAAAACTAAATGATCACACCGACCGCATATTTACGGAAATGGAAAAATATCCGGAAGATGTTTTACAAAAACAACCCAATGCGCGTAAATGGTCAGCTTCGCAAAACGTTGTGCATTTAATTAAAGCGGAACGCTTTTCTTTGCAGTATATGCAAAAAAAAATGGTACTCAGAGACGAGAATGAAGTCCGTAAAGCCGGCATACGCAGTGATTTTCGTTTTGTGGCTTTGAAAACGGCATTTGCTTTACCTTTCTTGAAATTTAAAGCCCCGTCTTACATCGAACCTTTGGAAGTTAAAGATTTGAAATCTCTGCAACGCGAATGGGCGGATTTACGCATGACATATCAAGATTTTTTGGAAAATCTGTCGCCTCTATGGCTTCATGCGGAGTTATGGAAACATCAACTCGCCGGAAAAATGTCGGTCAATCAAATGCTCTCGTTTTTTACAGATCATTTGGACAGACATGCCCGTCAGATTAAACGCAGTTTGCCGAAATAATAAAAACCGTGCGCACCGAAAATACGCACAATTTTTATTACATTACCGCATCAAACTGCAACTGTCCGTCCCAACTCTTTTCGCAATCGGGCTACGGGTACGTTGAGTTGTTCCCGGTATTTTGCAACGGTACGGCGCGCGATATTGTAACCGCGTGACATGAGCATGGTTTTCAGTTTTTCATCAGATAGCGGTTTCTTTTTACTTTCACTGACGATGATGTCGGTGAGTATTTTTTTCACTTCGAGTGTAGACACTTCATCGCCTTCGCTGGTTTGCAGAGATTCGGAGAAAAAGCTTTTGAGTAATTTAGTGCCGTATTCCGTCTGAACATATTTCGAATTGGCGACGCGCGACACCGTGGAAATATCCAAACTCGTTACGTCGGCAATATCTTTGAGTATCATCGGTCGGATGCGTTTTTCATCGCCCGTCAAAAAAAATTCGTACTGGTATTGCAGAATCGCGTACATCGTGCGGAACATAGTTTGTTCGCGTTGACGAATGGCATCAATAAACCATTTGGCGGAATCAATTTTCTGTTTGATGAACATGATAGCTTCTTTCTGCATTCTGTCGGAATGCCGTCCGCCGTTATTTTTATACGATTTCAACAAATCTTTATAATGCTCGCTGATACGCAAATCAGGTACATTGCGGCTGTCAACAACGAGTTCTAAAGCGCCGTCGCGGTTTTCGATACTGAAATCCGGAACGATGTATTGCTGATTGCGTTCTCTGTCACTCGCATAACCGGTTGCCGGACGCGGATTGAGTTTCACGATTTCATCAATCGCTATTTTTAAATCGTCTTCATTTAAATTCAATGAACGCTGCATTTTGGCATAATGTTTCTTTGAAAATTCATCGAAATAATCATTCACGATGCGCGCTGCCATGCGCAAATTAAAAATATCGGACGGCAAAAGTTTATGAAACTCAATTTTATTTCTGATTTGCAACAGCAGACATTCTTGCAAAGTACGCGCACCGATACCGGGCGGATCGAAACGTTGAATTTTTTCTAAAAGACGCAACACGTCTGCTTCGGAAACTTCTATATTTTGCGCAAAAAGTAAATCGTCGGTAATAGCCGCCGGATCGCGACGCAGATAACCATCGTCGTCAATAGAACCGATAATTTGTTTGGCGATGAGAATATCATTTTTCTCTTTCAGTTCGAGCAAACCGAGTTGTTGCTCAAGATATTCGTGAAAACTGTCTTCAACGGCAATCGGAATTGTTTTTTCTTCTTCTTCATTGCCGCCCGATTCACTTTTGGTTTTGTACATGGAGGGGTCATCTTCGATGTAACGCTCCAAATATTCGTCCAATTCGTAATCGTCGTTGGGTAAACGTTCCTCTTCTTCTTCTCTGAAATCTTCGGACTCGCCGTTTTCGGCTAACTCATCTGTTGCCGGTGATTCGGGTGCGTCGGCACCGAAATTATCTTCTTCGTACTCATCACCGGTTTCTAAAACCGGATTAATTTCCATTTCCTCCTGAATACGTTGGTCGATATTCATCGTTGGGATTTGGAGCAATTTCATCAATTGAATTTGCTGCGGCGATAATTTTTGATGTTGTTTCTGATAGAGTCCGAGTCTTTGCATGGGAATTATTTTGTCGGTTTTGTGAAATGAAATGAGTTTTCTGAATTATGAATGTTACGAGATTATTATCAGTGTCAAGAACTTCGGGTCAAGGATTTTTATTCACGAAATAGGGTTCAATCAAAAAAATATAATAATATCTTCTTTTTTGAGATAAAACCCGGAAACCTAAATCCTGCTGTATTTTTCTCTCCCTAAATGTCACACTATCCGCGATATTTTTTTATTTTATTTTTAAATTCATTGTGACAGTGCAAACAAGATAAAAGGGAAAAAAATCGCTTATTTTGTCGCGACGTAAAATTACCGAAAAAAAATTTATATTTTATAATCTGTGTGCAATTTTAGCGGTTTTTCTGCGACAAATACAAATTTTTTTTAAATTTAATTTTTAAATTTATTAATATTTGTTTAAATTTTCTATTTATAATATTGATAATCAATTATTAAAATCAAAAAAATCAATCAAAAAAAACAATCGAAATTTTTATCAAACAGTATGCCAATATTAAATTCGGGCGCAAAAAAGCCGCTCTTCATCGTGTTTACGCGAACGAAAATTAATTGTTTCGTTAAAATGAAATTCATATTTTATTTCAAAGGGAACAGTGAACGAAAAGATACTTTTCGTGTGCAGGCGTTGCGACGCTTGGCGGAAGGATTTTTGAGTGCACTTTGTTTATCAATAAATTTCTTTATCGCAACGCCTGCTTAAAATCGGCAATTAAATCGGCATAATGCTCAACTCCGACGGAAATGCGCAACAAATTATCGGGCGTGATACTGGCATCGCCTTCAACGGATTTGCGGTGTTCTATCAAACTTTCTACGCCGCCCAAACTCGTGGCGTGCGTAAACAGCTTCAAATTATCCGCCAATTGCATCGCTTCAAGCCTGCCACCGGCAATTTGTATGGACAGCATAGCACCCGGCGCGGACATTTGCTTTTGTGCCAACGCATATTGCGGATGTGACGGCAAACCGGGATAACTCACCGATTCTATTTTTTTGTGTCGGCTCAAATATTCCGCCAAACGTTGTGCAGATTGTGTTTGTGCTTTCACGCGCAACGGCAACGTACGAATGCCGCGTGCCACTAACCAACAATCGAAAGCGGAAGGAACCGCGCCAACAATTTTCTGTATTTTGCGCAACCGATCACCTAAACTCGGATTGTCGTTAATAATTAAAGCACCGCCTAACAAATCGGAATGTCCGCCGAAATATTTTGTCGTCGAGTGCATTGCTATATCGGCACCCAGAACTAACGGGTTTTGCAAAACAGGCGTTCCCCAAGTATTATCCACGACGCATAAGGCTTTGTGTTCGTGCGCGATTTTTGCAATCGCCTCAATATCCGCTAATTTCAACATCGGATTCGAGGGCGTTTCCATCCAAATCAATTTCGTGTTCGGCTGAACGGCGGCGCGTACTTGTTCTAAATCCGATTGATCTACGCGCGTGCAAGTGATACCGAACGGTCCGAAAATATCTTCGGTCAATAAAAGAATAGTGTAGTAAGCATCATCGGGCAGAATCACGTGGTCGCCGGCGCGCAAGGTTTGCAACACTGCCGCAGTTGCCGCCATGCCGGAAGCAAAAGCAAAAGCATCGGTTCCGCGTTCGAGTGCCGCCAAACTTTGTTCGAGTACGCGCCGATTCGGATTGTCCATACGGCTGTACAAATACCCGTGTTCGCCGAATGTTCCGTCCGGATTGCGTTCAAAGGTCGTAGAGAGATAAATCGGCGGTGTCACCGAACCGTTATTGTCGTGCATTGCCGTACTCGTTACGGCGAGGGTTTCTATGTGATTTTTTTTCATGGTAAATTTGAACTAAAAGATAAGAGATTCCGATAACTTATTTTTATTTTTATTTTTTTTATTTTTAATTAGGAAAGCGATACTTTTGCTGGTGCCAATTTATGTACAGATAAATAACTTAAAGTTAAGTGAAACATTAATAAAATAATATTTAGAATAAAATGGAGTCCAGATACCATTAAAAAAACGGGGCGTAACCGAAAAGCCATATGAGTAGGATAAAACTAAATAAACAATTTATGCCAAAGTATGTAATTGAAAGAGAAATTCCTGGAGCAGGCAAACTAACAGCGGAACAACTAAAAGGTATTTCACAAACTTCTTGTGGAGTATTAAGTAATATGGGTCCGCAAATTCAATGGCTGCAAAGCTACGTAACGGGTGATAAAATTTATTGTGTTTACATTGCACCAAATGAAAACATAGTTCGTGAACACGCAAAACAAGGTGGCTTTCCCGCAAATTCTGTCAGTGAAGTTGCAACGATTATAGATCCAACAACTGCTGAATAAAATTTTAAAAAGCTGTAAAACAAATGACTGATATAGAATTTTTCCGGATAAGACATTTGTTTTCAGATAAATGCGGAAAATCTGTAGATATTATATTCCGGAATTTAATGTAAATAAATAGGATTTATATATTTGTTGCATTAAATCCTTGGATATAAGTCTTCGGTAAAAAAATTACAACTCACTTCTATTAAATATCATAATAAAATTTTCTTAATTTTTTTGCTATCTACACCCCTTTAAAAATCAAACCGCAACCTCAAATTTAAACGCCGCGACGTGAGGTAATTCGGAATCGCATATTGCGTGTTGTAAATTGTTTTTATCCAAGTTTTTGACGCTTGATTTAATACATCTGTCAAATTAAAAACTTCGGCACTTATCCAAGCACTGCGTGTGAAACGGAAAATGCTGTTCGGTTTTTTGTTCCGCCATGCTTCTTGCCACAATGCCAATGAAAAACCAATATCCACGCGCTGATACACCGGATAGCGGTAAGTGTTGCGGTAAATAATATTATTGTCCGGAAAACCGAACGGCAAACCGGTACCGACATTCAAATTCAAGTGCATTTTAAAATTTTTATTTTTCGGCAAATAATCTTGAAAGAAAACGGACAAAGTTAAAAGTTGATCGGTCGGTCGCGCTACATCACTTACGGTATGACCAACCGAGTCGCCTACCGAACGCTCTAAACTTTGTACACCGATAATAGATTCGCGCGCGCGCAAAAGCGATAAATTTATCCATGATTCCGCACCCGGAACAAATTCGCCGTTCAATCGCATATCCAAACCTGTAACGTAACCGGCAGCATCATTTTTTCCCGAGTAAGTGATGCGCACGTTGTTCACATCGTAAGAGACCAAATCCCAAAGCGATTTATAATAAATTTCGGTTGTAAAACGGAAAGGGATGCGTCGAAATGTGCCGATGCTGAAATCATAAGTCATACCCGCCACTACTTGCGCAGATTTTTGTGACAATTCATGCGTATTAACTGTTCCGTCCCGTGCGCGCAATTCGCGGTAAAACGCCGGCTGAAAATATAAACCGCCGGATAAACGAAACGACACATCTTTATTCCAAGGTTTGTAAGACAATTGCGCACGCGGCGTAATAAATTTTTCCTGATTAAGCGTCCAATATTGTCCACGTATGCCGAACGTCGCTTGAAATTCGCCGACACTGTCGCGTTTGTGTGTGTAAGTAGTTTGTGCAAAAGCGGTAAACCTATCGGAGTTGAGTTGGTTTTGAGTTTTATAAACTTTTTTCAACAGCAATTGATCATCGGAATATGGCAGCGAGTAAAGAGCGGAATCTATACGTTCCCACTCGTTCAGGTTGTCGTTTATTTCTTCGTGTTGCCATTTCACCCCCCATTGAACAAAATTGGTAGCGGTTACACCGGATTTATTGCTGTTCAATTGCATTTCGTAACCGCCTTTATGTTCTAAATTTGTTACAGACGCCGATAATCGGTCGCGCACATATGTTTGTTGAACGCCGTCACCGATGACGCTCACAATACTGCCGGCGTTGTCTTTATTCGGATCGGTTTGCACTTCGCCGATGGTGTAATTTCCTAAAATATCTATGCCTTCACTTTCCTGTGTTTGATAGCGTGAAGCATTGAATTTGAGGAAGAAAGGATTTTTTTTGCGTTCGGGCAAATACGTCAGCGACACACCGACCATACCGTTTTCGAATTTATCTTTTTCCTTTCCTGTAAAAACGGTATTCACACCCAAAGTAAAATTAATGAGACCGAAGGCGGTGTTTCTACTTTGCGGAATAAAACTATACGCGCTGTAATTGTAGTTGGCAAGCAAACCGATTTGCCACGCACGCGATAAATCGTAAGTCAAATAGGTTTGTATGTCGGCAAAATTCGGTACGTACTCTCCGACGACATCTAAACCGCCTAATAAATTTTTAGTGGTTTTGTAACGCGCACCCACCAAATAGCGGAACCGACGGTAATCGTCGGTAGAGTCGCTTCCGTTTTTTAATTTTTTACTGCCTTCGATGTGCGCCGAACCGCCGAGCAAGCCGGCAGCAAACGAACCGCGCAAAGAGTCCGCGCGTTTGTATTTTATATCTAAGACGGACGACATTTTATCACCGTAACGCGCCTCGAAACCGCCGGACGAAAAACTCAAGTCGCGCATTAAATCCGGATTCGCAAAAGTTAAGCCTTCCTGTTGTCCGGTGCTGATGAGTTGCGGACGGTAAACTTCAAAATCATTGACGTACACCAAGTTTTCATCGTAATTGCCGCCGCGTACTTGGTACTGCGACGTCAGTTCGCCGCCCGAACCACTGTTGGTGCCGAGTGCAATCGAGGGCAAGAGCGATTCTATATTGCCGGTGGTAGTCGGTAAAAGCCTGAAATCTTTTACGTCTTCGCGGATCATGCCGTTGTCTTTGAGGCGATTGTCGCGTATCACTACTTCTTGTTGCGAGGTATTGGAGACCAACTGCACATCAATACGGCGTTGTGTGCCGGCAGCAAGCGTACCTAAATTTTTTTCCGCTTCTTTGTATCCGACGCGACTGACTTTGAGTGTAGCCGGTTGGTTTGCCGGAACCACGATGGAGTATTCGCCGGCAGCATTCGTTTCAACGGGTTTATTTATTTCTTTTATAAAAACTGCCGCAAACGGAATCGGTGCATTGCCGTTTAATTCCGTCACCGTTCCGAAAATGGTGGCAGTGGCGGTTTGCTGCGCGCTCAAATTGTTTTGGAGAAAAAACAGAACAACGACGAACGGTAAACGAACGATGAACGATGAACGATGAACGATGAACGACGCGGCTTGAGTTATTTTTTTTATCATTCAGAGGAAGAAAAAAGAATCAATTAATTTTTTGAAATTTTTTTGAAATTTTTTTTAGAAAAAATTTTTTTTCAAAAACGAAATGAAAAAAAATTCAGTGAAGAATACTTTTTAATTTTTTTCTGCGAAAGTTTCGCAAAAAAAATATGTGCAAAAGTAGAACGAATTTATGGGATTAATTGATACGATTTGGAGGAGGATTTTTTTTTGGAAAATACGCCGCTGATGAAAATAGTTTTTTCGGATTACGTGATTTTAGTACTGGCGTATTGATTTTAAATTTAAAACCTGAATGGGTTTCAGATACTATACAGCATTTTAAAAAGTTTATCTCCGAATTTTTTGCCGATTCGTAAAAAACATACTAGCTTTGTTAAAATAAATAAATGAGTTTAGAAGCCAAAAAACTTGAATTAATCACCAAAATTACGCTTGTGGAAAGTGAAGATTTAATTTCTAAATTACAAGTACTGTTTAATCGGTTGAAAGATAAAGAACAGTTTTTTAAATCTTTAGTCTTTTCTATACGAAAAAAATCAGATCTGGACGAGATAATGAAAGAGCAAAACTATACAGGTTTCAACAGAAAAGAATTTGACAAGTTGATTAAAGAAATTAATATTTAAGGACCAATTGATGAACTCCTCAAAATGATATAAATGATACGGTACCTATTTGATACCAATATTTTACTACTCTACTTAAGAGACGACGAAAAAGCAAAAAAGTTAGACCAAAATATTGCTCCGCTTGAAACCATTCACCGTCAAATCATTTCCGTAGTTACTTAAGGAGAGTTAAGGTCGCTTTCGCTCAGAAATAATTTTGGCGTTGGTCGTACCGGAAAACTTGAACGACTATTAAGTCAATTTGTCGTTGTTAATATGAATGCCGAAGATATTAAACAGCGATATGCAGAAATTGATACTTTCAGTCAGGATAAACTTAAAAACAAACCGCTCGTTTATATTTTAAAATCGCGCACCAACTCGGTGAGTGTATGTCCGTCACGTAAAAGCGCGTCACGTATATCGGTGACGAAAGAAATAGGTACTTCCATAATATCGGCAATGTCGGGAACAGAAAGTAATCCGCGCAGAAGCATGCGCGTTGCTGCTTTGGTTTTTTCTTCGGCTTTTCCTTCGGCTTTGCCCTCAGCTATACCTCTATTAATAAGACTTTGATAAGCGGTCATGGTATCGGATTTATTTTCGGCTGAAAGATAATTATTTATAAGTTCTATCAGTTCTTCGGGTTTCATTTTTGATTGCGATAACCAATAGGTTACAAATGTGCGGAATAATTCCCGTTTTTCGGGATGATCTTTGAAAAAATTAACAAAATGTTCTCCGTTTTTGCGCGTAAAATCCTCGTCTTTTGCTTTTTTATATTGCAGCATCAATACACCTAATAAGTGTTCGTTGCTCATTTCGATAATTACGTCGTCCGGCGATTGAAATACCTCGAACAGTATGTACTCGAACTCGGGAATAATTTTTTTTGGAAGGGGTGTATTTTTTTATTTATTTTTGTCGGTGTTACGTTTATAAAACCCGGTTTTATGGAAATTCAATTGAGCATAAATAATCCGAAACGGGCGTTGGCACTATTAGAATTTTTAAAAGCATCGGACTTAATAGATACTTTCAAAATTTTGGATAATCCCGTCGCCGTTTCCGCGCCTGTTTCACCCGAAGCGACCATTTCTTTTTTCGACCGCTTTTACGGTTCTGTTCCGAATTTAGATGTGCAGGCTTTTGAAAAATATTTAATCCAAACACGCAACGAATGGGAACGGTAGCACTCTTAGATACCAATATTTTTATTTACCTGAGTAAAGGGTGTTAGATACAGGCGTATTAAATCAACTCAAAAAAGTTACGACTTCGGGCTTTAACTTGTCCGTTATCAGTAAAATTGAACTTTTGGGATATGCTTTTCCGACGGCTTATGAAAAAAATACCATCGAAGCCTTTGTAAAAACCGCCACCGTTTTTGCTTTAACCGATGACATTGTAGATAAAACAATCGAACTCCGCATCGCACACAAAATAAAATTGCCGGACGCGATTATAGCGACTACCGCACTCGTTTATAACCTCACCCTAATTTCAAGAAACGATAAAGACTTCGGCGATATTCCCGGTCTGAAATACTTCAATCCGTTCGATAATTTTGAGTGAAACAAACTGACACATACCCATAAAAAACCGGCGTTGCTACACAAAAAATTCAAAAATCAAACCTTCCATCTGCCCGTTGTAATCATCCAATCTTTCAGAATAACGGAGGCACTGACTTTGTCGGTTAAAGATTTGTCGCGGCGTTTCATTTTTTTTATACCCGATTCTAAAATCAGGCGTTGCGCTTCTTTACTCGTAAAACGTTCGTCTTGCCAGTAAACGGGGATATCCGGATATTTATCGGAAAAGGTTTTTACTAGTTTTTTTACTTGCGGCATAATATCGGCATCAGTATTGTCCAATTTTTTCGGTTCGCCGACTACAACCGCTTCGACTTCTTCCTCGGCAAAATAAGCGGAAATAAAATCGAAAAATTTATCGGGCGATACCGTATCCAGCGCGCTCGAAATTATTTGCAACGGGTCGGTAACGGCAATGCCGATGCGTTTCAAGCCGAAATCAATACCGATAATTCTCATGGATATTGGACGTTGGACGTTGGACTTTAAACGTTATTTTTTTCAAAGTCAAACGTTTAAAGTCCAGCGTCCGGTTTAAAATTTAATAATTTTTCTGACCCATTTTTCAGTATCGCTTTGTACTTGCAACCAATAAACGCCGTTCGGGAGGTCTTGCATATCAAGCAATGAAATTTCGGAAGCCGATGCGTTTTGGCGATGAAGAATTTGCCCTTGCGCGTTCACTAAACCGGCTTTAAATTGTGTGGATAAAGTATTTTTAAATTCAAAAGAAATATTACCTTCAGTCGGATTCGGATAAACGATAAAGTTTTTATCGCCCGTAATATCGTCCGTTGCCGTTAAACACTGGATAATAACGTTTTTAGAAATAGCGGAACCGCACTGCGATTTTGTATTATTGGCTTGCAGTGTGACGGCATAAGTACCATTGCGTTGATAGAAATGCGGCACGGGTGAACCGTCTTTCGCGCCGATACCGTCGCCGTAATCCCAGAAATAATTTATATCATTGCCGCCCGACGACCGGTTCGTAAACGAAACGTTGCAACCGTCAACTGAAAAATCGAAATTGGCAGTCGGCGTTTCAAACACTTGAATCATGCCGGGTTGTGTGGTTGTAAAATTTCCGTTAGCAGTTGATACGACTAACGTAACATCGTAAGTGCCTATTTTTCCGTAAAAAATCGTCGGATTGTTCGATAAAGACGAAGGCGGCGATCCTCCCGGAAATGTCCACTGATAATTGGAAATAGCGCGATCGCTCACGGCAGAATACTGAACACCCAAAGGCAAACAACCCGAAAGCGTTGAAGCTTTTATGGAAGCGACCGACGTGACCAGTACGCGTACCGTATCGGAAAAAGTATTTTTTCCGCAAGCATTTATCGCTGTTAAAGTAACGATGTAAGTACCCGAATTAAGATAAGTATGTTGCGGATTGGCATCTGTACTGGTGTTGGCATCACCCAAATCCCAGATAAAAGATGTGGCACCTACCGTTTGCGTACTTAGAAAACTGACCAACGAATTGTTTCCGGTTTGTTGAAACGTAAAAGATGCCGATGGTTTGTCGTTAACGTGTATGTATTGAATACGCTTAACCGTATCGCTGCCGTTATCATTTTTTACGATTAAAGACACATCGAAGTTGCCGCCTTGCGAATATACGACCGACGGATTCTTGTCGGTAGAAGTGGCCGGTGTACCGCCCGAAAATATCCACACATAATCGGCAGCATTGTTTGCGGATGTATCCGCGAATTTTACATAAGCCGGAATGCAATAATCTTGAGTATTAGAAGTAAAACCGGCTTTAGGCGGTTTGTTGAGCGTGATGCTTCGGGTAAAAGTGACGGTATCGCAAGAACTGTAAGCCGTTAAAACTACATTGTAAATGCCCTGTGTTTTGTAAGAGTGATTGTCGTTAGTTTGTTTGCTTGCAGTTCCGTCGCCGAAATCCCAGGAATAAGATAAAGCGTTGGATGAACCGTTATTAAAAGATACGGTGTTAAAATTTACATCGGCAGTAAAAACAGCTACCGGTCCGATTTTTATTTTCAACGCTACGGATTTCGATATTAAACTTCTGCTTTTGTTGCAACCATCAAGCACGATGCAATGGTATAAATAAGGATTGAAAGAAGTTTGTAAATTTTTTATGAAAAGTGTTAATGCGTTTGTGCCTCTGTAAGTCGTTGAATCGTTTTGAATATCTTTAAAGCCCGCGCCGTCGTTTTTATCTACCTGCCATTGATAAAACAAATTGTAACCCACTGCCTCAACAGAAATCGAAGTGGATTTGCCGGTACAAACCAAAGTAGCAGTAGGATCGGTTTTGATGAGAAAAGATTTATCAACGATGATTCCGGAATTGGGTACCGATAAATTTGCCGTCACCGCGATACCGTCATCTCCTTTCGACGCATTTTGACTGTCGTTTCTGTCTATGTTTATGCCCGGATCACCACCTTTTACGGTACTTGTAATGCCGGAAATATTCGGGCTCAATGTTCTGCCGCCGCCGCCGCCGCCGCCGGGACCGAAAGCGTAGCCACTACCTTTACTACTGTTACCACCCTTACCGCCGCGCGCATCCAAGTTAATAGTTGAATTTATTTTACCCGTCAGAAAAATAATAGAACCACCCGCACCTGCGCCGCCCGCACCATCTCCGCTTGCAAAAGGAGCATTGTTGCCGCGTGCTTCAATTCTGTTTCCGTTTCCGTTTACGGTTACGGCGCGTATAAAAACGATACCGCCACCGTTGGCACCGTTACTTGCACTGTTTTCGCGATTATGCCCCGCGCCACCGCCGCCACCGAAAAATATTCTGTCTAAACCGACATTCGGTAATTTTCTGCCGCCGTCGCCGGGATTTTTACCGTGACACGGAAAAAAAAGCGTACCGCTGTAAGTGGTTTGTCCGCCGTTTCCGCCTGCTCCGAAATGTCCGCCGCCGCCGCCGCCGGATTTATGATTATTCCCGCCGCCGCCGCCCGTAAAAATAGCACCTTTACCGCATTCTTCTCCTGCTACAACTGCCGTGAGGCTTTCTCCTTTTTTTCCGCCGTTACTCAAACTAGAAGTGTTAAGCGGATAAGTAAAATCGCTGTAGTCAATCAAACCGCGACAATCAATATAACTTTTCACATCCGCGCCTCTGAATCCGGTGCCGTTAGCTGAAATATTCGAAAAAAGCGTCAGTATATTTGTTTCAAAAGCCACTACGCCACCGGTTTCTCCGTTCCAAGGTTGTGCTTTTAAGGTATCGCTTACGGTTATATCATCAAAAATAGGGAAGCTGACAATTTGGATGGCAGCAGTGCTATTGTAAGCACCTATCATTTTGTATTTTAAAAAAATATTATTGCCGCTGATACTGTCTATTTGATTGAGTTCGTACAAGCCGGCAGTACTCATATCCGTAATTTCTCCGAAATGTTGGTTGTTCGATGTGTTGATACCGGCACCGTTCATTTGAATCAACAGTATTTTCATACCTACCGGAAAACCGTTCACATTCGATACGGTCAGAACTTGAGCGCAAGTATCTATTGCCGTGACGCGCGCATAAATATTAATGATGCCGCTTATTGCAGTTTGAGCAAAATTTATTTTAGATAAGCATAATATAAATACGATGGTGTAAAATGCTTTTGTCGGTTTCATCGGCATAAATAAATAGATATGAAATTTTAAATAGTTGGATGTAATTGTAATTCAAAATATTGTCAAGTTGTAAAATATAATAACGATTGTTTTCGAGATTAATTTTTAAATCCGTATTTCTTAACGCGCTTATTTACAGATTAAAATTGTCTTCGTTTCGCTGCTTACGCTTTCAAGAATCAATATTTTAGGTTGAAACATAAAAACAGGACTGTACCCGTTCGGTTTGAGCGAAATTTTTCGGTTGTTCGTATAAAAGAAGTTGTTTATTGCTGAAGAAAGGAATTGTCATAAAATTCCGCACGGACAAGCCGAAATAAAAAAACCGTTAAAAAAATCGCACATATATGTGATTTTTTGAACGGTTATTTATTCTAAAAGATTCGTAATTTGCTTTATTGAAAATTACCTTAACTAAAGAAACCCATGTGGCGGAGACAGGACTCGAACCTGTGACCTTTGGGTTATGAGCCCAACGAGCTACCTACTGCTCCACTCCGCGATATTGAAATGCAAAGGTAAATCGTTTTTAGGAGAACTAATAATATTATTTCGGTTTTATTGAATTTATTTATTTTAAAGATTGCAACGAACAAAAATATCCCTCTTAGTTTAACAACTAAAATTACTTCTCTGCAAGTGCATCAACGCTAATACTGATACCACCGGGAGGATATGATTCCCATTTAGCTTGGCTGATTTTTTGGTAATATACTTTTTTATAAGGCGAGTATGTAAAATAGACTTGTCCGAAACCCATATCTTCAACAGAGTAAGAATTGTAACCTATATAAGAAAAGAAAAGCGTATCGCTATTGTATTTCGCATCAATCATTAAACTGAAATTATCTTTTGCATCCGATACCGTTACGATACCTTGATTTGAAATACCGATATTGATGAACTTTAAAGGCATATTATTTTTTCGGTTCAGAGCTTTCCCGAAAAAGTTTGTTCAAAAAAACGGACCGGAAAAAAAATGCAGACTCAGGTGGTTGTCAGTCTTTTTAGAAAATTAAAAGCATTTAAAGTCATCTTGATATTGATTTTAAGTAATGAACTATTAAACGCACCAAAAAGTTATTTATCAATATCCGGAGAGATTATTCTTTCGGCACACTATTAAACAGTGCGATAAATGTGAGCATCATGCGCATCGGAAACGGTACGACATCCGATAAATTATCGTCGATAACCCAATCGCGTTGATCGTTGACAACATTAGTGTATATAAAAAACGTACCGCGTTTCGGGTCTTCGACCGTCCATTCGTTCGGGTCGTTGCCGTTTCTGCAGTTGAGTTCCAAAGAAAAATTATTATCTGTAATACGCCAAGAACACACATTGCCGGGAAAAACGGGTTGTGCCGTAATTATTTTATTGTCGCCGCGCAACTCCCAAAGTGTAAAATTTTCGGACCATTTTGTTTTTATGGTGCCGCTTTTTTCTCCGATACGGTAACTCCATTCGCCCCAATTATCGGGTTGTTGCCAAGTCATGGATATATTTCCGGTTTGTGTACTATCGGCATACACATCCCAATCCACGAAAGCATTATTAAAGCGCGATGATAGCCCGAGCAAAGTTTGTGTGTTCGCCGAACTAAAGAATAAGCAGAAAACCGTAAAAGAAAAAAACAGTTTGAAATACATAATTTGGATTTACGATTTTGGATTTTGGATTTGCGATTTAAAAAATGCAAATCCGTAATTCGTAATTTACTTCTCGCTGTCCATTTTCAAAAAAATCGCCATCATGGCGGTAAAACCCAGCAACGATGAACCGCCGGAAGAAATAAACGGCAACGGAATGCCGATAACGGGTGTTAAACCCATCGTCATACCAATATTGATAAAGACATGCGTGAAAAGGATTCCCGCCAAACCGTAACCGTAAAGTCGAACGAAATTGGAACGCTGTCGTTCGGCAACGTAAATAATACGCACCAATAACCCCGTAAAAATAAGAATAACACCGACAACGCCGATAAAACCTTGTTCTTCGCCGACGGTAACAAAAATAAAATCAGTGTGTTGTTCGGGTACAAAGTTTAGGCGCGTCATCGTGCCTTCTAAAAACCCTTTACCTTGAAATCCGCCGGAACTGATTGCCATTTTAGAATGATTGAGATTGTAAGCGATACCGCGCGCACCATATTTGTCCGGACGCAACCAAACGTTAATCAAATCTTTTTGATGGTTGCTGAAAACGTGTACAAATGCTGCATTTGAGGCAAATGCCAACAATATCGCCAATATCATTCCGCCCGCACAAACCGTTACCAATCGAAATCGACCGAGCCGACTGTGCATAACGGTTAAGCCGAAAATGACCGTACTCATCACAATTAACGCTGCAATGTTTTTGCCGTCGTAAAACAGAGAAGCAGCGAGCAACACAACGCCCGTCAAGATCGCAATATACCACTGCTGATATTCTTTGATATTGAAAACCAAAATGAAAGCCGTGAGCATCATAAAATACAATGCCAACTCATCAGGCGAAATGACGAGACCGAGTATTAAAACAACGGCAGTCGAGATGACTAAAATATAGGGCGTGGCGGACAATCCTTCTCTGTAAAGCATAATGGAGAAGGAGAAAAAAACCAACATAGAACCCGCGTCGGGTTGTAAAATGATGAGTGCCATCGGTGCCAGTATTAATCCGGCAACTGTGAGCAAAGTTTTTCTGTCTTTCAAAGAGGTACTCGGTGCGGTGAGATAACTCGCCAAAGCTAAAATTGTTCCTAATTTTGCGACTTCAACGGGTTGAAAACCGAAGCCGCCGATGCTGAACCAAGCTTTTGCGCCCTTAATATTTTTTCCGAAAATTAAAACCAAAACCAGCAACGACATACCGACCGAGTAAACCGGATAAGCAAATACGCGCCAAAATTTTTCGTCGGTAGAAAAAATAAACAATATCAGCAACAGTGCTAAACCGATGAAAATGGTTTGCTTACCCACTGCCGTTTTCAGCATAAACTCACCGAAATCGTGTGTGTAACCTTGTTTGTAACCGACGGCATATATCATTAACCAACCGATAAGCATCAGTGCGGCAAATAGCGATACTAATACATAGTCTAGGCGACCGGTAACAATCGTATTTCTGGAAGACATTTTGTCGGGTTTGCGGTTTGCGGTTTACGATTTACTGCATTTTCCTAAAATCGTAAATCGTGAATTAATTCGTTATTTCATTCGTTTTTACTTTGTCCGGTATGATGTACGCATCCGGATAATCTCTGCGAATGTTTTGTAAATACCGCGTAGCATCGGAGCGGGAAGTAAATGCACCGACGCGCAATCGGTAATAAGGTTTTGCTTGCTGCCAAGTGACGAACGTATTAGGATAACGCGCCGCAAATGTGCTTTGTCCGGATTCAACTTGACGACGGTCCGTGGATGCCAAAATTTGTATTCTGAAACCGTCTATTATTTGCGGTATCGCCGGTGTATTGGTGCCGTTCGTCGGAGTTGTAGTTGAAGTACCTCCGTTTATCGGTACCGTGTTGGATTTCCCGACAAAAAGCATCATCATTTTAGAAATAATCGGGTCTTCGTTAATCGTAATATTTTGCGTCCGCGCCGTTACGGCGAAAAAAAGCATAAAAAATAATGTTCCGATAGCAGTTTTCATGATTATAGTTTTTGTGTTGAAGTGTTATAGTAAAATGTTGAGCTTAAATAATTTCAAAATTAAAGCAATCTGATCATTTTATGCATTTTTTTTCAGATAAAATTGCGAAAAACTATTTTATTTGTTTTTCGGTTTCTTTGAACACCACGCCGTAATCTTCCAATTCTTTCAACACCGGTTCATAGACTTCTTTCATCACCGGAATATTTACGCCTATCGAGTTGATGTTGCCGAGCATAACGTGTTTAACGAAAATACCCAACGGCAAACCGACTAAACGTGACATCGCAGTGTGTTCACCGTCTGTACCTTTCATGGTAAGAGTGGAAACTACGCGATAATTTTTGCGTGCCAATTCGTATTCGAGTTCGTGCTGCATAATGACCATATCTTTATCGTCTTTTTGCAACTTCCATTTTTCGAGCAATAAATTTTCTATAATCAATGCCGGTGTAGCACTGCGCATCCGGATTTTCTTTTTAGTGAATAAACCCAACCATTCCAAATTTCTTATCACGTCCGAATCTACGGACTCGCCGACTAAATGCGCAATTTTTTCTTTCAAACTGCCGCCGACCAACGAATTAGAAACATAAGCGTCCAACAATTCATGATAAGTAATTTCTTCGGAGTCGAGTATCGGAAACGAACCGTCGGTTAAGCCGATTTTCACTAACGCATTCCAAGATCTGCAAAAACCTTTGTGCCGAATGGTACCGCGCACCAAATTATTTATCGGACCGAGATCGTATAAATCGCGGTACAATAACGAGTCACGATTCACGTAGGCTTCGTATTCACCCATACCTTGTACTTCCAAAGGTTGCGCTTCGGCAAAAATGCGGTTGTACGGTACGTATTTAAGTCTGCCGTCTTCGAGATATTGCGCTGTACCTTGACCTGCTAAAACGACATTCCTCGGGTTCCACGAAAATTTATAATGCCACGGATTGTTATCGCTTTCCGGCGACACCAATCCGCCCGTAAAAGATTTAAAAGATTTTAACCTACCGCCTTTGGCTTTTATTTGATCTATTTTTTGTTTACCGCTCATGTGGTCAATACCCGGATCAAGCCCCATCTCACCCATAAAAATCAAAGCGCGTTCGCGCGCCTCGTCGCCGAGTGCGTAAAGTTGTTTAGAAATATAAGATGCGGTAATCAAATGCTTTTTAAGTTTCAAACAATCTTGCGCCACTTCGAGATGCAAATGAGCCGGCAACAAAGACACGACCACATCGGCGCGTGCTATAAGTTCGCGCCGGTCGTTTACTTTCAGTGCGTCCAACCAAGTAGCGCGCCCGTTCGGATGATCGCCGACGCGCTTTGCCGCTATTTCATGGTCGGCGTCTGCAACCGTTACGTGCCAATTATACGTTTTCGCTTGAGCTAAAACATAGTCAATTAAAGCCGAAGACGAACGACCTGCGCCTATAATTAAAATATTATTCATAATTCATTTTTCTTCAAAAAAACGGTGACTAAAATTTCCGCTTGTGCAAGGGCTTCCTGCAAATTATCGTTAATGATAACGGAATTAAAACGCGGTGCGAATGTCAATTCTTCTTCGGCGCGTGCCATGCGTTGTATCAGTGTTTCGGCGGTTTCTGTGTTACGCTTTTTCAGTCGTTCGTATAAAATTTCTTTCGACGGCGGCATGATGAATACCGATAAAGCATTTTCCGAATATGCTTTCTGAATATTTAACGCACCGTGAACTTCCACATCAAAAATAATACATTTCTTTTCAGCCCACAACCGCTCCAATTCCGATTTCAAAGTGCCGTAAAAACGTCCTGTGTACACTTCTTCATACTCTAAAAACTCTTGACTCGCTATTTTATTTTTAAAATTATCGGTAGAAATAAAGTAATAATCCCGTCCGTCTGTCTCTTTTTCGCGTTTCGGTCTGTTCGTAGCGGAAACTGAAAATGCCAATTGCGGAAATTTATTGATTAAATGCCGCACAATCGTCGTTTTTCCCGCGCCTGACGGCGCGGTAACAATAATGAGCGGATTTTTATGTTTCAGCATAAAGCGGCGGTTAATTGTAGAGACGGCGATTTATCGCGTCTCCATCGCGAAAGGTAAAATATGTGCAAACTAAACGGAAGACGCAATAAATCGCCGTCCCTACATTTATACCACATTCGCAATCATTTCTTTCATTTTTTCCAACTCATCTTTCATCGCCACAACCACGTGCTGAATATCGGCGGAATAGGCTTTTGAGCCGAGCGTATTGATTTCGCGCCCGATTTCTTGCGTAATAAAATTGAGCGTTTTGCCTTTCGAGGTATTTTTTTTGTCGTTTAAAGTTTCGTCCAAGAATCGGATATGCTGTGCCAAACGCACTTTTTCTTCCGTAATATCAATTTTTTCTAGATAAAATAAAACTTCTTGCTCAAAACGGTTTTCATCAACATTCTCTTTATTCATGTATTCTTCTAAATTCTGGCGCATCCGTTGGCGCATTTTTTCCATCCGCTCGCCTTCAAAATTTTTCACCGCTTCCAATTTTTCCAAAATATTTTTGTTGCGCAGATGCAAATCTTTTTCCATCGCTTCGCCTTCTTTCAATCGAAAATGCGTAAAATCTTTAAGCGCATCGTTCAATGCACCTTCCGTTTCCGTCCATTGTTCATCGCTCAGCGGCACATCTTCACCGCCGGCAATATTCGGCAGGCGCGCGATAGCTTGCAAAACATCGCCTGTTTTTATACCCAATTCTTTTTTCAATTGCGACAATTCCGCGTAATATCGTTTGAACAGCTCGTGATTGATGATATATACACCTTCTCCGGACAACGAATCAACACTGATATTCACATCAATTTTTCCGCGTTCGGCTTGATCGGAAATCGTCCGGCGTAAATCAATTTCCTTTTCTTTATAAGCCGGCGGCATCTTGAACCGAATATCCGTTATTTTTGAATTGAGCGCGCGCACTTCAATCGTAATTTTCGTTTCACCGAACGTGCGCACCGCGCGTCCGTATCCCGTCATGGAAAGTAGCATAAATATTTTTTGAAACGCAAAGATAATAAACGAATAATGAATTGAGAAATTTTAGTTGGTGCATGATGCGGTTTAAAACCAAGTATGCACAATTTCGAAAATTAAATATTTGCGGAAATTATAATCCCGCTGTAATATTTTATTTTTATTTGAAAACACTTAGCTTGTTGTTATCTTTGAACTAAAATTCACAAATTATGGCAGCAACTATTGCATACGAAGAAAAAATTATCAAGCCGGCAAAAGTTTATACCTTCCAAGAGTATCTGAAAAAGGAGGAAAAATCTATTGAGAAACACGAATTTTATAACGGTCAAATTATTAAAATGTCGGGAGCAAAGTATCGTCATAATCGAGTAGCCATGAACATAGGTTCCGGTTTAGTTATTGCTACTAAAAATTTTACTAAAAGGTTTGAAGTTTCAAACAGTGATCTGAAAATTTATGTTGAATCTGAAAACATTTGTGTATACCCTGATGCAGTTGTCGTTAGCGAGGCTCCCGTATATTGGAATCGAAGAGAAGATACAATTACAAATCCGCTATTGATCGTAGAAGTAATGTCGCTTAGCACGGCACTACACGACCGCACAACAAAATTTTTGTTGTATAAAACACTTCCCTCTTTCAAAGAATATGTGATTATTGACCCGAATAAAGCGTCGGTAGAAACCTGGTTCAAACAAGATGAAAAAACATGGATAAATTTATCGGAAAAGGATATAGGTAAAGAAATTTTTTTGAAATCTATGGGAGTTGCATTGAAACTTTCGGATATTTATGATAGAGTTGATTTTCCAGAAAAAGTTAAAAGGTAATAAGACATGGAGAATTTGAAAAACAAATTGTCTTATGGAAAAAAATAGAAAAATACGCTAAAGCCGTTTCAGATGTGCTGCGCGAGATAGCAAAAAATCAACAAATTACAGACGAACAGGCGCATTACAAAATCGTGCAAGATTCTATCAATCACCATTATTTTGTTGTGTAGAGTAGGATTTAAAAAATCCGGCGGCTTTGTGAAGATAGTATTGTCGGACATTATCAAATAAAACCCGACAGCAAAGTTTGGATTTTAGCGAATTGGACAGAAGAAGATGTTGCCGAAGAACTTATCAAACGCGGTGTTGTAAAAAGTGATATTGTTTTAGGTTTACATCCGAGACAATATCGCGCTGAATAGGGTTATGCGGAGGTATAAAGTTTATAATGTTAGGTTTTGGTAAAATTTTTTTATTTATCACTTTTCATTTGAATTTTACTGATCCTTTTATTCTAAAGAAAGTTTTTCTTGATAAACAACTATCATGAAAGAACCATTAATATATAAGGGGTTTTGGTTTTTGCCTGAAAATCCTAAAAATTATTTATCTGGAATCTTAACTTATAATCCAAATTTTGGTATTGAGTTAGATTTGATTAATACTTTTATAGATCTTTCTAAACTTGAAGATATTCATAAACCGGATTTCATTTTAGGTGTAACCACAGATAATCAAAGAATTACTTTATACAAATCTTTTGCCCGTAGTTGGAATATTTTATCTAATGTTCCTTGTGTCACTTATACCACTGATTATACTTTCATCGGTGATAGACATTTTTCTAATCAAAGTGAACTAAAGTTTGACAGTATATCCGCAAAATTTAAAAATTTTGATGAATGGGTAAATGTTTTTGGTTTTGGAATTAATCATAATTTTCAGGCGGAGTCAAAAACTATTTCAATTAATTATGAACTACCAAAACCGTTAACCTTTAAAATAAATGATGAAATTTCTGGCGGAATAACTTTTTCAGTTAATTCTAGTTTGATGCAGAATGTTGTTACCCCACAAATAAAGCAAAGCACTAGTGTTTATTTAGAATATAGTTGTAAACAATCATTTGATTTAATATTGGATGATATGATATTTTTTCAAAATTTCTTTAGTTTAGGTTGTTATGAATTAGCATATCCTCTTCACATCATTCTTTATTCAAAAGATAATGAATCTAAAAAATTTCAATTAATATATAAGCCATCAATCAATTATGTTGAGGAAAGAAGAAAAAGACCTTGGGAATTTCTATTTAATTTAGACGACATACAATTAAATTTCGAATCTATTTTACAAAAATGGTATGCTAAAAAGGAAACGATGCAACATATTTTGACTTTACTCCTCGAAAGTTTTTATCATGAAAGAAAGTTGGAAGTCAATGTTTTTATTAATATCTCACAGGCGATTGAGGCTTTTCACAGACATTATAGAAAAAATGAATCGCTCGATCCAAAAGATTTTAAAAGTAAAAAAGAAGCTATTATTGCTACTGTTCCGGAAATTTACAAAGACGAAATAAGAGAAATGTTACACTTTAGTAACGAACCAAAATACAAACAAAGATTAGAAGAAGTTATAGCCGAAGTAACAAATAAAATTTTAGACCACACTTTTTTAAAAGATAAAGATCAGTTCATTAAAAATGTAAAAGATAACAGAAATTATTATACGCATTATGATAAAAGTTTGAGTAAAAAAGCTTTCAAAGCGGTAGATCTATATGAAATATCTAAAAAATTAAGGATGGTACTTATCTTTTTGATATTATCTGAAACAGGTTTTACAAACGATCAAATTGCAGATTTATATAAAAGAGCAAAAGCCAATTTAGATATTAATTGATTTGCACGGAATTTTTTTATTTAAAACAAAAAGCACATCTAAATCAATTCGACTTAGGTGCACTTTTCGTTTTCAAGAAAGTATTCGCTTAAAGCGAAGGCTTTCTTAAATCTATACTCAATTCTTTCAACTGGCTTTCATCAATAGCCGAAGGTGCATCAATCATTACATCTCTACCTTGATTGTTTTTCGGGAAGGCAATGAAATCGCGGATAGAATTGCTGCCGGACATCACCGCCACCAACCTATCGAAACCGAAAGCGATACCACCGTGCGGTGGTGCGCCGTACTCGAAAGCGCCGAGCAGGAAACCAAATTTCGATTCTGCTTCTTCGGTAGTCATGCCTAAGAGTTGGAAATTTTTAGATTGCAAATCGCGGTTGTGAATACGAATGGAACCGCCACCGATTTCAACACCGTTGAGTACCAAATCGTACGCATCAGCGCGCAACGATTTCATTGTTTCGTGATCGCCGTTCATCATGCGCGGAATATCTTTTTGTTTCGGCGATGTGAACGGGTGGTGCATCGCATAAAAACGTTGCGTTTCTTCATCCCATTCGAGCAAAGGAAAATCTACGACCCACAAAGGTTTGAAATTAAACGGGTCACGCAAACCCAATCGCATGCCAAGTTCGAGACGTAATTCGGACAGTTGTTTGCGCACTTTATCGGTTTCTCCACTTAAAATAAACAGTACGTCGCCTTTTTCCACACCGAATTTTTCTCCCCAAGTGCGCAAAATATCATCACTAAAAAATTTCGAGACCGTTGTTTTTATAGAGCCGTCGTCTTCAAATTTCACATACACCAAACCTTTCGCACCGATTTGCGGGCGTTTTACAAATTCCGTAAGTTCGCTTAAAGTTTTGTTCGTATAACTCGTTGCCACACCTTTTGCGCACACGCCGACAATTAATTCGGATGTATCGAACACCGAAAAACCATGACCTTTTGCTACATCATTCAATTCAACGAAGTGCATATCGAAACGAATATCCGGTTTGTCGGAACCGTATTTTTCGGCGGCTTCGTCGTAAGTCATGCGCGGAAAATGGGGCAGTGTCACATCCAAACAATGTTTGAATAAGTATTTCGTCAAGCCTTCAAACGTGTTCAAAATATCTTCCTGTGTCACAAACGACATTTCGCAATCTATCTGCGTAAATTCCGGTTGACGATCGGCGCGCAAATCTTCGTCGCGGAAACATTTCACGATTTGAAAATATTTATCGAAACCCGACACCATCAACAATTGTTTAAATGTTTGCGGACTTTGCGGAAGCGCGTAAAATTGTCCGGCGTTCATGCGGCTCGGCACCACAAAATCACGCGCGCCTTCCGGCGTAGATTTTATTAGGTTTGGTGTTTCTACTTCAATAAAATCGTGGCTGCTCAAATATTTACGTGTTTCTATCGCTACTTTGGAGCGGAAGAAAAGATTTTTTTGCAGCGCAGCGCGGCGTAAATCCAAGAAACGGTATTTCATACGAATATCATCACCGCCATCCGTATCATCTTTCACAGTAAACGGCGGCACCTTGGATACATTCAGGATATCCAACTTGTCGCAAACAATTTCAATATCACCGGTTGGACGATTCGGATTTTTCGATGTGCGCTCGCGCACTACACCGTGCACCGTCACGACGTATTCGCGTCCGAGTGCTTCAGCTTCTTTGTTCAGTGCAGCATTATTGTCTTCAAAAACGATTTGAGTTACGCCGTAACGGTCGCGCAAATCCACGAAAGTCATCGGTCCGAATGCGCGCACGGCATCTACCCAACCGCTTAAAGTTACTTTTTTTTCTGTATCGGCTTGGCGTAACGCGCCGCAATTGTGGGTTCTGTACATAATTATCAATTAATAATTAATAATTAACAATCAACAATTAAATTATTCTGTTTTAAAAACAAAAAGACGCAAAGAAAACTCGGTGTCTCTGCGTCTTTGCGAGAAATTATTAATTATTAATTATCAATTATTAATTAGGTTACTAATCTTCTTCCTCAGTTAAAATATTCAAAGATTGCAGTGCTTTTTCGGAAGCCATTTGTTCGGCGGATTTTTTATTGAAATCGTCGGCAGTAGCAATTTTTACACCGTCGAGGAGTACGGCGACTTTAAACTTGTCGCGTTTCTCGAATTTATATTTTGCAATGACTTTATAACTGACTTGCTTACCGTTTTTTTGGCTCCACTCCAAAAACTGGCTTTTATAATTGTCGTCGTAAGTTTCGAGGTCGTGAATATCGAGATGTTTGCGCAAAATTTCGTTCACGACATAACGCCGTGTGCCGGCGTAACCGACATCAAGATACACTGCACCGATAAGTGCTTCAACGGCATTTCCGAGCATGGAGCGACTGAGGCGCATATTATTGAACTCTTGCAAAATGGTATCAAGCCCCATTTTATCGCCGATTTTATTCAGCGAACTTCGTTTTACGATTTTGGAGCGCATTTTGGTCAAGAAACCTTCGTCGGTTGTCGGATATTTATTGAAAAGATATTCCGCTACAATCGTACCAAGTACGGCATCTCCGAGGTATTCTAACCGTTCGTTATTTTGCTGTAAACCGTTGACGGGGAGTTTATCGGTGTTACTCGATTTATGATAAAATGCAAGTTTGTACAACTTCAAATGTGCAGGCGTGAATCCGAGAATGAGCGTAAGACGGCGCGACAACGCTTTATCTTCCGATAACGTATTATTGTAAAATTGCCGAATAATATTTACAATCATTTATATTTTTTTAAACACTACCGCCGTATTGTGTCCGCCGAAACCGAATCCGTTACTCAATACGACATTTGTGCTGCGTTGTTGCGCTTCATTGAAAGTTAAATTCAAACGCGGATCTATTTCCGGATCGTCGGTAAAATGATTTATGGTCGGCGGAATAAAATCATGCGCCATACCGAGAATAGAAGCTACGGCTTCAATTGCACCGGCTGCACCGAGTAAATGCCCGGTCATGGATTTGGTGGAGCTGATATTCATTTTATAAATAGCGTCGCCGAAATAACCTTTCAGGGCTTTTATTTCCGCAATATCGCCGAGTGAAGTAGATGTGCCGTGTGTGTTCACGTAATCTACTTGGTCGGCATTCAGTTTGGCATCTTTCAAAGCGGCTTTTATACACGAAATAACGCCGATACCGTCCGGGTGCGGTGCCGTCATGTGATAGGCATCGCAACTCATACCGCCGCCGACAATTTCACATAAAATATCAGCACCGCGTTTTTTGGCGTGTTGGTATTCTTCGAGTATCAATGCGCCGGCACCTTCGCCGAGTACAAAACCGTCGCGGTCTTTATCGTAAGGGCGCGAAGCGGTTTCGGGCGAATCGTTGCGCGTACTCATGGCGTGCATGGCGTTGAAACCGCCGATTCCGGTGGCGCAAACTACCGCTTCCGAACCGCCCGAAATAATTAAATCGGCTTTTCCGAGTCGAATATAATCCAAAGCATTAATAAGGGCGTGATTAGAAGTAGCACAAGCGGATACCGTTCCGTAATTTATACCCATGAAACCATATTTAATGGCTATAAGTCCGGCGGCAATATTGGAAATCATTTTCGGAATCAAGAACGGACTGTAACGCGGTGTGCCGTTACCCAGAGCGAATGCCGTTATTTCTTGTTCCATCGTTAAAAGTCCGCCGACACCGGAGCCGAAAATAACGCCGCAACGGTCAGGTTTTATTTTAGCGAGATTGAGCCCGCTCATTTGTAAGGCTTCGTGCGCTGCGACCATCGCGAATTGGGTGAATAAATCTAAACGGCGTACTTCTTTTTTTTCTATCGCGACTTCAGGATTGAAGTCTTTCACTTCGCAAGCAAACTGAGTTTTAAATAACGACGCATCGAACCGGCGTATCATAGCGGCACCGCTCAAACCTTTTTGCAGGTTCTCTAAATATTCTTTTACATTATTACCGATAGCCGTAATAGCTCCGATTCCCGTAACGACAACTCTTTTCATGGATACGTAACTGATGAATGCGCAAAATTAGATATTTTTTGTGATTGTGTGTATAGACACGGAAAGAAACTTTTTGCGTTCATAACTTTTATGATTTTTTAATTGCGTTTTTACTGTTTTTTGAAAAGCGCAGCCCGTAAATTTTTAACAGATATTGAAAGTATTTGTTACGATTAAGGGCGACTGTACTAACTTTGTTCTTCGATAATTATTTACAAAAGAAATAAAATGTCAGTAATAGAGAAAACCGTTTGGCATATCAACGAACACCCGATGCCGGTGGAAATTCACCGCGAACGGCGTAGAGGTTGGCGATATGCCTTCGGTAAAAAAAATTTGATCGTGCGCTTGCCCGTGATTAATTTGACGGATGAAAAAATTTTAATCCATCAAATAAAAACGTCTCTTTCCGAAAAAATGAAAAAGAAGCCGGTGCTGAAACAATTTTTCAACGGAAAAATATACAGCGACGGCGAAACAATAACTGTCGGTAAACTCAATTTTACACTTAAATTTCATTCGGCGGAAAAAAAAAGCAGTTCGGCAAAATTACTGAATAACAGCGTTATTGAATTTGTATTTGCAGAAAATTTAACTACAGAAAAAAAATCGGAAGTAGCCGGTATTCTCATCAGCCGGATTGCCGCACAAAATGCACTGCCGCCGTTTTCGCGCCGTGTACACGAATTGAATCATATTTTTTTTAAAAAAAATGTGGAGACCATCAGTTTTAAAAATAATCACAGCAATTGGGGTAGTTGTTCATCGAAAAGTAATTTGAATTTTTCCACACGATTGCTTTTTGCACCCGACGATGTGCAAGATTACGTCATTATTCACGAGCTCGCGCATCTGACGGAAATGAATCATTCGGATAAATTTTGGAAACTTGTTGAACAAGCTATGCCGGATTACGAAGAAAAAGAAAAATGGTTAAAAAAAAATAGCAGCGTTTGCCGTTTTTAAATCTGAAAGTATTTATCTTACCCAATATTAATTTTCACGGCGTTTACTTAAATATGACATTTCTGATGTAACATTTCCGAAAAATAAGCGTACCTTGTGTATACAATAATTTATACTTAAATTTGTGCCGCGAAGTTAACAGCGTGTTAAAATATTTGTATAGTGAAAGATTTTAGCAGAACGAGCGTTATATTATTATGTAAATCGTTACAAAAAAGAAAAGTACTGTCTCGCAAAGAGATTTTATAATAATTATGTTCATGGGATTATAAGTTTGTTGTTGGGGCCGCTTCGATTCATTTCGAACCGGCTCTTTTTTTTAGTTTCTACATTTTTAAAAGAAATACAAATGAAATGTTAAACTTTTGTTTTGTGTTTTTCCTTCCGTAAAATATCATTATCTTTGATTTATTATTCTGAAACAGTTATTCTATATCTTTTCGGATAACATTCAAAGGTTTTAGTTGGTTTTGTTTGTAATAGTTTTGAGGATAGCTTTATCATAAAGGCTATCCTTTTTTATTTTTAGAAATAGCCGGCGCGATTCACTCAAAGTCCTTGTACAATAGATATTTTTTTCGCACGATTTTGAAATTCCGGATACCGCTTTGCCATTGCGCACGGATATTTTCCGGTTTTTCGCCGTTTTTAATCTGTTCGCGCAGCGCTTTTACACCCGCCAATTTTTCAAAAAAATTCGATTTCATAAAAAAAGTGTCTTTCTCGGGATACGCAGCGTAGGCTTCGCTGATGTAAGATAAATTGATGAGCCGTTGTTGCTGTAAATTTTTTATCGGCAAATCCGATAAATCTTTTCCATTGCACAACACACCTTCAAACTGAGGTTTTTTTGCGCCTTCGTTCGGTTGGGGCGTGAACATGAAAGTAAATTTATCGGACGGTAAACGCGGACTGCCGTAAATCTGAAATTGTTTGTTCGTGCCTCTGCCCAAGCTCAAGTTGGTCCCTTCAAACAAACAAATGGACGGATACAAATATACGGCGTGCATATTCGGTATATTCGGCGAGGGTTTTACGGGAAGCGCATAAAAACTTTTGTGGTTGTAACCCATGCATTTTACGATAAAAATATCGGCTTGAACGCTGTTTTTCAATAATTTTTCTCCGTTCAACATCAGCGCGTATTCACCGAGCGTCATACCGTAAACAATCGGCACGGCTTGCATACCTACAAACGATTTGTAGGCTGTATCCAAAATAGGTCCGTCCACATAATGCCCGTTGGGATTCGGTCTGTCCAAAATTATTAATGGTTTTTTATTTACCGCCGCCGCTTCCATCACGTATTGCAACGTAGAAATAAAAGTGTAAAACCGCGTACCGACATCTTGAATATCGAAAACCAACACGTCAACATCTTTTAAATCGCTGCTGTCGGGCGCGTATTTTTTGCCGTAAATAGAAATTATTTTTATGCCGGTCGCCACATCGGTTTGGTTATCGAAATGTTCACCTGCATCGGCTTTACCTCTGAATCCGTGTTCCGGTGCAAATATCGCCGTCACTTTTATACCCGCCGATAAAAATGTATCTACCAGAAAAGTATTATTTTTCCCGATAACGGAAGTTTGGTTAATCACTAAACCCACATTTTTTCCTTTCAATTTCTTTATGTACGCATTCATGCGCGCGGCACCGACCGTAATTTTATTATTTTGAAAAGCATTACCGATGTTTTGGGTTTGAGCCGACATTTTTATAAAACAAAAAACGGTAAATAAAGATAAGGTGAGTCGTTTTGTATTCATTGTTAAAGTAGATTTTCGTTTTTAAGACGGCAAAAGCTAAACGGTTGTATTCCCCCACCTTAAAATCCGTGTAAAATCCGCCGCATCCGCATTCCGAAACCCGCGTAGAGCAACGAACACGGACGATACGTATGCGGCGGATTTTACACGGATCTTTAACGTTATTTCATCATTTCAAAAAAGTAATTTTAGAAATCGGATGAATTTCCCAAGTGGTTAAAGGTTGAAAGCCGGCGGGACCGATTTGTCCGGGTTTATGATCCACATCAAAAAAAACACTGCCTTCAATCGTAATTTTAATCGGATTAGCGGAAAAAATTGCGTAACTGCTGTTACAAACCTGCACAAATTGTTTTTCAAACGCGGCGCGCACTGTTTGAAAGCGTTTATCGATCGGCACCGGTAAGCCGGAAACTTCGGCATTGAAATAAGTTGCTTTTTTCGGATCCGAATTATCGCCGATGATGACATGATAATCGTTATCGCTCTCTTTTTTAAATGCGTACAAGTAAGTATCTTTAAGCAAGCGCACGTTTCGGTTTTCGTCTGCCACCCTTTTGCTGTTGCTCGTTACTTTGGTGCGCATTACGGCATCTGTGGGGAGGGTTTTTATCAATGCCGATACCGTCGCTAAATCTTCGGTTTTAGCCGTCACGATAGATGTTTTTGCGGCTTTGCGCGCCGAACCGGCAAAAGTGCTGTCGGTGCAATTCATGGCAATCGTAGCCTCGGGCTCAAAATAATTGCCGGCTTCGGGCATGAAATTGACTTTGTAAAATTTTCCTTTCGGCGATTTAAAAATCACTTTGTCAGACGGCGGATTTGAAAATTCGCAAATCGTGTCGCGGTGTATGCGTTGAGCGGACAAAGTAAAAGTACTCAGCGCAAAAGCAATAAGTACAAGCATTTTCGTGTTTTTCATTTAATAAATGTATTTTTATAAATTAGAAGTATTAAAGCACAAAACTAAATTATTGTTTTCGTTTTTGCATCTTTTACGTAAATACTTCGTGTTTTAGATAACTAATTATTTTAGGTACCGTATGCAGAGATTTTTTTTCGAAAATTTCAAAAAATAATTTTTTTTTTATTTTAAATTGATGCAACTTACGTTTGCAAAAAAATTTTTGAAAAAAAATTGAAACGATTTCATTCAAAAAATTGTTTTTCCGAAGATGAACATCAATTACTTGATTTACAAAAATAAAATGATACGACACACACTTATATTTTTGCTCTGTTCTGCCGCATTTTTTTCCGCACACGCACAAGTTAATCAAGTAGTATACGGAAAAAACAGAGTGCAGTATCACCGTTTTTTCGATGATTGGAGCCAATACGAAAGCGAAAATTTTATCACCTACTTTTACGGACAAAGCCGCTATGTGGCGCAAGCTACTGCTATGCTCGCCGAAACGGATTTCGATGTCGTACAAAAAATTGTCGAGTACCGCTTGAATGAAAAATTAGAAATCATCGTTTACAGCGATATTTCCGATTTGCACCAAAGTAATATCGGTCAAGATGAAGTTTTCCTTACAGAAAACAAAAGTGTGAAAGTAGTCGGCTCAAAAATTTTTGTTTATTTCGACGGCGACCACCTGCATTTGCGTCAAATGATACGCGAAGGGATCGCTACCGTCTATATTAACACGATGTTGTTCGGCAGCAATTTGCAGGAAGTGGTGCAAAATGCTTTGTCTTTCAATTTGCCCGCTTGGTTCAAAGAAGGTTTAGTGGATTACGTCGGCGAAGAATGGAATACGGATTTGGACGATCAAATGCGCGCCGTGATGCTCACAAAAAAATATAAAAATTTCGATAAATTCGCCATCGCCGAACCGCGTTTAGCCGGTCATGCTTTTTTTAATTTTATTTCTCAGCAATACGGAAAAACGAACGTGGCAAATTTGCTCTATCTCACCCGCGTCAACCGCAGCCTTGAAGAAGCGATGATGTATGTGATGAACAACACCAATGACGCTTTGACGCTCGCAAGCATGGAATTTTATAAACGGCGTTATGAAAACGAACAGTTAAAAGCAACGGACATCGGACGTTGGACATTGGAAGTCGGAAAAAACAAAAAAAATCTGAACTCTAACGTCCAAAGTCAAAACTCTATGTTGAAAATAAAAAACAAATTTAAGTTGCCGATACTGCAATCGAAACTCAGTCCGGACGGGAAACGTTTGGCTTACGTGTTGAACGAGCAAGGTAAATGGAAAATTTATGTTCAAGACGTAAATTCAGGGAAGCGCGAAATGATTTTCAGAGGCGGTACGCGCAACGCTTTACAAGCCACCGACTATAATTATCCTTTATTGGCTTGGAATCCGGACAATCAACGTTTGTTTGCCGTTTACGAATCGCATGATGTACGAAAACAATTCACTTACAACCCCAAAGAAAAAAAGAAACCGAAACTCATTGAAAACTTTGCACCCGATTTTCAGCGCGTGTACTCCATAGATTTTATGAACCCGCGCGATTTGGTTATCACGGCAGCTACGGCGGGTGTAAGCGATATATTTATTTACAACACCGTCATGAAAAACGGTAGAAGGATTACGAATGATTTTTGGGATGATTTAGATGCCGTGTACGCACCCGTTCACGGAAAAAAAGGCATTATTTTTTCATCGAACAGACGCACTGATACTTTAGAAACCGAAAAATTCGATACCGTTGTGCCGACCGCTCATTTTAATTTATTTTTCAGAGATTTGGAAGATACCTCGCGTAATTTAGTTCAAATCACGCATTCGCTTAGTGGGGATAATCGGCAACCGGCAGTAATAGATTCGGTTTATTTTTCTTTTTTGAGTGATGAAAGCGGTATGAACAACCGCCAAATCGGTTTTTTAGATGAACGTTTGGTGCGCACGGATACGGTTTTTTACGGCAAAAATGTTTTTAAAGAAAAAACCATCATTACGGTAATGCAAGATTCCGTACGCACATTTTCGGATACGATGCACATTGATTCCGTACAACTTAAACCGATTTATAAAACGGTAGCGGTGGTGCATAATTCCACAAACTATAACCACAATATTACCGCCCAAAATATCGCACCGCGCGCCGGCATCGGTGTAGAGCGATTTGATTTTACTTATCCATCGCGTTTGCATATTTTCAAAGTAGATGTGGATACGGCAGTCACACCCGATTTTACGCGCTATTGGTTGATGCAGCAAATTATTCAAAAAATAAAACAACCGAAGCAAAATACCGGCGATAAACCCATGTCGGCACCGGGCGTATCCGTCAAAGAAAACAATTCGGCACCCGCACCGCCTGTTAATCTGAAACGTGATACATCAAAAAAAGTAGATATTGATCATTATGTTTTTCAAAGTGAATTCGACGACAAAGATAAATCATCGGACGAAGCACAACGGAATAAAGATAAAGCAACGAATAATCCGTCGACTATTCAAAAAGAAGAAGATACACCGGCACCGGTTGTAAAACCGGAGCCGCTTTCTCCGGCAAATGTTTTTTTGCAGAATGATAAAGCAGAAAATAAAAAAAGTTATTTTTTTAAACAAAGCCGCATCATTCCGTACAGACTGAAATTCAGGAATGATTTTTATTCAACTAAATTAGATAATAGTGTGCTGTTCGGCGGTTTGGATAGTTATGCCGGTACGCCGCAAACTTACGCCACGCCACCGCTCGGTATTTTAATGAAAGCGAATTTTAAAGATTTGCTCGAAGATTATCAACTCGAAGGCGGTATCCGCATTCCGACCAACATCACGAGCGGCTACGAAGCTTACGCTTTTTTTGATGATCGCAAACGCAGATTCGATAAACGTTACGCTTTTTATCACAAATCGGCGCGCTATTCCGACAATACAACATATCCGACATCGGAAAGCAGAACCACCACCAATTTGGCGCAATATACACTCAGCTATCCTTTCGATGTGTTCAGTCGTTTGGCTGCCACCGGTTCAGCACGTTTCGATAGGTATTCGCCTTTAGCAAGCGACCGTACATCCTTGGATTCGGTAGTGACTAACGAACAACGTTTGGGTGTTAAGTTGGAATATATTTTCGACAATACCATAGACGTTGACGTGAACATGAAATACGGTACGCGGTACAAAGTTTGGGTAGATGTGGCAAAAAAAATGAATCTCGACCTCGATAACAAACCGTCATTCAAATTTGCGAACGGTTTTCTGGGTACTTTCGGTTTTGACGCGCGCCACTACGAGCGGATTTTGAAATACTCGGTGCTTGCCATCCGTGCTGCCGGCGCGTTTTCTTTCGGCGATGAAAAAACTTTGTACATTTTGGGCGGTACGGACAATCAACTTTTTGCGAAGTATAACGATAATGTTTCCACGCCGTCCGACAATTATGCTTTCCAAACTTTGGCAGCCAATATGCGCGGTTTCGAGCGCAACATCCGCAACGGTACATCTTACGTGCTCATAAATGCTGAATTGCGCGTACCGATATTCAAATATTTGTCGAGCAGACCGTTGTCATCATCGTTTTTGCGCAATTTTCAAGTCATTGGCTTTTTCGATGCCGGAAGTGCTTGGCACGGCAGCAATCCGTTCAGCCGTATTAATCCGCTCAATACTTTGGTTTTACCGAAAGATCAATCGAACGCACCGGTAGTAGTGACGGTCAATTATTTTAAAGATCCGATCGTGGCAGCTTATGGTGTGGGTGCGCGCGTTTATATATTCGGTTATACATTGCGCGCCGATTACGGTTGGGGTATCGAAACGCGTGTGGTACAAAAACCGTTGCTGCATTTTTCTTTGGGAACGGATTTTTAAAAATTTCGATGGAGATTTAACCACATATGGACACGTTAGGCCGTACATAAGTTCACATAAAAGTGATGTTGAAAGAAGAATTACAAGCGGTTATGTGAACTTATGTACGGCCTAATGTGTCCATATGTGTTTAAATTTCTACAAATTATTTCCAAATTAAATTTAACCGCGCATATTTTCCAAAAAACTGCGAACTGCGGACACTGACACCGTTTTATCCGCAAAATAAATAATCGCTTGCTCGGTTTCATCGAACGACGCTTGATATTGATGCAAAATATTGGTGAGATGCATTTTCATGTGTCCGTGCTGAATACCGGTGGTGACGAGCGAGCGCAACGCCGCAAAATTTTGTGCTAAACCGATCGTTGCTATCACTGACATCAATTCTTCGGCGCAAGGCTGACCTAAAATCCGCATGCTGAGTTGCGCCAACGGATGCAGATTCGTTAAACCGCCAACCGTACCGACTGCCAAAGGGATTTCCAACCAAAAACGGAAATAATTATTTTCAATCGTACATGACGATAAACTTCTGTACTTGCCGTCACGAGCGGCATAAGCGTGCGCGCAAGCTTCAACGGCTCTGAAATCGTTGGCAGTTGCCAATACGACGGCGTCTACACCGTTCATAATACCTTTATTGTGCGTGACGGCGCGATAGGTATCTATCTGCGCAATGCGCACGGCACGACGGAATTTTTCAGCGTAAAACTCGGCGTGTTTGTCGTTAAAATCACTTACGGGACACTCTACTGATGTGCGCACGACGCATTGCGGCGTATAATTGGAAAGAATAGACATCACAATCATCGGCGGATTTGCTGTTTTGTCGGTAAGCAGCGTCGTAAAAATTTGCGCGATATCTTCCAAAACACTGTTGATGAAATTCGCACCCATCGCATCACAGGTTTGAAACGTGACTTTGAGTTGAAAATAATCGCGTTCTTCGGCGGTAAAATTTTTCAGAACAATATCAACGATACCGCCGCCGCGCTTTTGCATATTTTCCGTAATCGGTTGTGCGTGCGCTATCAGTTGCGGTTTTATTTCGGCGAAATATGCCGATAAAACTTCCGAATCACCATGCCAAATAAAATGTACTTGCCCTTCTTTTGTCGTGCCGATAATTTCTGTATGAAAACCGCCGCGTTTAAGCCAATACTTTGCACCCGCAGATGCTGCTGCCACTACACTGCTTTCTTCTATTACCATCGGAACGGCGTATATTTTTCCGTTTATTTTTACGTTCGGAACGATCCCGAACGGTATAGGAAAATTACTGATGGTATTTTCGGAAAAGCCGTCGAAAAGTTTTTGAAAAGTGTCATCCGGATTCCAAAATTTTTCTAACGTCTCAACTGCTTTGATATCGCCTTCGAGAAAATTTTCCTTCAACCAATTTATTTTTTGAGATTTCGTCAGTTTGGAAAAACCTGAAATTGTTTTATTGAACATGATAGCGATGTAGAGACGGCGATTTATCGCGCCTTATGTTTGATTGCAAATTGTTGTTGCCACCCGTATGCGAGACGCGATAAATCGACGTCTCTACCATTCAACCGCAAAAATTAAAAATTAAAACCGCAATTTTAAAAAAATGTTGAATTGTTTGCGTTGAAATAAAATTTTGAAATAATTTACAGACGATTTTTATTAATTTTGCCGCTCATCAGCTATCAGCTAATAGCTATCAGCTATCAGCAAATTACATTTCAATCTGAAAAATAAAAAATATGATACGCAAAAATGCGCGATGGATAATTTTTGCTTTTTTAGCTTTGTTCGGAGTTGCGTTCATAATACCGTTTATTTCTAAAATGATGGGTGGCGATGCCAACCAAACTAACAACGCCAATACCGTTGCACAAAAACCGTTACCGAATTTGGATATTCCGAAATTCGATGCGGAATCGGCTTATGATTTTACGGGAAAAATTATAGCATTTGGTCCGCGTATAACCGGAACACCGACCGCGCAACAAGTGCGTATTTATATTGAAGATGAATTTAAGAAATTCGGTGCGGGCATTATCGAACAAAAATTTAAAGCGAATACTTATGACGGTAAATCATTGGATGCCGTCAATATCATTGCGCGTACTAATTTGCAAGCTACTAAACGCATTTTACTCTCCGCACATTGGGACAGTCGGCAATTCGCTGACGAAGATTCAGATCCGTTGAAAAGAAAACTGCCAGTGCCGGGTGCCGATGATTCCGGTTCGGCAATCGGAACGCTGTTGGAAATCGCGCGGCAATTGCAAATCAAACCGCTTACGGATATCGGCGTAGATTTTGTCTTGTTCGATGCCGAAGACGACGGCGAAGCTTCAACGGGTCCGAAAACAAAAGAACAGCAAGATGCTTCGAATATGTCGTGGGGTTTAGGTTCGCAATATTGGGCAAAAAATTTGCACGTTGCCGGTTACGCACCGATGTACGGTATAAATTTAGATATGATCGGTGCGCGCGGTGCGCATTTTCCGAAAGAAGGTGTTTCGTTGCAATACGCGCCGGCGGCAGTGGATAAAATTTGGCGCGTCGGGCGTTACTTGGGTTATACGAATTATTTTTCGGAAGAAACTTTCGGCGGGCTTATTGACGATCACAAATACGTGAACGAAATAGCGCATATTCCCATGGTAGATATTATTAACCTCAGCAATGAGTCCGGAAAAACTTTCGGCGAATATCATCATACCACACACGACGATATGAGTATATTGGATAAAGAAACGATGAAAGCCGTCGGGCAAACTGTTTTGGCGGTGTTGTATTATGAACAAGCGAATGCCCTGTAAAACGGAATAAACTTAAAAAAAATCACTCTCAATGGCAAAAGACATATCTCAGTTCATGGTAGATTTTACGATGCCTGACCTTTTAACCGAGCGTTTCTCAAAACTCATTCCGGAACAACGCGCTTTAGTGAACGATTATTTCGGCGATAATGTGTTGGTCAGTTATGCGGTATCGTTGGAGAAAGGAAAAATTTGGGCAATTTTCAACGGTAATAATGAAGAGGAAGTAAAAGTTTTCGTGACGGCATTGCCACTCACGCGCTACATGACTTTTACAATCCACCCACTTACGTTTTACAACATCCTGACGGCGCAATTACCTAATTTTTCCGTCAATTAATTTTAAAGTATAGTTTTTTCTATTTTTTACGTAACTTTTTTAAAGGATAATGTATTTTTTAAACATTATTTTTTTTAGTGTGTTTATATTTGTACTTCCAAAAAAAACAATCTTGAAACTGAATTAATTAAATTATTCAAACACTCACCTTATGACATTTCTGGAACACATAAATGCTTTTGAAAGACTTCACGCACTCATTCTGACAAAAAGTACCAGTACACCCGAACAATTAGCTAAGCGTTTATTTCTTACCTTAAGTACACTTTACTCAATGTTACATTTGATGAAAGAACGCGGTGCGCCTATCATTTATAATAAAAACCGACCGAGTTATCAATATGAATTTGATGTAAGTATTATTCTTTTTGAAATTTTACCAGTCAATAGTTTAATAAAATAAAAATTTAAAATTTGGAGTATACTCCGAAAATTTCGGAGTGCGACTGCGCACCTTTGTATTGTAGCTACAACAAAGGGCGATACCGAAAACCCTGCACGTGCAAACGGGCAAAGAAAGAGAGTAGGTAACCAAATTTCAAATCTTATTTTATGAACACTGAACCGGATACTTAGAAGTTTCAAAAGCTGATGCTGCAATCTATCATTTGTTTTCGTACAACTCGTAAATTTTAAATTCTCGTAACTGTATAGATACGAAGGAACTTAATTTTATTTTCTAACTTTTAAAATTTTTAACGATGAAAAAAATGATGATGTTTGCAGTCACATCTCTTACTGCCATTTTTAGTTCTGTAACGCTTTTGCTGTTTGTTTTTATTTGTTTTTCAAATGCTGTTTATGCACAAACAGAAAAGCAAGATACTGCATTTAAAAAATAGGAAGTCAGTTTCGATTTAAAACTGCTTTTCCGTTCTGATCAACCTTATAATATTTTTATTGCGAGAAATTTGACGGAGAGAAAAGCGATTAGGCTAGGGTTGTCGGTTGTAAATTGGAGTAAGACGGTTGATACATCTTTTACTCTTCAATATAATGGTGGAATTAAAGACTCCCTATTATTACAAAGTATACAGCAATATCAACCACAAAAAAATACCCAGTTTAATTGGAAAATTTCTTTAGGTTATAGATATGAATTTGAAAGAGGGAAAATTTCATTGTATACAGGTACTGATTTTTATTATCAAACGGGATACTATAGTACTAATTCTCCATTAGCTGGAATAACAGGAGATACGGTTCAATCGGCGACATATTTAAGTTTATATGGAACTAAGGAAACTGACGAGAATAATAATTTTGGATTACAAGAAAGTTTAGGATTACGTTATAAAATAAATAAAAATTTATCATTTACAATAGAATCCTCTATTTTAATCCAATATACTTTTTTTAACAATGTTTCAGAGAAGAAGTATTTTGTAAATCCTTATACTATGACAATAATAGGGAAATACTATTCTACACTTTTAAACCCATTTATGGGGCTGTATTTAAATTATCATTTTTAAATTTAAAAATATCATGAAAAAAATACTTTTATTCTTTATTTTTATTTTAATTGTTAAATTGAATTTAAGTGAAGCACAATCAGTATCTCTGAGTTGCCTTTCACAAGGATGTTTTAGCGGAGTTTGTCCTAATTCAGCAGTTACATATGTTGCTAACCCATATTATGGAATATACAAAAATGTTAAATATCTTTGGCAAGTATATCCTCAATCAGCAACAAGTACAACTAATACAGGAAATTATACGAATGATAACAACTACACCGTTACTTGGAATAATGTTACTAATTCTAGCCCAATTGTAGTATTAGTAACTGCAGAATTTAGTAATGATACTTCAACGACGCATAAATCAGATCAAAAATCCGTAACCATTAATTATCTTGGTCCTATTAATCAAATGACAATTAATGGAACTTCAATAACAAATGGAGGAGTTGTATCAGTTCCATGTGGTATCCAAAACTTAAGTGTATCTGTGCCTACTCCTGTTACAGACCCTCAATCTGGAGTTACATATATTTGGCAAACTTCTTGGGGAGGTACACTCGGTAATTCAACAAATCCTGTAAATACAAATAGCGATGTAGGAACAATAGATGGAACAATTTCTGTAACTGCATATAGAACAGGCAGTAGTCCAAATTGTACTCAGCAGAGTTTTGTTGGAAGAATTACTCGTCCTCGTGTTGCAAATGTTGCGCTTAATGGAAATGGTACTTTAATATGCTCTGGTGAAATATTTCAATTGAACGGTACCGCAACAAATTTGGCAACATGGTCTTGGAGTTCAACCGGTGGTATTACATTAACTTCTGCAAATGAAAGTTATCCTTATAAAATTGCTCATGCCACTTCAGATGGTACGGCAACATTTGTCGCCGACAATGCTTGCATGGCACCTGTATCTAAAATAGGTTCTATTTTCGGTGGTGTTCGGCAAAATATTTACGACAGCGACGTTTATTTGAATGGTGCACAAGCACAAAGTTTTAATTACATCAATGGTAATACATACATAACTGTAAGGACTCGGGGTGATGCGTGTGAAAGCTTTAAATGGGATGTATTAAATGGTGCGGGTTATATTAATCCCATTTCGGGCGGTTGCGGAAATTCTTATGCCGATCCAAATCAAGGCGGCGCAGTAGTTCCTTTTTCTGACGGCAGCAACTGTTACATGTCCACTTCAAATTTTATGCGTTTGGGTGTTGTAACAGCAAACAGATGTGGAGTTGGTGCGAGTTATACGCTTTATTTGCAAAACAACTCGGGTCATTTTTACAGAATGGCTTCACCCAATCCAGCTACAAATACAGTATCAGTTACTTTATCAAAAGGTAATGCGCCCGGATTATTAAAAAATATTCATTTAGTCAGTGATGCAAGAGCGGCCTCTGTAAATGATTTCGATGGTGAGAGCGCGGAAGGAAAAAGTCACATAGAAAAGGGAGATGACATTTCATTCGATGTTTCAAATCTGCCGCGCGGTAACTATCACGTAATTTTAGTTTTCCAAGGGAATAAAACTTTTACTGAGCAAATTGTTTTAAAACAAATTTTTACAACGTAATAAATAAAAAAGCCGGACACAAAATATTGCGTTCAGCTTTTTTATTTAGTAATCCAGAAAAAAAATCAATTTTAATCTTTTACCCGAATCTTAAATTTATGCCAATCAATCCGCTTAGCTAATCCGAAACCGTCTAACCGGTTGTGATAATAGTACAAGACACTCAATTCATCGCTTTCTATATCGCCGGATTTATTGAACATTAAAGGTTTGATGACGTGAAAAACGCCGAGATTTTTTATACCGTCTTGTACCAATTCCGCCGGCGGCAATAAAACGGCGTTCGATAATTTTAAACGCCCTTTTTCTGCCAACTCAAACAACGCGGATTGTACGGCTGCTACCGCCTTTACAAATTCTTCAATCGGAAAAACATAATCTTCGGGTGACAATCGCATCAGCATATAAATATCCATACCGTCATTGTTTTCTTTGAGCATATTAAAAGCCGTAAAAGCTACTACGTGGCTGCTCAAAACAATATTAATTTTATGAAACCTGTCCGCAACTTTATCGGCTAAAAGTTTGGTGTATTCCGTTTCGCGTTGCAAATCGGCGGTGATACCGTCCGATGAAGAAAAATATTGTTTTATATCTATTTCCCGACCGCGTGCATCGAAACTCGTACCGTTTTCATCTACCTGATTGCCGAAAACATCCATTGGCTTATCAAATGACAAGACTACTTCGGATTTTTTTCCGAAAAATTGCCATACAAAAACCAACCACTCCCGCAAATTATTCCCTTGATATTTTCCTTTATAAAAATGTTCTTTACCCGTAATCTGCAAATGTTGATGTATCAAACTCGGTGCTTCGAGTACAAAATGATAACTGACGGTGAGCGGAACGATAAAAATTTTAGTGTCTTTATTACTCTGATAATTCGCACGTTGCGCTTCGATAACCGTTCCGAGCAAACCCATTTTCAATTTACTTTCAATTGCACCGGAACGCATACGCGTTCCGCCCGGAAAAAACAAACTGTTTGTTCCCCGTTGAATGGATAAATTCGACATCGCTTTCAATGTTTCTAAATAAATATCGTTTTTTTTGCGCCTATCCACGCGGTACGCCCCCAAACGATTCATAAAAAAAGCAAAGAAACCGGAATTATATAAGTTCAGCCCCGCGCCGTAAGAAAATGACGGCAAACCCATAATGCTGTCCATCGCATAACCAATCAGAATAGAATCGAGATTGCTGGAATGCGTCGGCAACACCACGAGCGTTCCTTTTTTGCTCAATTCGCGAATATGTTCCACATCGCCGAAAACCTGAATGCTTTGGTACAATTGGTACCGCGAACCGAAAATGCGCCACCACCGTTCAATAGCCGCGTTGAGTAACCGCCGAAAAAAAAACGAGAGCGTCCGGCGTGTAAATACAAAAACGGATGGATTGAATGTGCCGACTATTTCTTCAGCATAACGGCGCACGATACGCTCAATAAGTTCTTCGCGGTTTTGCTTTGCGGTAACTTTGGGTTGAGTTTCGGTGCCGATAAATTTTCCGCGAATGCGGTTCCAAAAATTTTTTTCGTCCGGAGGATCTACTTTCCAAGCGGTTTCGCGTAACCGGTTGCGTTCGGCATATATGATTTCGGCGAGTAAATCTCCGGTTTTCGGATGTTGTTCTTTGAGGCGTTTTACGGTAAAATTTACGATCTCGTCTATAAAGTTCGTCCTGTCTTTCGCCAATTTATTAACGGGCCAATCATTTAAGTTCGGAATGACCGAGCGATACGGATGCGAAAAATTTAATTTTTTTATTCGGTTGTGTTCGCACAGTTCGGTTTCAGCTTCTGTTTTTTCCATGTTTTATTTCTTGAGTTGCGTGTTTCAAAGTTATGTCGTTGATAAATGTGCGCGCAAGCAGATTTATTTTTTTTAATTTTTAAATAGAAATTAAACCCTGTTTTACACAACCCTGCGAAGATAGAAAAATTTTTGTTTTATCTTCATAGTCGTGCTGATAATTTTTCTTAATAATTATTTTAGCATGTTATTAACTCCAATTGATCAAAACAATAAAGTTAAGTCTTCCCAAACATCTTCATAATTATTTTCGCCCAATAAAAATCTATATACGGGTGGTAATCCAAGGTACTTTAATACTTGAGGGCACCATTCTTTCAAATGATTTAAATGTAATGGTAAAAAAATTCCGGATCACGTGAAAATTCTTCTCCTTGCCAAATATACCAACCGGTGGTGCCTTTTTCAGGAAAATGCCTCAATCCATTTATTGGGAGCTTACCACTCTTTACATTTTTAGAAATTCCAACTTTTAAATATTCCGGTGATTCAAAAAATTCTACTGAATATTTTTTACAAACTATTAATTGTTCAGTTTTATTCAGTTCCATTAAGTTTCTGTTTTTGTTCTTTTGAATATTTAATAGTTAGTCAAAGAAAATATTGTTTTTCCGGCTTTAACCTATTTTATGTATAAACGTGAAGATAGAATTTTTTTTATTTTCACAGTCTCAAAGATTTTTCGTTTAAAAATTTTTTCCAAAAAAATTTTCATTTTTATTTTCATTTTTATTTTTATTTTCATTTTTATTTTCATTTTCATTTTCATTTTCATTTTCATTTTTATTTTCATTTTCATTTTTATTTTCATTTTCATTTTCATTTTCGTTTTCGTTTTCATTTTCATTTTCATTTTCATTTTCATTTTCATTTTCGATTTCGATTTCAAAATATTTTTTAATTTTTTTGAAAACAAAAAAATATTTCCCAATCGTCGAAAATAAATACCAATGTGTATAATCCGGGCAGATTAACTTTTTTATCTGAATATTTACGCCGTACTTTTAATCCAATTATTATTTTAAAATTCTTTCGTAATTCGTAATTCGTAATTCGTAATTGAACACACCCATGTTTTTTTTACAACGACATCGCATTTTTATTTTGCATTTTGCATTTTGGTGCGTATATTTTTTACTTTTTTTTTATCAACAGAATGAACCGCATCATAGCGAACAACAGTCGCTTGACGAAGCATTGATAATTACTTTCACGCACGTTTTGTCTATGATGGCGATCAGTTACGTCAATTATTTTTACGTTTTGCCACCGTTTCTGAAAAATAAAAATGGCGGCGCGTATGCTCTACGGTTTGTTTCCACATTTACTGTTTTTATTTTTGCTTACGTACATTTACGGCGTTGGATGGAAGTTGCACGTGCCAAAAACATTGAATTTTTTTATAGTAATGAGTTCACTATACGCGCTATTTTTACGACGTTTTTCATCGTGATGTTTGTGTGTTTATTAAAATTTATTGAAGATTGGCTTGAACTCGAAGCACGCAAAAAAGAATTGGAAAATGAAAAACTGAGTACAGAACTGCAATTTTTAAAGGCGCAAATCAATCCGCATTTTTTGTTTAACACGCTCAATAATTTATATTATTTGGCATTCATCCAATCGCCGAATACGCCGGAAGTGATTGACAAACTTTCGCAAATGATGCGGTATATGATATACGAATCCAACCATACGAAAGTGCCGTTAAGCAAAGAAATCGAGTATATGCAAAACTATATCAGTTTAGAGAAATTGCGCCTAAATGATGATTTTCCGGTCACTTTCGATGTACAAGGTAATGCGGACAGTGCGAGCATCACGCCTCTGATACTGATTACTTTTTTGGAAAACGCTTTCAAGCACGGTGTAAGTAATAATTTTAAAGCTTCCTTCGTGAACGTAAAAATAATTTGTGATAACCGCCGGTGTGTTTATACCGTAGAAAACACCAATTTGCCCGAAAAATTTAAAATCATAACGGAAAAATCCGGTATCGGTTTAAAAAACGTACAAAGGCGGCTCGAACTCAGTTATCCCGACAATTTTGCGCTGCATATTGATGATACTCCTGCCGTTTACAAAATACAATTGATATTGAATTTGGAATAAATTTTTACGCTGCGTTTTTTTACCCGAATTAAACGTAATTTTGCGCGTTTTTTGACAGCGCACAATAAAATGATTTTTAATTTAGAACATACCGATCCGTTATCGAAGGCACGCGCCGGTACTATACAAACCGCGCACGGAGAAATAAAAACACCGATTTTTATGCCCGTCGGTACGCAAGGCACCGTAAAAGGGGTGCATACCCATGAATTGGAAACCGATATTAAAGCGCAAATTATTCTCGGCAATACGTATCATTTGTATTTGCGTCCCGGCACTTCCATTTTGCAAAATGCGGGCGGTTTGCATGGTTTCAATGGTTGGCAACATCCGATACTCACCGATTCGGGGGGGTATCAAGTGTATTCGTTGGCGCACCGGCGCAAAATTACGGAACAAGGTGTTACGTTTGCTTCACATATAGACGGCTCTAAACATTTTTTTTCACCCGAAAAATCCATTGATATTCAGCGTTATATTGGCGGTGACATTATTATGGCGTTCGATGAATGTCCGCCTTTTCCGTGCGAATATAAATACGCCGAAGACTCTATGCACCTGACTCACCGGTGGTTGAAACGCTGCATCGAATTCAAAAATAATCAACCGCCGTTGTACGGCAAACAACAAATACTTTTTCCGATTGTACAAGGCAGTGTTTTTCCGGATTTGCGCCGGCAATCGGCAGAATTTATCGCCGAACAAAACGCGGAAGGCAACGCTATCGGCGGTTTATCGGTCGGTGAACCGGCGGAGAATATGTATGCTGCTACCGAATTGGTGTGCGGAATTTTACCCGCAGACAAACCGCGTTATTTAATGGGTGTCGGTACGCCGATAAACATTTTGGAAAGTATCGCGTTGGGTATAGATATGTTCGATTGCGTTTTGCCGTCGCGCAATGCGCGGCACGGTATGATATACACATGGGAAGGCGTGATGAACATGAAAAATTTGAAATGGGCAGACGACCATTCGCCGTTGGATATAAACAGTAACGCTCCGACAAGTCGAACTTACACAAAAGCGTATTTGCGCCATTTATTTCATGTGGGCGAATTATTGGCGGCGCAAATTGCCACGATTCATAATTTAGCTTTTTATTTGCAATTGGTAACGGAAGCACGCTACCATATCATTGCCGGCGATTTTACGGTATGGAAAAATGATTTGGTAAAAAAAATGGGATTTAAATTATGAATTATGAATTATGAATTATTTTGAATTTGCAATTTAAAATAAAAACTAATTATAAGCGAACAAACAAACATCATAAAAATAAAAAGTTTTGCTTTTGCATCAAGAATCGTAAAACTCTATAAGTATTTAGCAGTAAAAAAAAATGAATTTATATTAGCCAAACAAATTTTAAGAAGCGGTACTTCGGTCGGTGCCTTAATTCGAGAATCTCAAAATGCTGAAAGCACAGCCGATTTTATTCATAAATTAGCGATTGCACAAAAAGAGTGTGATGAAACACTTTTTTGGTTGGAACTTTTAAAAGAAAATGATTACTTGACCGAAAAACAATTCGAAAGTCTATATTCAGAAGGAAATGAATTATTAAAAATTATCCGCAGTGTCATTTTAACGACAAAACAAAAAATACAAAAAATATAATTCTTGAATGCTTGATTAGTGAATCCAAAATAAATAAAATTTTTGAATTATAAATTGATGTTGCCTTATACATCCGCGTAAAATCAATTCATAATTCATAATTCATAATTCGAAAATGACTGTTTATTCCGATGAATATTTTATGCGGCAAGCAATGCTGGAAGCCGAAAAAGCAAAAATTGCGGGTGAAGTACCTATCGGCGCGGTAGTGGTTTGGAACAACCGAATTATTGCGCGCGCATTTAACCAGACGGAACAACTGAATGACGTGACGGCACACGCGGAAATTATCGCCCTCACAGCTGCGGCAAATCATTTGGGTAGTAAGTACCTCGATGAATGCAGCTTGTATGTAACACTCGAACCGTGCGTCATGTGCGCCGGTGCATTGGCTTGGGCACAATTACACCGTTTGGTTTTTGCGGCAAGCGACGAAAAACGCGGTTTCATGCGTTTCGGAAAAGATATTTTGCACCCGAAAACTAAAGTAGAAATGGGTATAATGGAAGCGGCTTGCAGTGCGCAAATTTCCGCGTTTTTTCAAACAAAAAGAAAATAAAAAAAATAATGGCACACGATCATAATCACAGTCACGGACATTCGCATCATGGTCACAGTCATTCCGTGAACTTAACGAGCGTTAATACGGCGTTCATTGTAGGTATAGCACTCAATTTTTTATTTGTGGTGATTGAAGTCATCGTCGGGCTGTCCATTCATTCACTTTCTCTACTGTCCGATGCCGGACATAATTTGGCGGATGTAGCAAGTTTGGGTTTGTCGTTGCTCGCTTTGCGCATGAGTAAATTTAAATCGAACGATCAATATACTTACGGTTACAAAAAAACGACTATTTTGGTTACTTTTTTTAATGCCTGTTTACTTTTAGTTTCTATCGGAGCCATTGCTTACGCTGCTTTTAACCGGTTTTTTCATCCCGAACCTTTGCCCGGAAAAATTATTGCTGCGGTCGCCGCTATCGGAATCGTTATCAATACAGTAACGGCATTAATGTTTTTGCGCGATAAAGATTCGGATATGAACATTCGGAGTGCCTATTTACATCTAATGTCCGATGCTGTTGTGTCGGTCGGGCTTGTCATCGGCGGTATTATTATTTTTTATACCGGTTTTTATTGGATCGACCCGGTTTTATCCATCATTATCGCCGGCATTATTTTACTCGGAACATGGGAATTAATGAAAGACAGTCTGAAACTTTCGCTCGACGGCGTACCGGAAGGCATTCAATTAGATGAATTAAAAACTGCGGCAAAAAAAATTAACGGCGTTTCCGATATTCACCACATCCACGTTTGGGCGATGAGTACAACCGAAAATGCTTTGACGGCGCATTTGGTGGTTGCAGAAAATACGTCGAACAGTCAAGTGGAAATTATTAAAGATAAATTGAAGCATTCGTATGTGCACTTAAATATTCAACACGCAACATTAGAAACGGAGTTCGAAGGCAGTGTTTGCGAAGAACCGGCGTGTTGAGGATGATGAACTCTTCTATAACTATTTGTAAAAGTTAAAATTATGGATTATTTTTGTGAAATATTAAACATCCTATAAAATGTAACAGATCACATTGAATATTGAAGACCAATATCTGAATCCTTTCCTGAATTATTTAAAGGATTTGAATTATGTGGAAATAAAAGCAATTAGTAAAAAGAAAAAAGTTGAATCAAAATTATCAGCAAGCGAACTTTTTTTAAAAAATGCCCATCCCGATGATCCTATAGTAAAAGTCGTAAAACCTATAAATAAAATTATTACGATTGAAGAAATGATTGCTAAACAAGGATACAAAGGTATTGATAGGCAAAATTTCAATTCAATTGTGGAGCGTATTGATTTTAAAGAACTTTCTATTGAGGAAATAATAGAGCAACTTAATCCATGAAGTAGTTTTTACTTGATACCAATATTTTTTTGTTTTATGTTCGGAATGAACTAAAACTTGTAGATTATATTGATAAAAACTTTCAACCATTAACAAGTCCTAACCGAGCATTTCTTTCTGTTGTCAGTGAAGGAGAACTGAAGGCATTTGCCCTTAAAAATCATTGGGGATCTAAAAAGAAACAATTATTAGAAGAATTGTTAAAAGAAGTAATTATCGTTGATATTGGTGATGCGCGTGTAATTGATCGTTATGTTGAAATTGATGCTTACAGTCAAGGTAAACTTGAAAATAATCCGATGCCCGATTTAACTTCTCGAAATATGGGTAAAAATGATTTATGGATTGCTGCGACTGCCTCTGTCTATAGGTTGATTTTATTAACTTCTGATAATGATTTCCCACATTTTCATCCTAAATTTTTAGAATTGGCTTATGCTGATATTAAATTGATTAAAGCACAACTTTGATTTTTTATGAATCTATTATTTCTTTGTGTTCTAAAATCTCAATGAAAGTACATAAAATCCCAAAATCAAGCAGCAATAACCCGAATAAATTTTTATGGGCGTATAGTTATCGAAGGAAATATTATGAAAACGGCGTAAAGCCATCGCTAATAATATTTTTTCCAATAAAAAACCCGTCACGACCGACCACGCCGCGCCTATCGGTCCGAATTGATTTAATAGAAAGGTACAAGTTATGACGATAAATAAAGTCTCTAATACCGAAACATACAGCAACGTGCGGGTATCTTTTAGAGACAATAAAACAGTTTGCGGAAATATCGCGCGACTCATGACCAACAAAACATAAATATTGAACACCGGTACGCTTGCCGAAAATGCCGGATTGAACACCAACGGAAATAAAAATTTTGAACTCAACAACAGTAAAATCGAAATCGGAAAAATAATGTGCGCAGTTTGCGCCGATTTCTTTTTCAAATCATTTAATGTTGCTTTTCCGCTCGCGAGCATCGGTACATAACTATTGCTCAAACCCGCAACCAATGCCGAGACCAACGGAAATTCGCGCGCACCGTATCGAAATTGCGCAAAAATTTCGGGTTTATCGGGCGCAAAAGCGCACACCCAACCGTTAATAAATACCGTAGAAAATTGATTCAAAAAAAAATAACCTAACATCGGTACACACAAACCGACAAAAGCGCGCATTTCGGATTTCGGATTTCGGATTTCATATTTTGGATATTCCGAAATCCGAAATCCGAAATCCGAAATCCGAAATCTTATTTCTAAAATAAAAAACACCACATACAAAAACCTAAACACCGAATAAATAAATAATCCGATATAGCTCAACTCCAAAAAATTAAAACCGCGAAGCGGCAACGGCAATAGGGTAGGGTAATACCCTATCCAAATCGGTAACAAAAAAATAAATGCCGGAACAATATAAGACAGCACACCAAACCGCACAATTTGTTTTGGACGATTGTCAACGGTTAGAATATTTTCGGCAACAAAGGTGGGCAAAATAAATATTTGGCTGAGGGCAAACCAATTGAAAAACGGAACATAAGTGCGCTTTGTGAGCCAAGATAAAATTTGAGTATTGAATAAAATACTTGTTCCGAAAAACAGAAAGGCGATAACAAACAGCAAGCTGAAAATAGAAATACCGGCATTTTTTTTATCTGCCGGCGATAAATCCGATAAAAAACTCAATGATGTTTGCGTAATGCTCGTTAACCAAAAAAAACTTAAAGCTGTTGTTACATACGAAAGCGTTTCGAAATTGCCGATATTTTCGGTGCCGATATTGCTTTTTGCTAAAAGAACGGACGTTAAAATAAGTCCGCCCTGCCTTAAAATTTGATTAACGGTGAGTGCGGTGGTGGTAGTCATTTCCGAATTATGCAATGACACGCAATATTTTTTTTAATTTAAAAACATCTTCCAGCGCTTTGCCGCCATTTTTATTCAAAACCGTTACATGACCCATTTTTCGGAAAGGCTGCGTCGTTTTCTTGCCGTAAAAATGAAAATACGCACCCGGTATTTTCAGTGCTTCATCGAACCCTTCTACTTTCGGATTGCCGTAATAACCCTCCGCCCCTAAAATATTCCAAAGCACGGACGGTGAAGTAAGTTTTGTACTGCCCAAAGGTAAATTTAAAATCGCGCGCAAATGTTGTTCGTATTGTGAAGTAACGCACGCTTCAATCGTATGATGCCCGGAATTATGCGGTCGCGGTGCCGATTCGTTAATGAGTATCTCGCCGGATTTTGTTAAAAACATTTCAACCGCCAAAACACCGACTAAATCTAATTTTCGGATTAATTTTTCGGCAATTTTCCGTGCTTGCGCGGCTTGAAGTCGCGTTATGCCGGCGGGACAAATTTGGTAATCCAATAAATTTGCTTTTTCATCGAACACCATTTCAACCGGTGCGTATACTGCCACTTCTCCCGAAACATTTCGGGCTGCCATAACACAAATTTCTTTTTCAATCGTCACCATATCTTCAATGATGTACTCAACATCCGGCAAACCTGCAATGTCTTGCAGAGATTTTAAAACCGCGACGCCTTTTCCGTCGTATCCGCCGCGACAAGATTTCCAGACACACGGAAAAGATCCTTCTTTATCAAAATATACGGACAACATATTTTTATTTTCAAGCAAAGTATAATTCGCCGACGGAAAACCGAATGTGTTATAAAATTTTTTTTGAAGCCCTTTATCGGCAATTATTCTCAAGTTTTTTGCCGACGGGTACACACTTTTTCCTTCCTCTTCTAATTTTTGAAGAGCATCTGTATTCACGTGTTCTATTTCAATCGTAATTACGTCGCACAAACGCCCGAAATTCAACACATCTTCATAATTTTTAAAATCGCCTTCAATGAAACAAGCGCAATAATTTTCGGCGGAACAACCTTTTTTATCCAACACAAAAGTTTCCAAATGCCAATCTGCCGCTGCTAAACACAACATTTTTCCCAATTGTCCGCCACCGAGAATACCTATTTTTTTCATTTACTATTTTGGATTTTAGATTTATGGTTTTGGATTCACGAAATCCGGTCGTCACCCGTTGAAAAGTTGATTATTTTTAGATAATGATAATACGGGTGTTCTGTATAAAAGTTCTTTGACAGTCCGAGTATGATCCGTTAACCCGGTTGCCGTCAACGGCGTTCCGCGCTGCCGTTTTTTTTTGAAACTTTGATCTTGTATTCGTTTGCTCAGTTGCATTAAGTTCTGCTTTTAAAGTACGTACTTCATGACACGGGTTGCAGCCCGACGACGGAACTTGATATTTTTCGCGAGTTTTGTTCAAACAGATTTCTTCCGCCCGGACTATTTTTATGACTGAAGACATAAGAATAGTCCGTTTTTCACGTAAATGTACGCAATCAACTTTTTAACGGGTGACGAACCGAAACCCGAAATCTATTATCCGAAATCTGTTTCTATTATACTGCCGCGTTCTTCATCTAATCGCACCAACAAATAATTATCAATTTCTTGTTGCATTTCTTCGACGTGCGAAATTACACCTACAATGCGGTTTTCTTTTTGTAATTGTTTAAGCGTTTCAAATACAATGGCAAGCGATTCTTTATCTAAAGAGCCGAAACCTTCATCTAAAAAGAAAAAATTATGGTTTGTGTTGGTTGTAGCTTGAATTACTTCCGATAAAGCTAAAGCCAACGATAATGCCGCCTGAAAAGTTTGCCCGCCCGATAACGTTCTCACACTTCGCGTATTGACTAAACCGTTTTCCGAAATCATTTCCCGAACAATAAAATCATTATTTTCGTCAATATCCAATCGCAAAAATTGGCGCGTAAACAGTTGAAAGCGTTTATTGGCAGCGAAGCATAAGTTTTTGAGGTATTGGGTGGAAGCGTAATTCACGAAACCGCTTTTTGTAAACAAAGATTTCAAAATACCCAAATTCACTTCGCGTTGTTTGCGCTGCGTTAAGTCTAAATTAATTTGAATCGCCCTTTCCGATTTACGCGTTAATTCAATAATTGCTTCTTCCGCAACAGCAATTTGTCCGGTAACCCATTCGTTTTGCGTTGCCGATTGTTTCAGCGCATCCAGAATTCGAAAGTAAACGTCTGCGTCAAATTTTTCGCCTTTTGTTTCTTTTGCCAATTCCGATAAACGGGTTTGAAGCGTGAGTATATTTTTATCGAAATCGACGGTTTGTTTACGCGCTTTAACGATATCGAAAGGAGCGGAAAGAAAATCTTTGAGTTTCAGTACATCGCCGAACGGCGATGCGGCTAAAACGCTATCCAATTCAGGTTTGATTTTTTTTAATAAAATATCGGTTTGTAAAGCCGCACTATTTTTTTCGGATAAAATACCGCGTAAATTATCGGTTTCGCTTTTTATGTCCGATTCCCGCTTTTCGCACGCTGCCATTTTTGTCGTTACTGCTTGGATATGATTTTCTGTATCACCGGATTTTTTTTGCCAATCCGTTGCAGCGTTTTCGGTTAATTCCGAAAGATTTAAACTGCGCAATTGTTCTACAAAATTTTTAAAATCATTTTCTTTGACGGCGATATTTTTTTCCGTTTCAAAAAATATTTTTTTTAAATTTTCTTCTTCCGTTTCAATTAATTTTATTTTCTTTTCCGCAGTTGTAATTTCAATTTTAATTTTTTTTAATTTTTCGTTCGATAAACTTTTTTCGTTGCGAATTTTTTTAAAAATTTCAAAATTAAAAATACCTTCTTCGGAAATTTCCGTACCGGTAATCGGATACGGAAATTTTTTTTCCAAAAACCAATTCCCGTTTTCGCTCGACCAGTCTTGTTCGCACGATTTTATTTTCAATTCCGCTTCCGATAAAGCGTTGACAATTTGTTTTTTTTGCTTCAAAAAATCATCGCCGATTTCTTTCATTGATTTGAATTCAATTTCAACATTATTGAAAGTGGCGATTTTTCGATTATTTTTTTCTAATTGTTTTTTTGTTTCGTCTAAATCGTTGTGTAACGAAGCCGGATTTAATTTATCGGGGTGGTGTACGGCTCCGCACAACGGACACGGTGAGCCTTCTTGCAACCGGACGGCAAGCGTTTCCAATTTTTCCGCACTCAACAGCGTAACCAACTTAGTTTCAAGCCCGCTTACTTCCGACAATAAATTTTCTTTTTCCGCCGAAATAAAACCAATCCACTCTACTATTTTAGTGTTCTGCGGTTGACTCAAACCCATCGGCGTAATTTGGGTGCGCACGTAATCTATTTTGCGCTTATTCAAACCTTCCAAACGCACGTCCAAATCATTTTTTTGTACGATTAAATTATCCCTATCTTTTTTGAGCGCGGCGTATTGATTAAACCAATCGGTAATGGCATCCATTGCCGAAAAATCGGTTTGTTGGCTGGTAAGCAAATCTTGTTGAGCAACAAGCGGTAATTTTTCCGCACCGAGCGTTTGTTTTTGCTTTACGAATTGTGCTGCGGTTTCATTGGTTTTTGTTTGTTGAGCATCTAAAATTTTCAATTCTTCGCGTGCCGAATGAATTTGTGCAAACAGTTTATAATCTGCCGCTATTTTCAAAATTTCATCCCGGCGGTCGTAATCAGTTTTCAATGCAATTTTTTCTCGGATTACTTCATCTGTTTTTTGTTTTAATACATCTAATTGTTTACTGAAAGTCGCAATTTCATTTTGTTGAGCCGTAAATTCAGCTATTCTGTCGGTGTATTGTTCGTTTAAAGTTTTAATATTTATCAAATAATATTCACTGTTACTGATTTTGCGGCGCAACTGTTCTATATCGTTTTCGTTTTGCGCAAGTTTTTCCAAATCCTTTTCTATAGCGACAACGGCTTCAATTTTTTCTTTTAATCGGCGTATTTGCGCTTCTTGTTTTTGATAGTCCGACAACTCTTTTTTTGCGACAACCAAATCGGACTTAGTTTTTTTAAGAAATTGTTTTTTATCTTTTATGATCTCTTCCGATACATCACCGATTTCTTTAAGGATATCTTCCAAACTTTTCATTTCCACTTTATTCTCTGCTTCCAAAGTTTTTACGTTTTCCGAAAGTTCAAATTCCTTCAGTCGCGGAAAAATATCTTTTATCATCCCCGTTCTTTCGGTGACGCTGAGCTGCAAAAATCTTTGAAAATCATTTTGAGGAATAATTACCGTTTGAAGAAAATTTTTGGCTTCGAGCCCTAAAATTTTTGCCGCATCAAAATCACTCATCGGCAACGGTTTTCCGTCGGGTTGAAGAATGAAGTGACGAAAATCCGGCGTATTGACCGTTAAATCTTTTTTATTTCGCGTTGCAGTAACTATTATTTGATACGTATTTTGTTCGGTTTTGAAAGTAAAATCAATTTTCATTTTCATCGAACCCGTGTTCATCATATTGTTATTTCGGTCTCTGATGCTCATACGCGGTACTTCGCGATACAAAGCAAACATCATTGCTTCCAAAATCGCCGATTTACCGCTACCGACATTACCGAAAATTCCGAAAATACCGCCCCGCATCAAGCGCGTAAAATCAATCGTCACTTCATTTTTATAAGAATAAAAACCTTGAATGCTTAATGAAACAGGCAACATAGCGCGTTGGATTCAATATTCAAAAATTGAAAAGGATAGCAAAATTACATTTTTATGCCGGATTAGCGGCATAAAATCGGAGCGTTTTGTGCGGTGTTTTTTTCAATTCGCATTTCAATATAGAAAAAATAATTTTTTTTTATATCAAGTGATAAATTTCGGATGATAGTCCGTACAATTGTAAATTCTTTTACCTGTCTGACAAAATACGATAATATGCTGCACAAAAGTCTTTTTTTCTTTTTTTTAAGTTTAAGTTTTTTCGCGTCTGCACAAGTTAAAGACAATGCGGATGCCGCTATGATAAAAAAAATATACGATACCGAACTCACCAACGGCAAATGTTATCTTTGGTTATACGATATGTGTACAAAAATCGGCGGACGTTTAAGCGGTTCCGATAATGCCGCAAAAGCAGTGGATTATACAAAAAAAATGCTCGACACCAGTGGCATCTCTACACGGTTACAAGCCTGTATGGTACCGCATTGGGTGCGGGGTGCGAAAGAAGAAGTGCTGATGCGCTCTAAACAAACCGGAGATAGTTTTCTGCGCGCTTTATCTATCGGTAATGCCGTCGGTACAGGTGCAAAAGGCATTGAAGCGGAAGTGATAGAAGTAAAGAGTTTAGACGAAGTTACCGCGCTCGGCGATAAAGTAAAAGGTAAAATTGTTTTTTATAATCAGCCGATGAACAGAACGTATATCCAAACTTTTCGGGCTTATAGCGAATCAGGCGTTCAACGTTATGCCGGACCTTCGCGCGCGGCACAATTCGGCGCGCTCGGCGTTTTAGTACGATCGCTGACTACCGAACATGACGATAATCCGCACACCGGCAGTTTGCGTTACGATGAAAAATATCCTAAAATTCCGGCAATTTGTATTTCTACGAATGATGCGGATAAACTTTCGGCAGCCCTGAAAAACGAAGCGGGTATGAAAGTGTTCATGAAATCGAACTGCGAAATGTTGCCGGATGTGGAAAGTTTTAACGTTATAGGCGAAATAAAAGGCAGCGAAAAACCGGAAGAAATAATTGTTGTAGGCGGACATTTAGACTCTTGGGATCCGGCGCAAGGTGCGCACGATGACGGTGCGGGTTCCGTCCAATCTATGGAAGTGTTAAGTTTGCTCAAACGCACAGGTTATCAACCGAAACGCACCATTCGTTGCGTATTATTTATGAACGAAGAAAACGGTTTAAAAGGCGCACTGAAATATGCCGAAGAAGCCAAAAAAGCGACGACCGAAAAACATATTTTCGCTTTAGAATCCGATGAAGGCGGATTTTCGCCACGCGAAGTTTCTTTTGAGGGCGATTCCGCAATTTTTGCACAAAAATATCCGAAAATTGAAGCTTGGAGTAGTTTAATGAAACCTTACGGTATTGATATTACGAAAGGCGGTTCGGGAGCCGATGTCGGTACTTTGCGCGACAAAAATATTATTTTAGCCGGCTTGCGTCCCGATTGTCAGCGTTATTTCGATTTTCACCACACGGCAATGGACAGAATTGAAGGTGTTAATCGCAGAGAGTTGGAACTCGGTGCCGCCACCATAACCGCGATTATTTATTTGATTGATAAATACGGATTGTAAAATTGTTGGATAATATATTGGGTTAATATCTTTTTTTTCTTTTGGTTTTTAACTCTTTTTCTTTTTGTCATTCGCTCGCAATCTACATCGTGCGAGTGTTGGTATGGCAATAGTTTTTTACCGTTCGAGATTGAGAAGTTGCGATGCAACGTCTCTAAAACAAAAAATTTCGTTTAAACAAAATGCCTTTGGAAAGCTCTGAAGGTTTTTGTATATTTGTACAAAAATAAAATTTATGACAACTGTTCAGTTTCCGCTTAATGAAGTCCAAATATCTTTATTAAGATTAACCGAAAATCTTTCAGGCGATGAATTAAAATCGCTTAAACAACTGATTATTGCTTTTAAAGCCCAACGTTTGGCTGGATTAGCAGATAAATTATGGGATGAAAAAGGGTGGAGTGAAGCAACCATGCAAGGGTTTTTAGATACCCACATGAGAATGCCTTATGTATCAGCGCAACTACACAAACAAAAAAAATGAAAATTGTTGTTGACGCCAATGTACTTTTGGTATCTATTTCTCCGCGTTCGGCTAATAATTGGTTGTGGCAAGCTATTTTATCGGGAAAGGTTGATGTGTATTTAACTACCGATATTCTTTTAGAGTATTCAGAAATTATTACTGAATATATGAGTTAAGAAATTTCTGAATCGGCTTTAGATCTATTATCTGATTTGCCGAATGTTTATCCCATCGTCAAATATTATTTTTGCCAATTAATTGAAGCGGATCCTGATGATAATAAATTTTTTGATTGTGCCGTGGCAGGTAATGCCAACTACTTGATTTCTGAAGATAAACATTTCAATATTATCCGGCAATATGACTATTTTAATATTAAACTTGTAAAGCTTGAAGAATTCAAAGTTATTTTAGACGCGTTTGAAAATGCCTAATACAAATCTCTGAAATTTGAAGAAAAGAATGTAGTTAAGTTCAATACTCAATCAGAGACGCATAATTCTAATGAAAATATCGTACATAAGAAACGCCTTTGGAAAACTCTGAAGGTTTTTGTATATTTGTACAAAAATAAATTTCAATTAAACATGATAATGTTATGGAGATTTACGGCAAAATAATTATGATAGCCACGCCGTTTTTTTTCGGTTTGGTGCTTTTAGAAAAATGGTACGGTTGGTATCGCGGTAATGACACGGTGCGTAATATGGATACCGTTTCGAGTTTAAGTTCCGGTATCACCAATGTCGTTAAAGACGTTTTGGGTCTGACGTTCGTGGTGTTGACTTACCAATTTTTAGTAGATCATTTGACAATTTACAAAGTGCAAACCACTGTGCTGACATATCTTATCGCCTTCGTTTCTTTGGATTTTTCGGGCTATTGGTTGCATCGTTGGCAGCATAAAATCAATTTTTTTTGGAATCGTCATGCTGTCCATCACAGCAGCGAAGAATTTAATTTGGCGTGTGCGTTGCGTCAATCCGTTTCGGGTTTTGTTCATATTTTTTCTTTTTTGCTTTTGCCTGCCGCTTTGTTGGGTGTGTCGTCGTCGGTGATTGCAGTGGTGATACCGTTACATTTATTCGCGCAGTTTTGGTATCACACGCAGCACATTCATAAAATGGGATTTCTTGAAAACGTAATTGTGACGCCGTCTCACCACCGCGTACATCATGCCATAAATCCGGTGTATATGGATAAAAATTACGGGCAAATTTTTATTTTTTGGGACAAATGGTTCGGTTCTTTTCAGCCGGAATTAAAAGAAGTGCCGCCCGTTTACGGTATCACGCGCGCGGTGCAAACTTGGAATCCGATAAAAATAAATTTTCAACACCTCCTCTTGCTCATTCATGATGCGTGGCACACCGAAAATTTTTCGGATAAATTTCGTATTTGGTTTATGCCCACCGGTTGGCGACCGGCAGATGTAGCTGCAAAATTTCCTTCCCATAAAATTGAAGATGTTTACGGGTACAAAAAATACGATACCGATAATTCAAAACAAATGAAAATTTGGATTTGGATTCAATTTGCCATCACCACTTTTTTTACACTGTATTTATTCGGCAATATCGGTCGCATCGGTATTCCGAATGTATTTTATTACGGACTCTTTATTTTTCTTTCCGTGTATTCTTTTACCGAATTAATGGATTTGAATCCGAATGCGTTTGCATGGGAACTTGTTAAAAATTGTTTAGGTGCATTTTTTATTTCTTTTTACGGATCATGGTTTGGTATAGAAAAAATAATACCCGCCGGGACAATTTTAATAACGGCTTATTTTATAATTTCTACTTTAGTTACAGCCCATTTTGTTAGAAATGAAATTTTAACGGTGCGGGAAAGAAAAAATATTGTTAATTGACATTGGAAATGTAGGACGTAGGACAGTGGATTTTAATTTTTTCCCAAAATCCAAAATCTTATTTCCAAAATCTTAAATCCGAAACCCTAATTTATTTTATGCGTAAACTCAGAATGGGAATGATCGGCGGTGGGCGCGGTGCATTTATCGGTGCCGTGCATCGGATGGCGGCTGTGCTGGACGGACAAATTGAATTAGTGTGCGGCGCTTTCAGTAGTCATCCGGAAATTTCGAAATTATCGGGTGCCGATTTGTATCTGTCGGAACAGCGCGTTTATCCGGATTTCAAAACCATGATTCTTTCCGAAAAAAAATTACCGCCGACTATACGCATGGATTTCGTGAGCATAGTTACACCGAATCACGTGCATTTTCCGCCGGCAAAAATGGCACTCGAAAACGGTTTTCATGTCGTTTGCGACAAACCTTTGTGCTTGGATTTAAAAGAAGCGCATGCGCTCGAAAAAATAGTGTATAAAACGGGTTTACACTTTGCACTCACGCACAATTATACCGGTTATCCGATGGTTAAACAAGCACGTGTCATGATACAAAGTGGTGCTATCGGTAAAATAAGAAAAATTCATGTCGGTTATCCGCAAGGTTGGCTCTCTACTTTTAAAGAAGGCAGCCTAAATGCGCAAACAAAACAGGCGGCGTGGCGTACGGATCCGAAACGAAGCGGTATTGCAGGTGCGGTAGGCGATATAGGTACACACGCCGAAAATTTAGCGGAATATGTAAGCGGATTGAAAATAAAAAAATTGTACGCGCAACTCAATACATTCGTTGAAGGGCGATTGCTCGACGATGATGCTAATATCTTTATTGAGTACGACAACGGTGCAAAAGGTTTACTCTATGCATCTCAAATTTGTGCCGGCGTTGAAAACGGCTTGCATATCAATATTTACGGGGAAAAAGGTGGTTTAGAGTGGCAGCAGATGGAACCTAACAGTTTAATTTTCAGACAAAGCGATGCGCAAATGCAAATTTTCCGAGCCGGCGTAGCGACGCTTTCGGAGGCGGCACAACTTCATACGCGTTTGCCGGGCGGACATCCGGAAGGTTATCTGGAAGCGTTTGCAAATATTTACAGAAATTTTGCAAAAAAAATCCAAGCGGAATGGTTAAACGAAGTACCGAATCCTTTACTTGATTATCCGACTATAGAAGACGGTGTGCGCGGCATGGAATTTATTTATAAAGTCGTGGAGTCCAACAAAAAAAACAAATGGGTAGAAGTTTAGGGATACGGGGAAATATCTTTTTCTAAACGAAAAATGGATTTTGAAAATTAATTCAAAATCCATTTTTTATTTTTCCGAAAAAAATATTTTATGCTTCCGTATGCGCCGGAATTTCTGCAGCAACAGCAACTTGAGCCGGCGGTGCAATGAATCCTTTCTTGGAAACGTTTTTATTACTTGTTTTCAATTCTTTGATACGCGATTTTTTACCGACCACATCGCGCAAATAATATAAACGCGCACGGCGTACTTTACCGTGTTTCAATACTTCGATGCTGTCAATACTCGGTGAAGAATACGGAAAAATACGTTCAACACCCACGCCGTTAGAAATTTTACGAACCGTGAACGATTTATTGGCACCATGACCTTTTACCTGAATCACGTCTCCGCGATACGCTTGGATACGTACCTTATCGCCTTCCATAATTTTATAATTGACAACCACATTATCTCCCGATTTAAACGTCGGATAATTTTTCTTTTCCAAGAATTGCTCGTGTATTAATTTTATAATATCCATGTCTGAAAATGCTCTGTTGAACTTTGAGGCGCAAAATTAGTGCATTGTTTCATTTTATCAAAATAAAAATCACTTTTTTGCGAAAATAATTTTTTGGCTGTTGGCTGATAGCTGTTAGCCATTCGCTTTTGGCTTTTTAATTTTTAAAATAATATTTACTCTTAAGCTAACAGCTAATAGACAATAGCCGACAGCTAACAGCCATCAGCCAACGATTTTATCATAAACAAATTACAGCCGAAATGTTCACCGCTTGTGAGTGATTTCGGTACATATTCGAAGCCGACGGATTCGTAAAGCGGTACGGCAAATTTTAATTCGGGTAAAGTTTCTAAATAAATTTTAGAATAACCGAGTTCAACGGCTTTTTCGCAACAGATTTTAATTAATTTTTTGCCAAGACCGATACCGCGTGCTTCGGGTAACAGATAAAGTTTCACTAATTCGCACGTCTCAACCGGTAAACCCGCAGACGGAAAAACACCGCAACCGCCCACTATTTTATCGCCCAAGTAAGCCGTGTAATAATAACTGCGCGGTGTTTGAAAAAGTCGAAATAAATCGTCGGTAGTCGGGTCGAAGAAAACGGTGCCGGGTTTTGCGGCGTTAAACTCTGTGAGCGTGTTGCGGATAATTTTTGCGAGTGCGCCGTTGTGCTCCGGCTGAATTTTAAGCAGAGATATTTTTTTCTCGAGCATGGAATCCGTTTTAGATTAAAATCAGCAAAACTACACCAAAAAATAATTTTGAACCCAAAATAATTATTATCTTTGGTTTGAATTGATAAGGTTTACGATTTTGCCAATATTAAGTCATTATGGATGTCATTAAGGCATTAATAAGAAAACGAGGTCTTAATTTTCTTAATGATTTAATGTTTGCAAAATCGTAAATTCAAATTACATACTATAAAGACAAACTTATGCTCGTAAAAACTTACGCCGGAGCCGTTGAAGGCATTGAAGCGACTGTTGTGACCGTTGAAGTAAGTGCCGGCGGAACGATAATTGACGATAAAAAAAATTTTTATTTTATGGTCGGCTTGCCCGATAAAGCCGTCACTGAAGGTTGGCAACGCATTGAAGCGGCTTTCAGAAATTGCCGTCTTTCAATTGATCGAGTGAAATTAGTGGTCAATCTCGCTCCTGCCGACTTGCACAAAGAAGGTTCGGCTTACGATTTGCCGATTGCGCTCGGTATTTATGCGGCATCAAATAATTTGAATTTACCGGAACTCGAAAAATTTATCATTATGGGTGAAATGTCACTTGACGGTGGTGTGCGCCCGATAAAAGGTGTGTTACCGATTGCGATTGAAGCCAAAAAAAATAAATTCAGAGGTTTAATTCTGCCTAAAGCCAACGCGCGCGAAGCGGCTATAGTGAGCGATATTGAAGTATACGGCATAGATAATTTGCGCGAAGCGATTGATTTTTTGGAAGGTCGGCTCAAACTCGAACCGACAAAAGTGGATACGCGTGCTGAATTTGCGGCACAAAAAAATCATTATGCCATTGATTTTTCTGATGTGCGCGGACAAGAAAATATCAAACGCGCACTCGAAATTGCCGCTTCCGGCGGGCATAATGCCATTCTCATCGGTCCGCCGGGTGCAGGAAAAACCATGCTTGCCCAACGTTTACCGACTATTTTACCGCCGATGACGCTGCACGAATCATTGGAAACAACAAAAATACATTCGGTTGCCGGTATTTTACCGCCCGAAACTTCATTGGTAGCAGTGCGTCCGTTTCGTGCGCCGCACCACACTATTTCAGATGTAGCATTGGTCGGCGGCGGTACGGTGCCGAGACCCGGAGAAATTTCATTGTCGCACAACGGCGTTTTATTTTTAGATGAATTACCGGAATTTAAGCGCACTGTTCTCGAAGTTTTGCGTCAACCGATGGAAGAACGGCGCGTAACGATTTCGCGCGCGAAAATTTCAACGGAATATCCGGCGAGTTTTATTTTATTGGCTTCCATGAATCCTTGTCCGTGCGGGTATTACAATCATCCGGATAAGCAATGCGTGTGCGGCACACAAGTCGTGAAAAAATATCTGAATAAAATATCCGGACCGTTGCTTGACCGCATTGATTTGCACGTTGAAGTCGTACCGGTAAAACTCGACGAACTCGCCAAATTTCAATCTACTGCCGAACGCAGCGAAAAAATAGCGGAGCGTGTAGTTAAAGCGCGCGATATTCAGGCGGAAAGATTTAAAAACTTCAACGGTATTTATTGCAATGCTCAAATGCCGAGCAAAATGGTGCGCGAGGTATGCCGTCTGGATGATGAATGTTTGGAAATGTTGAAAAATGCCATGACGCGGTTGAGTTTATCCGCACGCGCTTACGACCGTATTTTAAAAGTGGCGCGCACTGCGGCAGATTTGGAAGCGAGCATTGATATTAAATCACATCATTTAGCGGAAGCGATTCAGTTCCGCAGTTTGGACAGAGAAAATTGGGCGGGATAATCGGGATTTACGATTTACGATTTACTGTAGAGACGGCGATTTATCGCGTCTCCGCTCGCAATTTATTGTTTGCGGGCTCCGCTCGCAATTTATTGTTTGCGGTCTCCGCTCGCAATTTATTGTTTGCGGTCTCCGCTCGCAATTTATTGTTTGCGGGCTCCGCTCGCAATTTATTGTTTGCGGTCTCCGCTCGCAATTTATTGTTTGCGGTCTCCGCTCGCAATTTATTGTTTGCGGTCTCCGCTCGCAATTTATTGTTT
>JBBRQS010000018.1:0-85853 GCA_038226035.1 Chitinophagales bacterium | reverse complement strand
TTTATTTTTTCTACTACGGACAGTTCGCTCCTGACGGAGCTAAATCTAATTTATATTTATTTTTTCTACTACGGACAGTTCGCTCCTGACGGAGCTAAATCTAATTTATATTTATTTTTTCTACTACTGACAGTTCGCTCCTGACGGAGCTAAATCTAATTTATATTTATTTTTCTACTACGGACAGTTCGCTCCTGATGGAGCTAAATCTAATTTATATTTATTTTTCTACTACGGACAGTTCGCTCCTGACGGAGCTAAATCTAATTTATATTTATTTTTTCTACTACTGACAGTTCGCTCCTGACGGAGTTTTTCAAGCCTCGTAGAGGCGACCTGTCAATAGAAAAATAAAAATAGATATCCAATATAGCTCCGTCAGGTGCGACCTGCTTGATAAAAATATAGGAATTTATCGGTGCCTAAAATTCGGGATGACTCATGTTTGTGTTAATGGCTCTAAGTTATCAAAGAAAGATTTACAGCGACAATTTTGAAGGAATATAAAAGCGTATCTTATTATCCATCTCTTTTTTTATTGCCGCTAAAATACTATCCAAATTCCTTTTTATAATTTTTATTCGATGATGCTCCACTCCCAATTGTTTAGAAAAAGTTGTGTATGCTTTTTCTATTAAATCGTGCGCATCATCCAAATCGCCTAAGGCTTGTAATATCATCGCCAAATTCGATGACTTCTTGCAACAGACGGATAATCTTATCCGAATTTTTTTTATTCCCTCTCAAACAAAAGAATATACACCGAAAAAGTAAAAACGCGCTGGTGTTTCATACCCGTTAATTCTGATATTTAATTAAATTTGGGAGTTCGATTTAGCTTAAATTATTTATAATTAAGTTTGGGTAATAAAATTTAAATTCTTTTGACCGATTACAATCGCCGGTAACTTTCACAAAAAAAACTTTCCTCATTTAAACGATACTCAGCCTATTTTCAAAAAAAAACAAAAAAAACTTGCCGATTACGAAATTGATTTTATCTTTGCACCGCGTTACAAAAAAGGGCGGTTAGCTCAGCTGGTTTAGAGCATTTGCCTTACAAGCAAGGGGTCATAGGTTCGAACCCTATACTGCCCACCGATAAAACAAAAAGCGCGGACAATTGTATAAATTGTTCGCGCTTTTATATTTTTAAGTACTTTTCAATCCCGAACTAACGCAAAATACTCACATCGCCTGAAAAAATTTCGGTCTTGCCGTTTTTAAACAATACTTCAAAAAAATAAATATAAATATCCGGCACCACCGCACCGGCATTAAACGAACCGTTCCAACCATCCGCTTCATTGTTCGGCAAAAAATCCGCTTTTTGAAACATCAAAACACCCCAACGATTATATATTTGCATCCGCGTGACGCGCTCGACAGAATTATCGGCGTACAAAGTAAATTTATCGTTCACGCCGTTGCCGTCCGGTGAAAACGCGGTGGGAATAAAAATATGATTTTTCGCCGACACGAAAATCGTAAATTTATCGGAAACGATACAACCCGCCGAATCCGTTAAAGTGAGTACGTATGTAGTGGTTTGTATCGGACGTGCATAAGTGAAAGTACAAGTATCGCACAACAAACCGTCGGACGGTGTCCAGATTATTTTTTTGGGTTGAAAATTGAAAACAGCACCGATGCTTGTACTATCGCCTAAACCGATGACAATATTCGTACCCAAAGTAATGAGCCGAACCGGCGGCTCTTTGACTGTAACGGCGGTATCGGAAACGCAACTTTTGGTATCTTTAATAGTAAATCGGTGCGTACCGATAGCTACTTTGTTGAAAAAAACCGGAAAATTGCGTGTACCGAGCGCATTGCCGTCAAAATAAAAAACGTAAGGCGGCGTACCGCCGGATACCGTATCCAATTGTATCGCACCTTCCGTTTGTCCGAAACAATTCGGCGATTGTACGGTAACGGAAAGTATTTCGGGCGGCGGTTGTTGCACGAAAACCGAATCGGTAAAAGTACATTTACTCGCGTCGGTTACTGAAAATGTGTACCAACCGACCGGTAAATTGCGTAAAGTATCCCCCTTAAAACCGTTTTGCCAACCGTATTGATACGCCGGCGTTCCGCCTCCGATATTTTTCAGATAAACCGCGCCGTCACTTTTTCCGAAACACGAAGCAGCGCGCAACGCCGACAAATCGGCGCGCAAAGTAGATGCTATCAGCTTGGTTTTAGTGATGATGTATTGGTTGCAACCGGCAGCGTTTTTCAGTGCGCGAATATCCGTACCGGTATCGAGCGGATTACAAGAAATTTTATTGACGAAAGCAGTATCCGGCTTCAAAACAGTAAGGTTGACCGAAACGGTACTGTCGCAACCTTGCATATTTTTGAATATTTTTTTATAAATGCCTGACGAGTACAGTGATTGAGTGCCGAGTTGAACACTGTCGCCGAAACAAACCATAGCGTCGAGCGAAAAAAAATCCGGTTTGCCGAGTCGAATGCTCGTGGTGAGTATTTTATTGCATTCGCCTGTTTGCGACAAAAAGGAAATAAAAGTGCCGGTATCGCGCGGATTGCATGAAACGGAATCTTTTAAAATACTGCTGCTTGCACCCAACTGTGTGTTCGTAATAACTGTAGAATCGCAACCGCCGGCATTTGTAAATATTTTTTTAAGGATACCCGTTTGCGCGGCATCGCACGTTGTACCGTTGAGATAAGTCGTATCTTTTTTATTGACGCGCAAATTCAGCGTCACGGTACTGTCGCAGCCGTTAACGGCAATTGTTTTTAGGGTATAAGTATTGGGCGTTTTAATCCAAATTTTATTGAAAAAGAAACTGTCGCCGGCACAAATCGTTTTATTCAGCGTTGATGCCGCATAAGGCGTAAATTTTGTTGATGTAATAATTACCGAATCGCAGTTGCGCACATTTTTCAGAGTTTTATACTTTAAGCCGGCATCGGCAGCGTTACAGGAAGTTAAATAAAAAAAAATTGAATCAATACCGTTGACGGTTAAACTGAGGTTCACGATACTGTCGCAACCGTAAACGTTGCTCAGCGTATCGCTGTAACTGCCGGTTTGTTTGTACCAAGTGGTTTTCAATTTTATACTGTCGCCTTTACAAATATTTTGTTGGATATTAGTAAGCGATTTTTTTACTAAGGTTAAAGTAAATGAATCGGCGCGCACATTGCAAGTCGGTACAATCGGCGCGTCGGCTGAAAATTTTATCACTACCGAACCGGAGTTAAAATCGTCGAAAGAAGGTGAGTAAGTCGTAGTCGGATTTTTTACGTCACCGAATTGTCCGGAACCGCTGGTTGACCACGTTGCCGAAGTGGCGTTCGTATATTGTCCGTGTAAAATAGCGATGGCGTTTTCGCAGATGGCTAAATCGTTTCCCGCAAAAATCGTTACCGGCGTAAAACAATTACAATCTTTGACATTAATTGCGATACTCGGCGCATTGACACAACCGTTGGCATCTTTTAAATAATGGGTTATGGTATTCGGTTTCAGCGGATTTAAGGACGCGAACTGCGGATAAAAATAATTGCCTTGTACGCATGGACCACAAGTACCGGTATAAAAGCCGCCGGAATCCGGAGAGCCTGAAAGTTTTACGGGCGCGCCGGTAACGCAAATCGAATCCGGAATCGGGTTAATCGTCACTTCGGGTAACGGATTTACCGTCAGTTTTTTTGTGGCGGTGTTGGTACAACCGTTCGCATCTGTACCCGTGACGATAATATCGTAACTCAGTGCCGGTAAAAAAACGGTGTACAGCAAAACGGTATCGCCTATCGTACTATTCAATGCACTCGTAGCAATAGAAGGTTGCGACGACCACTCATAACTCGCGGCACCCGAACCGATCAATTTCACCACTACTTCGTTACACACAACATCTCTAGGCAATAAAGTAACCTTGACGTTTAGTTTCGGAATAACGGTAATTTGGAAATTTGCGGTTTGTATACTGTTTGCCGCGTCCTTCACGATTAATACATAAACCGTCGTGGTGTCAGGTGAAAGTTTTACGCTCGCGAAATTTTCCGCCACTTGCGTTCCATCTTTGGTACTCCATGAGTACCGAAACGGCGATTGACCGCCCGTGATATTGGCTGTAACTTGTGCCGTGCCACCCACGCAAACAACCGTATCTCCGATTACCTTGATTGTAAAATCAAGTGTTAACGCCGATAGTCGGGCAAAGTACAGGCATAAAAGTCCGCATAAAAAGAATTTCATGGTGTTCAAGCGGTTTGTTTTTTGTTCAATAGGAATATAATAATAAACTTCAACTTACTTTCAAAAATCAAAATTAAAGGATTTTTTTTTATTATGTACGATAAATGAGTGCGCAAATTTTATTTGAAATCCTAAAATTCTTTTTTTAACATTTACGGTACCTTTTTCAAGAAATAATTTGCTTGGCGTAAACGCGCGGTCGTATGAAATTGAACGACCGAAAAATGAAATTAAGAGTTTAACCAAATGCTTTTTAATTTAACCCGAATCTAAATTATTTAAAATATTTTTTCTCTCATTAACTAATCCGTATTTTTGCGTGTTTAGGTTTACGTCGGGTCGAAAAAAAAATTACCGAAATGCCGACCAGAAAAAATCGTAAATCGCAAATCGTAAATAATAAAAATGAAAGTTACAGATTATTTTGAAGCCTCGGAAACGAAAACATTAATTTCTTTTGAAGTTTTGCCACCGCTTAAAGGTGGTTCAATGAAAGCTATTTTCGATACACTCGATCCGCTCATGGAATTTAAACCGCCTTTTGTGGACGTGACTTACCACCGCGAAGAATTTATTTACCGCAAACGCGAAAGCGGTTATTACGAAAAAACTGCCATTCGCAAACGTCCGGGAACAGTCGGTATTTGTGCCGCTATTATGCACCGTTACGGCGTGGATGCTGTTCCGCACTTAATTTGCGGTGGTTTTTCTAGAGAAGAAACCGAAAATGCACTCATTGATTTGAATTTTTTAGATGTCAACAACGTTTTAGCTTTGCGCGGCGATGCCGCCAAATTTGAAGACAAATTCGTGCCGCATCCGGAAGGCCATGCATTTGCTTTGGATCTGATAAAACAAGTTGCCGAAATGAACACCGGCAAATATCTCGATCCGAGTATCGTGAACGGCGAAAAAACAAGTTTCTGTATAGGCACTGCCGGTTATCCGGAAAAACATTTTGAAGCACCGAATTTAGATGTGGATTTGGCGTATCTGAAAGAAAAAGTAGATGCTGGTGCGGATTATATTGTTACGCAAATGTTTTTCGATAATAAACATTATTTCAATTTTGTTGCCGCTTGTCGTCAAGTCGGTATCAACGTGCCGATTGTACCGGGATTGAAACCGATTACGAAGATGTACCAACTCAATTCCATTCCGCGTTTATTTTTCATAGATTTACCGCACGAATTGGTAGCACCGATTCGGAATGCAAAAGACGAAAAAACCTTGAAAGAAATCGGTACCGAATGGTGCATTCAACAATCTCTAGAACTGAAAAAAGCCGGCGTACCGTGCTTGCATTATTACACGATGGGCGATACGGCAACGATTCGCAAAATTGGTGAGGCGGTGATGTAGGTATTTGATGAAAATTTTCGGCTGAGTATTTATATTTTCGATTAAAGTCTGCAAATACTTACGGCTTAAAAGTAGTACGATGATGTTCTTTAGAAAATCGAACGGCATCGTCTGCTGTTCAATTATTTTTTTCCAAATAGCTTTGATAGCATCCATTGACTTTTTAAAAAAATGCTTTGATAAAAGAAGTTTTATCTCCAATAATTCTGCATCGGATAAATGTCTATCAAACAATTTCTGCAATTCCATTTGTAGATCGTTGGAAGGCGGTTGTGATTGAGCAATTAGGCATCATTATTTATTTTATAACAAATTAAGAGTTTCTCGATAAATATTAAAGGGTATAAATTATTTTTATAACCTTGTATTTTTTGTTAAATATTTTAACGCTAAAAATTTCTAACTTTGCATGAGATTTTTATAAAAATAAAATTTAAATGACATCAAGTACAACCAGTTTAAGTGAAATATTAGGTAACGGACTAACTTATCAAGTGCCTGTATTTCAAAGAGATTATTCTTGGAAAGAAGAAAATTGGATAGATTTGTGGGAAGATATAAAAATGCTTTCAGAGACTGAAAAGGATTATTACATGGGGGCTATTGTTCTTCAAAAAAAAGGCAAAAAAAATTTTCTTGTAATTGACGGGCAGCAAAGATTGACTACGCTTAGTATTTTAGCACTTGCAATTTTAAAAAATATCAAAGATATTAATACTTTAGAAGCAGAAGCAAATCTAAATAATGATAGAATTAGTGAATTAAGAGCAGGATTTCTTGGGCAAAGAGAGGTAGGTTCACGGAATTATTCAAGTAAGTTGACTTTAAATGAAAATAATGACGACTTTTATCAAAGTAAACTATTGCAACTCAGTTTTAAATCCATAAATCCTAAAACACTACTTGATAGTGATAAACTTTTATTAGATGCATTTAATTTTTTTTATGAAAAAATTAATGAAAAATTTAAAAATCCAACAGGGGAAGTGCTTGCTGATTTTTTGACTAAAACGATTGGCGATAAAATGATGTTTATTAAAATCGAAGTTGAAGATGAATCAAGCGCGTATACACTTTTTGAAACTTTGAATTACAGAGGTGTTGATTTAACGGTAACAGATTTACTCAAAAATTATATTTTCTCATTGCTTCCAAAAACTGATTTAGACGGCGCAAAAATTACTTGGAAAAAAATTGCCAGCACTATCGGATTAGAGAAATTTCCTACTTTTCTGAGACATTATTGGATTTCAAAAAACCCTTTAGTGAGGCAAGAACAACTTTTTAAACTTGTTCGTACAGAAATTAAAACAAACGATGATGTTTTTGAGCTTTTAGACAATTTAGAAATTTACTCGGATATTTATACAGCACTTCAAGATCCACAAAATATAGAATGGAAATCAGGTGATAGTCGAGAAAAATTTAAAAGAATTCGTGAATTAAAGCTTTTTGGTGTTAAACAGCAATTGCCACTCTTAATGATGGCTAAACAAAATTTCGATGATGATCAATTCACAAAATTGTTAAAGTTTATTGCTGCTTTTTCTTTTCGCTACAATGTTGTTGGTCAACGACAACCCAATGTTATTGAAATAAAATTTAACGATATTTCTCAGAAGATATATAAAGGTGAAATTAAAAGAGCACAAGATGTTTCTGATGCACTTTCAGACTTATTTATTCCCGATACTGATTTTAAAAACGACTTTTCGACTTTACAACTTTTTTCTTACGGCAGAGACAAAAAACTTTTAAGATACATTTTATTTGAAATAGAAAATTTTTTAAGTGAAGGTGGACAGAGAGATTATGAAAATGATGCCGGAACCATAGAGCATATTTTACCGGAAAACCCTGATGAAAATTGGGAAAAAAGTTTTCCGATAAAAATACAAGAAAAATATAAATACAGAATTAGTAATTACACTTTACTCGAAAATAGAATCAATAGAGATTGTGAGAGAAAAATTTTCGACGACAAAAAAGTACTTTATGAACAAAGTGAATATTTAATGCCACGGCGTATTACGGCTCCCGAATGGTTGCCTAGTACATTAGATGCGCGTCAAAACGACATGGCAAAGTGGGCTACCGCTATTTGGAAAAATCCTTTTAATTCGTAAATCAAAATTTCGATTAATAAACTTCAAATTGTGAATAAAAAGCCATTTACTAAATAACGAAAGACTTTTTTCGTTTTACATAAAACATTTAACTTTGTGCTATCAGTTGAGAGGTGTTTTCCAAAGAAAATAAAACGAGAAAACTTTTTTGTAGCTCATCATTTCTCATCTCTCCTATCTCATAACTCATCTCTGAATAATCATGCAATTCTCCCATCTCCATTGTCATACTCAATATTCGCTGCTGGACGGTGCGGCTTCTATTCCGGCTTTATTCAAGAAAGCGGTGGCGGATAATATGCCGGCAATCGCAATTACCGATCATGGCAATATGTTCGGTGTATTTGATTTTGTGGCGCAAGCCGGCAAGTTGGGCAATAAAGTAAAACCGATTGTCGGTTGCGAATTTTACTTAGTTGAAGACCGTCATCAAAAAACATTCTCAAAAGATAAAAAAGACAAACGGTATCATCAGCTTTTTTTGGCAAAGAACGCGGACGGGTATAAAAATTTAGTGAAATTATGTTCTACGGGTTTTATTGAGGGTTTATACTCCAAATATCCGCGCATTGATAAAGAATTGGTGTTGAAATATCACAAAGGATTGATTGCTACGACGTGTTGTTTGGGTGCGTCGGTACCGCAAATGATTTTGAATAAAGGTGAAGATGCTGCTCGAACGGAATTTAAATGGTGGCTCGATTTGTTCGGCGAAGATTATTATATTGAGTTGCAACGCCACAATCTGCCTGAACAAATAAAAGTGAATGAAGTACTGGTGCGTTTCGCAAAAGAATTCAATGTAAAAATAATTGCGTCGAATGATTCGCATTACGTGGATAGAGAAGATGCGAACGCGCACGATATTTTACTCTGCATCAACACGGGCGAAAAACAAGCCACACCGAAATTCGATGATTTTACTAACGAGGATGCTAATAAAAAAAATACGCGCTTCGCTTTCCCGAACGATGAATTTTTCTTTAAAAATACAACCGAAATGTCGGCACTGTTCAAAGATGTGCCGCAAGGGATTGACAATACCAATGAAATTGTTGCCAAGTGCGACGTTTTGGAATTGAAAAAAGATATTCTTTTACCGAATTTCGTCATTCCTAAAGATTTTTCAGACCAAGATGAATACCTCAAACACATCACTTATCTCGGCGCGAAAAAAAGATACATTGATATTACGCCGGAAGTAGAAGAACGTATAAATTTCGAATTGTTCACGGTGCGCACAATGGGTTTTGCCGGATATTTTTTAATCGTTTCCGATTTTATTCAAGCCGGGCGCGATTTAGGTGTACTCATCGGTCCCGGTCGCGGTTCTGCTGCGGGTTCGGTGGTGGCATATTGCATCGGCATCACGAATATTGATCCGTTGAAATACGGTTTGCTTTTCGAACGTTTTTTGAATCCGGACAGAAAATCAATGCCCGATATTGATACGGATTTCGATGATGAAGGCAGACAAAAAGTGATTGATTACGTCGTGGATAAATACGGCAAACAACAAGTCGCGCATATTGTGACGTACGGTACAATGGCAGCAAAAATGTCGGTGAAAGACGTAGCGCGTGTAATGGATTTGTCCATGACCGAATCTAATTCGCTCACAAAATTAATTCCGGACAGACCCGGTACGAATTTAAAGCGCGTAATGACCGCACCAATCGGTAACGAATCCGGCTCGATTGCCGATGAATACGACGGTGGCGATTTGGAAAATATAAAACAACTTCGCGCTATTCTCGCCGACGAAAACGATATTCGCTCGGCAGTTTTGCGCGAAGCATTGGTGTTGGAAGGCTCAGTGCGCGGTACCGGTATTCACGCAGCCGGAATTATTATTGCTCCGACAGATTTAACGGAAATTTTGCCGGTTTATACTTCTAAAGAAGTAAACTTATTGATTACGCAATTTGAAGGTTCTATTATTGAAGATGCCGGTGTCATAAAAATGGATTTTTTGGGTTTGCGCACGCTTACAATTATAAGAGATACCTTGCGTTTGATAAAAGAAAATTACAATTTAGATATTGATCCCGACGCATTACCGCTTGACGATGTCCAAACTTACAAACTCTATCAACGCGGGGAAACCAACGCGACATTTCAGTTTGAAAGCGCGGGTATGCAAAAATATCTGCGCGAACTGAAACCCGATAAATTTGAAGATTTAATTGCGATGAACGCCCTGTATCGTCCGGGACCCATCCAATATATCCCGACTTTTATTGCGCGCAAAAACGGTTTAGAAAAAGTTTCTTACGATTTGCCGGAGATGGAAGGTATTTTGAAAGAAACTTATGGCGTTACGGTTTATCAAGAACAAGTGATGTTATTGTCGCAAATTTTAGCCGGTTTTACAAAAGGCGATGCCGATGTACTGCGTAAAGCGATGGGTAAAAAACAAATCGCGGTGCTGCAAAAAATGAAAGTCAAATTTTTGGAAGGCACCGAAAAAAACGGATATCCGCGTGACGTTTGCGAAAAAATCTGGACAGATTGGGAAGCCTTCGCGCAATACGCTTTCAATAAATCGCACTCGACTTGTTACGCGCTCGTAGCGTATCAAACGGCGTATTTCAAAACACATTATCCGGCAGAGTTTATGGCGGCAACGCTATCGAATAACTTGACGAACTTGGATAAGATTAGTTTTTTCATGGAAGAATCGCGCACGATGGGTATTGCCGTGAAATCGCCGGATGTAAACGAAAGCGGTGTGCGTTTTGCAGTGAACAAAAAAGGAGAAGTGCGTTTTGCCTTGTCTGCTATAAAAGGTGTCGGCGAAGCGGCGGTTGAGCAAATTATCATCGAGCGCAACAACAACGGTACGTTCAAAGATATCTTTGATTTTGTCACACGCCTCAATACGCGCTCGGTGAATAAGCGCGTATTAGAAAATTTAGCACAAGCCGGCGCGCTTGATTCGTTCGGCATTTCTCGCGCCGCGTATTTCGCGCCGTCTGACAAACACGATTCTTTTATCGAACATCTCGTGAAATTTGCCGGTGGTGTAGCTTCACAAAAAGAAAATTCGGCGACTTCACTGTTCGGTGAAATGCCTTCTGCCGCGCTCACTACACCCGTTCCGCCAAAAGTTGAAGAATGGAGTCTCGTTCAAAGATTGAATAAAGAACAAGAATTTATCGGCATTTATCTCAGCGGTCATCCGCTTGATGATTTTAAAATGGAACTTTCGTTTGCGAATTGTACTTTAGATAATATCAGTAATTATAAAAACCAGAAAGTAAAAATCGCGGCGTTTGTCGCTTCAACTTCACAACGTCTCACCAAAAAAGGCATACCGTTCGGTAATTTCACGATTCAAGATTATAAAGGCGCGCACGAATTTGCTTTGTTCAACGAAGATTACGCACGCTTCGCACCGATTTTGCAACCCGGACATTCGGTGTTCATAGAAGGAGAAATGCGACCGCGTTTTAATTCGCAAGACGAATTTGAACTCCGTATCCGCGACGTAAAACAACTCAACAGCATCGGCAACAGCATGACGGAAAGCATCACGGTGATGATTCCGATTGAACAAATTTCGCATCAACTCATCGAAGATTTGGATACGATTTGCAAAAAAAATAAAGGTAAACACCGTCTGAAAATTCATTTTTTGGATAAAACCAACAAACAAACGCTGCATCTCACATCATCGGAACGCAAAGTGCAAGTGTCGGATACCTTCATTCACGAATTAGGTTTGATGGATTTGCGGTATAAGTTGAATTAAATGTACATCCGGCGCAGGCTTGTTAAAAAGAGCCATACCGCAGCAAACATTTTCCCAATACTTTTTTATATTTTTGAGTAAGCATTCTAAATAAACAAGACTTCGCGCTCGTTAAAGACGAGCCGCATAGTAAACGAAAGTTTATAAACTTCCGCCGGCGTTGTTTTCTCTGTGAAGAGGAACAAACCTGTGCCGAGCGGTGCCGATATAGAATCAAAGTCTGAAGCTTTGACCGGTGCTAACATTTTTTTTAATGAAGACATATTGCGAGCGGTTAAAAATAAATAAACCCCAATATTTTGAACTTGAAAACATCTTTTAAAATTATGCAACAATCAAATTCAGACATTTTTATAGACTTGAAAGGCGAAAATACCTGCGCCTTTGGAGAACTATATAAAAAGCATTTCTCAATGGTCAATCGTTTTGTCATAAACAATAACGGTACGACGATTGATGCCCAAGATATTTTTCAAGAAACGATGCTCATTTTCGTTGAAAAATTGCGGCAAGATGACTTTCATCTGACAGCTTCTGTCAAAACCTATATTATGGCAATTGTCAAACATCTCTGTCTTAAAAAAATGCGCGCACCTCATCGTGAAACGGCATTTACGGACAGCCACAACAATCAATTTTATGATGAAATAACCTACGTCGTAGAACAAGAGCAATCCTATTGGGATAAATTAGAAAATTATATGTCGAAAATAACCAGCCACTGCAATCGGCTCATTCACGATATGTTTTTCAAAAATAAACCCATTGACCAAATACAGCAAGAATACGGTTACTCGACAAAACACAATGCGATTAACCAAAAGCATAAATGCGTTGAACAAATCCGAAAAGTGAAAGAACAGGAAGAGAAGAAAGAAATTTAAAAATACTTATCCCTCTGGGTGATTTTTTTAAGAGATTGGTATAAAGGTATATTATTTAACAATTTTAAATTTATATCAATGGTTTTATCAATCAAAAAAATCGGATTTGTCGCATTACTCTCTCTTATCGGGTCATTCTCTATGACTGCTCAAAACGCACCCTCACAAGCAACTTCTCAAACAGAAGCTAAGTCAAGTAAAAAGCAAAGCAAAAAAATGAGCAGTGACATGAAAACGACTCCAATGAAAGAGCATGTCTGTACTGCTGCTTGTACAGCCAACAAACATGCTTTGGTACATGGCGAAAAAGGACATGTTTGCGATGCAAAATGTGCAAAAATGTAATTCATTAAGGCTTGTTTTAGATTTAAAATTCTAAAACAAGCCTATTTTTTAATGCTTTAAAATTTTAACAATGAATAATATAAGCAAATCAATTTTAGGCGGTATCATCGGTACTGCACTCATGACAATGGTTATGTTTATCGCCCCTATGATGGGTATGCCCAAAATGTCACCTCCCGATATGTTGGCAGGTATGATGGGAATGCCTATAATTGTTGGTTGGCTGATGCACTTTATGATAGGTGTTATTTTTGCTCTGGCTTACACAAATATCTTTGCCTCTTCAGTAAAAATAGAGAATATATATCTTAAAGGTGCTGTTTTCGGCCTTGCAGTCTTTATTTTTGCACAAATAGCAATGGTGGTAATGGGTGCCGTGATGCCGATGCCTAAACCTGAAGGTTCAATGATGATGCTGCTGATTGGTAGCCTCATGGGGCACATCGTTTTCGGAATGGGTGTTTCCAAAACTGTAAATCAATAATAAAATAGAAAAGAATTTTGCAAACGGCAGTTGCAAAAAAGTTGTACCAAAATTCAACCTAACATGATGCGATATAAAAACAGTTCTAATATTAGGCATCATACTCCCGCTCGCACAAGAGTGTTTTATTAAAAAATAAAGCCGGTTTCAATTCATAAATTAAAATTCGGTATCTGCGAGTCTCACGACCGGCACTTAAAGCATTTATTATGAATGTATTAAGTGCCGGTCGGAAACCGAAATGAGCGATGTTGTTTGTTTGAAAGATGGGAAGACTTGCGCGAAAAGGCGCTATTAATTATTAATTATTAGCCCGCTTCAATTCCGCTGCGCGTTTAATAGCTTTAATGATGCGCGGATGCGTACCGCAACGACAGATATTACTGATGTTGTTTTTAATATCGTCATCAGTCGGATTCGGAATGGTGTCAATAAGTTTTGCTGCTGCCATCATAAATCCGGGTTGACAGTAACCGCATTGCGGCACGTTTTCATCTATCCACGCTTGCTGAATCGGATGCAGATTTTCTTCGTTCGGCGACAACCCTTCCAGCGTCGTCACTTCCTTTCCGGCAACGTATTGTACCGGCATCGAACATGAGCGCACGACTTCATTGCCGACGTGCAAACTGCAAGCACCGCACATGGCGCGTCCGCAACCGTACTTAGTGGCTTTCAAATTCAGTTCGTCGCGCACCACCCACAACAAAGGCATCATCGGATCGGCATCTACCGAAATATTCTTTCCGTTTATTTTAAAATCTATTTTCATTTTTTTATAATTGAGACTTTGGATGTAGGATGTTGAATTTTAGATAAATCCCATTACAAAATTAAATAAATAATTTGATGACCAATTAAGAATAAAAAAATTGTGGGTTATTTCGATGATAAATAGGATAGCTTAAAAATAGCAATACCGTTTTTCGCCAACCTGTTTTAATGGATTGAAAATCCACCCGACTTGAAACCAACCAATTATTTTGGCACATAAGCACCTGTCGCTAACCAATCGAACAAAATTTTTCTGAAATCTTCGAGCGGAATCGGAATCGGCGTACGTCCTTCACCCGGATGCCAAGCCCATATTACCAAACTATCGAAACCCATGTGTTGTACTAAATCTTTGGGCGAACGCCCGCCGTTTTTTGTTTTATTCATCAACGCTTCACCGATTTGTTCGTCCGTCAGACCTACCCAACCCATCGAACGCGGTGCTACCACCCATTTGGGCGCGCCGGGCACATTGGCGTAAATATTATTTTCTTCGTGATGGCAAGCGTTGCAGTGAACGGCAGCCGGACCATAATCGGCAACACCGCGCACAATTAAAGGACGATGTAGGTGTTGGTCATTACCTTGAAGCGGCACATCACCGGAAGGGTGACAATTAATGCAACGCGGATTTTTCAACACCGATAAAATGACTTTAAAATCTTCTAAAGATTTTTCTTTATTTTCTGTAACAGCAACGGTTTTCGGTTTATCCGTATCCGGATTCGTTGACAATGCACCGCTGCTCATCAACACAACCGTCAATAAACCGATAATAATTGTTTTCGGAAAAGATAAATTCACATTCATATCCTGAGTGTTAGTGTACAATTCCTTATCTTCAGATTATATTTCTTCGATCTGAAAATGCTTCAACAAAACTAAATAAATAATTTGACTGTGCCAATTTTAATTGAAATTATGCATCATTATCCGTCAATAAATTCGAAGCGCAGGTACTAATCGCCGAAACAACAGTCAAATTTTTCAAATTTTTCTGTAATTTAATTGAATGTTTTATTAGTTCCGATTTTGTAATTTTTATTTTTGATTATTATTCGTGCAAATAGATTATTTTTGCCTTTTGAAAAATAGTTTTTCGAATTAAAAATATTTTTCAAGATTTTTCTTTCTACGTAACTGAAAATTTTTCGGAAAAGTTTTATTTTTTTTCGTTAAAAAAATACTTTAAAAATTTTTCGTTAATAAAATAGAAAAGAAAACGGTTCTTTGAAATTTTTTGTAGAGTTAGCGGTAGAGTCGCGAGCTATTTGTAGAAATGTAAAAGAGAGTATTTTTTAAGGTGCAGCACACCGAATTGTTTGTAGCGCTTAAAAAATAGTCCGGTGCGCTGCACCTTGAAAAATGCGCTGAACAATTTAATTTTACAAATAGCTCGGTGCGCCGCACCATTCTAAAAATACTTCTACAAAAATTGTCAAAAAACCAATAAAATCGATAAAGGAAAAATTAAAAACTACTTCAAAAAAAATTAAAAACAATTTCAGTTTTTTCGTTTCAAAAAGTTGATGCGGAAAAATTTAATAATAAAACCGAAAATATTATGGCTTGTGGAAGTTGCAGTGCCGGCAGTGCCGGAAAACCGGGCGGATGCAACGGCAGTTGCAGTGGCGGATGTAACCGGATGAATACTTTTGATTGGCTGAACGCACTTGATATTGTTGATACGGACGCATTTGATTTAGTAGAAGTGAGTTTCAAAAAAGGCGCGCACAAAGATTTTTTCCATAATCCGCCCTTCGCCAATGCCGCTACCGGCGACGAAGTGCTGGTAGAAATTCCGGGCGGCGGCGGTTACGATGTCGGTACGGTATCTTTGTGCGGCGACATGGTGAAGATGCAGTTGAAGAAAAAAAATTTGCGCGATGACGCTTTATTCCTCAACGTCATCCGGAAAGCAAATGCGCGCGATTCGGAAAAATTGAAAGAAATTCGCGCCGAAGAACGCGATATGATGATTCGCGCGCGCGCCATTTCGCGCAGTTTGAATTTGGATATGAAAATCGGCGACGTGGAAATTCAAGGCGACGGCAGAAAATCGACGTTTTTTTATACCGCCGACGGTCGTATTGATTTCCGGGAACTGATTCGCTCGTTTGCAAAAGAATTTAAAATAAAAATCGAGATGCGCCAAATCGGTGCGCGGCAGGAATCGGCTCGTATAGGCGGTATCGGCTCGTGCGGACGCGAATTGTGTTGCTCGACTTGGTTATCCGATTTCAAATCTGTTTCAACCGTATCGGCGCGGTATCAACAATTGGCGATTAATCAAGCTAAATTGTCGGGAATGTGCGGACGATTGAAATGCTGTTTGAACTACGAATTGGATTCGTATTTAGATGCGCTCGAAGATTTTCCACAAAATCCTGATCGGTTGTTTACGAAAGCCGGACGCGCCGAACTCATTAAAACCGATGTATTTAAAGCCGTAATGACTTTCGTAATGGCGGAAGGCACCGAGCGCGGTAAGTTTTTTGTACTCAGTGTAGTAACCGTCAAAGAAGTGCTGGACATGAACAAACGCGGAGAACAACCCGTCGGTTTGCATTCGTTGCAATACGTCGCGCTCGACAAAAATTTGCCGGAAGAAGGTATGGAAGAACGCTATGATGATGCCGATTATTCGGGCGAAGGCTTGGTCGGTGCTATAGAATTGCCGGATGATAGAAAAAGAAATACCGGTAAGAAAAAATTTGAAATTAAGCGGAACGATAATAAAAAACAGGAATCCGGTACCGCATCACAGAAATTAGAAGTGAAACGCCCTAACGACAGAGTTAACGAGCGTGCAAACGACCGGAACGCGCCGCAACAACAACGTCCGCACCAGCGACCGCCGCAAAATAATCCGACGCAGTTCAAGCCGAATGCACCGCGTTCGCAAGGACAAAAACCGCAGGATCATCCGAACCAAACGCCGCCGCCGAACACGCCCGACAAAAATGATGCAAATAATAACGCACCGCAAAATGATGCGTCGAAAAAAGATAATAACAGAGATAAAAGATTTTTTAAGAAAAGATGAGTTACGAAATGTGAGTTAGGAGAGTTAAGATTTTTTAAGTCAGTTAATAAATTCGTGTGGATTTTTTTAAGAGCTTGATAATGATTATCAAATTTTTAGAAAAGCGCAATCTTTTGGAACGACTAAAAAATAAAAATATTACCTCTCCTATCTCATCTCTTCAAACTCCAAACTCAAATCTAAAATGATATGGCTTTAGAAGAAAAAATACAGAAAGACCTCATCGCTGCCATGAAAGCGAAAGATGAAGTGACTTTGCGCAGTGTGCGCGCTATAAAAGCGGCGATTATTATGGTGAAAACGGACGGGAGCGGGCAAATTTTCGATACGGATAAAGAAATAAAATTGCTTCAAAAAATGGTGAAACAACGCAAAGAATCACTCGCCATTTTTGAACAGCAAGGACGTACCGAACTCGCAAAAACGGAAAGCGATGAAATAACCGTCATAGAAAAATATCTGCCGCAACAACTCAGCACCGACGATATTGAAACGGTTGTGAAAAAAATAATCGCGGATATTGGTGCCGTCGGCATAAAAGATATGGGAAAAGTTATCGGCGCGGCGAATAAACAACTTGCCGGACAAGCGGAAGGCGCAGTGATTTCGGGTATAGTAAAAAAATTATTGGTTTGATAAAAGTGTGTAATTTCAGCGTTAAAGTTTCATGAATAAAAAAAAGCCTTGCGAAACGTTTTCGCAAGGCTTTTTTTATTTCGTGGAGTTCTCATTTGCCGCAGTAAAACAAATTCTACGTAAAAATCAGTAATTTAAGCGTTCATTGATATTGTTTTTTCTAATTCCAATAGTATTTCCTTAAATTTTTCGTCTGTATCCAATAAATCCTGTACGGTTTTGCAGGAGTGAATCACGGTAGAGTGATCGCGTCCGCCGAATTTTTCGCCGATGGCTTTAAGCGAAGTTTTTGTGTGGTGTTTAGCCAAAAACATCGCTAATTGGCGCGCTTCAACAATTTGGCGTTTGCGCGATGCTGCGGATAAATGCTCAACCGGAATACCGTATTGTTGCGCTACAATATCTTTCAGATATTCGACCGTAATTTCTTTATACGCATTCTGAACATAGTTTTTGATAATGCTTTTCGCTAACTCCATATCAATTTCTTTTCTGTTGATCATGGATTGAGCAATCAAAGATACCAATACTCCTTCGAGTTCACGCACGCTGGTTTTGATGTTGTAACAAATATACTCAATGATTTCGGGCGCAATAAAAACGCCTTGCAAATTCAGTTTCGACTCGACTATAGCCATGCGCGTTTCGAGATCCGGCATAGACAAATCTGCACTCAAACCCCATTTGAAACGGCTGATGAGCCGATCTTCCATGCCTTCCAAATCTTTCGGTGCTTTGTCACTCGTAAAAACCAATTGTTTTCCCGTTTGATGCAATTGATTGAAAATATTGAAAAATATTTCTTGAGTTTTAGGTTTGCCACTCAAAAACTGCACGTCATCAACAATCAACACATCAATCATTTGATAAAAATTCACCAAATCGTTAACGGCATTCGTTTTTATGGCTTGAATAATTTGATTTCCGAATTTTTCGCAGGTAACATAAATAATATTTTTAGACGGATTTTTTTTCACGATATCGTTACCGATAGCTTGCGCCAAATGCGTTTTGCCCAATCCCGTTGCACCGAATATAAACAACGGATTAAAAGCCGTACCGCCCGGTTTATTCGCCACCGCCATACCGGCGGTGCGCGCCAAGCGGTTACAATCTCCTTCAATAAAGTTAGAAAAAGTAGCATTCGCGTTAAGTTGCGGATCGATTTTTATTTTTTGAATACCCGGAATCACGAAAGGATTCTTGATGCTTTGCGCATCAATATTTGTCATGGTAGGTAAAGCAATTACTTCATCGTTTTTTGAACGCGCCGTGTGTAAGCCTTTGTTGCCGGCATTTTTTACAGCCGCAGCAGCACCATTCAGTATTTGGTACTCCAATCTGCCTTTATCGCCGAGCGTATCGCGGATAGTTTTTTTCAATAACGATACATAGTGTTCTTCTAACCACTCGTAGAAAAACTTATTCGGCACTTGTATCGTCAACGAGTGGCTCTCCAATTTAACAGGTCTGATAGGTTCAAACCACGTTTTGAAGTTCTGGTCGTTGATGCTTTTCTTAATCGTATGCAGACACAAATCCCATACGCCGGTATAATCGTTTGTCATGCGGCAATAAAATTGTAGAGAGATAGTAATACTACTATCCGTTATCAATTGTCTTTATATTTTCGTTACAATATTCTTGAAGAAATTTTCAAGATTCAGTTTTAGTCACAGTATATTTCAAAACCGGGTCAGCAGAAAAACTCTGCGTGTTTTATTTAATATCCTAACTTTCAAAGTTGGGCTACAAAAGTGCAGCATTTTTTTGAGACAAAAAAGTTATTTCGTATTTTTTTTAAATAAAAAAATACCCACTTGAAGTATAAATTTATTGCGTAAAGGATATAAAAGTTCCACCAAATAAGCGATTTTGTTGAAAATCAGTACATTAATTAAAAAAAAACAAAAAATAAATAAAAACTTGCAAATTTGGGAAGTATAGTATCATGCCGGAATTCCACATTTAAAACGTTCGAAAATATCAATTACAGACTAAAAATTTATTAAACAGCGTTCGGGACAGAAATAAATATTTCGCTTTTTTTTTCGCTGATTTTTTTGTATATTCGTTAGTGTTTGATAATATAGAGTTTACATTAATTTAACGTTGACGTAAAAAAAATACGTAATAGAAATGTTATATCTTGCAGCATTAATTATCAATCAGTTAACATAAAACGGTAAGAGTCGCGAATTTTATAAAGGAATAAGACTATCTCAATTTGTTGTACGACAATTTTGAATGATAGTTGCGCTTTTGTTTTTTTAAATTTTTCGGGCTTGGAATGATTTTTTTTAAAAAAAAATCATTCCCGAATTTTTAAATACTCGCCGCACTAAAAAAAAAAGAACCGATACTTTTCAACATCTGCACCGTTAAAACGTTTCTCTAAAATAGAAATATTTTTTTCAAAAAACACGACTCCATGCACCGCCGAATTTTACTGCCGGTTTTTATTTTCGTTTCTTTTTTTCTGAACGCCCAAAACGCAACACTTTCCGGATACATAAAAGATAAACGTTCCGGTGAAACACTCATCGGCGTAAATATCGCCAACAAAGCCGATCTTTTTCAAGGCACCGCTACCAACAATTACGGATTTTATTCGCTCACCGTACCGAAAGGTGTTTATGTTTTAAAAATTACTTATGTCGGTTACGCCGATAAAGAATTGTCGCTCGATTTCAGAGAAGATAAAGTGCTGAACATAGAACTCGAAGAAGGCGTTGAATTGCAAACCGTAGAAATTTCGGCGGAAAGTAAAGATAAAAACGTGCGCGATACCAAAATGGGAACTGTCTCGATTCCGACTGAAAGTATAAAAAAAATACCGGTTTTATTCGGTGAAGCCGACCCGCTCAAAGTGATTCAACTTTTACCGGGCGTAAAAGCTAACGAAGGCAGCAGTGGTTTATATATAAGAGGTGGCGGAATTGATCAGAACTTAATTTTATTGGATGAAGCTGTTGTGTATAATCCCGGACACTTGCTCGGTTTTTTCAGCGTATTTAACGCCGATGCCGTAAAAAACTTAACGCTGATTAAAGGCGGAATGCCGGCACAATACGGCGGTAGATTGTCGAGTGTCGTGGATATTCAGATGAAAGAAGGTAATGATAAAAGTTACGGTGTGGAAGGCGGTATCGGTCTCATCGCTTCGCGCTTGACGATTGAAGGTCCGATTGTGAAAGAAAAAGTATCGTTTATCGTTTCTGCACGGCGTACTTACGCCCTTGATATTGCGCAACCGTTTATCAGTAAAACAAAATTCGCGGGTTCTAATTATTATTTTTACGATCTCAACGCAAAAATAAATTGGACTGTCAGTCCGACAGATCATGTGTATCTGAGTACGTATTTCGGCAGAGATGTTTTTAAATTTTCGAATAAAGAACGCGGATTTAATTTTGATTTACCCTATGGCAACGCTACCGCCACATTGCGTTGGAATCACGTTTTTTCAAAAAAACTTTTCATGAACGTTGCCGGCGTGTATAACGACTACGATTTTTCGGCAGGCGGCGGGCAAGATGTTTTCAAATTCAATGTTTATTCCGGTGTGCGCGATTGGAACGGTAAACTTGATTTCGATTATTTCGCCTCCACGCAACACACTTTAAAATTCGGTGCTAATTTTACGTATCACCGCTTCACACCCAACGTCGTCACAGGCACCAACGGCGATACCACTTTCACGAATGCCGATAAATTGAAACCGAAATACGCCAACGAATACGCTGTATATATCGGTGACGATTGGAAAATTTCACCTGCTTTGACGCTCAATATCGGTGTGCGGCTTTCGGCGTTTCAACAAATTGGTCCGAATACGGCAACCGACGGAACGGTTTATAATACGGGTGAAATAATAAAAACCTACGGTGGTTTCGAGCCTCGATTGACGGGTAAATACAGTCTCGACGATGCGTCGTCATTAAAATTCGGTATCACGGCTACAACACAATACGTGCATTTGGTGTCTAACTCGACGAGTTCGTTACCGGGCGATATTTGGGTGCCGAGCTCAAAAATAATTCAACCGCAACGAGGGGTGCAGTACGCGCTTGGTTATTTCAAAAATTTCGCGGACAATGAATACGAAGCTTCGATAGAGGTATATTACAAAGATTTGCAGCACCAAATAGATTATCCCGAAAACTTCGTGCGTAAACCCGCCGAAGACGTTGAAAACAGTTTTGTGTTCGGGAAAGGGTGGGCGTATGGTGCCGAGTTTTTTTTGCGCAAAGCCAAAGGGCGTCTGAACGGTTGGATAGGTTATACTTGGTCGCGCACGTTGCGCCAATTTCCGGATATCAATAACGGTACGGCATATCCGAGTACTTACGACCGGATTCACGATTTCGTTCTCGTAACCAACTACCAAGCCTCCAAAAAATGGGAATTGAGCGCGAATTTCGTGTACGCTACCGGCAATACTTTTACGCCACTGAAATCTTTTTTCATCGTGCAACAACAATTTAATTTGGAATACGGCGACCGAAATTCTTTGCGCTATCCGGATTATCACCGTCTCGATTTCGGTGCTACTTACACGCCGCATCCCGAAAAAATCGGTTTTCGCAGCAGTTGGACTTTTTCGGTGTACAATGTTTATGACCACTACAATCCTTTTTTCGTTTATTACGATATAAAAAATTCTTTGAGCACCGGCACTTCCAAAGCCACGGCATTCAGCGTAACTTTATTTCCCGTCATTCCGGCTGTGACTTGGAATTTTAAATGGCGGCAAAAAGTGATTAATAAATAAACGTGTGTTCGGAGGCACGTTTTTTCAAGTAATTTTATGTTTTATAATAAAAATCCGCACATAGAAATTTTTCTCTGAGCGGGATAATGTTGCAATTTTTCAATTTGGCTTTTTTGGTTTAAATTTTAAAACCTTTAAGCCAATGATATCTCCGACATATATATTGCCTTTTTTATCAATTGCTATATCATGAAACCAGCAAGAGGTTCTATCAGCTGAAGCCAACGCTCCAAATCGATCTTTGCTATGGGAAGAAGAGTCGATTTCAAAAATTGTTGAACCCATTACCGAACTGTCTGCTCTTTTTGTCGGATCGTAGTCAATGGCAAAAAGATGATTCGAATTGTCAATGGTAATTGAAGGGAGTTGTTCTACATTAAAATCGTTCTTAAGTTCTTTTATAAAATTACCTTCGGTGTCAAATAGTTGAACTCTGTTGTTTTGCCTGTCTGCAACATAAATAATATTATTTTCATTGATGGTTATGCCATGCGGTATAATAAATTGTCCGGGTTTGTTTCCGTATGTACCCCATGCTTTGATATATGTTCCGGTTGCAGAAAATTTCACTACTCTACTATTCCCATAACCATCACTTACATAAAAAGAACCATCATTTGCTATAGCAATATCAGTAGGTAAATTGAAATGCAAAGAATCATTTCCCGGTACTTTAGCAATTCCTAATTTAAAAAATAATTTTCCATCATGACTGAATTTAAATATTTGATGTAGCCCCACATCTGTCACCCAAATATTATTCTGTTTGTCAACCGTTAATCCGTGAGGCATAATAAAATAATTCGCACCCCAAGAGTTAATAATCTTTCCTGACTCATTATCAAGCTCTAAAATGGTGTTTTGAGAAATAAGAGAATCAGGAAAAGGTACAGTCCATTTGCGGCCTGTTCTATGAAAGACAAATATGTGGTCGTAATTATCAATTCCAATACCGGTAGGCTGACCAAGCTTATAAGCTTTGCTAAGTTCCGGCCATTTAGTTACTAATTCATAGTTAATTTGTCCGCTAATGTCCGCTTTTGTCTTTTTAGTTTCGTTACAAGATAATAAACTAATGCTGAGTAAGATTACAAAAAAGAGTTTCATATTAGTTTGATAATTTTAATTAAGAATTTTCGAAACAAATTACAGCTAATGCGCAAGACTTTGTGCAAGTGGGGATTTGGCATTCCGTCTGCCGGGAACCACTCGATACAAGTTTAATTAAATGAAAAACTCCAAAGCTCGTCAATGTCTTTAAACTTTAGACGGACTAATGAGTTCGTATCTCACGAGCGCGTAGGCTTGTTTAGTTAGTCGCTTCATAAAAATAAAAAAATGTAAGGAGTAGTAATTGTTTCGGACGTTTTTTTTACGTTATTGTGCGTTGACTAAACTCAATTTATAACGATTTAAAATAATTCTCACTCAATTATTCTTCGGTAATTTTATCACTGGTTTTGTAGGAAACGGCGGATTGGGAACGGGTTTTATATCCGGTTTATTGGGCTTATTGGATTTTGCCGGAGGAATGTACGGTTTGACGTCCTGTGTTTCAAAATTATAGTTACCTAAGTCATGATCTTCGGGGTGAGTCGGTAAATTTTGCACGGGTGTACTTTTTCTTAAAGTATCCGTCGCAAAACCCGTTTGTATATGGTTAAATGTATGCAAACTATCTTCCCGCAAAGAGTCAACTATGCGTAAAGAATCCATTAGCAAAATTTCGTCTTCACTGAAAAATCGATGCGCGCAAGCCATCGAATCTCTTATCCATTTGGCGGGTTCCGGAAATTTTTCGGCTTTCAGAGCTGCATATTTCGGCATTTTATATAATCGTTGCAAAAACATTCCCGCAATCGGCAACGCCGTATAAGCACCTTGCCCTTCGGAAATATCTCTGAAACGAATTATCGGCAATCCGCCGCCCACCCATGTACCGCACACTAAATTAGGCGTGTAACACATAAACCAACCGTCGGCATGACTTTGTGTAGTACCTGTTTTGCCGGCAATATCGCTAGTCAGTTCGTAAACTGAACGCATCCTGCCGCCGGTTCCGTCGTTTACTACCGATTTCATCATGTGCGTCATTATATCTGATTGATCATTCGTCAAAACTTGTTGCCAAGTGAGCGGATTGATATTTTTTGTATAATCTGCTATAACCTTACCGTCGCGTGTTGTAATTTTCAATACAGTAACGGGTTCAGGACGTTTGCCGCGCGCGGCGAATGTGCCGTAAACTTTCATCATATCGAACAAAGAAATTTCAGATGTACCGAGAGCAATGGAATAATTACGCTCTATTTCCGTTGTAACACCCATATCTTTTGCCAAATTAATTACTGACTTTACGCCAACTTTATTAATCAATTGCACCGATACAACGTTTACCGAATTTGTAAGTGCGCCTTCTAACGAATACGAACCGAAATAACTTTCACCGGAATTGCGCGGGATATAAGCATCTTTTTTTTCTTCTTCGGTTAGTTGCCACGCTTCGCGCACGCGCCCGTCATTCATGTAGGCTTTCAAATGATTGGAAATATATTCGCACGGAGGTATACCGGATTGAATGGCTCGGGCATAAACAATCGGTTTGAAGGTGGAGCCGACTTGCCTGTGCGAGCGCACGTGATCGTACTGAAAGAAATTAAAATCGGTGCCGCCTACCCAAACTTTTATGAGTCCGTTGCGCGGATCCATGACCTCAAAACCGGTATTCAATTGCCGCAAATAATATTTTATCGAATCCATTGGCGACAATACGCGCTCATCTTCTCCGGGTTTATTTTTATCCCAAGCGAAAATTGTCATATTTATTTTGGAATTGAGGAAATTCACGCGAATTTTTGCGGGACTGTAACCTTCCGCGCTCAAATGTTTCCACCGGTCGCTGTTTCGCATCGCATCATCCAAAGTTTTATCTTCTCCCCACCACTTTTGCCCCGACCAATGTTCGTCGAACACCCGTTGCAGTTTCGCCATGCGCTCGGAAACGACTTCTTCGGCGAGTTTTTGCATTTGTCCGTCAATGCTCGTATAAATTTTCAGTCCGTCTTTAAAAATATCGTAGGGTGTACCGTCGTCTTTTTTTACCGTTTCGAGCATTTTAGGTAAAGTTTGACGCAAATAATCCTTGAAATAGGAAGCCATCATATCCCGATTCAAAACCGGTTGATATTCCAATTTCAAGGGTTTAAGTTTTAAAGTATCGTAGGCTTGTTTGGTCAGAAAATTATTTTTTACCATTTGCGCCATCACTACATTGCGCCGGTCGCGTGAGCGATCCGGATTTCTTCTCGGATTAAAACTCGTATTCGCTTTCAACATACCGACGATAACGGCACCTTCCGAAATATTGAGTTGCGGAGTCGTTTTATTGAAAAAACGTTTGGCGGCCATTTCTATTCCGAACACATTGCCGCCGAACGGAACCGTGTTGAGGTAAAAAGCCAACAGGTTTTTTTTATCGTATGCGCGTTCCAAACGGCGCGCGATGAGCATTTCTCTTATTTTATTGATAGGCGTACTCAACATCGAATATTTTTTCCGACCGAATAAATTTTTTGCCAATTGTTGAGACAGCGTGGAACCGCCACCGCCGGCTTCTTCGCCTTTCAGGAACGAACGAAAAAAAACGCGCGCAAAACTTCTGAAATCCACACCGCCGTGATCCCAGTAGCGTTCGTCTTCGGTAGCGATGAGGGCATTGACAACGTTTTTCGGAATACTGTCGAAATGAATATCTTTGCGGTTTTCTTTATAAAACTTTCCGATGAGCAAACTGTCGGACGTATAAACTTCCGAAGTGTTGAGCGTTTGCATATCTTGTAATGCCGTAACGGTCGGTAATTCGCCGAATAAACCGATAGCAAAAATAAAATACAGCGCGTAAATACCTATAGCCAACTTGCCGGAGCGGCGCAACCACACCGATAGAGTAGGATGGTCGGCAGAAAAAAACGCCCACCGTTCATCGAATTGTATTTTCACCGGTGCCAACACACGTGCCAAAGGCGTAAATAAAGCAACCAAAATATGTTGCAACGGCAATAATGCTCGTGAAACAGGTGATATAAGACGATCTTTAAAAAATATTTTTATGTCGTTGAGCATAGAAACTTTAAAGTATTTCCGGCAAAGATATTGAATTATTTGAGATTTCGCATTTCGGATTTCGTATTTTTTCCGAAATGACTTCACAAGCGCGACAAGAAAAATTTTTGGATTTTCCGGCGTGTATAAAATAACGATTTTTTGAATAAGCGACAAATAAGTTTGGTTCTTTGCCCGATTTTGTGGTGGCGTAATTAGCACACCGCTCCTGACGGAGCTGAAAATATTTTTCGATTAATATCTACTACTGACAGACCGCTCCTGACGGAGCTGAAAATATTTTTCGATTAATATCTACTATTGACAGACCGCTCCTGACGGAGCTGAAAAGCCTCATAGAGGCTTCCTGTCAGTAGAAACCGGCTGTTAATGGCAGTTCCACAAAAAATGTTAGAGAAGCATAATTTTGACGAAATATGTCCTTTAAAAATTATGCTTCTGTTTTTTTATAAAAATAAAAGAACAAAATTCTTTTATTGAAAAAATACCGTTTAATTTGTGATGTTTTATCAACAAACCGAAAAGATTTAAAACCAAATCGTAAAAAAAATTAAATGCTATGCCCGATAAACTTCAAATCAGACTCGGCAATGAAGAGGCCACACTCACTAAAAGTACACGGTTCGTCGGTATCAAACGACTTCAATCACGCGGCATTGACGATGTTGTTCCGGAACTTGGCGTAAACAATACGATTCACCAGCATTTGGGCGGTTTTGAAGTCGTTGATTTTGAGCGCAAACGTGGTGCCAACCTCAATAAAAAATTAGATACCTTGCGCGCTTCCAAAGAAATAGAAACCGGAACGCACGTTTATTATATCAACAACAGCAATAGACCGGTTGTGCCGACGGGGAATATTTATATAACTTTTCATGCCGGCATATCCGACCAACAACAAAATGCAATTTTAGCGGAATCCAATTTAATAATTAAAGAACGCCGCTCACCGGAAAAAATAGTAGCGAGCGTGACAACCGCCTCACCGAATCCGATTAAATGTGCTGTGCTTTTACAGTCGCACAAAGAAGTGGAACGCGCCGAACCGGATTTAGATGCGGAAGTGGATCATTACGATTATCAGGAGCCGACCGCACAATTTTGGGGGCAAATGTGGCATTTAGTAAACACAGGCACCATTCCGGATAGCCCGACAATACAAATTACACCCGGCGCCGATTCGAAAGTACAAGAGGCTTGGAAATTGTTGGACGGTTACGGCAATCCGAATATAGTTGTGGCTATTGTAGATAACGGTATGGATATTCATCATCCGGATTTGCGCGATAAAATCGTGAAACCTTACGATTGTTGGGATAATTCGCCGAACGTGCGCATGGGCGATCCGACTTACGTACATGGAACACCGTGTGCCAGCGTTGCGATTGCGCCGGCAACTGTCGGTATGGTTGGTGCCGCGCCGGTAGCCCGTTTCATGCCCGTCTGCGGTACGAGTTTCAGCATTGAAGGTACCGAAATTATGTTTAATTATGTCTTGAATAACGGTGCCGATGTGGTGAGTTGTTCGTGGGGAACGGTTGATCCTAATTTTAAGCTGAATCAGGATAAAATCAACGTCATAAATAAAGCTGCGCGTGAAGGCAGAAACGGAAAAGGCTGCGTAATATGTTTTGCCGCCGGCAATGAAGGTGTCAGTCAAGTGAATTTTTATGCCGCTTTACCCGATGTAATTTGTGTTGCCGCTTCAACCAGTGAAGACCAACATCCGGATTATTCAAATACCGGTGCGGAAGTAACAATTGCATCGCCGAGTAACGGCGGATTTTATCCAATTTTTGCCGCACGAGCTTCATGGGATAAATCGGGAAGTTATTACGGTGACGATATTGACAGAGGACCTTTATATCAACATTTCGGCGGGACGTCTTCTGCAACACCGCTCACTGCCGGTATTTGCGCTTTAATTTTATCCGCAAATCCGGACTTAACGGCACGCGAAGTAAAAGAAATTCTGATTCAAACCGCCGATAAAATCGGTTCAACAAATGAATACGACAGTCGAGGTCATTCAAAAAATTTCGGATATGGTCGTATCAACGCTGCTAAAGCTGTGAGCGAAGCTTTTCGTCGCGCCGGAAATACGGTAGCAACACAACAACCTGCCGTGCCGATACAACAACCTCAACCGATGCAACCGGCACCGCCGTCAAGTGTTGGAGTGGGGGATGATATTTCGCAAACACCGGCTAAACCTGTGATATTGCCGACCGCTCCGGTCATCCGGCCAACTATACCGGTAAATCCGGGAAATCAAGTGAGTGATCCGGAAGCCGGTTTTATTGATAATTCTCAAGTACCTTCCGGATAATTTTTTTGGATATTGTTAAACAAACGAGCGCGCATTTTTTAATAAAAAGTGCGCGCTCGTTTGTTTAACAATAAACCCGATTAAACATTCACTGTATCATAAACAATTACTTTCGACCACAGATGTTGACACTGCTCCACGAATTTGAGATGAATCGGGTGTGTTTGATAAATATCTTGGTCTGCCGGCGTATCGAAAAAACACAACCATGATACGGCATAAGTATTGTCAATAACGCCGCGATCGGTCGCTGCCGGTGTACCGGTGTGACACAGTTTTATAGTCGGCGTTGCCGAAAGTTTTTCTAATCCGCTAACCAATTCGGCGGTATCGGCGGCGTTGCCGGTATTTTTTAACCAAAAATAAACATGATGAACGAAAGTATTTTTTTTATTTGTCATAAAGCATAAAATTATTTCACAACCAAAATTTTTACGACCACCGTATCCGCAGCATCCGAATTGCGTGTATTGGTAGCAAGTGCGAGATACACACCCGTTGAAACACGTCTGCCCGAAAAATCTTTACCGTCCCAAACGGCTTGACCGCCGAGTGCTTTAGTTTCGAAGACGAGATTGCCTTGCGCGTCCGTAATTTTTACGTCCGCATTGCGTGCCAAACCGTTTATTGCAATTATTCCGGTATAATCCGGTCGCACCGGATTAGGATAAGCGTAAGCATCAATCGAATTTCTATCTGAACCTGCGGTCGCATCTCCGCGATAAATCATCAAACCTTTATCGGTACCGATAAAAACCTCGCCCGTGCTGTTTCTGAAATTGATGGCGGTCACGTTGTTGCTCAACAACGGGCTGTTGCCGGTTGTAAATTTCATGATTTCGGTCATCCCGTCCGCCGATGTTACGAAAATGCCGTTTGAAGTACCGAACCATTTCCTGTTCGCGCCGTCTATACCGATAGTGTTCACATTTTTTTCGCGCAACAGATACTCGCCTACACCTCCGAGCGATGAAATAATTAAACTGATTTTACCGGTACAATTACCTTTGAACGGTTCGCTACAATCGGCTACACATACACCGTTTGTCGTGCCGATCCAAACTCTGCCGTCTTTATCGGTGCTGGTGCAATTGATACTTGAGCCTTGCAAATCTTTGGGTAAATTGGAATTGTCAATCGTTACATAACGGTCATCGCTGATGTCGTCTACATTTTTTCCTTCGTCGTAAACCAACAAACTGTTAGCCGCACCACCGATGATACACCATTTGTATCCGAATGAATCAATACTGATTTGAAAAATATTGTTCGGAATATTCTTCGACAGTACCACCCATTTACCGTCCGGTTTGAGAACGAGCAATGGATTAACAGATAAGCTGTTTACCACCCACAAATTATTATTTTTATCTACTGCCAATCCCGCAACGCGCTGCCTTCCCGGATCATCGGCTGAATTTGTTATCGGCGAATTCGTATTATTGTATTTTTGAGAAATTTCATTATTCACCAACTCAATTAATCCGGCATTCGATGAACCGACGTATACTTTATTATTTAAAGGATTAATTTTTACGACGTAATCATCTATCGCGAAAGGGGAGTTTTGCAGTTTAGCGTCCGTAAATTGATTGTAATTACGCCATTTAGCGTTGCTGAAAGAAGAAAATCCATCGCCTTGTCCGCGCACTAAACCGCCGGATGCTACCCACACAATACTGTCATTCACTGCAAAATCGGTTGCTGTCGCCCCTTGCGGCGAATTGAATTCGGTATACTGACAAGCCGATGCGTTTGGATCAGTTTTGAAACGAAAATACAAGTAATTATCGCCGACAAACAACCGTCCTTGCGCATCTTCTACGGCATAATTGGTATTTCCGGCGCAATGGTCCGAAACGTCTTTATAAACGCCGTTTTTGTCGTAGAGTAAAATTTTACTTGAATTATCACTCGAAAATACCGCTACCAAATTTTTGCCTTCTGCCGTGATACTTTTAACGGAAAAACCGGACGGTTTGTATAAACTTTTTACCGTTCCGTTTTGCAATGTACTGATAGAATCACCGGTGTTGAAATACAATTGATTATTAAATGTGGTGAGTAGGCGGGTATTATCGGAAAAAATTTTACCGTTTACGTTCAAACGTTGCCAATTTTTGAAATCCGCGAGATTAGCAGTCGAATTTTCGGAAGCGAAATAAATGCCGGACGGCGTAGCAATGTACAAATTACCGCCCGATAAAGTAATACCCGTTACCGCTTGATAAGTGAATAAAGTAAATCGAAATTCCTCCCGCAGCATATCAAGTGCCACAACGCCGAAACCATAAGCGATATACGCCGTGTTGCCGGAAAAGGCAACATCATAAACATTTTTATCGCCGGCAATGGTGGTATTATTTTTAACGTCGGTGAGCGTAACCGTACTGTTATCGCCGACAATATCAATAATGTTATCCGAGTAAGATACTAAAAGTGATTTGAGCGATTTGTTGTAACGCAAAAAAGAAATATCCACACCGCTTAAGCCGGAAAGTTTATCAATACGCTCGAACGTTAAATCCGACTTATTCATTTTCGCGATGCTGTAACCGGTTGACCAAAATACGTGCGTATCGTTTTGTGCCACTAATTTGCCGGTATGATATGTTTGCTGCAATTGCCAATCGCCGATTTTCAAATTGCTCTGCGCGTACACAATGATTTGAAAACTTGCAATAAAAATAAATAAAAGTGATGAACGGTAAACGATAAACGATAAACGATGAACGGCAGGAAAATTGAGATTTTTATTTTTTTCAGGAAAAAATAATTTCTTCAGAAAAAATAAAAAAATTTTTCCTAAAAATAATTTTAAAAAAATAATTTTATGTTCAATTTTTTTTTTCATACAGAAATTTAATTGTACGATTTTTAAAACCCGTATTTATTTTTTGACGCAAATTCAAATCTAAATTCAATAACCGACATCCGTAAAAATCCCTTCCGTTATTTTTGTACTGTCTTGCGTCGTGTAAGAAAAAGTGCCGCTCACCAAACGCCCGGCGGCATCGAATTTAGTAAGATTCAAAGTGCCGGAAGTTGCCATAGAGATTTTTTTATTTGCAGTGTAGTTAGCATTGTTTTTCAAATCATAAGTGCCGACTTTGCCGGATACTATGGCGGTGAAATCCAATTTCGTTAAATAATCACCACTGCTGCCGACCAACATCAATTGAATATACTGATAACTTGCGCTGACGTAAGCAGCAGAATATGCCGCACCGTTTATTTTGCACGAAAAAGTACCTGTAACCGAATTACTTCCGGGATTCGGCGTTACGGTAGCTGACTTTGAACAAGAAATAACTATCAGCACCGACGCGCTTAAAAAAAGTAAAGTTTTTTTTCCTGAAAACATAATAGTAAAGTATAAAGTATGAGGTATAAAGTATGAGGTATAAAGTATGAGGTATAAAGTATGAAGTATGTGCGCCTTATTATTCACACTTCATACTTCATAGCTCTGGAATCGTACTTTAATTAATCAGCATTGCAGCTTCTTCTCGAATCGCTTCTTTTGCTTTTGCCGTCATATCAACGGATTGCGCGCCCGAAAATTGCGTTAAGCCGGTTGATCTTGTGTTGCCATCCGACAATAAACCTTGTTCACCCTGCATCATAAATTGCATCAAAGCCGTAGATAGTTGCGAAGCGGCGGCACCGGACGGCAATTGTTGCGCCACAAAGTTGATAATATCTGTCGTATTGTTTCGCAACAGGAAAATAATATCCCACAACTTTTTTGAGACATAAATATGCTGCGTACCGTTGTGTTCAAATTCCTGATTAATCGCAATCAACATCGCCATGTGTAAATCTTTTGCCGACGCACCTGTTATTTGCAACCGCGATACAAGTTGCGAAATGGAAATCCGGTCGCACAGCAAAGATAATCGTTCATAAGCCTGTAAACGGGTAGGTACAATTGATTGCGTTTTTTCATTTTGTAAACGCGCCAATTGAATCGCTTGATCAGAAGCCAATTGCTTTTTCTTAAAATCAAACCTAAGTACTGAAAGTACAGTGATGATTGTACCGATTGTACCGAAAATAATTAAAACTACTAAAACTTCTCCGCCGTGTTGCATGTACGATTTATTTTTTTAAAGGAAGTCTTCGCTTCAAGCAAAGACTTCCTTATTACAGATGTAAAAGTACAAAATATTCCCGCCCTAAAAAACGTTTATGAGAATGTGTAGGTGCTAATAGACAAAAATGCAGTTTCCAACGTCCAACGTCAAAAATTCAACGTTAAAAACATTGAACACAACATAAAATTTTATTGTTTCACAATTACAATTTTAAAAGGATTGGAAAATATTCAAAATTATTTTACTTTTGTAAAAATTTATAAAGATGGAAGCAGTATTAGAAAAAAAAAATGTTCAAGCACCTGTAACTATTACGGATTCTGCCGTTAAACAGTTACAGCATATTGTCGCCGAACAAAAAATCGGTGCCGAACACGGTTTGCGTCTCGGCGTGAAAGGCGGCGGATGTTCGGGGTTCAGTTACGAATTGGGTTTCGACGAACAAAAAGAAGGCGATGAGGTGTATAATATTAATGGCGTGAAAGTTTTTATGAAAAAAGCGCATGCTATTTACTTGTTAGGCATGGAGATTGATTTTATACAGGGATTAAATAATCGCGGTTTTTCTTTCAACAATCCGAATGCTAAGGAAACATGCGGTTGCGGTACTTCTTTTTCGGCTTAACACACAACTTGTGTGGTCGGAATATTATTAGTTTCGAGTAATAATTTTATTGAAAAATTTAATTATTTTCGGAGCGCACAGATGCGGTAAGTTTATGCACAATAATAAAATCTCGTTCGCCGGACTTGTCCGGCAACGGGATTTTTTTTATTAATAACGATTTACGATTTACGATTTACGAATTTGGATATTAAAACAACTAATTCTATTCGTCGTAATTCGTAATTAATTAATTCCGCATAAAAATAAATTTTTTTATTTGAAATTAATCTGTATCTTTGCGAGGTAATTATCTCTGAAAAGAGGGATGTGTTAGCGCGCATCCCTCTTTTTGTTTGCATCAGAATTGTTTTTAGCTATTCATTAAATTTGAGCATGAAAAATATATCGACATTTATTCTTTTTTGCTTTTTAGTTGCAGGTTGTAAAACCGAAGACAAAACTGCTTTACTCATCGGTAATTGGCAAGGTGTATCTTGGAAAGTAAACGGGAAAGAATCGGACAGAGGAGCGGAAGCGGTTACGTTCAGCTTCAGTGCCGACAAAACGTACAGCACGGCTTACGAAAGCGAATTTGAAAAAGGCACATTCCGTTTAGCCGGCGATAAACTTTATACGACCGGCGAAAATAAAATAGAAAAAATGGTGAAACTTTCTACAATTACATCCGATACAATAGCTATGGATATGAATCGCGCCGGAATCGCAGAACAAATAATTTTGGTTAAGAAAAAATAATTCGATTTGCGATTTGCGATTTTAACAATCGTTTTAATCCCGTTAATCGTCTCAAATCGTGTTCTAAGGAAAAATCGTAAATCGTAAATCGTAAATTTATAACATGCTCGCTGAATCTCAAATAGAAGAATGGATACATGAATTTTTAGCGCAACCGGAATATGCGGATTGTATGTTGATAGCATTAACGCTTTCCGCTACCAAAAAATTAGAAATTTTTATTGATGGCGACACAGGTGTGAGTTACGATAAATTAAAAAAAATAAGCCGTTACGTAGAAAGTCGTTTAGATGAAACAAAACTTATTGGCGAACAATACGCGCTTGATGTATCTTCTCCTGGGATTACACGTTCATTAAAATATCCGCGACAGTACACCAAACACATCGGCAGAGTTTTGGAAATCACGACCGACGTCGCAGAAAAATTTGAAGGTGAATTGAAAAGCATAAGCGATACCGGCATTACAATACATTATTCAACGGAGCGGAAAGAAGGCAAAAAGAAAATTAAAGAAGAATTTTTAAAAGATATTTTATTCGAAAATATAAAAAGTGCCATAGTAAAAATTAGTTTCAGGTAAATTAGTTTATTAGTTGACAGTTTTTCAGTTGATGGTTGGCAGTTTTATAATTAAGAATTTTACATAAACTATCAACTATCAACTGAAAAACTGTCAACCAACTAACTATCAACTGTCAACTGAAAAACTATCAACTAACAAACTAAAAATAAAAGTAAATATTCATGATGAATCTCGTAGATTCTTTCTCGGATTTTAAAGCCGGAAAGAATATTGACAGAGCGCAACTGCTTCGGGTGTTGGAAGATGTTTTCCGGACGCTGATTAAGAAAAAATACGGCTCGGACGAAAATTTCGACGTCATCGTCAACGCTTCGCGCGGCGATTTGGAACTGTGGCGCGTACGCAGTGTCGTACCCGACGGTGAAGTGACCGACGAGCGCGCGCAAGTTTCGTATTCCGAAGCGATTGATATTGATAAAGATTACGGTATCGGCGATGAATGTTACGAACAACTTGGTCTCGACGATTTCGGCCGCCGTGCTATTCAAGCCGCTCGCCAGACATTGATATCGCGCATAACGGATTTGGAAAAAGATGAAATTTTCCAGAAATACAGCGAGCGCGTCGGCGATTTGGTTATCGGCGAAATCAGTCAAGTACTTAAAAAAGATTTGCTCGTCATGGATGATGCTACCGGCAACGAAATTTTGTTACCGCGCTCCGAAATGATTCGCGGCGATTATTACCGCAAAGGCGATGCCGTGAAAGGCATTATTATTAAAGCGGAAATGCGCAACGGCACACCTTCCATCGTGATGTCGCGCACAAGCGATGATTTTTTAGCTAAGTTGATGGAACAAGAAGTGCCGGAAATAGAAGACGGTATCATCGTCATCAAAAAAATAGTAAGGATGCCGGGCGAACGCGCCAAAATTGCCGTCGAAAGTCATGACGACCGCATTGATCCGGTCGGTGCTTGCGTCGGTATGAAAGGCGCGCGTATTCACGGTATTGTCCGCGAATTGCGCAATGAAAATATAGACATCATCAATTACACGACCAATTTGAGTTTGTTTATTCAGCGCGCACTCACGCCGGCAAAAGTGTCGGCAGTGGATTTGAACATGATCACCAAACGTGCAAAAGTCACTTTGAAATCCGATCAAGTGTCGTTGGCAATCGGTAAAGGCGGAACAAATATTAAATTGGCGGGTAAACTCACCGACTTTGAAATAGATGTATTCAGAGAAGAGGAACAAGAAATTGACGATGTGGATTTAGATGAATTTAGAGATGAAATCGAAGGTTGGGTGATTGACGAGTTTAAAAGCATCGGTTGCGATACCGCACGCGATGTATTGAAACTCAGCAAAGAAGAAATTGTTCGACGCACCGATTTGGAAGAAGAAACGGCTGCCGAAATTCTCCGCATTTTGCGCTTAGAATTTGAAGAATGATTTTAGATAAACCCGAATTCGTCAATTGAATAAAGGCATTAAGAAACTTTAAATAGTTTCTTAGTGCCTTTTCTTTTAGATTAATATAGAGTTTTGCTATTTCATATTCCAACCGCTTCTCGGTTATTTTTACTTGCACAAAATTGGTTTGCAAAAAATAATTGTGGGTTGAAAATACATTAGATTATCTTTGTTAATGCAATAAAATATTTCAATATAAATTAGGAAATATTAAAATAATGTTAGATTTTTGTTAAATGAAACTAATCTACTAAAAAATAGTATCAAAATGAAATCAAAGAACCCTTACACATTTATACTTTTACAAACTCACACACTTAACTCAGTTGTGTTTCGAGATATATAAAATTTATAAATTTTACTTAGAAAAATAATTCCGCTAATTGTTGCAATGCGATTAGATGCACACTTTTTATTTTTCCACTTTTTAAAAGAACGTCAATGTACGACTCTTCTTAAAAAAATCCCCGACATACAAGGTATGGCGAGGATAAAGGTAGTTCTTATGCAATTTCTCTACCGATAAAGCCGAAAAAAAACGAAGTAAAAACTTTTTATAAGCTTAACACAAATCTAAAATGAATTTCTCACAATTACAAAGATTATGTGTCTTTTCTCTGTCGTTTTTATTTTTATCCGTAATGGTCGGTTACGCGCAGTCTGAAAAACTATTGACTGAAATTTCAAGTTCAACTGCAAAAGTTCGAGTTGCAATAGACTTTCAAGCAATTTCAAAATTAGAAAAACATCCAAATGCTAAAAACGTTCATTATTTTAGAATGGGTAATCTTGCTAACGTACTAAAAAGAGGTTTGTTTGATTTTCAATCGCCTGTTACAGGCAAAACCATTCATGCGATGACTATACGCATTGAATACAAATCAGCTACGGATTATTTGTGGTACGGTACGGTGAGTGATAGCACTGTTCAAGGTGATATGATGCTTATTTCTGAAAAAGGGAAAATTTTTGGACATTTGAAATTTAAAGATGAAAATTATCAAATTTATTCTGTAAGTGTTGGTACAAGTGCATTTTTACCAACATTAAAAACTAAACCTGGTAGTACAGATTGCGGTTCATCAACAGAAGAAACTAAATTTAAAAGCGGAGTAACTCCTGTTCCAAATGCTGTCGAAACCATTGAAGGCTCTTGTCCGAATCCAAATCGAGTATTAATAGTTTATACTCATGCAGCGGCAGCTTTAGATCCCAATATTGTTCAAACGGTTACTACCGGTGTACAAAATTTTAACCAAGCTATTTACAACAGTCAGGCATCCGGAAATGCTATTTTAACTTTAGCTGGGGTTGTGCAAACGGACAGTTTCACTGAATCTCCGCATGACCCTACAATATTTGATAGAATACGCACTGATAAAGGAAGAATACCTTATGTTCCTGAAATACAAAAATTCAGAGATGATTACAAAGCAGATATTGTTGTTGTATTAACTAATGGCGATTATAACAATGATCCACAGGGTCTGGTTGGCATTTCATATATAGGCACTAACGATGCTATAGCTCTAAAGTTAGGTTATTGCATAGTTGAAGATGCTTACGCAAATGCTTCTAATTACATTTTTGTACATGAATTAGGACATATTTTTGGTGGGTTACATGATACTGGAGATAATATAAATCAACCTCAGTGGGCAAAAGGATATTTATTTTGTCATGTATGGACATGGCCATTTTGTAAAGATTATAAAACTATAATGAGTATTCAAGATGCACCAACTGTACTGATGTTTTCAAATACATTAACTACTGTTTATGGTGAAACACTTGGTACAGCGAATAACAATGTAGTGAATAGAATGCAGCAGACTGCCGGTAGTATAGCAGCTTATAGACCGGGAACAAGTGCGTTTAGTGTTTCTATAGATGGTCCCAACTCAATTACTAGTTCAGGGTGTCAGAATTATTATTCAGCAAATTTAACTTGCGAGTGTGGTACACCTACTTACAACTGGACAGTTAGTTCTGATGGATATAATTATTATAACCCTTCCACAAACAGTACTACGTCGGTTTGTGTATACCCGGGTTCTCCATATGCATCTTCCGGTAAAGTTTACTTTAAGTTGGTAGTGACTTCTTGTGACGGCCAGACATCAACTGCATTTTATCAAGTTAACGTCAGTAATATCCACTATTTGAGATTAGATAATTCCGGAATTTTGAATAACAAAATAAATAATGGGATATCTCTTTCTGACGCTGTTCCAAATCCGGCGAGTTCTAATACAACTTTTGAATTTACAATTTCTAATAAACAAAATTTGAAAATAGAACTTCTTAATGAATTAGGACAGACAATCCGTATGCTTGAAAATGGAGAATTTGAAGCCGGTACATATCAGCATACATTAAATACTGAAACTTTAGTAAATGGTTTATATTTGTATCGTCTTTCCACCGCCGGAAATTCATCAACAATAAAAAAATTATTAATTTCTAAATAAACAATTCTTCTTAGGGTTTGCAAAATAACAATTGCAAACCCGTATTTTTCTAATTCTCATAATAACATTTCTTATGAAAAAAAAACATTTCCTGTATTTCATACTTTTTTTCTTGTTTAGTTGTAAAAAGGAATCAAATACTTTAGTGAGTAAATATTGGTGGGGAGAAGTTACGGGAGTTACATTAAACGGAAGCTCGTGGCCTTCACAAAAGGATTGGAACATAAAAATAGCAGGTCGGAAGTTTGATACAACTGCAAATTGTAATTTTCGTGCCGGAAGTGTTCTAATCGCAACCTATCAAGGAAATGATCTATGGCGAGAAACCATCGGTATAGGTGCAATACCGTTAAAAGTTGGTAAATTTATTTTTACAAATAATGATCCGATTAATAATTTACCCGGCACTTGCTTATTGGGTGCTACTTTATTTTTAAGTACAGCAGATGGAGATGCGGACGTTGGTGATTATGTCAGTACAACGGGAATAGAAAGTAGTGTTACTATTTCTTCTTATGATACTATTACTAGTGAAGTCAGAGGAAGTTTTGATATTACATTCGTTAAAAAATATCGATCTTCCGATTATTATACCAATTATACCGATACCGTCCGTTTCAACAACGGACAATTTCATACAAGATGGATAAAATGAAAAACAAAGAAGCAGGGAATATCTCTTTCTGACGCTGTTCCGAATCCGGCGAGTTCTACAACAACTTTTGAATTTACAATTTTTGATAAACAAAATTTAAGAATAGAACTTATTAATGAATCAGGACAGACAATCCGTATGCTTGAAAATGGAGAATTTGAAGCAGGTACTTATCAGCATACAATAAATACTGAAACTTTGCTAAATGGTTTATATTTGTATCGTCTTTCCACCGCCGGAAATTCATCAACAATAAAAAATTATTAATTTCTAAATAAACAGGATTATAGGATCCGAAGTTCATGACTTCAGATCCTATTTTTATTATTCATTTTTTAATAAACTTCTAATGAAAAAAATAATTTTGTGTTTATTTTTATTTTTATTTGTACAATGCCATAAAGAAGAAGTAGTACCGCTTTATTACAAATATATATATGGAGAAGTCTCAGGCATAAAACTAAATGGCATTGCTTGGCCTGATCATTTGGATTGGAAAACACGAGTTTCAGGACAAAAAACTATTCCAACTTCAAATTGCAATGTATCATTAGGGTTAATTAGGATCGAAACCCTTACTAATGAAAATTATTTGAGAGAGCAATTCGGTATTGGACAAATACCTTTAAAAGTAGGAAAATATCTACTAACAGATAACGATATAAGAAAAGATTGTGACACTTTACCAGGTGCCGGGTTAACATTGAGTGAAGGAGATGCGGGCGTAGGAGACTATTTACGTTTACAGAGCGTTGAGAGCAGTATAACTGTTACATCATACGATTCAATTTCCGGTGATGTCAGAGGCACATTTGATGTTACTTTCATAAAAATGAATAAAGCCTCCGAATTTTACAAAAATTACACGGATACGGTTAGATTCAACGGTGGACAATTTCATACAAGATGGATAAAATGAAAGGATAAAAAGACAAAAGTTTACGTTTGCTCGAAACAACTGACAGCAAGCGGATTATTTTCAATCCACCTCACTTATATTTAACATCTTTTATTCGGAAACTGTATTCGTAAAGCCTTAATTTTGCGCTTTACAATCGCCGTTTTTTATGACTACCGCCGTTTCAACTTTACCGCTAATCGTTTTCAACCGTTCCGGTTTTTCCGATGAGCAACTCATTCAGTTATACCGTCAATTGTTATATCCGCGATTGATTGAAGAAAAAATGTTGATTCTTTTACGTCAAGGTAAAGTGTCGAAGTGGTTTTCGGGTGTGGGTCAAGAAGCCATTTCAGTGGGTTGTACGGCTGCTTTGTTACCCGATGAAATTATTTTTACGATGCACCGCAACCTCAGTGTGTTCACAACGCGCAACGTGCCTTTATATAATTTGTTTGCACAGTGGCAAGGAAAAGCTGACGGATTTACACATGGACGCGATCGTTCTTTTCATTTTGGCACGCTCGAACATCATATTGTCGGTATGATTTCGCATCTCGGTCCGCAGTTATCTTTAGCTGCCGGCGTGGCATTAGCACATAAAATAAAAAAAGAAAAGCGCGTATCGTTGGCATTTACCGGAGAAGGCGCCACATCGCAAGGTGAATTTCACGAAGCGTTAAATATAGCAGCGGTTTGGAAATTACCGGTTATTTTTATCATTGAAAATAATCGGTACGGACTTTCTACGCCGATAAATGAACAATATGCCTGCAACGATTTGGTGGACAAAGCGATAGGTTACGGCATGAAAGGTTTGATGATCGACGGTAATAATATTTTAGAAGTGTATAAAACCATCGCGGATTGTGCAGCCGACATGCGCGAAAATCCGCAACCGGTGCTGATAGAATGCAAAACTTTTCGCGTGCGCGGACATGAAGAAGCCTCCGGCACAAAATACGTTCCGGGCGATTTGCAAAAAGCGTGGTCACTCAAAGATCCGCTCGATACTTTTGAAAAATTTTTACTCTCCGAAAATATTATAACCGAATCTTTTATAGAAAGTGAACGAGAACAGTTTAAAAAGCATATTAACGCAGAAGCAGATAAAGCTTTTGATGCACCGAAAATAAGTTCTACACCCGAAAAAGAATTGAAAGATGTTTACTCGGACGTTGGACGTTGGACGTTGGACGTTGGAAAAACGCAGGAGATAAATGCAACGTCCAACGTCCAACGTCCAACGTCCAACACACTTCGTTTTGTAGATGCTATTAGTGAAGGGTTGAAAATGGCGATGGAAAAATATCCGGATTTAATATTAATGGGACAAGATATTGCCGAATACGGTGGCGTTTTTAAAATTACGGATGGTTTCGTGGATTTGTTCGGCAAGGAACGCGTGCGTAATACGCCTTTGTGCGAAAGTGCAATAATCGGTTGTGCTTTGGGTTTAAGTTTGAAAGGTATGAAAGCAATGGTTGAAATGCAATTTGCCGATTTCGTAACGTGCGGCTTTAATCAAATTGTGAATAATTTGGCAAAACTTCATTATCGTTGGGGAAAAAATGCTGATGTCGTAATCCGTATGCCTACAGGCGGCGGTATTGCTGCCGGTCCTTTTCATTCGCAAAGCAATGAGGCGTGGTTTGCGCACGTTCCCGGACTGAAAATAGTTTATCCGAGCAATCCGATTGATGCAAAAGGGTTACTTATTGCAGCCTTTGAAGATGAAAACCCGGTTTTATACTTTGAACACAAAGCTTTGTATCGTTCCGTTTCCGGTGATGTACCCTCACATTATTACACTACACCCATCGGGAAAGCGGCGACGGTGCGCGAGGGAAAAGATTTATCTATCGTTACTTACGGAATGGGTGTACATTGGGCTTTAAAAGCAGTCGAAGAATTAAAAACGGATGCGGAAATAATAGATTTACGCTCTTTGGTGCCTTTGGATTATGAAGCGATTGAAACAACAGTAAAAAAAACAAACCGCGTTATTATTCTGCATGAAGACACACTTTTCGGCGGTATCGGCGGAGAGTTAGCAGCATGGATCGGTGAACATTTATTTCAATATTTAGATGCACCGGTTATACGCGTTGCGAGTTTGGATACGCCCGTTCCTTTTGCAGCCGACTTGGAAAAAATATTTTTACCGGAAGAAAGATTGAGGGCAGCGATGGAAAAAATTTTAAAATTTTAATTTTATTGTTACCGGATGTACCTGTGTGTGGCTTCGAACTTGGATAAACATACGGTGTTTTTAAAATTGAATTTATAAAGTTTAGTTTTTTAAATTTAAACTTCTTCCACTGTTTTTGTACAAGCAGCTGATTTTAAAATTAACAAAATGAAAAAAAATATTTTACCGGTCTTGTGCGCCGTAATTTTATTTATGTTTTGTAAAAATAATGAAATGACAAAAACTACCGTCATGATAGAAAATAAAACGAGTGTAGCAGACAAGAAACTTATTTTCGTTTACAATGCCGATGCCGGTTTTTTTAATGGTGTGGGAGATGTGGCGCATAAAATAGTTTCGCCCGGTACCTATCCATGCAGTTTGTGCAGTTTAACGTACGGCACTTTTACAATCAAACCCGAATGGAATGCGTTTAAAAAAAATTCAACTATACCCCTTTTATTTCTGCATAAAAATGAATTTTATACATTATATCCGGATTTAAAATCTACACCGTTACCCGTTATTTTTTTAGAAAAAGCGGGAACAACTTCAATTTTCATAAATCAAACGGAGTTGAATGGCTATAAAACTATCGCAGAGTTGAAACATGCTATCGAAGAAAAATTGACAGATTATAAAGACTAACGGAATTTATAGTAACGAGTTTTTTTTAAAATGTACATTACTTGGTTTGCTTTAAATAATAAGCAATACCAAAAAATTTTATCACTTTAGCCGGTTTTCTGGAGTCAGTCTCAATTTTCTTAAAAATAAAAATGAGTTAGGTTTACTCTGAAAATATTTTTTTATCTCCGATTTTATTTGAAAAAAAAATCGCAAAAAAAATCGAAAAAAAATAAAAAACGGTTTCGAAAAATTTTAAACTAAAATTAAAAAATAATGATTTCTGTTTTCAAAATTAGGAAAAGATTCCCGATTCCATTCGCCGCCGACTTGGAAAAAATATTTTTGCCGTGAGAAAGATCCAAAGCAGTGATTTTTAAACTTTCGCGCTATTGAACAGGATTAAAAAACCATTCGCCTGTAAATATCTGACAAAGCTAAATCAATTCCCAGCGCACGAAGGCGTATACTTTTAGTTAAATCTTCCACACGATTTATTTTCCAAGTTTCTTCATCTTGTTTGAACCAAGATTGTACTTGAGGTTTCGCGGGGTCAATCAAGATATATTCTTTAAAAGAAGGAATCCGTTGATACAATAAAAATTTATCTTTCAAATCATATTTTCGCGTACTTCCAGATAAAACTTCTACTATTAAAATCGGATTTGTCACCAAATCTTTGCGACCTTTCCAAAATTCAGGTTGTTCGCATACTACTAAAGCATCGGGATACAATACCGTATTTTCAGCTTCGATGTACACTTTTTGGTCACTGTTGATGACTTCGTAATAAATCGGTAATCCGCTAATCGCTTTATCGAGTGCAATTATAACGCTCGTTGTAATTTTGTTATGCTCATATTTAAATCCCGGCATAGAAACAATTTGACCATTGTAAAATTCATTTTTAGATGTACTACGGCTTTCCCGAAGCAGATATTCTTCAAGAGTATATTTTTTTGACGACAATGCTTTTTTTTCAACGGCAACACCAGTATTCATGCGCTTAATTTTTTACAAAAATAAAGATTTTACAGATAATAATTGATTTTTTTTCTAAACTCCTTTAAATCGTAAGCATTTTCAACTTTTCGCCACTTCCTCCGCAATTAAATGATTTATTTGCACTTTATCGAAATGGTTTAACTTGCCTAAATTTACTACGCCTTGTCCATCTTCTTCAAAATAAAAAGCGCGAATAAATTTACCTCCCCATTCCAGTTCTTCGAAAGTATAAGACCGCCGCGAAAAAATATTTTGGTCAAAAGTTTCATCAAAACCACTTATCAGCAGCAACAGTTCGGGTTTTGCGCGTTGCAAGGCTTCGTAAGTGTAACCGTAAAGCGGGCTTTTTTCGTCAATCGGATGCACAATGGTCCAAGTTGTCGGAAAAAACATAACCGTCTCCCGTTCCAAAGCCAATGAAAAAAACTTACGGTTGCCCGTACCGTTTTCATCGAATATCAGCATATTCAAACTGATTTGAGCGCGCACGTTCATTAAACTTGAATTGACGCGATTGGCGGCGCGAATCATCAATGCGGGTACTTCATTATCGTTCAAAATAAATGGTGAAACCATGACTTTATCGGCATACATCACAATATCCGGTGCTTTTGCAAATCGCGCGAACAATAAACCGGTGATGATAGCAAAACTCAATAAACCGATCAGTGCTTCAAACGATGCAACGGCACTCGCACCGAAACCGGTCGGATTAATGCGTCCGTAACCGACCGTCGTGAGCGTTTGTGATGAAAAAAAATAAATTTCCCAAAACTTATCTTTTGCATTATTGAACATCAAACCGCCGATTTGGTCTACGCCGACCATATAAAAAGCCGCAACGAAAAGTATATTTACAACAGTATACCACAAAAAAATAATCAAAATAAAGTTTCGCCACTTCGTAGTGATTATCCATTTATAAAAATTAAACGTTTCGTACCAAGGCAAACCTACACGTGTGTAATTGTACGTACCGTCCGAATTAATTAAACGTTTTTGCCGCGCGTCGGTGATACCGAAACCCAATTCTTTGTCGGCAGTAATAACGGGTTTGTTTACGGGTTCTGACATTTTTTTGATTTTATACAAATTTACACTTCTTGTTTTCAAATAGTAAATTATATTTTTGGTTGCGGTTTCAGAAGACAAGGTACAAACGGCAATGTAATTTTACTTGAAAAATGTTTATGTCTCCCGCAGTACGCCTTTTTGAGAACCAAAAACAGTGAGTAAATGGGTTTAAAGTGTGCGCTGAACACATACAAAAAATGCGCCTTGAAAACCATCAAGACGCATTTTATTTGCCGGAATAAAAATGATTATTGTTTAATCACTTTTTCCGTGAATAAAAGATTATTTGCCGTGCGCATTTGAATGAAATAGATACCGTTTGACAAATTCGATAAATTCACACCGATTTGATTGGCACCGCTTTGCACCGAAATATCTTTTTGCGCTATGGTTCTGCCCGTAAAGTCGGAAATGATATAATGCGCTTGGAGCGCTTCGTTGCTTTCAAAGTTGACGTTCACTAAATCTTGAGTCGGATTAGGTGCAAGCACAACTTTCAAAGTTTTACCGTTCAACTCAAAAGTACCGCTTGCCAATAAACATTCCGCCGAAACTTGTTTACCGATTTGTCCGCGGATTTCGCCACCGGGATTCGCCACCGTATGTACGTTGAAATAAGCTAAATTTCGGGTAAATGAATCTATTAAAGAAGAAGAGTAACTGCCGTATCCTGAAACTTGATTTCCCGCAAATGCGCCGAAACCGATGACGACCGGACCTGAAGCACCTTTTGCACCCTTGTGAATGTGCGCGTAAAGAGCGTTTGAAGATAAATTATTCGTTACAACGTTTATATTAATGTTCGATTTATTTCTATCCACAGATATAGAACCTAAACCGATAGCCGCAGATGTTGTAGGCGGGTTTTCTTGACCCCCACACATATCTCCGATAAAACCGTCGCGCATCGTCGGAATCATTTGTCCGCGAATTTCACCACCGGGGTTAGCGGTAGTGTGCATATTAGTATAAATACCGGTTTTTAAAAATGAAGCCATTGTCGGTGCATCTATCGGTACTTTAAGACCTACGTAAGTATTGGGCGCATTTTGGTAAGGTGCTAAACTAAACAGGACAGGACCTGCAGTACCTGCTGCACCGGTGTGGAAATGTGCCGCTATTGGCGTTAAACCACTGTAGACAGCATAGTACGTCAAAGAATCCAAAGTAGAATTTGTAAACGCGACCATTAAAGCAGTAGCATTCGATGTTACTGCCGGTGTTTCTTGCGCGCCGGATAATTGTGCTTCAAAAGCATTATAACCTAAAAAGCTCAATTGTGAGCGAATTTCGCCACCCGCATTTGCTGCAGTGTGAACATTCACATAAATACTGCCTATGACTAAACTGTCGAAAAAACTTGCGGGTAATGCAAATGATCCGGATATAACATTTCCTACAAACGATAAAGGCACCAACACCTTTCCGCTTTCCGTAAAATTACCGACGTGCAAATGCGCAGCAACTATAGGACCTGTTAAGTTATTAACGATAACTTTGTATTGAATGCTGTCACCAAACTCAGAAAGTACGAAACTACCTAAACCGAAACCGGTTGAAGTGGTTGCAGGTATTTCATTACTCCCTGTCAAAATACCGACGAAATGTAAATCCGTTTCGGCGTAAATTTGTCCGCGAATTTCACCGCCGGGATTTTTTGCAGTATGTACATTGAAGTAAGCGCCGCCGGTCAATAATTTTTTGATGTTGGCTTTCGATACACCTGTTACTTTTCCGTAAATACGGTTACCTATAATTTTTGATGTCAAGCTAATAATAACAGGTCCTGAAACACCGGCAACGCCATCGTGAATATGACAAATTGTTATCGGTCCGCTCAAACTGTCTACGATACCGTTAACGGTAATCGTGCTGTAATCTTCTTCAATAAAAACCGTGAAAAGCCCTTTTGCAGCGGTATTTACTGCCGGCACTTCTTGCACGCCTGACACACGACTTTGCAGAAAAATGCGTCCATCGTTGCGTTGTGCGGAAAGTGTAAGGGATACGAAAATTGCTAAAATAAGAGGTAAAACTTGTCTCATTGGAGAAGTAAAATTTTAAAGTGAAAAAATATTTGTGAACGTAAACGATAATTTTATTACCGTTTCAATCGGTTGGACAAAATTACCGCGTTTCCACTACACAAAGTGTGCAATTTTGAAAATAACGACGTAACTTCCGTGTCATTTTTAAAGTTTTAGTTAAACTCACTATCTACAACACCTTTTGTAAAAAATAGTTTTTTCATTCAGTTATTATTTTTACTTATGCGCATAGTAGGCGACATTCAGCATCCTAATCTTAAAATTACGATTTTTAAAAACGACGGACTTTTCAGCGTAAAATGCGAAACCGGTTTGATAGAACAAATTTTTAAATTACGCGACGATCCGCATTTACAATCACCTGAAGATGTGAAAAAAATGTTCGATACCGGTTTTATCCGAAAAATAGAGGAGGGATTAAAATCATTATCGGCGGAGCGCGAATCAGCTTATATCCGACACTTTAAGTTAGCCGAAGAAGATTTTCCGGAAATAATTTGATAGGTTGTATAAAAAGTGCCGATAGGCTCTTAAAGGTTTTCGTATAAATAAACCAAAGTAATCATCGACTCCGATAGGATTAGCACCTTGTATAAATACGAACCCTGCCGGATTCGATGATTATATTGGTTTGTTTTTTACAAACGTATAAATCCTAACGGATTTATTTTACAAAAAACTGCGAAGCAATTATTATAAGACCTCTTATTTTAAGATTTCTCTCGAAATCACCAATTTCTGAATTTCGGAAGTGCCTTCGCCGATGGTACATAATTTAGAGTCACGGTAAAATTTTTCTACCGGAAAATCTTTTGTATAGCCGTAACCGCCGAAAATTTGCACGGCTTCATTCGATGCCCAAACCGCCACTTCGGAAGCAAAATATTTTGCCATAGCTGCTTCTTTCGTCATTTTTTTACCGGCATTTTTCATGTCCGCTGCTTGCCGTGTCAGAAGTTCGGCGGCTTCTATGCGTGTAGCCATATCCGCCAATTTAAAAGCAATGGCTTGAAAACTCGAAATAGGTTTTCCGAATTGATGCCGTTCTTTTGAGTATTTTACCGCCGCTTCATAAGCTCCTTTAGCAATACCGAGCGAAAGAGCAGCAATGGAAATACGTCCGCCGTCCAAAATTTTCATAGCTTGTACAAAACCGTCACCGACATTCCCCAGAATCTGACTTTTGTGTACACGGCAATTATCGAAAATCATTTCAGCCGTTTCACTGGCGCGCATGCCGAGTTTATTTTCTTTTTTTCCGCCATGAAATCCGGGCGTACCGCGCTCAACGACAAAAGTCGTGATGCCGTGTGAATCCAACAATTCGCCCGTGCGCGCCAACACAACGGCAATATCACCGCTTTTACCGTGCGTAATCCAATTTTTCGCGCCGTTTATTATCCAATAATCGCCGTCTTTAACGGCAGTGGTCGTCATGCGCATCGCGTCGGAACCTGTGTTGGCTTCCGTAAGTCCCCACGCACCGATATGTTTTCCGGTTGCCAATTTCGGCAACCAACGGTGTTTTTGTTCTTCACTGCCGAAAGCTAAAATATGTCCGGTGCATAACGAATTGTGTGCCGCCACGCTTAAACCGATAGAACCGCAAACTTTTGAAATTTCTTCAATCACGGTAACGTAAGCGTTATAATCTAATCCCGCACCGCCGTATTCTTCCGGCACCAAAACACCTAGAAAACCGAGTTCACCCAAAGCGTGCATCACATCTTTCGGAAAATGTTGTACTTCATCCCATTCCATAACGTGCGGCAATATCTGCGTTTGAGCAAACTCGCGCGCCGCGTTTTTTATCAGTAATAATTGTTCTTCGGAAATCGTGTGGTCGTGAAGAGCGGTTGCAAGCATGGTTTTTATTAAAATTAATTGAGCAAAGAAAATCAATAAATCAACAGCAAATATCGTGTATTTGTTTCAAACTATACTTTGTTTCTTAACAAATTGATTTTTATATTAAACAATTGTTAATTTAATTCGGTATAAAAATTGTTCATGGATCTATATGTTTAATTCCTAAACAAAATTTTTCACCGTTTTAAATCATTTTTATTTATAAGATTCAGTAATGTTCCCACAAGTATCTCCAAATTTGGCTTTAATAAAATTTGGAGATTTTTTTTACCTGTTTTACTTTTTTTTGTAATTTCTTGCCGGAAAGAACCCGTTGTTAACCAACAACCGCTTTCCCAAACACCTACAATTAAAATCGAAGATGCTAAAAGGTGGTTTGTTCAAGAGCAACAAAAACTTCGAAGCCAAACTTCTGTTTCTCCGACAGACGGTTACATTTTACAGACAGTGAATCCTAAATGGGAAGGTAATTGTTCCGGTTTTACCGATATAGGTCAAGAGTTTTTAATAGTCCCTATCATAGACACAGCTAATACAGCAGTTCCACACAACGGAGGCAGGCTTTTACTTATTACGAAAGACAGTACAGGTGCTGCGTTAACGGGCCACTCTTTAATTTACATTCCTTACAAACAATACAATAAATTTAATGCGAATCACTTTAATATAAATGATTTTTCAGGCGGATTTATTTATACAGATGCAATAGGTCGTTTTATACAAGGTAAACGTGTATCGAATGGCAAATGCATTAATTATTTAAGGCTTAAACTTCCCAATGTTTCTCAAGTAAGATCCGGAGGTGATGAAATCGTTGATAGCTATGTCGAAAACAGTAGCGATATTCTATACATAGATGGTATGAATGCTTTACCGAGTCCTTATTTTACAGATGTTTTTGGCGGCTTGGGATCATTTACAGTTGATCCAAGTAGTTTTAGCAATTTCATTGGTTTAGGCGGACCGTCGTTTGGATTTGGAAATTCACTGCCTAATATTATAGTTACTTACGGAGGTTCCGGCGCGAACACTTCTACCGGATTTGGAAATTCAGTACCTAATGTTAAAGATACTTACGGAAGTTCAAGCGCGAATACTTCTAAAGGTGTTCCGCCTAATATATTTCAACAACAAAAAATTTTAGCAGATGCGTATAATTATTTAAAGACTATTTATTCGCCAGCCGATATGGATTATTTTATTGAAGTAAATTCCGGAGCGACTTTGAAGTTTTCGGCAATGTTACAGCAAAAATTTCCCAATTCGACAGATCCAAATTCGTCTGATTACAATGATGCAAAAAACTTTGGAACCCAAGCCTTGATTTTGGTACAAGAATTAACTCAGGTGTTAAAACAGCTTGCTGCCGATAATGCTTCTTTGGGGCTACCAAGTGGAGGTTTCAAACTTTTCGGAAGAGTTCTTGCAAAAGTTTTAAAAAGTCGAGCCGCACATTTATTATTATATGTTGATGCAGCTTTGAAATCTGAAGCTGCATATACGGCTTTTCAAGCAGGTGATTATTCTGGAGCAGCGGGGGATTTATTATTAGCTATTGCAGATGTAGCACCAATAACACAGATGGCAAAAGAAGCATTTATAGCACTTGGAATTGCAAAAGAAGTGTATGATATTTTTCAACCGTTATCAAAAATTTATTACTTTTGCGAAGCTAAAGGACTACAGATTTTTGAAAAAGTGTTTGAGTTTATCGAAACTAAGGGATTGTTTTCTGGACTTGGATTTGAAACTACAACAAAAGGAGTAGATCAATTATATATTGATTTAGCAGGTCAAAAAGTAGAATCGATATTGGATTATCTTAAATCATTAGGTGTTTCAACAGATTTAGATACTGGTGGCTTTAACGTAAAAGTTTCTGATGGAATATTTGTGACATTTTATCCTTTGAATTTCTATCCAAAACCTGGGCAAGAACCAGCTCCTAGTGTACAAATTAATATAGAGGGTCAAATTTTTAAGATTAGGTTAAAAAACCCAGGTTAAATATGATAACAAAAGAAATTTTTATTCATCAAAGTTTAGACACAGAAGAAAAAAAAGTTTTAAAGAGTATGATAGGTAAAAAAATTACCCTAATTTCTGGAGGCTTTGCAAACAAGTTTCCAAATGGAGATGTAAATTTTATTACCGGCGAAGGTGTAATTATAAATCTCGTTTCTAAATCAGAAAACTTTAATGTTCATTTTCAAAATTTATGTTATTATGAAAACATCTTTTCTGAACATTCTTTTTTGAAAATTAAGGACTCGGTAAATTCTAATCCAGGATTTGAAACAAATATTCATTTGTCTGATTTTAACTTAGAATCTATTGAGGTTTACGGGATTACTCATAAAACTAATTTTTCTAAAAAAACGATTGAATCTATTTATGCTGAAAATGATATTAAGTTTGAAAGAATTATAATCAATAGTTTTTCAGAAAATTGTTTACTTTTTAAAAGTAAAAATGGTGAAAAATTATTGTTTTCATCTGATGAAAAAAATTTACAGTTATTTATTAATAGTGAAAGTATAAATAGGAATTTAGAAAACTGTTATGATTTAGAATATAATTCTGAATTAGAAAAAATACTTAAATTTCGTTATACAATCGAATAAATTTTTTTCTGAAATGCAGACTATCTGGTAGTTGTAAGTATTTGAAGCCATTAAATGAAAATAGGCTATCGAATTTTGGAAAAGACTATGGAAATATTTTACCTGAGTCTCAATTATATTTTACTAATCAGTAAATTTTATTTAAATTCTGAAATAAAATAAGAACCTTGTGCGGTAAGATTGATAAAATTTGTCTTTCAAATCGTACAAGGTTTTCTTAAATCTTTAAAATGAAATCGTTCTTAACTTTAATTTTCTTTTTATTTTTTATTTTATCTTGTCGTGCACAGTTTTTTGAAGAATGGAATAGAACAGTTCATGGCACTTCTTATAATAATGAAAACCTTTCTCCTTTAGCTCATTATGCAGATAGCAATAGCTCACTTTATAATTTAAAAGGAAACATAAAAGCCGTTTATTATTACTTAGGACATACACAAGCGAAAACTAAGATGGGCGAAGTTGCGCTTTTTGAAAAAGGGAAGGAAAAATATAATATCTTTTACTGTAAAGATGATTCATGTTTCTCGGAGTCCAACTCTAAATATAAAGATACTATTATTTTACTATCAAAATTAGATTATTTTAATCATTTTGGATCAATAAAGTCTGAAAATAAAGTTTTTTTTACTAATATAAAAACTGGTTGGCTTGACAGTATCAGTTTTTCTAGCGGTTCAAAAGTGTATTATAAATACAATTTTAAAGACAGTATTATAATAGTTGGCGAGTTTAGTACGGGTTATATTGGTCAAATAAAGTCCTGTAAGTTAGATAAAATTTCAAAAAGAATTATAGAAAAATCATCTTTCATGGATTTCAATGGTCATTTTACTAAGGAAGCAGATAATATAGAAAGCTTTGAATACGATAATAAGGGCAGGTTAATAGAGAGAATTGAATTAAGTAATTTTATTCAAACTATCGGTTGCACTTGAATATTGAATTCGCCAAAAGCGAAAAAACGAAAACACATATCAAATTTTACGAGACTGAAGCAAACGATGAGAAAATTTACTTTTATTCAAAATTCGATTCAATAGGGAATTGGACAGAAAGGACTGTCACACAAACTCAATCGGATAATAAATCAATGAGTAGCCTGAAAGTTGAAAGCCAAACCGAAATAAGAAAGATATATTATTGGAAGTAAAAATTACTCAATAACCCGCCGAACCATCAATGTCGCCGACTTTAACGCCTTGAATATCTAAATTAGTAACATTTGCTGAAAAAATATAGCCGTTGTTAAAACTCACGCCTGCCGGATAATTATTAGTACCCGTTGTCAAAGATTGTAAAACAAAACGCCACGGCGATAAAACGGGTAGAGTTTTATTGATACCTAAAATAAATCTGCGCAAAATCAATAAATCCGTTGCATCAACGGTATCGGAAGCATCTACATCGGCAGCAATGAGTTTATAAACAGAATTATTGAAGGTGCTGATACCGAGAACATGCCGGCGCAAAAGTAAAACATCAGTGGCATCTACGCCGTTGTCGTAAGTATCGGGTTTTTCAACGCTTACGTTTAAAGGCGTATTTGCCTGAACGGTGGCGAAAGAAAAATACCCGTTTGAATCCGTGAACGTCGAGTCGGTGCCGATAAATACTTTTACGTTGCTCATCGGTGCGTTTATCCAAAAATTGACGTGACCACTGACAATAAATTTAGTATTATTCACGCCGTCAAGCGTCAAAACATTTGTTTGCAACGGATCAAGCCAATCTTTTAAACGGGTGGCGGACGTGCCGTTGCCTTCCCACGATTTTGCGAAACGACCGCCAATTGCAAAAGTCACGGTACAAGGATTGGCAGGATCGGCATCGGCACCATGCAGTTGCGCTACGATGCGTCCGTTAGCATCAAATAATGGGGCTCCGCTTGATCCCGGTTCCAAAGTACCTTTGTCAACGCTGCATTGCAAATGCGAATACGGCGGCGTAGTCACCAAATTCGCAAAAATTATGTAATTTTTTACTATATATTCCGGATGTGTACTGCGCGCAATTTTGCGCACATCGCCCCAAGGATGATGAATGATGGTGGTGGAGGCGGAAAGAAAACTCGTATCGCGCGACCAGCCGTTGAAATACGCATTCACACTAGATGGTACGTGCGCGCTGAGTTCAAGTAAAGTAAAATCATCGTCGCGGAAACCTGCCCGATAAGTACAACCTTGAATAACGGTGCCGATCGGTTCGGTTGTTGAATTAGCGCAAGTCGGAAATTCATAATTGAATAAAAATTTCCATTGCGTGTAGTCCGGTGTTAATCCGTCGGAAATATGAAATGCGGTGAGTATATAGGGTGTACCGTCATTTTTAGTATTCACGACCAATGAACCGCAGCCCCAATACGCGCCGTTAGTCATAACGGCAAAAATGCGGACTACGCCGCGTTTTTGGTTTTGAAAGTCTGTTGCACACGCCATATTTATTTCGCACGCGGCGGAACCGTTGAAATCCGTTGTGGACAAACCGCCGTAAGCGTACCAAAGTTTTGTAATCGTAAACGGATTTTTTAGCGGCGCCGATTGCGGTTGATTAAATTCGATAATCACCTCATCGCTTTTTACGAAATCGGTTAATATTTTTTTTTGAGTACCTTTATCAACGGTCGCGTAACCGTGTTTACCGTCGGCTGCATAAACAAAAATATTTTCGTCGGTGCCGATGTTTAAGTTCTCTAATGTAAAAGCTAAAGCGTCAGCTTTATCGGACTGAATGCGCAGAATGTAAACGCGCCGCCCGTTGATATTATCGAAAATTTTTGCGGATTTATTCAGGTCTAAATTTAAGGTCTGAGGTACGGCGAAACGTTTGCGGATCGGATCTTTTTTATCTTCTTCTAATAATTTTTGTATATCCTGCGGCGCGATAACAATCGGCGCGATACCGGTAATTTTTTCGTTTTGGAAACCGATCGGCTGATTTTTCAAATCCGTGTTTTGCGCATTTATCGGACAAGAAAAGAAAACAAAAGCCGCAAACAAACTGCTCAGGAATAAAATTTTGCTCATGGGAAAACCGGTAATTTTTGTTAAAATAAATCTAAAAATTGCTTTAATATTGTGTCTGAACAGCATAACGCTGTAATGACTATCAAAAATATTCCTTTTATACGAAAAAACAAAAAGCATTTCGTTTTTATAAAGAAATGCTTTTTGTTTTTGTAAATCGGTTACATACTGTGGTCGTATGATTAGAAATTATTTTCGCGATTCCCGCTCAATCATCTAAACTTTCAACATCTTCATCTACTAATGCGTATACGGATTGGTTTTGAGTAAAAAAACGGCACCATGCACAATCCCGTTTGCCGCAACCGCTAAATTCGTGACTTTGTATTTTTTGCCAAACCATTTCAATATCGTTTTGTACCGACTGTACGTGCGCGTCGGTAAAAACTATTTCTTTTTTATCGAAAGTACCGTTCGATTTCGGTTCTACATAATCCACGATACCGCGTTCGACGGTAACGATTTTTGCGCGGTAATTTTCATATAAAATTTTATAAAAAACGAGTTGCCTGAAATATTTTCCGCCCGACCTGTTTTTTTCTGTCGGCACTGATACATCACTCGTTTTGAAAGTTCCGGTTTTATAATCCGCCACCTGCGCGACATTATTTTCTTTGAAAATTATTTTGTCGATTTTTCCATGCAGAGGAATATTTTTAAATTCGGTATTGATGTTGGCTTCGAGTTTTACATTTTTTTCAAAAGGCAAGAGATTTTTTTCAAAGTATTGATCCAAATTTGCGATGCCGCGTTCTAAAAATAAAAAATAATTTTTTTCCGGAAAAAATCCGCGTTGATGTTGCATCGCGCGTTCAAAAAAATTTAAAAAAATATTTTTTAGCGGAAATTTTTTATCGCTCGTTGAGAGCATTGTACTGAATAATTTTTGCAACGCTTCATGCACCGCGCTGCCGTAAAGTGCATTCGCGGAAGGTAAACTCGGAATTTTTAAAATATAATCGTAAAAAAATTGCAGCGGACACGTCAAATAAGTTTGCAGTGACGAAGCGCTTAAACGAAAATCAATGAGTATATCGTTTATGAAAGCCGTATCTAAAATCGGCGGCGACGGTTTCATCGGCAATTGCAGTAGTGAAGACAAAGCATCTTCAACGTTGAATGATGAACGATGAACAATAACTGATAAACTTTCGGAACGCTCTTTTTTTTCATCGTTCATTGTTTTGCTTTCATCGTTTAGAATTTCGTCTACAAACATACTGCGTGCTGTCGTTTTTCCTTTTTCGTCCTGCAAAGAATAGGATACTTGCAAATGCTTTTTTGCGCGTGTGGCAGCCACATAAAATAATCTGCGACGTGCCTCAACTGCATCAAATTCTGTTGAATAAGTTAAATTATTCGGTAGTTTGAATTGGTTAGCGTTGCCGGATTTGTTTTTTTCCCAGCTCGTTTCTACGGCGTTCATCAAAAAAACGTATTCAAATTCCAAACCTTTTGCGGCGTGTGCGGTAGTGAGTACAACACCATCGGGTCGGACAATATTCTGAATCATCTCTATGGGCATCGCGTTTTTGTCCAACAAATCCAGTGTAATCACGAGCTGCGGTAACGTTAAGCGCGGATTTTTATACGTTTCGGTGCGCACAAACTCGAACAAAGAATTAAGTAATTGCAAATACATCACACGCTCGGGTTGTGTGTTCACCCAATTGAGTACATTGCCTTGCTGCATTATTTTTTCTAAAACAGTTATAGGAGACAGTGTAATAGCATCTACTATCCAACTGTCTAAATTTTGAGCAAAACGTTGTACGGGTTCAAAATTTTGAACTTCTATATTACGTAATTCATTGCGCCAATAAATCGGATTTCGGATGTCATCATTGTAATTGCTTGTATCCGAAATCCCTAAGCGTGCTATTTTCATTGCCAAATACATGACATCACTAACAGGAATTTCCCAAAAACGAAAATTCAAAATTTTAAACAACAGCGCGTCTGCCGAAAAAGATTTTTCTGTTTCGGCGGCTAAATAAGTGAGCAGAAGTCGTAAATTTTGAATGAGCGGCGTTTCTAAAATATTTAAACGCCTTTTGGTTTGGTACGGAATACCGCGCTGCTCGAACAACCGGATTAAAGTTTCGGCTTCGCTGTGTCGGGAATAGATGACCGCAATATCGCTGAGAGATGAGAGATGAGAGATGAGAGATGAGTTTTCATTTTTTTTCTGTCTTTTTGCTGATAGCTGATAGTTGATAGCTGATAGCTGTGAAACTATTTCATGCAACTCGTACAAACGGTTCGGATATTCGGTTATTTGCACCGAATGTTTTACAGGCGGCTGATGCGCCGTTAAAGTTTTATCGAGAAATTGTAGAGACGCGATGCTTTGCGTTTCACCCGCAATTCCTAACGTTTTTGTATTTAGCCGATGGACGATGCGAATCTCGTTATGGTCAATTAATAATTTGGAGGCATCTAAAATTTTTTGTGTCGAGCGATAATTGTCTTTCAACACCACGACTTTTAAATCATTGCGATATTTTTCGTAAAACTCGACTAAATTATGCAAACGCGCACCTTGAAACTCGTAAATCGCTTGGTCATCGTCGCCGACGATAAAAATGTTCGGACTGTTCCAAAAATTAATCAATTCCGCAAGTATTTTATTTTGCGCACCATTGGTGTCCTGAAATTCATCTACGAGGATATATAAATACTGCTCTTGATAATTGCGCAACAAAAAATTATGTTTCCCGAACGCCTCAATCACCCATGTCACCATATCATCGAAATCGTAAAATTGGTTATCGCGCATCAATTTTTCAAAGGTATCATAAAGCGGTGCGGCAGCGCGGAGTTTCAGCATTCGTTCACGCTCTTCTTCCAATTCTTTTACTTTAATATCGCCTTTGGCAAATTGTCCCTTCTTGGTTTTTTTATAAATAAAAGCATCGCTTGAAGTGAGTGAAGCGAGATATTCATCTACTTTTTGCACCACAAAATCGCTCGTCCACGCCTCTTTTTTCATCAAAGCGAACAAATGATTGAGTTGTTTTTCATAGAAATAAGGGTCGCTGTGTTTGAGATATGAGATACGAGATATCATAGATGAGACTTGTGATTTTTTTTTCTCGTCGCTCATCTCTCCTCTCTCATTACTCAGCAAAGTGCGTATCAGTTGCCGGCGTTCCAAATCATCTATCAAACTCAGTTCGTTTTTTCCGAAAATACTGATATTTTCTTGAATCACTTTATTGCAAAATCCGTGAAAAGTAAAAATATGCACCGCATTAGCTTCAACACCCATCCAACTTTGCAAACGCTCGCGCATCGCCCGCACACCGGCATCCGTGAACGTGAGGCATAAAATATTATAAGGCGCCGCATCCGTTTGTTTCAAAATTTGTCCGACCCGCGCCGAAAGAATATGCGTTTTCCCTGTTCCCGGTCCGGCGATTACCAGCACGGGACCTTCTATGGTCTCCACCGCCGTGCGTTGTTGGGCGTTGAGGGTGGAAATGATTTGGTCGAAATTATTTGCTAAAGAACGCACGATAGTTTTTTAAAAATTTGGATAAATATAAATGTTCTGATTAGATTTTAACTATAAAACACTGTAAATTTGTTGAACAAATATTCTCTATTAAGACGTACAGAACTCAAGTCCTAAAATTTGAATCACAATTTATATTTTCTTATGGTATGAAGTGGTTTAAAACTTAATTATAAAGTTGGCGTCTTAACGGATTGTATCGTTACAAAATCAGAGCATAAAAAGAGGAAACTTATTCATAAGTATGAAAATTTGGGTGCAAAAAATATTAAATCCAGCGGTCTGTAAAAATTCCTTAAAATTGTACTTTTTCCCCTAAACAATCCGCCCGTCTTGCATGACTAACCGGCGGTCGCTGAGACGCGCCAACTCTTCGCTGTGCGTAACAATGACAAAAGTTTGATTGAAATCGCGGCGCAGATTGAACAAAAGTTGGTGTAAGTCGGCAGATAATGCGGAATCCAAATTGCCCGTCGGTTCGTCGGCAAAAATAACGGAAGGACTATTAATGAGTGCACGTGCGACTGCTACGCGTTGTTGTTCGCCGCCGCTCAACTCGCTCGGTTTATGTGTCAACCGATGCGATAAACCGAGATAATCCAATAATTCAACGGCGCGTTTTTTAGAATCCCGTTCTGATTTTTTTCCGATAAGTGCCGGCATCATCACGTTTTCAACGGCTGTAAATTCGGGCAGCAAATGATGAAACTGAAAAACAAAACCCACGCGCTCGTTCCGGAAAGTCGCTAATTGGTTGCCGTTTAATTGCAAAATATTAACGCCGTCTATTTGCAATTCGCCGGTGTCCGGCGCATCGAGTGTACCGAGAATGTGCAGCAGCGTTGTTTTTCCCGCGCCCGATTTGCCGACAATTGAAACTATTTCTCCTTTTTGTATCTCAATATCAACGCCGCGCAAAACTTCTAAATTTCCGTAGCGTTTGTGTATATTTTTTGCGAAAATCATACAGGGATTTTGGATTTTGGATTTTTTTTGTATGAAACAGAATTTTCAGAATTTTAAAAGTTCAAACAAAAACTCAAAAAAAAATTCAAACAAAAATTTAAAATTTTTAAAAAAAAATAATGCACTGAAAATATTTTAAAAAAAATTTGAATTTTTTTTCGAATATCAATTCCAAAACCCAAAAAAATTAAACAAGAAAATTTTCTTCATCAAAAACGCGACGGTCTTGACACCGGATGATGCGCGCCGGAAAATGTTGCAAAATTCTGTAATCGTGCGTAGCCAATAAAACCGCCGTATTTTTATTTTTAGACAGATCGCGCAGCAGCGATAAAATATCGTCGCTCGTTTCGGGGTCTAAATTACCGGTCGGTTCGTCGGCGATAATTAAATCCGGTGCATTCAGTAAAGCCCTTGCTATAACGATGCGTTGTTGTTCGCCGCCGCTGAGTTGGTGCGGCAATCGCGTATGCGTGTTTTGCATTCCGACGGACTGCAGCACTGTGTTTATTTTATCATTCATTTCCGAATTGTTTTTCCAACCGGTGGCTTTGAGTACGAAAATTAAATTTTGAGCCACGTTTCGGTCGGCTAATAAATTAAAATCCTGAAAAACGATGCCCATGCGCCGGCGCAACAAAGGAATAGATTTTTTATTCAATCTCCGTAAATCATATCCGCACACTTCGCCTTCGCCTTGTAGCAACGGTAAAGCACCGTAAAGCGTTTTTAATAAACTGGTTTTGCCGCTTCCCGTTTTCCCTATCAAATAAGCGAACTCGCCTTTTTGGATAGAAAGGTTGATGGTTTCAAGCACCGGATTTTTATCTTGGTACACTGCTACATTGTTCAGGCTTATCACTTTCTGACTGTTCATGTTCCCCATTTTTTTTTCGGTACAAAAGTAATTGTTACCGAACTGAATATTGAGATTATTTTTTTACGGAACCGAATAAAAATTATTATTGTTTTTATATCGCGGTTTCGTAACCTTTACAACTTTATATCGTTTAATAACAAAAAATACACAATGAAAAATTATTTTTACATTCTTTTTAATAACTCATCAAATAATCTAAAAATTACTTTACAGGTTATTAAAAATAAATTATTTGATTAGCGGGATTTTTTTGCTGAAAAACTTTGTCGAACAGAAATTATAGCGTACATTTGTAGCCCACAATTACATAGATATATTTGGAATGTCTGTCTGAATTACTTTCTTTTTAGTTCGTGTTGGAAAGTATAATTTTCTATGAGTACTTGACTATTTGTAACCATTTTCGTGTTGATATTTCATTTCACGGAATCTGCTTGAGGATTATTCTTACAATTTTTTTCGCTGATTTTTACATACAGAGTAACTAAGAAACACTACTGAAAATTTTTTGCCGCTTTCATGCTTTGAAAGTGTATTGGACAATTGTTGTTTAGTATGTAGGGTTAGCGTACTTAAGATCAGAAAAACAGTAAATGATATGACATCGCAATTTAAAACTATTGTTAAAGGATGCCTTGAATTCGGCAATAAAAAATCCTTTGGCATGATGCAAGCGCAACTTTTAAAACGACAAGAATCGTACTACAAAAACGATATTTTGTTGAAGGATCTGTCGTATTTCCAAGAGGAAACATTTACGATCGAAGTCCCGCGCTCTCAATTTGTGTACGTAGATAAAACTTACAAAAACACATTGGCGTTTTTGTACGAATTGCGCGATTTCGCTTTGGCGGGCTCATTTCATTTGTGGGTAGTAGATGAAAAAAACGTGGTAAAAAAATCCGCGATCATCATCCCGAACAGTGATAAATCCGCTAATGTTGAATACAACAACGGTAACAAATTTATTGAGCGCAAAGATTACGTATCAGCTATTGGGGCTTTTGGCAGAGCGATAGATAAATACGACCAATATACACAGGCTTACGAACGCAGAGGTTATGCGTATTTTTTGCACCACAGCCACGACGATGCTTTGATAGATTATGCGAAAAGTTTGGCATTGCGCCCGACACCGGAAGCATTTTTCGGCAGAGCTGAGGTGTTGATTTCTGTCGGTGATTGTAAAGGTGCTGTATTGGATTTACAAAAAGCGATTGACAATTCATTGCCTTACCAATCTATTTTTTGGTCTTCACGCCGTTTGAAAGGTGTAAGCCACTTTAAAATAGGTGAATTCGATAAAGCCGCGAATGAATTCAAGTATTTCACCAAGCGGCATTTTTCGGAAAACGACGTGAACCATGCGCACAAAACCGAATCGTTGCAGATGTATTTAAAGGCTGTGCAAAAAATAGGCGAAGATAAAACGGCAAAAGAAGTAACGGCAAAATTAAGAGAATTGGGAATCATCGAAATTCCGGATAAATCTCACGCCGTATCGATACCTGCCGGTTTGCGTGCAACCGCGAAAGCAAAAGCATCCGCATTGGCAATATAAATAACGCACCAAAGGACGCAGTAATTGAAATAATAAATGAATTGAATTGTGATAAAAGAAATCCGGTTAAGATGCAAATTTTAGCCGGATTTTTTTTTCGGTTTTGTTTGTTGCGGAAAATTTGCTGTTCGGATAAAAAATACTTTCTTTGCACTTGATTTTCAAATTCCCTAAACTGATTCCGACGACTTGAAACTAAACGATATTCAAATACTGTATCCGAAAGCGCGTAAAATAAAATTACTGCTTACTGATTGCGACGGCGTTCTTACGGATGGCGGTGTTTATTATGGCGAAACAGGCGAAGCACTCAAACGTTTTAATATTCGCGACGGCATGGGTGTTGAAAGGTTGCGCAAACACGCGGGTATTGAAACCGGTATTATTACCGGCGAAATGTCGCCTTCGGTAAAAAAACGTGCTGAAAAATTAAATATACTCGAGCTGCACTTAGGCATAAAAGATAAACCGGCGATTCTGAAAGCAATATTGGAAAGAAAAAATCTTTTGCCCGAACAAATAGCGTATATCGGTGATGATACAAATGACGTGGAAATCATGAAATTGGTCGGTTTAACGGCTTGCCCGAAAGATGCTACCGTTTTTGCAAAACGGATAGCTCATTATATATGCGCCTTCAACGGCGGATACGGGGCGTTCAGGGATTTTGCGGAGTTTATTATCAGTGCTAACGAATGAAGTCTCAATAAAGTTCTAAGGGGAATTTGAAAAAATACTTTAAGTCCCTTCAAAAATAAAAACTCCGGTCATTCGACTATTATAATTGCAAATACAGCGAACATAAAAAACTAAAAATCAATAACAAGATGAGAGTTGTTTCATTAAAAAACGGCAGAAAAATCGGCGACGGGCAGCCTTGTTACATCATCGCAGAAATAGGTATCAACCACAACGGTTCGGTTGAAATTGCCAAAAAACTCATTGACGAAGCAGCACACGCGAAAGTAGATGCCGTCAAATTTCAGAAACGCACACCCGAAATAGCTGTACCCAAAGATCAATGGAATGTCATGCGCGACACACCTTGGGGGCGTATTACTTATATTGATTACAAACGCAAAACCGAATTCGGTCAGGCTGAGTATGCCGAAATCGACGCGCACTGCAAAAGTTTAGGTGTGGATTGGTTTGCATCACCTTGGGATACAGAAGCCGTGGGTTTTTTAGAACAATTCGATCCGGTAATTACCAAATTGGCTTCGGCATCTTTAACGGATTTTGTTTTGATTGATAAAATTTTAAAAACCGGTCGTCCGCTTATCATCTCAACGGGCATGTCCATGATGAAAGAAATTGAAGCGGCAGTCGATTATATTCATCATTTCAACGCACATTATCCGCTCATGATTGCGCACTCTACTTCGGCATATCCGTGTGCATTAGAGCAATTGAATTTGAACATGATTCCGACGTTGAAGAAAAAATATAAAACGGCACCCATCGGTTATTCCGGTCACGAAACCGGACTATCAACTACCGTAGCAGCCGTTACGATTGGCGGAAATTTCGTTGAACGTCATTTCACGCTCGACCGTGCGATGTGGGGTTCCGATCATGCAGCATCGGTGGAGCCCCAAGGTTTTCAACGTTTAGTGCGCGATATTCGCGACGTGGAAGTGGCGTTCGGCGACGGCATAAAAAAAGTATACGACACCGAACTCGGACCGATGAAACGATTACGGTTGAACATCAGCGAAGAATACAAATAATCTTAGTCGGTTGGCCGGTTAGTCTTATTTTTTGACTAACCGGCTAATTGACTAATCTTCTAAAATCGCAGTCGAAGTTCCTGCGTTTAAAAAATTAAAACACCATGGTCTATTTGACACGACTTGAACGTTTCAATGCAGCGCACAAATTGTGGGTAGCGCATTGGAGTGAAGAAAAAAATAAAGAAATTTTCGGTAAATGTTCCAACAAAAATTGGCATGGGCATAACTACGCGCTATACGTTACCGTAAAAGGAATGCCGGATGTTACGACCGGATTCATCATTGATGCCAAAAAACTCAGTACTATTATAAAAGATTGTGTTACCGATAAATTAGACCATTCCAACTTGAATTTAGATGTGGATTTTATCCCTGAAAATCTTCAACCCACCACCGAAAATTTAGTCTTGCTTATCTGGGATCAATTGTTCGCACCGATTCTTGCCGAAGGTGCGCACTTGCACTGCGTAAAACTATATGAAACCGAGAATATATTTGCGGAGTATTATGGTTAATTTCAAATGGAAAATGCTAAACCGGAAACGCAAAGATTTACCATTAACCGTTTAGCATCAACTAAACTATTTCGATAATTTCTTGTTTCATAGCAGTATCAAATAAAAATTCGGCAGTGCGTTTTGTATTGCTTCTGTTTTATGCTTTTAAAAATTAAAAAGTTTTATGACATTAGAGAAATATGTGGACAGACCTAAAGAGAAATCTTCGGAAAAAACCGGACTCATAGTCGCTGAGCATTATTCGGAAATTTTGAAAGAACTGGGCGAAGATCCTGAGCGCGAAGGTTTACTCAAAACCCCTGAACGTGTCGCCAAATCAATGCAGTTTCTGATGAGCGGATATAAACAAGATGCTGCCAAAATTTTGCGCGGTGCTATGTTCAAAGAAGAATACAACAATATGGTTATCGTTAAAGATATTGAACTGTATTCCATGTGCGAACACCACATTTTACCCTTTTACGGCAAAGCACATATCGCCTACATTCCGAACGGTTATATTGTCGGCTTATCGAAAATTCCGAGAGTAGTAGATGTTTTTTCGCGCCGCTTGCAAGTACAGGAGCGTTTAACGCATCAAATTTTACATTGTATTCAAGATACGCTCAATCCGGTTGGCGTTGCAGTTGTCATTGAAGCGCACCATATGTGTATGATGATGCGCGGTATTCAAAAACAAAACTCATCTACGACCACTTCCGCATTCACCGGTACTTTCAAAGCAGATGATAAAACACGTAACGAGTTTTTAAAACTTATTACATCGCATTTGTCGTAAACTAAAAAAAACAACGCGTCACGGATTTTAAAATTCGTGACGCGTTGTTTTTTTGTAACAAGCGCAAATTTTTTCCGTATAATTCGGAGAAAGTGTTTACATTTGCATTTCTAAAACGCGGTCGCGTGGCCGAGTGGTTAGGCAAGGCTCTGCAAAAGCCTGTACTGCGGTTCGAATCCGCACGTGACCTCTACTTAAACCGGTGATAATTAATTTTATCATCGGTTTTTTATTTTAAAACGGAACACTTAAGAATGAAATTTTAATAAGGTACTGGTTTGGGGCTGATTATTTTTTGCTTGAGAGATTTTATTTTTAAGAAAATATCGTGAATATTTGATTGAAAATAAAATCTCTCAAACGAGAAAAGAATAGTTCAAAATCGGTGCCTTATCGAGATTTCATTCTTTGCGCGCAACATTTGTAATTAAAGCAACATTTTCATTTAAAAACCGTTTTTCAGAGCGTTATCTTCTATTATCTGAATGTCTTTCCGATTATTTTCCATGCGCTATTTATACGCCCTGCTTTTTTTGAGTTTACTCCAAGTAAATGTTTTCGGTCAAACCGATAATTACAGCATCGAACCTTTGTTACAAAATCAATGGCTTTTAAAAGAAAAATCCGCTTTCCGCACATTTACAGCCGATACTGCCGTAATTAATTTGCCGTTTGCCGACGATTTTTCTTACGACGGACCGTATCCCGATCCGCTTTTGTGGCTCGATAAAAAAGTTTACGTCAATGCGCGCTTTACGAAAAACGCGCCGACTTTCGGTGTAGCGACTTTCGACGGTATCGACTCCAACGGTCGTCCGTACAGTACAGGCAACGAATACGGTTCTTGCGATACTTTAACGTCTGCATATATTAATATGGCGACTTACCAAAGCGATGTAAGTTTACCGTTCAAAAAATTATCACCGACCGATCGCGTAACGATGAGTTTTTTTTTGGAACCCAAAGGTTTAGGCTATGCACCGGCACCCGAAGATTCAATTGTGTTGGAGTTTCGCGATTCGTCGAATAATTGGAATCAAATAAAATCGGTACAAGGATTGGGAAAAGTTATTGTAGATTCAGTTATGCGCTCTATTTCCATTGATTCGGTGCCGCCGTTTACTTTTTATCATTTACCGATAAACGACGCGAAATACTTTTTTAAACAATTTCAGTTCCGTTTTCGCAATTACGGTCGGCGCGGTGGGGCTTACGAACAATGGCATCTCGATTACGTAAAAATTGCACCCAACAGAGATGCAACGAGTAAAGTTTTGAGCGATGTGGCATTCGTTGAAAAACCACCGTTTATTCTTTCGCGTTATACGTCTATGCCTTGGCGGCAAGCCTACTCAAAATTGGAAACCGAAATTCAAGATACTTTTTCGAGCATCATTTATAATCATTTCAACGATACTAAAGCGCCGACGGATACGCGATGCTCCGTAAAAACTTCCAATAACTTGAATTTGGTATCGGGTATTACCATTCAAGATGCTTTGAATATTCCGCCGGGTGTTTTTTATAACACTTTATCTAAAAAAATGCCGCAATCTTTGCGCAATAATTTAGGTAATTTGGATTCTTTAGCCCCGCCTTTCAGCATCATTACTAAATATCAACTTACTATCGGTGCGCAGGAAACGCGCGATACACAACGCATTGCTCTGAGAAACGATGTAGTGACCAATACCACTAGTTTTTCCAATTATTATGCTTACGATGACGGTACGGCTGAATTACAATTTACTGCTACCGGCACCGATCAGTCTACTGCTGTTCGGTTCGTGAACAATGAAACGGATACCTTGCGCGGCTTTATGATTGCTTTTCCGCACATTAACGGCGATGCAGGTAAAAATACTTTTAATTTTAAAATCTGGAAAGATTCTTTGGGCGGCACACCGATTTTTCAAATGTTCGGCGTCGTGCCGGCGTACGTGGATACTTTGCGCGACTCGATTCAAGCTTTCACAACTTATACACTTAAAAGTGCCAACAAAAAAGATACGTCTATAATTATTTCGTCCGGAAATTTTTATATCGGTTGGCAAAACGTCGGTAATGTGCGTATTCCGATTGGTTTAGACAGAAATAATTTGAAAAAATCGCAGTACCTCTATCAATTTTTGGGTAATTCGTGGCAGAAAGTTACACAAAATATCGGTGCCGTTATGATACGCCCGATTGTCGGCAGCGGTGATTTGCGCAACAGTTCGGCACTCGCCACTGAAAATGCGGCTTTCAGCGATTTCATGTCGGTTTATCCGAATCCCGTGCGCGACGTTTTAAATGTAGACATCAAAACCGGAAAATTGAATGACTATGAACTGAATTTATTCGACGTAACGGGCAGATTACTTACAAAAGAAACCCTCGAAACGCCGACGTTAAACGTTTCTAACATACCGACGGGTTTATATTTTTTAGTGATAAGGAATAAAAACGATAACCGAACGGCACAACAAAAATTGATGATTGTGCGGTAGTATTTTATTTGTCCGCTTTAAAAAAATTACTTTCTATTTCGGGTTTTCCGGTTTTTTCTTGCATCTTTGCAAAGCGGATTTTTAATGTGATTTTGCATAAAACGCACGTCAAAGACAAGAGATTTATTTCAAATAACCATTAGTTATGGAAAAACTCATCAATTATTTCGAACACATTCCTTCTCTGCACCGCAGTTTAATTTTGGCGGGTGGTATCGCTTTTTTTTGGTTGTTGGAAAGTGCGGTGCCGTTATTTTCCTTCCAATATAAAAAATGGAAACACGCGGGCGTGAATTTCTTTTTCACGTTCACGAGCATGGTGGTTAATTTCTTGATGGCATTTGTTTTGTTGCAAACAAGTGCTTATGTAGTGGCGCATCATTTCGGTTTACTGCAATGGTTTCCGATACAGTCGTTGTTTCTGACGATACTCGTCGGATTATTGCTCATTGATTTAATCGGTGCATGGTTGGTGCATTTTACCGAACACCGCATCCGTTGGATGTGGCAATTTCATATCGTGCATCACACGGATCAATATGTGGATACGACTTCCGCAAACCGGCATCATCCGGGTGAAAGTGTTTTCAGGTTTATATTCACGACCGTCGGCGTTGCACTCATCGGTGCGCCGATGTGGTTGGTATTTTTGTATCAGAGTTTGTCTGTCGCATTGTCGCAATTCAATCACGCCAATATCACTTTACCCAAAGCGATTGACGATGTTTTGAGTTGGGTCATCGTGTCGCCGAATATGCACAAAGTTCACCATCATTACATTCAACCTTACACGGACAGTAATTACGGCAATATTTTTTCTGTCTGGGACCGTTTATTCGGTACGTTCCGACAACTTGACCCGAAAAAAATTGTTTACGGTATTGATACTTTCATGGACGAGCGCGAAAATGCGCATATTGCACCGCTTTTAAAAATTCCTTTTCAAAAATATCGTCCGCCGGTAGGCGCAAATTTTGACGAATGAAATTTTTTAAACCATTAAGTCATTAAGGAACATTAAGTTTTAGGCTTAATGTTCCTTAATGACTTAATGGTTCAATATCTAAAACCCACCGACTTAATTTGGTATTCAATAGTATGAGCGATAATAAAGAAAAAAAAGAAAAAAAGAAATTCGATACCGGATTGTTATTCCGCATCTTGACGTTGGCGAAACCGTATCGCGGGTTGTTTGTTTTTGCGGCATTGTTGGCGTTGATATTGGCACCTCTTTCCGGTTTGCGTCCGTACTTGATTCAAAAAATGGTGGACGATCATATTTTTACCGGTGACGTAACCGGTATGGCAACACTCACGGCGATATTGGTCGGGCTGCTCGTTATTGAAGTTATATTGGATTATGTTTTCGGTATGGCGACATCACTTTTGGGTTCATCCATCGTGCGCGACATGCGCGTCAATGTTTTCAAACACATCATGAGTTTGAACTTAACTTATTTCGATAAAACCGCTATCGGTCAATCTACCACGCGCACCATCAATGACATTGAAACCATTAACGCCGTTTTTTCGGAAGGCATTATCACCATCATCGCCGATATGCTCACGCTTATCGTGATACTCGGCATTATGTTTTGGACTTCTTGGAAACTGACTTTGGTGTGTATGACCGTATTGCCGATTTTGATAATCGGCGCGCGGTGGTTTAAAAATGAAGTGGCAAAATCTTTTCAAGTGGTGCGCAATGAGGTGTCGCGCATGAATGCTTTTTTGCAGGAACACATCAGTGGTATGCGCGTAGTACAGATTTTTAACGCAGAACAACAAGAGCGCGCAAAATTTAAAGTGATTAATCGCGCTTATACCGGCGCGAATTTGCGCGCCATATTTGCATACGCCGTTTTTTTTCCTTTCGTCGAAATCATTTCCGCTGCCGCTTTAGGTTTGATGGTGTGGTACGGATCGCGCGGCGTGATTGAAAATCATATTACACTCGGCGTATTGGTGGCATTTCCAGTGTATCTTAATATGTTGTTTCGCCCGGTGCGCATGCTCGCCGATAAATTCAATACGCTGCAAATGGGTATGGTGGCAGCAGACAGGGTTTTTAAATTAATGGATGACGATACTTATGTGGAAAAATCCGGTGTATTCAAAACCGATAAACTAAAAGGCGATGTGGCTTTCAAAAACGTAACATTCAGTTACGACGGCGAAAATCCGGTGCTGAAAAACGTTTCTTTTGCACTCAATGCCGGCGAAACATTAGCCATCGTCGGCTCAACGGGTTCCGGAAAAACGACGATAACGAGTGTGCTGAGTCGTTTTTACAATATTCAAAGCGGTGCGGTTACTATAGACGGAAAAGATATTCGCGAATACGATTTGCGTAATTTGCGCAGTCATATTGCCGTCGTTTTGCAGGATGTATTTTTGTTCAGCGGTTCGGTGTTGGAAAATATTACGCTCCGCGATACAACCGTTTCGCGCGAAAAAGTAAAAAAATGCGCCGAAATGATCGGTGCCGACGAATTTATAGAGCGTTTGCCGGGCGGTTACGATTATCAAGTCATGGAACGAGGTGCAACGCTTTCGATGGGGCAACGACAATTGATCTCTTTCGTGCGCGCATTGGTCTTCGATCCGGATATTCTTATATTGGACGAAGCGACTTCTTCCATCGATCCGGAAAGTGAAAGCATTATTCAATACGCCATCGAAAAAATTATTGCCAAACGCACGAGTATTATCATCGCGCATCGTTTGTCAACTATTCGCCACGCCCAAAATATCTTGGTCATGGACAAAGGTGAAGCGATAGAATTCGGTACACACGCCGAACTTTTGCGCATCGAAAACGGTCGCTTCAGGGAATTGTATGAAATGCAATTTGCAGCAATGGCAACGGTCGTGTAAATCAGGATATTATTTTTTGTAGAGACGACGATTCGTCGCGTCTCCGCTCGAGGCCGGCAAATTGCAATGTGCCGAAAACAATTGGGCATTTGCGAGTAGTTTGATTTCATTTACGCCGAGAGATGTAAATTATAGGACGGTGAAGCCGGAAGGCTTCGACAAAAGCGGTAGCAGATGAAAGTTTGAAAACTTTTACTGGCTTTTGCGTTTTTTCACAAATCAAACTGAGCAGTAAAGTCATAATACCCATTTTGATTCAGCCAATAACTTTTTTAAATAAGCCTTTTCTTCTTGAAAAGTCATATTCATTATTTCTAAACTCAATTTATCACGAATTTCCCGCATCATTTTTACTGCATCGAAATCTTTTTCCGTTTTTGAAATACCTTTATTCATAACTGAAAATTTCTTTTGGTGATCTTATTTCAAGAATCGGATAACCTTCTCTCATATTGATTGAATTGTACCCGCGTATTCTTTCCAAATTTACAATGTGTTTGAAATTCCAACTGACTAAAACATCTACTTTACTCAAGGTAGCCATAGCAATGTGTTGACAATCGGCTCTACTTGTTTTACCGACAACGTTCTCTTCAATATATTTATCTGCGAGTAGGGTAGCTTCTTCCGTGAGTTCAACCAACTCGATTTGATTTTTAGGCAAACTCGATAACATTTTTTTCACTTGTTCGGGTGCTTTTATTAATTCGGCACGTAAAAGTTCTGAAACAATGAGGACAGTTTTATCCCGCAAAACACGTTCAAAGAATAATATTGTTACCTCACTGAATTCTTTATCAAAATAACCGCCTACCACTGATGTATCAATATAAATTCGTCTAATCATAATTTCAAAAGCATTGAATACGCACGAACTTGTAAAATTTTAGACTACAAAGATACAAATATTTTAGGATTTTGAAAAGCTGTTGATTTTTTTCGGGTTTTAGACAAGCGCACCGGTTATGAGACTGGTGGATAGCAGATATAAAAACCATCTTAATTTATTGGAAATCGCGACCTGTTTTTTTAATAGGAACAGTTGTGCCGAGCGAGTCATATATTGTTTTATCTGCGTAATCTACTTTATCCTTTATGTGAATAAAGTTGGATTGGTTTCAGTTTTTAATTCTTTCTTTGTTTTAATACCGTTAGTCTTTTTGACCGCCTTTGTGTGTTTACTAATATCAGTAATCACTTTATTTTCTGATTCTTTAACAAGACTCGTATCAATTCCTTTATGATTTGAATAAGAATTTTTGTTAGTACTTTGATAAAATTGTGAAGAAATATTTAAGCCATATTCCTTAGAAATATAACTTAGAAATTTTTCTCTTTCATCAGCTATGCCGATATGTTCACCTAATAATTTAAAATCACGAATTTTTAGCGGCTCAATATATAATAGTTTTATAGAAAATGGATTTTCAAGAACTTGTTGTCTCAACTCCATTAATAATCTCCCCAAAGCATTAACCCCGTGCATTATATTCTCATCTTTTTTATCTCTCACAGCCCCCCAAAATGTATCTTTATGACTATCCTCAACAATTGATTTATCTTTAGTACTCAAAAGCAGTTTACCGAATTCTATAAAATTTTGTGCAAGTTTGACACGTAAACACCACCGCATAATGTTTATTTTAATATCATCAAAATCTTCTCGTGATTGACTTCGATATGGCTTGCCAACCATTTTTGCTGTCATTGGACTTTTTTCATTAATAATCATTTGTTGAACATCAGGAAGATGCGGAAAACGACATGCTTGATATAGTGCCTCTGATGTCAAAATGGAAACACCGTTTACCTTAATTGGAAACCCTGCGGCCATATTTGACAAACCTCCAAATGCTTGTTTTGTTTTTTTAAAAAAAATTACCTCCGATGCGAAATATGTTCTTTCTTTATCTTTATAATTTTCCATCTTTTTTAGATTTTTAAACTTTCAATCTCATATGCAAAAATAACAAGAAAAACTGAATATTTGTATGTAATCGTAGATATGTCTAATTTTGGCGCATATTAACGAAAAGCGGAGAAAAAGCAGGTGCAGCCGAACTATACCAAAAAGTAAGTGGCGTATTATTAGGCACGTTTCGCCATGTAAACAACAACGCACCAGACCCAAAATCTTTACGAGACGGCAGGGAATAACCTAATGGACGAAAATTAGGTCTCCTGACGTTTACTCTATCGAGAATTTCGATACCTTTTTTCAATAGTATGTTCTCAAATCTAATACGGTTTTCGTTTGAAGTAAAAAATTTATCTATGATAATAGAGTTTTCAGTTCTGTAAAATTCTGATGTATAAGGATTAAAATTTTTGTCTTTAGCATGATTGTCCGCTTGTTCAGTTACTTTAGCTTCATAATTTAATACAAAATCTGGGTGGCTTCCCCTTATTGGCTGTAATACTTCTGCATCTATGCAGTGAATTGCATATGTTTTCAGCATATTTCTAAAATTCTTATCAATATTATGATAAAACTGCCCTAATTTTTTTTCGTAATTCTTTGAAACTATAAAAATGAAGACAACTTTCAAACTAACTTCATTAGCCCTCAATCTTTGAAGCATTTTTATACCGTTTTCCTCTATATCAAGCCAATCTTTAATATTGTTATAAAATGTGTTACCTGTACAAAGTACGTCATCAATATAGATGTAATGCTTTTTTGTATTGTTTCCAATATTGGCAATTTCATAATTGAATTCTTTTTTCAATACTAATGCTAAAAGTTCTATCATCTTCTTTTGACTTTTCCCTTCAGCTTGTAAATCAAGGCAATGTGCATTGTCAAGAAATTCAGTTGAACTCGCATAGTTCAAATCTTCGCTCAGCTTAACGATAATATTTTTCAAGAATGATAAAGCCATACTTTTGGAACAATACCTTTTTTGGAATACATTTTTTAATTCATTTAGAAGAAAAATTCTATCATTTTCTTCAAACTGTAAAATCCATAATTTTATTCTTTCGGGTGTTATTCTCACATTTGCTATCCCTTCTTCGGAACGATAATCTTTTAAAATTTGATATATTTCTTGTATTAAGGTTTCCATTTTTATGTGTTTTTATTGTGAATATAGAAGATAATATTGAATTCAATATTTTAAAAGCATATAATAACTATATAAATTTAATAATAATCGCGAAAAACTAACATTAATGTTACTATTAAAGCAAAATTTTAAAAAATTTTTTGGGCATAATTTGATTTTTAGGAAAATATTTATTTAGCTGGGCTATTAAAAAAAAATTTCAGGCAATTCAAAAAAAATCCGTAATTCAACAGAGAAACACCGAAATATTTTTATATTTGCAAATCTAGGGCAACTTCCAGTAGAAAAACATATTCGCAAAGTTGCAATTTATATACTCAAAGTGTTTATTTAAAACTTTCTTATATGATTAAGGTCGGAAACAAAATAAAAAAGCTGCGCGAGTTGAAAAACTTTACACAAGAATATATGGCAGCCTCACTGAATTTAAGCCCGAACGGTTACGGTAAGATTGAGCGTGACGAAGTAGATGTCACACTTGGTAAGTTAGAAGAAGTTGCAAAAATTTTGGAAGTGGATTATCAGCAAATACTTAATTTCGACGAAAAGCAAATTTTTAATCTCAACAATAATAAAAATATCAACGGCGTTTTACACACCCAAAATAACTTCAACGACAATATTTGTCAGCAACTCATCACCGAATTGAGAGAAGAAAATAAATACTTGCGCGACGAGAAAAACGCCTTAATGAAATTGTTGGAAAAACGATTCGTGTGAATGTACCGCTCTGCGATCTAAAATAAAAAAAAATGATTTTCAAAAACGAAAAAAAAAATCGAGCGAAAAATAAATTTATTTTTCAAAAAGAAAAAAAGAAAAAATATTTTTTGAAAAATAAATTAAAAAATATTTTTGAAAATATTTTCTTAAACGTAAACTCAGTTTTTTCATCGTTCATCGTTCATCGTTCATCGTCCATCGTTTCTGCTTTATGCCTTACACTTCTATTCCTCGCGTGCGCTAAAGAAAAAACCGTTTTTGAAAAAAACTACTACATCACGCAACACCAATGGTTGTATAAAGATACTTTGAATTTTAATTTCGATATTACAGACACGTCCGCATTGTACGATATTCAGTTAACGGTGCGGCACGATAATACTTATCCGTTTCAAAATTTATACACGCATATTTCTACACAATTTCCGAATGCAATGCGCCTTCAACAAACATTAAATTTGGATTTAGCAGACAATACCGGTAAGTGGGACGGTGTTGTTTCGGGTAATGAAGCAACGTACAAAACTAATATCCAAGAAAATGCTTTTTTCAATACGCTCGGTACACATACTATTACTCTGGAGCAATTCACGCGACGAGATACTTTGGACGGAATAGAACAAATCGGTTTGGCGTTAGTGCGGAGAGCGGAGAAAAGAAAAAATTAATTTTTCTGTTTTTTACGTGATTTTTTCCGGCTTTAAGCCCAGCAATTTTGCCGAATTTGTTACCGGCAACAAAAAAATTACTTTTTTTGTTGATAATCCGAAAACTCTTACTAATTTTATGCAATAATTTGCGGCAGCCTGAATAACCACAACATACGAAATGAGAAAATACTTGACTCCTTTATTTGCCACAGCTACTTTTTTGTGGATGAGTACCGGTGCTTACTTTTTGAATAAGCCTGTTTCGTTATTACTCGGAGAAACAGTTATTGCACCTAATCCGGATATTCTTCTCAGAAAATCGGTTTTTTATTTTTTACGAGGGCAAGTCGCGCCGCTCACGAATGCCGCTTTTTTGCCTTATCTCAAAAATTTATCGGATTCGTTGCAATGCGGTTCGTCACAATCGTTACTGATAAGATGTTTTTATGATGATACTGAAACGGAAAAAAATACGGATTTAGGTCAGATACGCGCCGATTCCATTAAATCAATTTTGGTGAGCATGAACGCTTCGCCGGATTTAATAGAAACGGCATCCGTGAAAATTCCGGATAAAAAAAATGTTCCCGCATCGGGTTTTTATCCGGCGGAATTGACGCTGACAAATAACGGTTCGGGTATGTTTCCGTCGGCGAATTGGTATTACAGGCAAAATCAAACGGATTTTGTACGCACGCCCGTTATAAAAGAATATGTTTCGTGCCTGAGAAGATTTTTGTCGAGCGCGTCCGTCAACTACAAGGTTTACGTTACCAATATCGGTATCGAAAACGAAAAAAAAACGGTATCGGCTGCGCGATTAAAACAGCTTAAAAAATATTTAGTAGAGGAAGGATTGTCGCCGGAAAGATTTATTTTTAAAATAATTAATATAAAACAAGATAAAACGAAAAATTTGTTGCAATATCCATACATAGTCATTAATTTAGCGACGCCTTAAAAAACACATAAAATGAACGGTCTCGTAAGTATTTGGTTTTGGTTATCCGGTACGGCTTTTTTAGCCGGACTTACGGTTTATAATTATTTTTATGAACGACAAAAAACAAAAGATCGGCAGATACAAAATCTGATGGATAGTTTAGAAAATACGCGGGTACACAACCAACAATTCGTCGCCAAAAATCGTGAGGTGATCGAAAATTATTTAGCTCAAAATACGACCGTTGAAAATTTGCAGCACGAAGTGCAACGCTTGAAAAACACGTTCGAACGCTTGGACAACGACAATCGGGTGCTGCTCAACGAACACAGGGCGATAGAAATTATGTTGGATTAACCGTAAAATAAAGGATGACTTCATAACGTTGTTTGAAGTAATTTTTTGCTGCAATTTAAAAGGTTAGGTTAACGCGGACTATAATGTAGTCCGCGTTTTTTTTTATTTTGACATCCGACATCCGACATCAATTATATCCTTTTGCTTGCAGATTAAACAACTCGGCGTACAAACCGCCTTCTTGCATCAGTGATTCGTGAGTACCGTATTCTTTGCGTTGTCCGTTTTCTAAAAAAAGAATTTTATCCGCCATGCGCACAGTAGAAAACCGGTGCGAAATAAGCACCGCCGATTTACCTTTCGTGAGTTCGGAAAAACGGATAAAAACTTCGTGTTCGGCGCGCGCATCTAAAGCTGCAGTCGGTTCGTCGAGAATCAGTAACTGCGCGTCGCGCATGTATGCGCGCGCCAGAGCAATTTTTTGCCATTGTCCGCCCGATAAATCCACACCTTTATTAAACCGTTTACCGAGCATTTGCTGATATTTTTCCGGTAATTCTTTTATAACGTCATCCGCTAAACTTTTTTCTGCGGCATTTTCTATTTGCGCCACGTTTTTCGCTTGATTTATATTTCCGATGGCGATATTGTCTGAAGCGGTGAGTGAAAAGCGGATAAAATCTTGAAAAATTACGCCGATGGCTTCGCGTAATTTTTCCGGATTGTAGTCGCGCAAATCTTTTCCGTCCAACAAAATGCGTCCTTCCGTCGGATCATACAAGCGCGATAAAAGTTTGACGATAGTGGTTTTTCCCGCACCGTTTTCGCCGACGAGTGCTAATTTTTCGCCGGCATCGATATGAAAACTTAAATTTCTGACGGCGTATTTTTCGGAATTAAGGTATTTGAAACTCACGTTTTCAAAAACAAAACCTTCTTTTATCGGTTGCGGAATACTTAACAGCCCTGATTTAGGCAGTACGGGTTGCAGTGCCAAAAAATCAAAAAAATCTTGCAAATACAGCGCCGACTCAGCAATACGCGAAAACCGCAACATAAAAGCCTGTAACATATTGTTCATCCGGGAAAAAGAACCGGACAAAAACGTCATCGTACCTATCGTAATCACACTTGTTACAGCTTGACCGATAATAAAAACATACGCCGCATAATATGCCATCGTACCGGCAATGCTTAAAAGCGTACCGATAAAAGCGCGATTAAGCACAATTTTTTTGTTTTCGGCGTAATATTTATCGGAAATGAATTTGAAACGATTCGCTAAAAAATCCACGAGACCGAAAATTTTTATTTCTTTTGCCGTTTCGTCGCTCGCGCCTATGTAGCGCAGGTAATCCAGTTCGCGGCGTTCGGGTGTAAAACTTTGGGTTAAAGAATACACGCGCTGATTGAAATAAATTTCACCGAACAGCGACGGCAATACGGCAATAAAAAGAATAAGAATGAGCCAAGGATTAAAAAATATTAAACCCGCGCCGAGAAAAAAGATGGATACAATATCTTGCAATTGATCGAACACTTGCGACATCAGTACCGTACGTCCGTTGGTTTGGCGGCGTGCGCGCTCGAGTTTATCGTAAAATTGCGGATCTTCAAACTGGTATAAATCCAAAATTGCGGCGTGGCGAATAATTTCCAAACTTGATTGATTGGAAAACAAATCGCCCAACAAACTTTCCGCCAAAGCAATACCGCGCCCGATAATATCAGAAGCAATCACTAAACCGAATTCAATCGCCACGAATTTCCATAAATGCGTCGCTTCCGGCGTTGCGTGCGTATTAATAATTCGGATAACGGCATCAATAATTTCTTTTCCGATATACAAAATCGCCACCGGCAAAGCCGACCGCAACAAACGCAACGACATATCAATGAACATCAACCCGCGATGCGTTTTCCAAATTATTTTAAAAAGGGCAGGAATATTTTTGAGTGCTGCAAACTGCTCTTTGAAGCCTGTTTTTTTTTCTTGAGACATAGATATTCAATTACGAATTACGAATTACGAATTGCGAAACTTGCATTTCGGTTGTGCAAAGGTAAAGAGCACCTTTACAAAACATCGGCTAACAGGAAATAGTTATCCGGGTTTATAAACTCGAATCAGTTCATTATTAAATTGTTTCTCATTATCAGAGAGTTCAGTATCAATTCGTCGGGCGAGTGCCGCAAAATCAGCATCTTCCGTGCAAACAATAATACCGGCGTGAACAGGATTTAAACGGTGCAATCGAATGAATTCACGTCGATTTAAAGTTAAAAGTATTCTGTCTTGATTTTCGGCAAATTTCAAAACATCTTCATCCGGAATGCGCTGATTGGCATTTCCGGCATCCAAAGAAGTGAGAACATCATAGCCGAAACTACGTAATAATTCAACGACAGCTAAAGGGAAATTTTCATTTACATAAAGTTTTCTCACAGATTATAATTTTTGTTACCGATTTATTCATTATTTTCTTCAATATCGGTATCTATTTCTTTTTTATTGACTTGATAATAAGCCCATGCGTTGTTTAAATCCTGAGAGCGTAAAGTCGGATAGGATGCCAGCAAAGCATCATCAGTCAATCCCGCTTTTTTGAAAGATACCAATGTCCAAACCGGTATGCGCGTGCGAATAATACACGCACTGCCGCCACAGATATTGGGTGTTTTTTCAATGCCGGGAAATGTTTCACCCAAATCTTTAGATATCTTATAAAGTAATTGCACTTTTTTAGATAACGATAATTTTGAAATAAAATCCTCCACTTGATTAAACGAAATAGTCATCATACTCATCGGTATTTTATGCAAAATTAAAGATAATTTATCCGAGTTTCAATATATTTTTATACTATCAATTATTTTCTTTAATTTTATCTCGGAATTTTACCCAAAAACACACGCAAACTTTCATTATGGATACCGGTAATAAAACAAATATTGAACGCCAAATCAATCAAGGTGCGCACAGCGTTTGTAATGAACACATTCACGCCGCACCCGAAAAAACGCAAATAAAACTCTTAACCGGTTTTGTTTCCGTTGCGGAAGAACAAGTGATCGGGCGCGATGAACAAATTGCTGTGCTGACAAAAACTTTTGAACAAAACCGAACCGTTGCATTGGTAAACGGTATGGGCGGTATCGGCAAAACGACGGTGGCTTTGTTGTATTTGTCGCGCAACCAAAATACGTACGCGCACATAGCTTGGATAGATATTTCCGACAGCGTTGAAAATGCTTTTGTTTATAACACCGAATTACAAAACGGTTTAGGTATTTCCGAAAAAGTAAATGAGTTTATCATTGCTAAACAACCCGCAGCCGCTTTTGATTTTATTTTGCAAACCATGCGTGCCTTGCCCGGAAAAAAATTATTGGTTTTAGATAATGCCAATAACCACAGCGATTTGATGCAAGGCTTGAAGAAATTAGAAAAAATGGGTTGGCAAATATTAGTCACCACGCGCGATACATCGGCAAACGAGACGGATTATGTAAGTGTGCGCATAGATAAATTGGATGCCGTTGATGCGCGCAAAGTTTTTTCAATGTACTATCGCGCCGACTTTACAAAAAATTATACGGATGCGGAACGCAATTGCGTAGACGATATTTGCCACGATTTAGATTGCCATACGCTTTTAATTGAAATGACGGCAAAATCCGGCAGCATGAACAATTGTAGTTTAGCCGCATTACGCGATATTATTCACGATGGTTATATGCATAGTCCGGCATTGTATAGAAGAAAAGTAGCTACCGGAATTTCGGGTAAAAAAGCGGAACTCAGCCAAGCCGACGAACAAGCGTTTGTTGCCGAACATTTGCGTCGGATTTTTGAACACGTTAATTGGTTGCCTGAAAATGAAACTGACAAACCCACCATAAAAGATTTACTCGCCTATCACGCCGTTTTAATACCCGATTACCACAGTGAAAAAGATTTACTTGAGTATTTTGGTATAAACGCCGAACAACCAACAAATATTTATTCGCAATGGACATTAATATCCCAAAACGGTTGGCTCGAAGAAACACGACACGCTGAAGGCGGTATGCAATACAAAATGCACCCGCTTTTGCAGGAAATGATTCTGCATGAAAAAATAATCGGTGATGTGAGTTGTGAAAATGTTTTGCCTATAGTGGATTATTTCGGAAATTATTTTAACGCTTATAACAAACCTGGTGACCACGCCATTTTCAAAAAAGAAAAATTAGAATTTGGAACACGACTCGTTGAAGTTTTAGATGGAGATGTGCATAAAAACTTTTCCATTTTACAAAATAATTTGGGATTAATATTATGCGACTTAGGTGATTTAAACGGTGCGCGCGATATGATGCAAAAGGCATTGGCAACAGATGAAAAAAACTTTAGACCCGATCATCCATCGGTCGCAAGAAGTCAAACTAATTTGGGAATGATATTACGTGACTTAGGCGATTTGAACGGTGCGCGCGATTTGGTGCGAATGGCATTGGCAACGGATGAAAAAAATTTCGGACCCGATCATCCGTCGGTCGCTTTGGTTCAATGGAATTTAGGGTATATATTAGAGGATTATGGAGAATTGAAAGATGCTCATTTATTATACGAAAAAGCCCATAATATATATTTTAAATTGTATGGTGAAGATTATTTTAGAACAAAAAATGTAAAAGATTATTTGGATGATATTTTGGCTGCTATAAAAAAAGCTGAAGAGTAAAGTTTATTCCCAAAACACGATTTAGAAAGATTTTAGGGATTTTCAAGATTTTTATTTTTTCTTCGCCATACGCTACTAATCAAAACCCGAAAATTAATACTCAATATCTTCTGCTCTTTTATGTGTGGAAAGGACGAAACTCCAACCGAGACGGATACCTGCCAACATATCAAATCTTGTGCGCGTATCGGTTTGACGGGTATCGAAATTATAAACGCGCCGGTTTTTGGTGATGCCTTCCGTTATTTCTGCTCCGAAGAAAAAATTTACTTTTTTATCCCGACTTAATAGTTGATAGCCGATGAATTGATTGAACGCAACGCCGTTAGTCAACCGGTCGTAACCGGCATCGTAAGGTACGTGTACTTGCGCGAACGAATTATTATCGTCCTGCAAACGAATTTTATGTTGAAGCCATCCGATACCGAACGTACAACGCAAACCGCCGAATCTGTTGCCGTTGTCGGTCAGTTTAAAAATTTTACCGGCGTGAATACCCGCATAAAAACCGCGTTCGCGCAATTCCACACCGCCGTAATTTCCGATATCGCTCAATAAATTGCCGTCGGTGGTGCGGAAACCGCTCAACACATCTTCCTTAACGTTGGTACCGAAAAAATAAAAACCTTCTATACCATATATCCAACCGGTTTTGAGCGAAACGTTTTCTAAACTTCCACCTGCACTCATACTGAAACCGAAACGTTGCGCCAAATCTGCCGCCGGCATCGCGAACGCATAAGAGGCGTTCAATAGCGTTGCACGAAAAGCATTTGCAGAATCTTTTTGCGCTCGAACAGTTGTCGCACTCAAAAAGCAATAAAAAAGAATCAAGCGGGTGATGTAACGCATAAATAAAATAAAAGACAAAAGTCCGAAAAAAAACCGGAAAAATGCGTAAAAATTACTTGGTCTACTTTTTCGTTTATCAGCAAAACCTTATTTTAAAAATTTATTAAAAAAAATTTATTTTTTTTCGTACCGCTCACACCTTTTTCATTGCCGGTTGCATCTAACTAAATAACGGACAATGATTGTGTTTATGGATGTTCAGGTTTTTGCTTTTCGGTTTCGGTTGCCTAATTTTATTCGCAAAACGGTTAAAAAAATCGGAAAAAATTTTAAATAATTTCCGTTTCGGCAACATATAGATGCGCAGCAACAATTCATTATTCATTATTCAAAATTCATAATTAAAGTGCCGTTTTCTTTTTCTATTGTTCTTTGACCTGCTGTACACTACAAAATAGGGATATAAAGAAAGCTTAAATGCTTATTCAGAGATTATTTGAAAATTTTTGCAACAAAATTTTTTTTAAACGTGCTTGCATAATCATTTTTAAATTGTATTATTGCACCGGTTAAATTGCGTAAACGGAAAAGATCAGAAAACCCGTTTACCATTGTAAGTTAAAGCTAAAACTAATTTTTCACAAAAATTTTGTTCATTTAAAACTCAAATTTTGATTTATGAGTACGCCAATTAAAGCTCCGGCAGTAACAGTAAAAGCACCTAACGCAAATGCAGGTGGCAGTAGCACTAACAACGCGATTTTCGCACCGGCAGTTATTGTCGGCGGATTGGTGCTGTGTGAATTAGTTTATTACTTAGTTATGGGTGCAGGTTCGCACTTTGTCGGTGGAGACAACACTAAAGAGGTGCTCGAAGGCAACGCACTCGGCTTAATGTACAAAGGCGGTTTCATTGTACCGATTTTGATGACGTGTGCTTTTTGCGTTTTCGTTTTCTCTATCGAACGTTATTTCACGCTTAATGCGGCAGAAGGCAACGGTTCTATCGCGGATTTCATCAAACGCATTAAAGGTAATCTGGATCGCGACAACGTAGATGCCGCTATTTCGGATTGCGACAAACAAAAAGGATCGGTAGCCAATGTGGTACGCAGTGGTTTAGTGAAGTACAAAGAAATGTTAGGCAATACGGAACTTGACATGGACCAAAAAGTAGGTAGTATTCAATCTGAAATTGAAGAAACAACCGCACTTGAAATGCCGATGTTGCAACGCAATATGCCGATACTTTCAACTCTTGCTTCGGTAGGTACTTTGATTGCACTTTTGGGTACGGTACTCGGTATGATTCGTTCATTTGCCGCTTTGGGTAAAACGGGTGGTGATTCATCGGCTTTGGCTCAAGGTATTTCCGAAGCTTTGATCAATACGGCTTTGGGTATAGGTACTTCTGCTTGTGCCATTATTTTGTACAACTTTTTCACGGCAAAAATTGACGGTATGAGTTACCGTGTTGATGAAGCATCTTTCACAATCGGTCAAGCATTCGCCAATTCGCATAAAAAATAAGCTTTTTTTAGAAGTATGAAGTCGGAAGTACGAAAAGTATGAAGTATGAAGTATGAAATATAATATTGTACGGGAACGGGTTTTTAATCCCGGCTCTCATATCTAACCATTCATATCTTATATCTCAACTCTCGACTCAGGTTGTTATTTTTCAATTTTATTAAAAACTTATTTCTATGCCTAAAATTCAAATGAAAAAGCAGAATATCCGCATGGATATGACTGCTATGTGCGATGTAGCATTTTTGTTACTTACGTTTTTCATCTTGACGGCAAAATTTAAACCACAGGAACCGGTTAAGGTAGATATACCTATGTCAGGTGCTGTTACCGATTTGCCTAAAGAATCAAAAGTCCTGTTGATTTCGGTTGGAGAAGACGGTCGTATCTTTCTGGGTGTGGATGATAAACCTACACGTAAAGCCCTTTTAGATGAAGTGGCGAGACGATACAGTATCAATCTGACAGGCGATATGCAGAAAAAATTCATGGCAATGGATCAATTCGGCTTACCACTCAATCAATTAGGACAATTTCTTTCATTGTCGCCGGAGCAATCTCAAGGTTATATTCAACCCGGACTCATCTGTAATCCGGATGCAAAAGTGTTACCTGGCAGTACCGGTTCCGATACGGCACGCAATCAATTAGGCGAACTTATAGTTATCGCACGGTCTATAAACGAAAATATGATTATAGCCGTGAAGGCAGATAAAGCTGCCGATTACGATAAAGTGGATGCCGTTATCGAGACGTTGCGCAAAACAAATTCCAATCGTTTCAACCTCATTACTGCGGTGAAAAACGAAAGAGAATAATTTTTGGCTGATGGCTGTTAGCAGAATAACAAAACAATAGTTGATAAGCCAATAGCTAAAAGCTAAAAGCCGACAGCTAATTTTTCTAAAAATTTAAAAATTCATGTCAAATGTCTGAAATAGTAACCGGAAAGAAAGGTGCGCCCTTGATAGACATGACACCGATGGTGGATTTAGGTTTTTTGCTTATCGCTTTTTTCATGTTAGCAACAACATTGGCGAAACCTAAGGCGATTGAAGTTATAAAACCGGCTAAGAAACCGATAGATCTAATTGATCAAATTAAAGTCAACAAAAAGCGGGTTCTGAGTATTCTTTTGGGTGAAAATAACAAAGCGTATTTTTACCAAATTGCAGAAGAAGAACTTGCCGCCGGTGGACTCAAAGTTGACTCTGCAGATTTTTCTTCTAAGGGTGTGCGTAATGCTATTATGGAGCGCAGAAAAGCAGTAGGTGAAGTGCCGGGTTTAACACCCGACTCTATCATCGTACTGATTAAAGGTGCGCCGAAAGCAAAATTTAAAAATATGGTAGACATTATGGATGAAATGCGCATAACCAACAGCAGATATGCTTTAGTTGACCGCGATAAAATCGATACTGTTATCTTGGAGCAATTGGGCTTAATAAAAAAATAAGTTTTGGAAATTGGACGTTGGGCATTGGAAAAAATTTCCGCCCGTTGATAAAATCCAATGAACATTATCTAATTTGATAAAAAAATTTAAACATTTGATGTTAGATGTGTACGTTTTCTGCAGAAGAATATCTGTTTTTCTAAAGTCCAATGCCTAACGTCTATTTAAAAATCACCGAATATGGAAGTAAATGATCTCCGAAAGCTGTCGCTCGACGACATTGTCTTTTCCGGCAGAAATAAATCTTACGGTGGTTACGCTTTGCGCCAATTGTACGGCAAAAACGTAATCAGAGGCGTTATTGGTGGTGTTATTGTCTCAGCTTTGCTTTTAGGTTGGCCCATAATTGCCGCTCAATTCTCAAAGATGTTCAAAAAAGAGGAATTGGTGTATAAGAGTGTCGAATTGCTTGAACCACCGGCATTAGACAAAAATACGCCCCCGCCACCGCCGCCACCGCCGCCACCGCCGCCGCCGCCGCAACGACCGCAAATTAGATTTGTACCGCCGACGGTGACGATTAAGGAAACGCCGAAAGAGCAACCACCGCTTCCGCCCGACCCCCCGAAAAACGTGGATATCGGTACGAAGGATATAAAAGGCGATACAACGGTGAAAGCCTACGTAAAACCCGTAGAAGCACCGCCACCGCCGCCGCCGGAAAAGGAACCGGAAAAACCGAAAGAAGATGTGAATAAGGTTTTTACGGTAGTAGAGCAAAAACCGGAATTTCCGAATGGTGAAGCAGCGATGTTCAAATTTTTGCGCGATAATATTAAATATCCGGCAATTGCACGCGAGAATAATATTGAAGGCACGGCTTATGTAGGTTTTGTTGTCAACACCGACGGTTCCATTCAAGATGTGACCATCAAACGCGGTGTAGGCGGAGGTTGTTCCGAAGAAGCCTTGCGCGTAGTGAATATGATGCCGAAATGGGCGCCGGGTCGTCAGCAAGGTCGTCCGGTACGTGTAGCATACACACTGCCCGTGAAGTTTAAATTGGAGTAGTATTTTTTTAGATTTTGGATATTAGACATTTTTTAAGTGTTTTCATTTATCTGAAGTCCAACGTCCAACGTCAATAATGAAAAATCCTCGATGGTGTACAGCCGTCGAGGTTTTTTTTATGCCTTTTTTGAAAAAAATTCAATAAAACCATTTAAAAATGAATGTTGAGTAGTTGAACAAACTTAGAATAGCAATGAACCTGAATAATTACAAAGATCTGATAAAAAATATTGTTTTTCGGATATTTTTTATGGAACTGCCATTAACAGGACACTCCCAACGGAGTTAAAACCGGTTTTTATTTTTATTTCTACTGACAGGAAGCCTCTATGAGGCTTTTCAGCTCCGTCAGGAATTTTCTGTCAGGAGATATAGTTTCTACTGACAGGAAGCCTGAGGCTTTTCAGCTCCGTCAGGAATTTTCTGTCAAGAGATATAGTTTCTACTGACAGGAAGCCTGAGGCTTTTCAGCTCCGTCAGGAATTTTCTGTCAAGAGATATAGTTTCTACTGACA